>NZ_JAHBYG010000061.1 GCF_019636075.1 Ferrovibrio sp.
TCGCCGGCCGAATTCATTCCGCTGGCCGAGGAAAGCGGCATGATCGTGCAGATCACCCGCTGGGTGATCGACCATGCCGCCAAGCAGGTGCGCGATTGGCGCAACCGGGGCATCGAGCCGCGCCGGGTTTTCATCAATGTGTCTGGCCAGCAATTCGTGCGCGACGACCTGCCCGGCTATTTCCGCAACCTGGCCGCGGCCGAGCCCGAACTGACGCCCTATCTGGGGATCGAGATCACCGAACAGGCGGCAATCCAGAATATGAGCGAAACCGTGCGCGCCATCCGCGAACTGGCCGAGGTGGGCATCGACGCGGCATTGGACGATTTCGGCACCGGCTATTCGTCGCTGAGCTATATCCAGCAATTACCGATCCGCAAGATCAAGCTGGACCGCGCCTTCATCACCGACCTGCCGCATAACGAAAAGGATGTGGCCCTGGTGCGCGCCATGGTGGGTATGGCCAGCGGTCTTGAATTGCCGGTGGTGGCCGAGGGTGTGGAAACCGAAGCGCAGCGCGAATTCCTGCGGGCCGCCGGTTGCAGCGAATTGCAGGGCTACCTGATCAGCAAGCCGATCGGGCCCGAGGAAATGGCGGAAATGCTGCGCAATAGCGACCGCCGCAAGCATTAAACGCCCCCCGGCCAAGCGGCTGTTTTTCCCCTTGCCCTGCCCTATATTGACGGCAGGAAGCCGTTTGAGGATGCCATGAGCGATAGCCCGAAGCTGCACGACGCACAGGAATTGTTCTTCACCCGCGCCGGGTTGGACCGCGCCCGGGTGGAAGGCCTGGTGGGCGATGCGCTGCATGGCGCCGATGATGGCGAATTGTTTCTCGAATACAGCCAGTCGGAAATGCTCAGCTTCGACGATGGCCGGCTGAAATCGGCCAGCTTCGATACCAGCCAGGGCTTCGGCCTGCGTGCCGTATCGGGCGAGCAGACCGGCTATGCCCATGCTTCCGAATTGAGCGAAGCCGCGATCCGCCGCGCCGCCGATACCGTGCGTGCGGTGCGCGCCGGCCATGGCGGCGACATGGCGCTGCCGCCGCTTGCCACCAACCGTCATCTCTATGGCGACGACAACCCGCTTTCCGAAATCGGGTTCGACCGCAAGGTGAAGCTGCTGCAGGATATCGATGCCTATGCCCGCGCCAAGGATAGCCGTGTGCGCCAGGTCAGCGCTTCGCTGGCCGGTTCCTGGCAGGCGGTGATGATCCTGCGCGCCGATGGCACCCTGGTGCAGGATATCCGCCCGCTGGTTCGACTGAATGTTTCGGTGGTGGCCGGCCAAGGCGACCGGCAGGAAAGCGGCAGCCGCGGTGCCGGCGGCCGCCTCGGCTTCACCAAATATTTCGATCCCAACCATTGGCAGTCGGAAGTGGACGAAGCCCTGCGCATGGCGCTGGTCAATCTTGAATCCGTGCCTGCCCCGGCCGGCGAAATGCCGGTGGTGCTGGGCCCCGGCTGGCCTGGCATCCTGCTGCACGAAGCTATCGGCCATGGCCTGGAAGGCGATTTCAATCGCAAGAAGACATCGGTTTTCGCCGGTATGCTGGGCCAGCGCGTAGCGGCGCCGGGCGTGACCGTGGTGGACGATGGCACGCTGGATCAGCGCCGGGGCTCGCTTACCGTGGATGATGAAGGCACACCGACGGAAAACACCGTGCTGATCGAGAATGGCATCCTCAAGGGCTATATGCAGGATCGCCTGAATGCCCGCCTGATGGGCATGCGCCCCACCGGCAATGGCCGCCGCGAAAGCTTTGCCCATAGTCCGATGCCGCGCATGACCAACACCTACATGCTGGCCGGCGACCGTGATCCGGGCGAAATCCTCGCCGGTGTGGATAAGGGCATCTATGCGGTGAATTTCGGTGGCGGCCAGGTGGACATCACCTCGGGTAAATTCGTGTTCTCCTGCACCGAGGCCTATCTGATCGAACGCGGCCGGATCGGAGCACCGATCAAGGGCGCCACCCTGATCGGGGCCGGCGCCGATGTGTTGACCAAGATCCGCGCCGTGGGCAACGATCTGAAGCTGGACGAAGGCATCGGCACCTGCGGCAAGAGCGGCCAGGGCGTGCCGGTCGGCGTGGGCCAGCCTACCCTGCTGATCGAAGGCCTGACCGTAGGCGGCACCGCCGCCTGAATTCTGTCGCCTGAGTTCAGTGCCCTGAGTTCAGTGGCCTGACAAAATTAACGATCTTTGCTATAAGATCGGCTAATCCAGTTTCGGGAGACCCCGCCAATGCCGATGATTGCCAACAAGATCGTCAGTCACGATCCGGTCTGGAGCCGCATCCGGCTGGAGGCCGCCGAAGCGGTGGCGAACGAACCCCTGCTTGCCAGCCTGGTGCATTCCGCCGTGCTGCATCACAAGCGGCTGGAGGATGCACTGAGCTATCAATTGGCCAATCGCCTGGCCAACGACGATCTTTCGCCGTTGGTGATGCGCGAGGTGATCAACGAGGCGCTGTCCGCCGATCCCGATATCGGCAATGCGGTGCGCGCCGACCTTGTGGCGGTGAATGAACGCGACCCGGCCTGCCGCTCCTATCTGAAGCCCCTGCTGTTCTTCAAGGGCTTCCTGGCCATCCAGGGCCATCGCGTGGCGCATTGGCTATGGCATCAGGGTCGCGAGACAATGGCCTTCCTGCTGCAAAGCCGCGTATCGGAGGTTTTCCAGGTGGATATCCATCCGGCCACCAAATTCGGCCGCGGCATCCTGATCGACCATGGCACCGGCGTGGTGATCGGCGAAACCGCCGTGATCGAGGATGATGTGTCGATGCTGCAGAATGTCACGCTTGGCGGCACCGGCAAGGAAACCGGCGACCGGCATCCGAAGATCCGGCGCGGCGTGCTGATCGGCGCCGGCGCGAATATCCTGGGCAATATCGAGATCGGCGAAGGTGCCAAGATCGGCGCCGGCAGCGTGGTGCTGATCCCGGTGCCGGCGCATTGCACGGCGGCCGGCGTGCCGGCCAAGATCGTTGGCGATTGCGAATGCGAACAACCGGCGCGAGAGATGAATCACGCATTACCGCATGAGGCTGAATAGTCTCTACGCCGTTTTGCTGCTGGCATTGCTGCTGCCCTGCATGGCGGCGGCGCAAAGCCTGCGTGGTGCGCTGGACTGGTTGCCGCGCGGCAGCCTTAACCTGCATGACCTGACCACCCGGCCTGCCGAAACGCTTTCCGGCGGCGAAGCCCAGAGCTTTTACAGCGAATTCGGACGCCTGGCTTTCCGCAGCCCGGATATCCTGGGCGGCAATGCGCGCAAGGCAGGGCTATCCTGCCAGGCCTGCCATGCCAATGGCCATGTCAGCAGCGGTTTTTTCATTCCCGGCCTGTCGAAGCAACCTGGCGAGGTGGATCTGAGCAACGCGCTGTGGCATGCGCGCGCGGAAAATCATCGCTTCGACCCGCAAAAGATTCCATCCCTGCGCGGTGTGCTGGCCAGGCCGCGCTTCGGCTTCGATCAACGCAGCGGCAGTTTGCGCGAATTCACCCGCGAAGTGATCGTGATGGAATTTGCCGGCGCTGAGCCGGATGCCCTGCTGCTGGATGCACTGGTGGCCTATATGCGCCTGCTGCAACCAACCGACATGCCCGATAGCGCCATAACGCTGCGGAGCGAACTGGCCGAACTGGCGCGCTTCAGCCGCCTGCTGATCCTGCCTTTGGCGGAAGAAGATGCCGCGCTATCCGCACGCATCACCGGCATGCTGCGCGGCCAGATCGGCTTCATGCATGAGCGTTTCGACCAAGCCGGCCCACGCACCATACTGGAGCAATGGAGCCTGAACCTGCGCGATATCGCCACCCTGGCAGAGGCCGGCGAATGGACCGAGGCGCGCCGCCGCCGCGCTGCATTGACGGCTGCACTGCTGGCGCCGCCGCAGATGCTGCTGGAAGCGGAAAACGCCTCGCTTTACGCCCCCGACAGACTCGCCGCCTGGCTCAAGCGGCGCTAGCCGTCAGCATCCGCATATCCTGCCCCGTCGGCGCCTGGAAAACCCGCAGGCCGAATTCCGGCAGGATAGCGAAGAGATGGTCGAAGATATCCGACTGGATGCGCTCGTAATCCGCCCAAGCCACGGTATTGGTGAAACAATAGAGTTCCAGCGGCAGGCCTTCCGGTCCCGGCGGCAATTGGCGCACCATCAGCGTCATGTCTTTATGCAGGCCGGGATGCTGTTGCAGATAGGCATCCACATAAACCCGGAACGTGCCGATATTGGTGAGGCGGCGGGTATTGGCGGCAAAACGCCCCTTCTCGCCGAGGCTGCTGTTCCATCGCTGCAATTCCTGACTCTTGCCATGCAGATAGGTTTCCAGCAGGCCGATATGGCTCAGCCGCTCGATATCCTCCGCGTCCAGAAAACGGATACTGGTCTGATCCAGATTGATCGCGCGCTTGATGCGGCGCCCGCCGGATTCCGTCATGCCGCGCCAGTTCTTGAACGGCTCGGTCACCAGCTTGCGGATCGGCAGGGTGGTGACGGTCTTATCCCAATTCTGCACCTTCACGGTATGCAGCGCGATTTCGATCACATCGCCATCGGCATTCTGGCCGGGCATCTCGATCCAATCGCCCACCCGCACCATGTCGGTGGAGGAAATCTGGATGCCCGCCACCAATGACAGCAGGGTATCCTGGAACACCAATATCAGCACCGCCGCCATCGCACCCAGACCAGACAGCAGGATCACCGGCGAACGGTCGATCAAGGTGGCGATCATCAGCAAGGCCGCCACCACATAGATGGCGATCTTCACGATCTGGATATAGCTCTTGATCGGCTTCTGCCGCGCTTCCGGCCGGCGGTGATACAGCGTATCGACGATATTCAGCACAGCGGCTATGGCCATCGCCAGCGAAAGAATGATGAAGGCATTGGCCACATTCTTCACAACCGTGGCCAAAATCACCGGCAGGCCCGGCACCAGGCCGATACCGGCAGACAGCACCAATGCCGGTGCGATATTCGCCAAACGCTCGATCACGCCATATTGGCGCAGTTCGGCATCGCGGCCATAGGCAGTACGGCCCAGCAGGCGGTTCAAGCCACGCAGCAGCAGCGCCTTCAGCACGAAATTCACCAGCCATGCAGCCAGTACAAGGATGCCCAGCGCCAGCAGGGTCTGTGCCCAGGGATGCTTGGCTATATCGAGCGATAAAAAGGTATTGAGCTGATCCATCGCAGCCTCCGCCCTCACATGGTTTTTTGCGGGCTGCGCGTAATGCAGGCAGATATTGCTGCACAGGCTGAAACGGCCTGGAAAACACGATGGCAAGCCCCGACCCACTAGATATGGGGATCGGGGCTGCCAATTTCAATAGGTAGTTGGCTCAATAGGTAGATGGCTGGTCAAGAAGCAGTTAGTAGGCCAGTTCAGTGAAGATCGGATCCACCGAACGGTTCCAGCGGCCATGATACAGCGCCAGCAATTCCTCGGCAGGGGTGATGCCGCTTTCCACGATCTGCACCAGCGGCGAGAGGAAATGGGTTTCATCCTCGCCGGCCGGCGAAATCCGCTTGCGCGCCCGCAGGCCCGATTGCGCGATCTCGATCATCGCCTTGGCAACCGGCCGCAAATCGCCACCGCGGAAAGGCGTGGCCAGGCCGTATTTCGGCGTTTCCACGCGCAGGCGTGCACGCTCTTCATGAGTCCAGTCCTTGCACAGATCCCAAGCCGCATCCTGCGCGCCGGCATCGTAAAGCAGGCCGGTCCACAAGGCCGGCAGCGCACAAAGCCGGCCCCAGGGGCCGCCATCCGCGCCGCGCATTTCCAGATAGCGCTTCAGCCGCACTTCGGGAAACAGCGTGGTGATATGATCCGCCCAATCGCGCAAGGTGGGCAACTGGCCGGGATAGGCTGGCAGCTTGCCGGCCAGGAAATCGCGGAAGCTCTGGCCCGAGGCATCGATATATTTGCCGTCGCGATAGACGAAATACATCGGCACATCCAGCGCATGCTGAACATAGCGCTCGAACCCCATGCCATCCTCGAACACGAAAGGCAGCATGCCCGAACGGTCGGGATCGGTATCGGTCCAGATATGGCTGCGGAAGCTGAGGAAGCCGTTGGGTTTGCCCTCGGTGAAGGGCGAAGAGGCGAATAACGCGGTGGCTAGCGGCTGCAGCGCCAGGCCGATGCGGAATTTCTGCACCATATCGGCTTCGGAGGCGAAATCGAGATTCACCTGCACGGTGCAGGTGCGAAACATCATATCAAGACCGAGATTGCCCTTCTTGGGCATATACGCACTCATGATGCCATAGCGGCCCTTGGGCATCACCGGAATATCCTGGCGGCGCCATTTCGGCTGCATACCCAGGCCGGCCATGGCGATGCCCATCTCCTGCCCCACCTGACGCACCTGCTTGAGATGGGTGCCCACTTCGATACAGGTCTGGTGGATGGTTTCCAGCGGCGCGCCAGACAATTCGAACTGCCCGCCCGGTTCCAGCGTGATCGACTGGTTGTCCATGGTGAGGGCGATCACCTTGCCGCCTTCGGTAACCGGCTGCCAGCCGAAACGCTGCAATTCATTCAGCAGGCGCTGAATGCCATAAGGCCCCTCATAGGGCAGCGGGCGGAAATCGTCGATGGTATAGGCCAGTTTCTCGTGTTCGGTACCGATCCGCCATTCAGCGGCGGGCTTGCAGCCCTGGGCCATGTAATCCACCAACTGCGCGATGTCGGTGATAGGGGTGTCGGGCGCTTGCGCGGGTCCAGACATTGGGGCCTCGTTTGGATAATCTTCAAACACATAAACCGCCGGTCTGGACCAAATTCCGGGCCCACCCCCCAGCCAGTCCACGGCATATGGAGCAGTAAATCGCAGATGTCTAGGGTCTGGAGCCTAGAGTCCGGCAATGACTGGCGGATGACAGGACCGGCGAAGATTGCTAAGCCATCGGGCATGAAGGGCGAGATCAAAACGGTAACCAGCGCCAGCAACCCGGCCATCAAGCTGGTGCGGGCACTGGAGGACAAGAAGCACAGGCGCGAAACCGGGCTGTTCCTGGCCGAGGGCCTGCGCACCGCCCTGGCCGCCGCCGAACAGGGCCGGTTGCCGAAAACCCTGATCTACAGCGATGAACTGGCCGAGCATGGCAAGCTGAAACCGTTTCTGGCCCGCTGCCTGAATGCCGGCGTTGAATGCATCATGGCCGGCCGTCAGGCGATGGAAAAGATCAGCCGACGCGACAACCCGCAGGGTGTGATCGGCGTGTATGAAGCGCGGCTGACCGCGCTGGATGACATCCCGGCGCAAACCGGCGATTGCGTGATCGGCCTGCAGATGGTGCGCGATCCCGGCAATCTGGGCACCATCCTGCGCACCGCCGATGCGGTGGGCGCCGCCGGCATCGTGCTGATCGACGATTGCTGCGACCCCTTCTCGATCGAAGCCGTGCGCGCTTCGATGGGTTCGATCTTCGCGGTCAGGCTGGGCAAGTCCGGCTTCGCCGAATTCGAGGCTTTGTGCCGCAAGCGCAATGGCCAGATGGTGGGCACTTCGCTGCGCGCCTCGCAGGATTACCGCAAACCGGATTACACCAAGGCGCCGACATTCCTGCTGATGGGCAACGAACAGGCCGGCCTGCCGGAAGCCTATGAAAATGCCTGCGATGCGCGGGTGCGGATTCCCATGCGCGGGACGGCGGATTCGCTGAATCTGGCAGTGGCGACCGCCATCCTGCTCTACGAGATCAATCGCAAAAGCCTATGAACGCGACCAGCGCGCATGCAGCGCGGTAGCGATCAAACGCCGGCCGGATTCCTCGCGCAAAGCCAGTTCGCCGCATTCTATGCGCCCGCCCCGGGTCTCGTGCCTGGGCATATGCTCGGCCATCAAGGATTGCAATGAGAGCGGCGAAAGCCGCGCCGCGTAAGCCGTAAGGATGCAGAACATGGCGTTGTCGGATAACAGCGCGCCGCATTCGGCAAGCAAAGCCGGCAAGCCCTCGAACACCTTCCATACTTCGCCCTTGGGGCCACGGCCGAATTTCGGCGGATCGAGGATGATGCCCTCGTAGCGCGCGCCGCGCCGCAATTCACGGGCGACGAATTTGCGCGCGTCATCCACGATCCAGCGGATCGGCGCATCGTTCATGCCGGCCAGTTCCTGATTCTCGCGGGCATAGCCGATGGCCTTCTTGGAGGCATCGACATGGGTGACCTTGGCGCCAGCCTTGGCAGCCGCCAGCGAGATCACGCCGGTATAGCCGAAGAGGTTCAGGATACGCGGCGGCTCGCCCCCCTGTTTGACGCGGCCGGCCACGGCCTGCATCACCCAGTCCCATTGCGTGCATTGCTCAGGGAAAAAGCCGAGATGGCGGAACGGCGTGAAGCGGCCATGGAAACGCAGGTCGCGCCAGGCCACCTTCCAGGTTTCCGGCAATTCGCGGCGGAAGCGCCAGTTGCCGGCATCCTCCTCGCTTTTTTCGTTGGGTCCGAAGCTGGCATCGGCGCGATCCCATTCGCTCTCCGGCAGCTTGGGCGACCACATCGCCTGCGGTTCGGGACGAATTACGCGGATACGGCCCAATTGCTCCAGCCGGCGGCCATGGCCGCTATCCAGCAGGCGATAATCCGGCCACGCCCCCTCGCCGGCGCTCCCCAGCATATCGGGGGCGATCAGCACATCGGGGGCCGGCAGATGGTCGGGAAACAATTTTGGCGGCGTCATGACCGCCTGTGTCCCACACTCAGGCGGGGGGGTGCAATACCTGGGAGAGCGTGCGATAGAGCGCGGCAAGATCCACCGGCTTGGTCAGCACATCCTGCATGCCGGCGGCGCGGAAGGCGGCCAGGCGTTCGGGCTGCTCCTCGGCGGTGATACCGATGATCGGCACCGCATTGGCCGGCCCAGGCAAAGCCCGGATCGCCCGGGTAGCCTCCATGCCATCCATCACCGGCATATGCAGATCCATCAACACGGCATCGAAATACCGGCCATGTTCGCTGATTTCCTGCACAGCCGCCTTGCCATCGGCCACCACGCGCACTTCGGCGCCGCCGGCGCGCAGCAGCATGGTCAATACCAACTGGCTGGTCTTGCTGTCTTCCGCCAGCAGAACATGGCGATGGCGCAACAGAGCAACGCTGCTTGCCGACGGCATGCCAGCCGCATCGCCGGTTTGATCCGATAGATTGGCAATCTGGCTACGCAGCAAAGCCAGCCGTTCATGCATACGGTCGGTCGCCACCAGGGCACGATCGAGCAAGTCCAGGGCATTGTCGGGCGGCAGAGGCTGGTTGAGCAATTCGAGAGCCGCGAAGACCGGCACCATGCTGCGCCGCGCCTCGCCATCGATGGCGGCGATAAGATTGCGCAATTGCGGTTGGTACGGCTTGCCCAAGGATGCCCTGCTCTACGCAATCGCCCACGCTCCCTGCCGATACGTGGGTATGATGCGATTAGAATATCGGATCGCTTCAGACTGCTGAAAAAGCGCCGCACGGCATAGTTATTTTTCGCTAATGAAGCGATAAAGCTAAGCTTGGCGCAACCACACAGCGGTATCGTGAAACGCCGCCCCGCCATTGGGCGGTGCCGGGTCGGCGCCGATCAGCAGATTGATGCCGATGCCTTCCACGAAGGCGCTGTTCGGCCACAGACTTTCCACGATCACCACGCCGCGCTGCACGCCGTTGAAAACCCGCGCATGGATGGCCAGGTCGCCGCGTTTGTTGCCCATGCGCAGCAAGGCGCCATCGGCAACGCCGAGCGCTGCGGCATCCTCGGAGTGCAGCATCACGCTCGGCCTGGCCTCGCGGCCGGCCGATGTGGGGGTTTCGGTGAAGCTCGTATTCAGGAAATTGCGGGCCGGCGCGGTCACCAGCCGGAAAGGATGTTCGGCATCGGCGGCCTCGATCAGGTCCACATGATCGGGCAGGCGCGGCAGGCGCTGATGATCCGGCCCCATTGCCGACCAATCCGGCGAGAAATGGAAACGACCATCGGCATGGCCGAAAAACCCATCCAGAAAATGGCTACGGCGGAAATCCGGCTGGCAATCATGCCAATGCTCGGTTTCCAGGGTTTCAAAACCGGGATAGCGCGAAGCCGCCAATGTGCGATCCACAATTTCGCGCGCGGAGAGCTGAAAGCCTTCATGCTCTGCGCCGAGGCGTTTGGCCAATTCGCAGATCACGTAATGGTTTTCCCGCGCCTCGCCAGGCGCTTCCACCAGCTTGGGGCCGAGCAGGATATGCTGCTGGCCGCCGGCCTGATAGATGTCGTCATGCTCGGTGAACATGGTGGCGGGCAGCACGATATCGGCCATCTTGGCCGTATCGGTCATGAATTGCTCATGCACGCAGACGAACAGATCGTCGCGCGCAAAGCCGCGATGCACCTTGGCCAATTCCGGCGCCACCGCCATGGGATTGGTATTCTGGATCAGCAAAGCCGTAACCGGCGGGCCATGCTTCAGTGCCTCGGCCTCGCCCACCAGCACCGGGCCGATGCGCGATTGATCAAGATCGCGCACAGTTGGATCGCGCAGGTCCAGTCCTTCGATCAGCGCCTTGTTCCAATGGAAAATCGCGCCGTTGTTATGAAACGCGCCGCCGCCCTCGTATTGCCAAGCACCGGTTACGGAGGCAATACAGGTGGCGGCATGCATGTTCGGCGCGCCATTGCGGCTGCGCGAGAATCCATAGCCCAGCCGGATGTAATGCCGTTTGCGCTCGCCCAGCAGGCGGGCGAAGGCCACGATCTCATCCACGCCTAGCCCGGTAATGGCTGCGGCCCAGGCCGGATCGCGGCTTTGCAGGTGGCGCTCGAGTTCGTCGGGCACATCGGTATAGCGTGCCATGTAATCGCGGTCGGCGAAGCCTTCCTTGAACAACACATGCATCACGCCGCAGGCCAGCGCGCCATCGGTGCCAGGCCGCAGCATCAGATGCATGTCTGCCTGTTCGGCGGTGGCATTGCGATAGGGATCGATCACCACCAACTTGGCGCCGCGCTCCTTGCGCGCGCGGATGGCATGGGTCATCACATTCACCTGGGTATGCACCGCATTGGTACCCCAGATCACCACGCAATCGCTTTTTGCCATTTCGCGCGGATCCGGCCCGGAAAGATGCCCGGTGGCGGCGATATAGCCGGCGCGCGCCAACGTGACGCAAATGGTGGAATGCTGGCCCGAATAGCGTTTGGCATGGCGCAGGCGGTTGATGCCGTCGCGCTGCACCAGGCCCATTGTGCCGGCATAGAAATACGGCCATACGGTTTCGGCGCCGTAGCGCGCCTCGGCGGCCAGCAAGGCCTCTGCCGTGCGGTCCAGCGCCTCCGCCCAACCGATCTCGGCAAACTGCCCGGAGCCTTTAGGCCCCGTGCGCAACAGCGGCTTGAGTAGACGATCGGCGTGGTTGGCCCGCTCGGCATAGCGCGCCACCTTGGCGCAGATCACCCCGGCCGTGTAGCTGTTGCCCGCCGCACCGCGCACCCGGCCGATCTTGCCATCCTGCAGATCGATCTCCAGCGCGCAGGTGGAGGGGCAATCATGCGGGCAGGCGGAATGGCCGATCTTATGCCGTTCTGCCTTCTGTTTCGGGGCTATGGCGTTCATCGCAGGTCGGCATTCATCGCAATCGTTTCGGGCTCAGCACAGCTTCCGTGATGCCGAGATCCTGGATATCGGCGGGCAGAGCCTGACCGCGCACCAGCGCACCGGCCACCCGGCTCATTGCTCCCGAAGTCTGGATACCATATCCGCCCTGGGCTGCCAGCCAGAAAAAACCGGGCTGGTCGGCATCGAAGCCGGCCACGATGCTGCGATCGGCCACGAAAGACCGCAAACCCGCCCATTTCGCCGCCGGGCGGCGCACCGTAAGGGTGGTCAGGGTTTCAAAAGCTTCGGCGGCCAGTGCGATATCCATTTCATCGGGCTGGGCATCGCAAGGCTCGGAGGGGATTTCATCGCAGGGCGAAATCAACAGCCGCCCGGCATCGGGTTTGAAATACACCGCCTCATCGGCTTCGAACACCATCGGCCAATGCTGGAAATCGCAATTGGGCACATCAATGGTGAAGGCCGTGCGGCGCTTGGGTTCCAGCCCGATCGGCTTGGCGCCGGCCAAACCGCCGATCACATCGGCCCAGGCACCCGCGGCATTCACCACGATGCCGGCAGTGAATTCGCCGGCCGTGGTGGCAACGATCCAATCGGCACCATCGCGCTGCAGGGCCGTCACCTCGGCGTCGTTCACCAGCTTGCTGCCAGCACGGGCGGCAGCACGCAGAAAACCCCGATGCAACGCATGCACATCGATATCCATGCCCTCGGGCTCGTCCATCGCGCCGCCGGCAACCTGCTCGGGCCGCAGCACCGGAACGCGCTCCAGCACCTCGGATGCCGGAATGCGGCGCACGCTGGCCACCAGCTTGCGCATTTCTTCATACGTGGCATCGAGCTGCGCGGATTTTTCCGCCGCGCCCACCATCATCACGCCGCGCGGCGTGAGGATCGGCACATCCGCAAAGCCCTCGGGCGGGCTCATCAGGAAATCCCGGCTGGCAACCGTCAGCGCGCGGATCGGCGCATTGCCATAGGTTTCCGAAAACAGCGCCGCCGAACGGCCGGTGGTGTGATAGCCGGGCTGGCTTTCGCGTTCGAGCAACAGGCAGGAACCATGCTGCGCCAGGGCATAAGCCGCGCCCGCGCCCGCAATGCCGGCTCCCACGATCACGAAATCGAAACGCTCGCGCATACCACTTCACTCCGATGGTCAATTGTTCGATCAACCGCAAAGCCGGAGTATAGCGAAAAGCGCTGTCTGCTTCAGCTATTTGAGCAGCTCAAAAGGCAGGCAGGGCGGCGTCAATTCTCAGGCAGCGGGATGAAATCCACCTCACCCGGCACCTTGCCGAAACGGCCGTCGCGCCAATCGGCCTTGGCCTGCTCCATGCGCGCCTTGTCGGAGGCGACAAAGTTCCACCACATGAGACGGTCGCCATCCAGCGGCGCTCCGCCCAACAGCATGATGCGGGCATCGGTTTCCGCACGCAGACTTACCTTCGCCCCTTCATGCAGCACCGCCAACGTACCGGATTCGATACGCGTGCCTTCGATATCAATCGCGCCGCTGGCCACGCAGATGGCGCGCTCGGCATATTCATCGGTCATATCCAGGCTGGCACCCGCCGGCAGATCGGCATCCACGTAAAACATCGGCGCGAACCATTCCTCTGGCGCGATCCGGCCATAGGCCTTGCCCGCCACCAAGCGCAGGCGCGCGCCATTCTGCTGCCATTCCGGCAGGCTGTTGCCGGGATGATGGCGGAAAGCCGGATCGATCTCGGCCAGATGCTGCGGCAGCGCCAGCCAGGCCTGCACGCCATGCATGGTCTGGCCCGTGGCCTGCACTTCCGGCCGCACGCGTTCGGAATGCACGATGCCCTTGCCGGCCACCATCCAATTCACATCGCCGGGCCGGATCGGCTGCACGAAACCCAGGCTGTCGCGATGCAGGATTTCGCCGTCGAACAGATAGGTGATGGTGGCCAAGCCGATATGCGGATGCGGCCGCACATTCATGCCCGGACCCGGCGGCATATCCACGGGGCCGAAATGATCCAGGAACACGAAGGGGCCGACATGGCGGCGTTTCATGTAAGGCAGCAGGCGGCGCACCACCAGATTGCCGATATCATGGCCGCGCGGCGCAATGATCAGGTCGATGGCTTGGGTCATGCTGTTGATCTCCCGCGTCCCATGGTGAGCAATACCAGCGGCGATAGCACACCCACTGCCGCCAGGCTGATAAAGGCTGCCGTCCAGGCTCCCGATTGCTCCGGCCCACCTGCCCAATCGAGGGTGAGGCCGAAAACCACCGGGCCAAGGAAGGCGCCGAAAAATCCGATGGTGGAATGCACCGCCATGGTGGCGCCGCGCCGTTCCGGATCGGCCGAGGCGACCGCGCCTGCGGTAAGTGCGCCGGAATCCGCCATCACCATGAACATATAGACGATCAACAACAAGGCCAAGGCCATGGTGGGCCAGGTCCAGGTGAAGCCGGTCAATGCCGCCAGCACGGCCGTGATGATCACCACCAGTATGATCGAGCGCACCCGCCCCATGCGCATGGCAAGCTCGTTGCCGAGGATCGAGCCGGGCACGCCGATCAGCACCACGATCATCGCCACCATGGTGGGGCGCCACAGGCTTTCCGCGCCGGCCGCCGCGCGGGCATCGAGATAAGCCACGATCCACGAGCGCAGGGTAAACAATTCCCAACAATGCAGGCCATACCCCAGCACGTAGCGCATAGCGCCCATATTGCGAAAGACCGGTCGGAAATCCAGCACCGCTTTCAACGGCAAGGGCGCCGCACGCTGGCCCGCATCGCGTTTCGGTGCCCAGAACCAGATCAGCGCGAAACCGATCAGGCTGGACAGGCCGGCCAGGATGAAAACCAGCGCCCATGGCGCAAGGCTGCCGATTTCGCCCGCCACCAGAAACGACGCGGCGCTGCCGATGCCGAAGGTGGAGGTGTAGAAAGAGACCGAACGCGATTGCAGCGGGCCACGCACATGATCGGTGAGCAGCACCAGACCCGGCATATACGTGCCAGCCAGCGCCGCACCGCTGATGAAGCGAAACGCCGCCGCACTGAGGAAGCCCTCCGCCGCCCAGGCAAAGCCCAGATTGCCGACGACCGACAAAGCCAGGCCGATCAGCATCACCCGGCGCGGATCGCCCCGATCGGTGAAAGCCACCAGAAACGGTACGGCCAGGGTGTAACCGCCGAAAAACAGCCCGTTGATCCAGCCCGCCTCGGCGGCGCTCAGAGTCCAGGCGGCGGTAAGGTTCGGCTGCAAAGCCGGAAAGGCCGAAAAACCCGCCATCGACAGCACCTCGGCCGTGCAAAGCAGCCATAACAGGCGGCGTTGGAAGGTGGTATCGGCGGGTGGCGAGCTTGTCATTCCAGTAACTTGACGGCCGGGGCCGCGGTTTTGCAACCCTTCGGCGGGTTTTTGCCGCAGCGCAATATTCTCCCTTGACCCTGCGGGGTTTACCTGTCATACCCTCGCCCATCGCAGGCCAATCGGGCCGCGACTATAGGCCGCCAGGCCGCGTGAACGATCCCGCCCCACCGTCGTGTTCTCACACACTGTCGTGTTTCGTGGATCGTACTGCCGGCAGCCCTACCAGTCTCCCATCACGACCCAGTTCACGCGGGGCGTTTCCACACCCCGCCGCCCAACCGCTTCGGAGCATCCGAACCGGTTTGCACGGCTTTATACGCAAGGATTCCCTTTGTCCTCTTTCAACGAACTCGGCCTCGCTGCTCCGATTCTGCAGGCGCTGGCCTCTGGCCCCTATAACACCCCCACCCCGATTCAGGCCCAGGCCATCCCGCACGTGATGCAGGGCCGCGATCTGCTGGGCATCGCCCAGACCGGCACCGGCAAGACCGCGGCCTTCGCGCTGCCGATCCTGCATCGCCTGGCGCAGCCCGATGCCAATGGCAAGCGCCCGCGCGCCCAGCAGCGCGGTTGCCGCGCCCTGGTGCTGAGCCCCACCCGCGAACTGGCCAGCCAAATCGCCGAGCGTTTCCGGTTCTACGGCCACAAGCTGGGCGTGAGCGTTGCCATCGTGTTTGGCGGCGTGTCGCCTGGCCCGCAGATCAAGCAGATGCTGCAGGGCGTGGACATTCTGGTGGCCACCCCCGGCCGCCTGCTGGACCACACCAACAGCCGCAACATCCGCCTCGACCAGACCGAAATCGTGGTGCTGGACGAAGCCGACCAGATGTTCGACATGGGCTTCATCCAGCCGCTGCGCCGCATCGTGGCGCAATTGCCGGCACGGCGCCAAAGCCTGTTCTTCTCGGCAACCTTCCCCGACGATATCGCCAAGCTGGCCGGCGGCATGCTGCGCGATCCGGTGCGCGTGGCCGTTACCCCGGTGGCCGCCACTGCCGACCGCGTTGAGCAGCGCGTGATCCATGTGGATGCCAATGCCAAGCGCACCTTGCTGGGCGAATTGCTGAAGGATGAGAGCATCCATCGCACGCTGATCTTCACCCGCACCAAGCGCGGCGCCGACAAGGTGAGCCGCCATCTGGAGCAGCTGGGCGTGCCGTCTTCCGCCATTCATGGCAACAAGTCGCAAAGCCAGCGTGAACGGGCATTGTCTGCCTTCCGCGAAGGCAAACTGCGGGCTCTGGTCGCCACCGATATCGCTGCGCGCGGCATCGACATCCCCGATGTCAGCCATGTGATCAATTTCGAGCTGCCGAACCTGCCGGAATCCTACGTGCACCGTATCGGTCGCACCGCCCGCGCCGGCCGCGCCGGCATCGCCATCGCCTTCTGCGATCATGAAGAGCGCGCGTATCTGCGGGATATCGAACGCCTGATCCGGCAGAAGATTCCCGCCGAGGATCGTCGTGGCACCATCAAGGTGGCTGCGGAAACCGCCGGTTCTGCCCAGCCGCATGGCCGCGGCGAACAGGCTCGCGGCGAGCATGCCCGTGGTGAGCAAGGCCGTGGCGAGCATCGCCAAGGTCGGGGTCGGGGCCATGGCGAGCGCCAGGGTCACGGTGAGCGCCAAGGTCACGGCCAGGATCAGCGCCGCTCCAACGATCAGGGCTATCGCGGCAAACCCGCCGGCAATGCCCAGCAGGGCGAAAACCGCCGCGCCGAGGGACATCGCGCTGAGGGACATCGCGCCGAGGGCGGCTATAAGGGCAAGAGCCAGAATCATGCTGGTGGCGCGGCCGGCCAGCATCAGGGCGGCAAGCCGAATGGCCAGCATCGTCCGCATCGCAGTGGCGGCCAGGGTCATGGTGGCGGGCGCAGCGAGGGCCAGCATAACGGCGGCCAGCGTAACGCCGGTCAGCGCAGTGGTGGCCAGCGCAACGGTGGCCAACATAGCGGCGGCCAGCGTAGCGGTGGCCGGCAGGCTGCACGCGGCTGATATCCGCTTCCATCAATAAAAAACGGGGCCCTGCCGCAAAGTAGGGCCCCGTTGCTTTTCGCCCAGCGCCTAAACGCTGAATATCTTGCCCGGATTCATCAGATTGTCGGGGTCCAGCGCCTTCTTGATGGCGCGCATCACACTCACCGCCTCGCCATGTTCGGCCACAAGATATTTCATCTTGCCGCTGCCGACGCCATGCTCGCCGGTGCAGGTGCCCTCCATCGCCAGCGCGCGCTGCACCAGCCGGGCATTGATGCGTTCCGACTCCGCCACCTCCGCCGGATTGCCGCGATCCACCACAAAGGCGAGGTGGAAATTGCCATCGCCCACATGGCCCACCAACGGCGCGATCAGGAAACTATCCTTGAGGTCTGCCTTGGTTTCCAGGATGCATTCGGCCAGCCGCGAGATCGGCACACACACATCCGTGGCCCAGATTTCGCAACCCGAGCGCAACGCCTTGGCGGCATAGGCCGCATCATGGCGCGCTTGCCACAGCTTGGCGCGTTCTTCCGGTTTCACGGTCCATTGAAAATCCGCGCCGCCATGTTCGGCAGCGATGGCCTGCACCATCTCGGCCTGTTCCTTCACCCCGGCTTCGGTGCCGTGGAATTCCAGGAACAGCGTGTTGCAAACCCGATAATCCAGCTTGGAATATTTGTTGATGGCATCGAGCTGCACATCATCGAGCAACTCGATTCGCGCCACCGGGATGCCGGACTGGATGGTGGCGATGACAGTGCGCACCGCGCCTTCCAGACTATCGAACCCGCAAACCGCCGACGACATCGCCTCGGGAATGCCATACAGCCGCAGCGTGATTTCGGTGACGATGCCCAGCGTGCCTTCCGAGCCGACGAAGAGCCGCGTAAGATCGTAGCCGGCGGCGGATTTCTTCGCGCGCTTGGAGGTGCGGATCACCCGGCCATCGGATAACACCACGGTGAGCGCCAATACATTCTCGCGCATCGTGCCATAACGCACTGCATTGGTGCCGCTGGCGCGGGTGGAAACCATGCCGCCGATCGAGGCATTGGCGCCAGGATCGATGGGAAAGAACAGGCCGGTATCGCGCAATTGCTCGTTCAGCGCTTTGCGCGTGATGCCGGGCTGCACCACCACATCCAGATCTTCCACATTCACCTTGAGCAGGGCATTCATCCGCATCATGTCGATGCACAGGCCGCCCTGCGGCGCGGTGACATGGCCTTCCAGCGACGTACCGGCGCCGAAGGGGATCATCGGCATGCCATGGGCGGCGCAGATCTTCACCACCTCTGCCACTTCGTCGGTGCTTTCCACGAAAGCCACCGCATCGGGCGGAAAGGCCGGGGCCCAGCTTTCGTCATGGCCATGCTGTTCGCGTACTGCCGTGGCCGTGCTCAGGCGATCGCCCAGGAGTTGCTTCAAGGCGGCAATCGCAGCTTCGGTGGCGGTAGCGCTCAGGCGTGGCGTGGCGGCGATGGCAGCCATGGCGGGTTCCTCCCTGGTTTCATCGAGTCGTACTCTCCCAGCAGCCATGGCGCAATGGTGTGCGAATCGGCTATGTAGACGCCATGTCCGATCCCTTCGATCTTGCCGGCTTCGAGCCCGAACCGGAACCGCCGGTGCCGGCGGCCGATACCGCTCCGCCCAACGTCCAGGCCCCCTGGCTCGCCGGGCTGAATACGGCGCAATACCAAGCTGCCACCCATCTGCAAGGCCCGTTGCTGGTGTTGGCCGGCGCCGGCACGGGCAAAACCCGCGTGCTGGTCACCCGGCTCGCCAATATCCTGTATCAGCGCCTGGCCTGGCCGAGCCAGATCCTGGCCGTCACCTTCACCAACAAGGCGGCGCGCGAAATGCGCGAGCGCGTGGAGCAGCTTGTCGGGCCGGCTGCGGAAGGGCTTTGGCTGGGCACCTTCCATGGTATCGCCAACCGCATCCTCAAGCGCCATGCCGAGGCCGTGGGGCTGAAGCCGAATTTCACCATCCTGGATCAGGATGATCAGATCCGCCTGATCAAGCAGGTGATGCAGGCCGAGGGCGTGGATGAGAAGCAGATCGAGCCGCGCAGCCTGGCGGCACAATTCGACCGCTGGAAGGACAAGGGCTATGGCAGCGGCAGCGCCACCGCCTTACCGAAATCGGAGAGCGGCTTCGCCGAAGGGCGCGGCGGTGGGCTGTTCGAGCTGTATAACCAGCGCCTGCTGCAACTGAATGCCTGCGATTTCGGCGATCTGCTGTTGCATAACCTGACCATCTTCCGCACCCAGCCCGAGGTGCTGAAGAAATACCAGCGGCAATTCCGCTATATCATGGTGGACGAATATCAGGATTCGAATGTCAGCCAGTATCTGTGGCTGCGGTTGCTGGCGCAGGAGTACAAAAATCTCTGCTGCGTGGGCGACGACGACCAGTCGATCTATGGCTGGCGCGGCGCCGAGGTGGGCAACATCCTGCGCTTCGAAAAGGATTTCGAGAATGCCCATATCGTGCGCCTGGAGCGCAATTACCGCTCTACGCCGCATATCCTGGCCGCCGCTTCGGGCCTGATCGCCAACAATACCGGCCGCCTTGGCAAAACGCTGTGGACCGACACCGCCGAGGGCGACAAGGTGATCGTGCAGGGCGTGTGGGACGGCGACGAGGAAGCCCGCATGGTGGGC
>NZ_JAHBYG010000062.1 GCF_019636075.1 Ferrovibrio sp.
ATTCCTGCTTCACCAATTCCACCCAATAGGCCGCGCCCGTGGTGAGAATGGCATCGTTGAAATCGTAATGCGGCGTATGCACGTAATGGCAGCTGCCATCGGCCACGCTGCCGCCATTGCCGATCAGGATATAGGCACCTGGCTTGCGCTCCAGCATGAAGGCGAAATCCTCCGCGCCGGTCAGCTTCTCGGTATCGCCATCCACCTTGTCGGCCCCCACCAGCGCGGTGGCGGCACGGATGGCAATGGCGGTTTGCGCAGCGGCATTCACCAGCGGCGGATAGCGGCGCAGGTAATCATGCTCCACGCTCACGCCATGGGCCGCCGCGATGCCTTGCGCCAGTTCGTTCAGGCGGCGCTCCAGCAGGTCGCGGTCTGCCGGCGTGTAGCTGCGCGCGGTGCCACGGATGGTCACCTGCGAGGGGATCACGTTGGGCGAGCCATAAGCGCCGGCGGCGATGTGGCCCACGCTGATCACCGCGGCATGCTGCGGCGAGACATTGCGCGCGATGATCTGCTGCGTGGCGGTGACGAAGGCCGCCGCCGCCATGGTGGGGTCGCTGCCCATATGCGGCATCGCGCCATGGCCGCCGGTGCCGCGAAACACCGTGGTCCAGGTATCCGATGCCGCCATCATCGCGCCGGGCCGGATGGCGAAATGCCCCAACGGCGTGCCCGGCATGTTGTGCATGCCATACACCGCATCGCAGGGGAATTTTTCAAACAGCCCTTCCTCGATCATCACCCGGGCGCCGCCCTCGCCTTCCTCGGCGGGCTGGAAGATGAAATGCAGCTGCCCGGCGAAATCCGGATCGGCCGCCAGATGCCGCGCCGCGCCCAGCAGCATCGCCGTATGGCCATCATGGCCGCAGGCATGCATCTTGCCGGCATAGGCCGAGGCATGGGCGAAATCGTTTTTCTCCTGCAGGTTCAGCGCATCCATATCGGCGCGCAGACCGATGCTGCGGCCATCCCTGGCCTTGTCGCCGGTGACGCGCCGGCCTTTCAGCGTTGCCACCACCCCGGTGCCGGCCAGGCCGGTATGCACCTGCAAGCCCCAGCCGCGCAGCTTTTCCGCCACCAGGGCGGCAGTGCGGGTTTCCTGGAAGGCGGTTTCCGGATGCTTGTGGATGTCGCGCCTTATGGCGATCAACTCGCCCTCATGCGGGGCGAAGGCGGATAGCAGGTCGTAACCCATGGGAGAAGCCCTTTCGCTTTGGCATTACAGCAGCATTACCGCCGCCCTCTGGCAAGAGGGCCATCGGGCTTTTTTGCCCATTGCACCGATACAATATCGTCGCCCATCCCATCTGGACATCCGGCCGACCCCGCCCCATTCTTGCCGCAACCCGAGACAGCAGCAAAAGCCAAAAGAGCCGAGCCATGGCCAATCCCGCCGCGCAGACCGCATCCCAATCCCCGGCTTCATTCCAGCACCCGTCCCTGGGCCGCTGGCAGGCCATCTCAATGCTGGCCGGCGCCTCGGTGATGCTGTCGCTGGCCATGGGCATGCGCCAGAGCCAGGGCCTGTTCATGCAGCCGATCACCCGCGACCTGGGGATGAGCGCGGCGGATTACGCTTTCGCCCTGGCACTGCAAAACATCCTGTGGGGCATCACGCAGCCGTTTTTCGGCGCCTTGGTGGATCGCTACGGCACCCGCTGGGTGATGGTGTTCGGCGTGTTCATCTATGCTGCCGGCATGCTGCTCACCGCCTTTGCCAGCCATGGCTGGATGGTGACGCTGGGGGCCGGCGCCATGGTGGGCATTGCGCTGTCCTGCACGGCCTCCGCCGTCTCCGCCAAGGTGGCGGCCAAGGTGGTGCGGCCGGAACGGCGCAGCCTGGCTTTCGGCCTGGTATCGGCGGCCGGTTCGGTGGGCACCTTCTTTGCCGCCCCATTGGCCCAGAGCACCATGCAGAGCGCCGGCTGGCAGACCGCCACCCTGGTTTTCGTGGGCCTTGCCGCTGCCATGCTGCCGGCTGCCCTGCTGGCCGGCCGCGCCGACCGCGTGCCCCTGCCGGCCAACGAAGCCGCCAATGCTGCCAGCGAAACCCTCACCCAGACCCTGCGCGAAGCCAGCCAGCATGGCGGCTATATCGTGATGTCGGTGGCTTTCTTCGTCTGCGGCTTGCAATTGGTGTTCATCACCACCCATCTGCCCACCTATCTGGCCGATTGCGGCATCAATCCCATGGTGAGCGCCCAGGCCCTGGCGGTGATCGGCTTTTTCAATGTGCTGGGCTCGTGGCTGTTCGGCTGGCTGGGCGACCGTTACCCAAAGCAGATTCTGCTCGGCATCGTCTATCTGATCCGCTCGGCCGCCATCGTGGCGTATTTCGCACTGCCGGCCAGCCAAGCCAGCACGCTGGTCTTCGCCGCCGTGATGGGCACGCTGTGGCTGGGCGTGCTGCCGTTGGTGAACGGCCTGGTGGCACAGATTTTCGGCGTGCGCTTCATGGCCACGCTCACCGGCATCGCGTTTTTCAGCCATCAGGTGGGCAGCTTCCTCGGCGCCTGGGCCGGCGGCATGCTCTACGATGCGCTGGGCTCTTATACGCTGGCCTGGCAATTGGCCGCCGGCATCGGCATCGCCGCCGGCATCATGCAGCTTTTCATGGGCACGCGGCCGGTGCCCCGCATGCTGGCTGCGGCATCGGCGGCCGAATAAAGCTGCCAAGTCAGAAGCCTCACCCCGCCCTTAACAACCACACCAATAAAACCGCGCTTCCTTAACGCTGATAGATTGAAATTTCGCCGACTTCACGGCCATTTGCTGCGTCGTCGCGGCGAATGCGGGTTTTGCCTCTACAAGCCGCTGTTATAGTCGATCCTTATCGGGGGATGGACTTTCAGGTTTCTGCGTGCTGCTGCAAACATGGCTCGATAGATTTTCGCTCCGTACGCAATTGGCTGTGGCAACGGCGGTGCTTTGCACTGTCTTGATACTCGGCGCGAGTTTGCTCGCCGCCTGGATGGGCCGCAACAAATCAGCCGAATTGATCGGTGCCAATATGGCCGCCCTGGCCGCCAGCATGACAGGACGGCTCGATCAGAACATGTTCGAGCGTTACCGCGAGATCGGCATCGTGGCGGATATGGAAATCCTGCGGCCGCATTGGCTGCAGAATACCGAAGCCTTGCGCATTACGCTGGATCGCATACAGCAAAGCTTTCCCGATTATGCCTGGATCGGCTTCGCCGACCGCACCGGCAATGTGCGCGCCGCTACGCGTGGCATGCTGGAAGGCCAATCGGTGGAGAAACGCAATTGGTTTGCCGATGCCAAGGGCAGGCCCTTCGTGGGCGACCTGCATGAAGCCCTGCTGCTGGCCCGCCTGCTGGGGCCGCGCCGCGACGGCGAACCGTTCCGTTTCGTCGATATAGCTTATCCGGTGCATAGCCGGCAGGGTGAATTGCTTGGCGTGCTGGGCGCGCATCTGAGTTGGGACTGGGTGAGCGATCTGCGCAGCGACCTGCTGGCCCAGCAAGGCGATACATCTATTGAAATCCTGGTGCTCGACCGGAATGGCAATGTGCTGCTGGGGCCGCGCTTCGGCCAATCCGCGCTGACGGCCGAGCAAGTGAAGCCGCTGATGCAAAGCGCGCGTGGATTTCGCAACGACCTGCAAACCGCGTTCGATACAGGCAGTAGGTGGCTGACCGGATATGCCGTTACCGCCGGCCACCGCGATTATCCCGGCCTGGGTTGGATCGTGCTGGCCCGCCAGCCGCAGCAACAGGCCCTGCAGCCGGTGAATAATCTGGCAATCTCGATCCTGGCAATCGGCCTGCTGTTCGTTCTGATCGCCATTGCGCTGACATGGCGGCTGGCCGGCCGCATGTCGAATCCGCTGTACCGCATCGCACGGGAAGCCGCCCAGATCGGCCAAGGCGGCGATGCCGCCGCAACAACGCTGCCGCTGGTGGGCGGTAGCCGCGAGATCATGCACCTTTCGCAAACGCTGCGCTCGCTCTTGCGGCGCATCGGCACGGCCCAAGCGCAGCTTGCCGATGTGCAAGCGCGGCATATGGATGAAAGCCGCAGGCTGACATCGGATTTGGCCGAGTGGCAGCAGCGCGCCAATACCGATGCTATGACCGGATTGCTCAATCGCCGGGCCTTCCTCGATCTCGCCGCCCAGCAAGTGGTGTTCAGCCGCCGCTATGGCGGCGGATTATGCGCCGTGGTTGCCGATATCGACCATTTCAAATCGGTGAACGATACGCATGGCCATGCCACCGGCGATACGGCGATCAAGGCGGTGGCGGAGCTGCTGAAGCGAACGGCGCGCGAAAGCGATCTGGTGGCGCGCTTCGGCGGCGAAGAATTCGTTGTGCTGCTGATGGCGAGCGATCTAGACGCCACCGCCGCCTATGCCGAACGCGTGCGCGCGGCGCTGGCCGCCGATGCGCTGATCTTGCCCGATGGCCAGACGCTGTGGCTCACCATCAGCCTCGGCTGCGCTGCTTTGCTGACGCAGGACAAGGATGTGCAAGACACCATCGACCGCGCCGACGGCGCGCTCTACGCCGCCAAAAGCGCCGGCCGCAACCGCGTGATGCTGGCCGCCACGGCCGATCCGGCGCCGCGGCCGACGATCACGCCTTCCGCGCCTGAACCGTGAAAGCGGTGATGGTCTTTTCGCCGAGATAGCGGATCGCCTCCAGCCGGTGCAGCCCCGCCACCAGCACGAAACGCGCGCCATCCACCCGCACCTGGATCGGCGTGGTCATGCCGTTGCTGACGATATCCTCCGCCAGCGCCTCCACCTTGGCCTGATCCACCGTGCCGCGCAGCCGCGTGGGCACATAGATTTTCTCCAGCGGGATCGGCGTGGCTTTCATCATGGCGGGAAATCCTTGCCTATAAGTCCTAGGTTATAATGGGCAGCGGCCCATTTGCAGAAGTCTCCGGTCTTTGCCAACGTAATGGCAAGAGCCGGATGCCGCACGCCATGGGCATTGCAGTCGCGAATAGCATCGGCCAGCGCATCGGGCAATTGCGCGATCATTTCATGCATGCGTTCATCGAGATAATCGGTTTTAAAACCATGCTGCAGCCAATTTTGGCGGCGGATATGATCCTGCTGTCGTCTGCGGCCGATTCTCATCGCCAGCTTCGGCACGTGATCGCCCATGAAGGGATAATAGCTGGCAATATCATAGAGCGGCGCCAGGCGAATCTGGCGATCCGTGATGAGTAGCGAATAATTCTTGGCATGGGCATCAGTGCCGAGCAGCAGCCAGTTCAGAATCAGCGCATCGACAAAACGTCTGTGATCCTCCTGCGGGCTGGATGATGCTGCCAGGAGCGTGAGGATGCCATCGATACCAGGGCCACCATCGGTTTCGTATTTCCGCCCGGGCCGAATGCCTGCGGCCTGGCACATATCTTCCTGATGAATGCGCCGACCCTCGATGCGATCATAACGCTCGACAACGATAACACTGACATCCTCGAAATACCGAATCTCGCTATGCGCCACCTGCAAGCCGAGGCGCGATGCCGCCGCCATGCAGACATGCTCGGTTTCCACCAAACCGTCAAAACGTGGATTGGCCGGCTTGAAAATATGTGTGGTGGGAATCCGCCCGCTCGGTTCAGCCCAGCCGGAAGCGGTTTTACGATAGGCCAGTTTGGGCTGTGCTCCAGCCAAGCTGAATTGCCCCTCGCGATTCACCATCCGCTGCGGCGCCGGATGAATGGCCAAGCGCCGCAGTGCTTCAGCGATTTGCGCATCACGCAGCACGACCTCTTCACCCCCTTCCACGGCCTCGATCAAATCTTCCTCGCGCACCACCTGCACGGCACCTGCACAATCCATACCCACTTTCGCCAGCATCCGCGCCAGGCTGTTGGGCGAGCATGGCCCGCCGCGTTCCGACCGGCGCGCGATCCCCTCCAGAATTTGCGCATTGTCGGGCAGCAGGCCCCAGAAGAATGCCGCTGTCTGCTCCGTGCCATGGTCCCTGCGTTCCACAGGCATCGACAGCGACAAAGGATGCCGGCCAGCAGCCAGCCAATCTCCATCGTAGGAAAACCGCAGCGCGCCGGTTTTGTCCGGTTGCAGCCCGCCGATCCGCCGGCCGTTGATCAATACATGCAGGGCAGCATCGGCCTTGCTCATGCATGCTCCTCGCGGCGGGGCATGCGATAGCTATCGATCAGGGCATCAAGGTCTACATCATCGGAGCCGGCCCCCAGCCCAGCCTGGCCCATCTGCTCGGCAGTCCGGCCCTGCAGTATCACGCCCAGCGCATTCAGGGTTTGCAGCACTAGGCCCAGCGCGGCAGTGGGCTTGCCATTCTCCACCTGGGAAATCCAGGTCTGCCGCACGCCGGCGCGCTGGGCCAGGGCGGCCTGGCTCATGCCCTTGGCTTGACGCGCAGAGCGGATCAAAGCGCCGATATCGTTGGCATTGCGCAGCATGCGATACTCCATCGCGTATAATTTGGCGATTATACTCAAAAAGGTATAAACGACAAATTATTTCTGATCGCGTATATTTAGCCGGAAATTAATACTCAATTGAGTATAATTTTCCAATTATACTTGATCGCGCATAGATCGCTGTCGCCGCAGGATAGCCTCATGCAGGGCCTGCAGGAAGGCCGAGCGGTCGCGGGGCGAGAAGGGGCGCGGGCCCGAGGTGATTTCGCCGGCCGAGCGCAGGTCGGTCATCAGGTTGCGCGTGGCCAAGGCCATGCCGATGCTGGCCTCGTCGAACAGCTTGCCTTGCGGCGAGAGCACGCAGGCGCCCAGCTTCACGCCCCGGGCCGCCAGCGGCACATCGGCGGTGACGATGATATCGCCCGGCCTGGCCTGTTCGGCGATCCAATCATCGGCCACATCGGGGCCATCGGCCACCTGCACACGCTGGATCCAGCTTTCGCGCGGCAGGTTGATGAAGCCGTTCGACACCACGAATACATGCAGCCCATGGCGCTCGGCCACGCGGAAAATCTCCGGCTTTACCGGGCAGGCATCGGCATCGACATAGATATCGGGCGGCATATTCCCTCTCAAGCATGCTTCGATGGGCAGCGCAAGCATGCTAGGCTGCGGCCTTGAGGAAACCCCGCAGCAAGGAGCCATACCCATGAGCGCCGCCAGCCCCCTTTTTCAAGCAAGCGTGGCCGGCAGCCTGCCCAAGCCGGGCTGGCTGGCTGAAACGCATAAGCTCTGGCCGGCCTGGAAGCTGCAGGGCGCCGAACTGGAAGCCGCCAAGCGCGATGCCACCCTGGTCTGGATCAAGCAGCAGGAGGATTCTGGGCTGGATATCATCGGCGATGGCGAGATGAGCCGGCAGCATTTCGTGCATGGCTTCGTGGAGAATGTGGACGGCATCGACCGCGACAACAAAGTGGAGATCGGCATCCGCGCCGACCGCTACAAAGCCATGGTGCCGCGCGTGGTGGGCAAGCTGGCGCTGAAGGGCCGCGCGCATCCCTGGGAGGCCGCCTTCTGCCGCGCCCATACCAAGCGCCAACTGAAATTCACCCTGCCCGGCCCGATGACCATCATGGACACCCTGGCCGACAGCTATTACGGCGACAAGGTGAAAACCGCCTTCGCCTTCGCCGAATTGCTGAACCAGGAAGCCCGCGCACTGGAAGCCGATGGCGTGGATATCATCCAGTTCGACGAACCCGCCTTCAATGCCTATACGCAGGAAGCCGCCGGCTGGGGCATCGAGGCCCTGCATCGCGCCATCGACGGCCTGAAGGCCAAGACCGCCGTGCATATCTGCTATGGCTATGGCATCCAGGCCAATATCGAATGGAAGCGCGGCCTGGGCAATGAATGGCGGCAATACGAGGATTTCTTCCCCGCCCTGGCCAAATCGAAGATCGACATGGTGTCGCTGGAATGCCTCCATAGCCGGGTGCCGCCCTATCTGATGACCCTGCTGGGCGACAAGACCGTGCTGGTGGGCGTGCTGGATGTGGCCACCGATCAGGTGGAAACCCCGGAAGAAATCGCCGATACGGTGAAAACCGCTTTGCAATATGTGAGCAAGGACCGGCTGATCCTGTGCAGCAATTGCGGCCTGGCGCCGCTGGATGGCGCCATCGCCGCCGCCAAACTGCAGGCGCTGGGCAAGGGCGCCGAACTGGCGCGGCAGAGATTTGGCTAAATCGGGATTCGGCTAAGCCACGAAGCGCCGCGCGATCCACAGGGCCGCGCCCACGCTGAGCGCCGTCATTACCGCGCCCCAGGCCATGTCGATCAGCGTAACGCTGGCCGGCCAGTTTTTCAGCGTGGCATGGTTGGTGAGATCATAGGCGCCATAGGCCACCAGGCCCAGGAACGCGCCTTGCAGCATGGCCTGGCCTATCGGCAGGGCATCATTCAGGGCCGGCCGCAATACAAAGTAAGCCACGCCGGCGGCATAGAGCAGATAGAATCCGATGGCGGCGGGCCAGACCGGCATGTCGTTGAGCAGCGCGCCCAGCTTGGGGCGGTAG
Source organism: Ferrovibrio sp. (assembly GCF_019636075.1). Classification (GTDB taxonomy): domain Bacteria; phylum Pseudomonadota; class Alphaproteobacteria; order Ferrovibrionales; family Ferrovibrionaceae; genus Ferrovibrio. Next base: position 8,472 of record NZ_JAHBYG010000062.1, read on the forward strand.
AAACGCGGCGTGGCCAGGCTGAGCCAGATGAAATCCAGCACAGCCATGCTGCCCAGCAGGGCGAGGCCGGCTATCGCATGCAGTTTGGTCATGGAAATTCTCCGCTCCGGTCCTGCCGAATATCCGATCTCACGAATATACGCGGATCGGAGCGGAGTGGATGCCCTACATGCGGCCGAATTTACCGGCCTGGAAATCGACGATGGCCTGGCGGATCTCGTCGGGCGTGTTCATCACGAACGGCCCATAGCCCACCACCGGCTCGTCGATCGGTTCGCCGCTCATCAGCAGGATTTCGGTATCCTCATCCCCTGCGGTGAGCGTGAAGCCGCCGCCCTCGCGGCTGAGCAGCACCAGTTCGGTGGCCGCCGCCTTGTCGGTGCCGTTCACCAGCAGGCTGCCGCGCCGGGCCACCAGCATCACGGTATGGCCTTCCGGCAGGCTGAGCGTTACCGCCTTGCCGGCCTTGAGCGACACATCCCACAGATCGATGGGCGTGAAGGTGGTGGCCGGACCCTTGGCTTCCACGCCATCGGTGCCGGTGTAATGGCCCGCGATCACCCGCACGCTGCCGGCGCCATCGGGCAGAGCCGCCACCGGCATGTCCTGCTGCAGGATCGGCTGATAGGCCGGCGGCGCCATCTTATGCGCCTTGGGCAGGTTCACCCAAAGCTGAGCCATTTCCATCACCCCGCCGGCTTGCGCGAAGCTGGGCGAATGGAATTCCTCATGCAGGATGCCGGAGGCAGCCGTCATCCATTGCACATCGCCGGGGCCGATGATGCCGCCCTGGCCAGTGGAATCGCGATGCGCGATCTCGCCGTGATAAGCGACAGTCACGGTCTCGAAACCGCGATGCGGATGCACGCCCACGCCACGCTGATGGCTCGACGGCGTGAAATCGCGCGGCGCGCCGTAATCCAGCATCAGGAACGGGCTGGCTTCCTGCTGGCCCAGGCCATCGTAGGAAAACAGCGAGCGCACGGCAAAGCCATCGCCCACCCAATGCATCGGCGGCGCCTTGTAAACACGCTGCACAGAGCGGCGATTTTCGGTTGCGGTCTTGCGAAGGGTCGCGGACATGATCGTCCCTGGCTTTCTACCGGCATCCAGCCGGCTGTTGAAGGCATGGTTCAATGCCTGGAAGATAGTGCATTTCTGCGGAAGAAAAAGGCCCGGGTAACGCCGCAACAGACGCACCCGGGCCATCCCGCATCAAGTTCAGGTGTGGCGCGGGCCACGCCCCGCGTTACGCCTGCGGCTTGATTGCGGCCTGCTGAGCGAAATAACTCGTCATCAGGTTCTTGTAATCCGGGATATGATCGGCAAACAGCTTGGCCAGGCCCTCGATATCGTTGCGCCAGTCGCGGTGCAGTTCGCAGGCCACGCCGAACCAGTTCATCAATTGCGCGCCGGCCTGGCTCATGCGGTTCCAGGCCGCCTGCTGGGCGATCTGGTTGAAAGTGCCCGAAGCATCCGTCACCACGAAGACCTCGAATTCCTCTTCCAGCGCCGACAGGGCGGGGAAAGCGACGCAGACTTCGGTGACAACGCCGGCGATGATCAACTGCGTCTTGCCGGTGGCCTTCACCGCCTTGACGAAATCCTCGTTATCCCAGGCGTTGATATTGCCAGGCCGCGCGATATAGGGCGCATCGGGGAACATCGCCTTCAGCTCCGGCATCAGCGGACCGTTCGGGCCGGTTTCGAAGCTGGTGGTGAGGATGGTGGGCAGCTTGAAATACTTCGCCAGATCGGCCACCGCCAGCACGTTGTTGCGGAACTTGTCGGGGTCGATATCGCGCACCAGCGACAGCAGGCCGGCCTGGTGATCCACCAGCAGAACGGCGGCTTTGGTCTTGTCGAGGCGGTTATACTTGAAGGTCTTGCTCATGGTCGCGGTCCTTATGCGTGGGGTCAGGGTTTCGATCTCGTTCGGCTGCATTCGCCGCCGGTGAGAGAACCCTACGCAAAAACCCTGCGACCGATTAGCCGCCCTGTGCCGAACCTGCTGTACGGCTGAGCCGGACAATGGTGATATCTGGACAGAATCTATCTGTCTTGTGGAGGCTGAAAAACCAAAAAACCGTCACCACCGTACGTGTTACGGTGGTCCATGGTTCAGCGACTTTGATGTGTCAGGCACGGACCCTCGGAACAAGTCCGAGGGTGACGGTTTGGGTGATTTGGCATCTCAAACCTGAACGGTTCACCGTGATTTCTTTCCAGCCTGCTGTGCCGGTTTCTTTCGTACCGGCTTCACCATTTCCCAGGGCGGGATGTCGGCGAAAGTGGCCACCAGATGATCCACCATGGCGCGGATCTTGCGCGGCAGATGCCGGACCGGGGCATACACCGCATAGATCGCATCGGGCACCGGGCGCACATTGGGCAATGCCTCGATCAGGCTGCCATCGGCCAGCGCCTCGGCCACGATGAAACGCGGCAGCACGGTCAGGCCCAGGCCGGCAATCGCCATGTCGCGCATCGCATCGCCGTTATTGGCCACGATGCGGCTGCGGGTTTCGATCACCCGTTCGGATTCATTGGGATGGGCGGGCATGAAACGCCAGAGCCGGCTGGCATGGGCATTGGCGTAATCGATGCTGGCATGGCCGGCCAGGTCTTCCACCGCGCGCGGCATGGCATGCCGCCTGGCATAGGCCGGGCTGCAGCAAACCACGCGTTCGCTGTCGCAGAGTTTACGTGCCATCAGGCTGGAATCGCCCAGCCGGCCGATGCGGATGGCCAGATCATAGCCGCTGCCGATGATATCCACCGCGCGGTCGTCGAAATCCAAGGCGATTTCCAGATCGGGATGCTGCTGCGCGAAGCCGCTGATCACCGGGGTGAGATAGCGCATGCCGAAGCTGATCGGCGCGGTGATGCGCAAGCGGCCGGCCAGCGGGCCGCGCGCATCGGTGGCGCTATCCACGGCTTGCGAAATCCCCAGCACCAGCGGATCGAGGCTTTCGAATAAGTCGCGGCCGCGTTCGGTGGGCGTTACGCTGCGGGTGGTCCGGCGCAGCAGTTCCACGCCGAGCGCCGTTTCCAGGCCGCGCACCCGGTCGCTCACCACCGATTTCGCCAGGCCCAGCCGCGCGCCGGCCGCCGTGAAGCTGCCGGCCTTCACAACCTCGATGAATGCAAGAATGTCTTCGAAGCGGGGCGCCATGGCGGCGATGCTCGCAGCCTATGCAGGAAAAGAAAAGGCCCGGCACCGGATTCCTCCGATGGCCGGGCCCCGCCTCAGGCATGACACCGGGTTACCCCGAAAGCTCTTGGGTATCCCCCCAGACCCCGCAAACCGTCATGCCGGCTGCGGCACGATACGCAGATACGGTTTCGGCGCCTGCCAGCCTTGCGGATATTTCTGCTTGGCCTCGTCGTCGGACACCGAACCTGCGATGATCACATCCTCGCCCTGCTTCCAATTGGCTGGTGTGGCCACCTTATGCTTGGCAGTGAGTTGCAGGGAATCGACCAGGCGCAAAATCTCATCGAAATTGCGGCCCGTGGTCATCGGGTAATGCAATTGCGCCTTGATGGCCTTGTCGGGGCCGACGATATAAACCGTGCGCACCGTGGCGTTGTCGGCGGCCGTGCGGCCCTGCGATGTCTCGCCCGCGCCTTCCGGCAACATCTCGTAAAGCTTGGCGACCTTGAGATCGGAATCGCCGATCAGCGGATAATCCGGCAGGAAGCCGGTGACCTCCTGGATATCCTTCAGCCAGCGCACATGGTCGGCCACCGGATCGATGCTGAGCCCCAGCACCTTCACATTGCGCTTGTCGAACTCGCCCTTCAGCTTCGCCACCGCGCCCAACTCGGTGGTGCAGACCGGCGTGAAATCCTTCGGATGGCTGAACAGCACGCCCCAGCCATCACCGATGAAATCGTGAAACTTCAACTTGCCGGCAGTGCTGTCGGCCTCGAAATCCGGCGCCTTGCTGCCGATACGCAAACTCATGACGACCTCCATACGCGATATGCGAAGGCGCCAGGATAGGGCGGGAAGCGGGTTGCCCGGAATTGAGGGATTCTAATGGCAGGGGTTAGGAGAATTTGTTGGGGGCGGCGGAATTATAGCTATTAGCCGCAATCCGCTGCCTACATCCCCCCTCTACAGGCATGCCGGATATGTCAAATCCCGCCGATCATGCTAGAATCCGCCGATGATCCGACAACAGGCATTCTCTCCCCGCTTAGAGATACTGCCGCTCCCACAGAGAGACTTGTGGGAGGAATTGCGCGCGACCCCTGATTATTTCACTCTATACGGCGGCACGGCACTTGCCCTGAGGCTGGGGCATCGGCAATCGGTGGATTTCGATTTTTTCGGCGACCGACCGATCGATCCCCAAAGCCTGCTGGCTGAAATTCCGTATCTGGCCAATGCCAGCATTCTCGATATGCGAAGCAATAGTTTGCATGTCAGCGTGGATCGCGGCGGCCCGGTCAAACTCTCCTTCTTCGGGGTGCCGAATCTGGCCCGGATCGCGCCGCCCGATATGGCCGAAGGCACGACGATAAAAGTCGCCGCGCTGATAGACATCGCAGGCACCAAGGCTGCCGTCATTCAGCAACGCGCCGAAGCGAAGGATTATCTCGATCTGGATAGCCTGATGACACGGGGCGGCATTTCCCTGCCCATGGCGCTTTCGGCCGGATTGGCAATCTACAAAAGCCAATTCAACCCGCAAATAACGCTGAAAGCCCTCAGCTATTTCGGCGAAGCGGAACTCGCCGCCTTGCCCGACGATCTGAAGCAGCGATTGCGGATGGCAGTGAAGGCTGTCGATCTTGATCGATTGCCCGATCTCGATCAATTCCGCGCTTCCGGGAAAGGTGCTGGGCAATGACCGTACTTCCCGGCACACCCGATCTCGCAGTCCCCGATCTCGAAGCAGTTGCCGCGCGCCTGGTGTGGTTCAAGCCGCCCGCCGAGGCCTTGCGGAATCCCTGGCATTTCCTCGCCTATTTCTTCGCCTATGGCACGCCTGAAGATACCAGGACAATACGCCGCCATGTCAGCGACAATACTTTGCGGGAAGCGCTCGATCATGCGCCTCCCGGCATCATCGATCCCCGCTCATGGGCGTATTGGAATCTGATTCTGGATCGCGACCCGGATACGCAGCCGCCAACGCGGCGTTTCTAGGCCAACCGGGTGTTCGTCCGGTCGTTTTATTTTGGAAAGAAACAAAAATGATAAAAGCGATAACCGTGGAATCTTGGGAGGAATTTATTGAGCGGCTAAAACCAATAACCGATTTCCAAAAAGAAGATCCCAAGGGGGTTTGGCCTACATTGTTTAGGGGCCAATCCAATGCAGAATTCAAGTTGGAAACAACGCTTGAGCGCAATGATCAAAACAAAATGCGTATCGTTGATTATTATCGCTTAATCGGACAAAGCACTCCAACCGCCGAGGCTCTAAGCGGCTCTAGATGGGATGTGCCTGAACATCCAGAAATTGACAAATATTTTTCCGATTTTGAGTCATTTGGCGGTCGGCATGGGCCCTTACCAGCCACAGAATTTCTTGTCTATCTGCGGCACCATGGCTTTCCCTCGCCTTTGCTAGACTGGAGCGCATCTCCTTATGTAGCTGCCTATTTTGCGTTCCGAGATAATTACAAAAGATCACACGTATCGATATACACACTGGAAGAATCAAAACATCAATCGTATTCGAGCGACCAGCCCCTGCTTCACAGAATTGGTCCGTTTATTCGGACGCATAAAAGACATTTCTTGCAACAAGCTGATTATACTCTAGGTGCGATATTCAACAAAAATGATGGAGGCTGGCGTTTCGCATCCCATGAAATCCCTATTTCCGAGGAGAGAGAGGATTACTGGAATTTTCGAGTTACAAAATTCAACATCCCAGCATCTGAACGCCTGAAGGTTCTGAGGCAATTGGACGCCCATAATCTCAATGCATTCTCACTCTTTGGCTCCGAAGACAGCCTCATGGAAACCCTGGCGATACGTTATCTGCATTTTCCCGACAAAATATAATTTGGATGATATGCCAAAGAAAAAAAAGGCCCGGTGTTTCCACCGGGCCTTCCTTGTACTCTCTGGCGAGAGAGCCGCGGACTTAGAAGTCCATGCCGCCCATGCCGCCCATACCGCCCATGCCGCCGCCGGGCATGCCGCCAGCCGCCGCGCCCTTCGGCTCCGGCTTGTCGGCCACCATGGCTTCGGTGGTGATCAGCAGGCCGGCCACCGAGGCGGCGCCCTGCAGGGCGACGCGCACGACCTTCGCGGGGTCGATCACGCCGGCCTTCACCAGGTCGGTATATTCTTCGGTCTGGGCGTTGAAGCCCCAGTTGACTTCCTTGCTTTCCAGCAGCTTGCCGGCAACCACGGCACCGTCAACGCCGGCATTCTCGGCGATCTGGCGCACGGGGGCCTGCAGGGCGCGGCGGATGATTTCCACGCCGTGCTTCTGGTCGGCATTGTCCACCTTCACCTTGTCGATGGCGCGGACAGCGTAGAGCAGAGCGGTACCGCCGCCCGGCACGATGCCCTCTTCCACCGCGGCGCGGGTGGCATGCAGGGCGTCGTCGACGCGATCCTTCTTCTCCTTCACTTCCACTTCGGTGGCGCCGCCGACCTTGATGACGGCCACGCCGCCAGCCAGCTTGGCCAGACGCTCCTGGAGCTTCTCACGGTCGTAGTCCGAGGTGGTTTCCTCGATCTGCGCCTTGATCTGCGCCACGCGGCCTTCGATGTCCTTCTTCTTGCCGGCGCCGCCCACCAGGGTGGTGTTTTCCTTGTCGATGGTCACCTTCTTGGCGGTGCCCAGCATGGCAAGGGTAACGGTTTCCAGCTTGATGCCGAGATCTTCGGAGATCAGCTGGCCGCCGGTGAGGATGGCGATGTCTTCCAGCATGGCCTTGCGGCGGTCGCCGAAGCCAGGGGCCTTCACGGCAGCAACCTTCAGGCCGCCGCGCAGCTTGTTGACCACCAGGGTGGCCAGGGCTTCGCCTTCCACGTCTTCCGCAATGATCAGCAGCGGACGACCGGTCTGCACCACGGCTTCCAGAACCGGGAGCATGGCCTGCAGGCCCGACAGCTTCTTCTCATGCAGCAGGATGTAGGGGTTTTCCAGATCGCAGAGCATCTTCTCCGCGTTGGTGATGAAATACGGCGACAGGTAGCCGCGGTCGAACTGCATGCCTTCCACGACATCCAGCTCGGTTTCCAGGCTCTTGGCTTCCTCGACGGTGATCACACCCTCGTTGCCGACCTTTTCCATCGCCTTGGCGATCATGGCGCCGATTTCGGAATCGCCATTGGCCGAGATGGTGCCGACCTGGGCAACTTCCTTGGCGCCGGCGATCTTCTTGGAACGCGACTTGATGTCTTCCACGATCTTCTCGACGGCGAGGTCGATACCGCGCTTCAGATCCATCGGGTTCATGCCGGCGGCAACCGCCTTGGCGCCTTCGCGCACGATGGCCTGAGCCAGCACGGTGGCGGTGGTGGTGCCGTCGCCGGCCTGGTCATTGGCCTTGGAAGCGACTTCGCGCACCATCTGCGCGCCCATATTCTCGAACTTGTCGGACAGCTCGATGTCCTTGGCGACGGTCACGCCGTCCTTGGTGATGCGCGGGGCGCCGAACGACTTGTCGAGCACCACGTTGCGGCCCTTCGGACCCAGGGTAACCTTCACCGCGTCGGCCAGGATGTCGACGCCGCGCAGCATGCGGGCGCGGGCATCGGCGCCAAACTTTACGTCTTTAGCAGCCATTTCTGTGTCTCCTCAGATTTACTTTAAATTCTTGCAGCCTTGATCCGGCACATGCCGATCAGGCGGCCTTCGACTTCTTGGCGGCGGCGCCTTCGATGACGCCCATGATGTCGGACTCCTTCATGATCAGCAGCTCTTCGCCGTCGATCTTGACTTCGGTGCCCGACCACTTGCCGAACAGAACACGGTCGCCGGCCTTCACATCCAGCGCCACCAGCTTGCCATCATCGCCACGGGCGCCCGGGCCGACGGCGACCACGTCGCCCTGCATCGGCTTTTCCTTGGCGGTGTCCGGAATGATGATGCCGCCAGCGCTGCGCTCTTCCTCGGCAACGCGCTTGACCACCACACGGTCATGCAACGGACGAAACTTCATGCGATCCTCCATCTCAAAATTCGCCAGGCGGCCGCCCGGCAGCTAAAAAATCCGATCCCAATTCGGAAGGCCCAGCATAAACCATTGATTTATATGGGGCTGCGACGAATTGTTAGCACTCCCCCCGGGAGAGCGCCAGACACTTAAGCAGTGCCCGGCTTCGAGTCAAGGGAGGGCCTGCAGAAAAACCGGGAAAAAGATTTCGTGACCCCGGTCACGGTGCTGGTGCAGTCTTCCGTGTAGGTTTTCCGCCGATTTCCGCAAGACTGTTTTTCAATGAGGGCCCACCATGATCATCGTGCATCACCTGAACAATTCCCGCTCGCAGCGTGTGCTGTGGCTGCTGGAGGAACTGGGCCTGCCCTATAGCGTGAAGCGCTACGAGCGCCGGCCAGACATGCTGGCACCGAAGGAATTGCGCCAGGTGCATCCGCTGGGCAAATCCCCGGTGATCGAGGATAACGGCCTGAAAATCGCCGAAACCGGCGCCATCATCGAATATCTGCTGGATCGCTACGACACCCCCGACAGCACGGGCGCCGGCAAGCTGCGCCCGGCCCGCGGCACCGATGCCGGCCGCGCCTTCACCTATTGGCTGCATTATGCCGAAGGCTCGGCCATGCCGCTGTTGCTGCTGAAGCTGGTTTTCATGCGCATGCCGGCCAATGTGCCCGGCCTGCTGCGGCCGCTGGTGAAGATGATCGCCGGCAAGGGCCAGGCGCGCATGACCGATCCGCAACTGACCACGCATATGACTTTCTGGGCGGAAACGCTGAAAGCCACACCCTGGTTTGCCGGGCAGGATTTCTCCGCCGCCGATATCCAGATGAGTTTTCCGCTGGAGGCTGCTGCAAGCCGGGTGGGTTTGCAACCGGAGCATGCTGTTCTGCGGGAATGGCTGGACCGCATCCATGCAAGGCCGGCCTATCAGCGGGCGTTGGAAACCGGCGGCCCCTACGAATTGCTGAAATAACGCCCTCTTTCCGGGCCCCATGCCGGTGTATACACTACACCGGCAAATGCCTCTAAATATGTCTCGAAACCCAGTGCTGAAAGCGGCCTAGAAGGGAATGCCGGGCTTTGTCGTGGCAGCATCGATGAACAGACTGCACCCATGAACAAGCTGGCTGTGAACACACCGCCGGATAGCCCAGCCGTTGCCTTGGAAAATTCCGGCGGCGCAGCCTTAAGCGAAATGCCGATCCGGCAAACCCTGGTGGATCCGTTGCGCGATGGCTATCGCCGCATGGTGCCGGTGAATGCCTGGGCCACCATCCTGGTGGTGCTGCTGACCAGCGCCAACCTGTATGGCGCGGTGCCCGATATATTGCTGCTGCCCTGGCTGCTGATGCAGCTGGCCTGCGCCAGCTACATGCTGTTTGCGCTGTGGCGCGGCCAACGCCGCATCAATCTGGCCGCCGAAACCAAAACCCCCCGCACGGCCTATGAGCGGGTATTCTCGCCGCGCCGGCTTGCCGTGCTATGGGCGGGATTGTCCGGCCTGCTCTGGGGTGTGGGCGTGGTGTTTCTGCCCGGCCTGCCCGGCGACCAGCAAACCTTTCTGCTGATCGTGGCCGCCGCCATGGTATCGGGTGCCGCCAC
>NZ_JAHBYG010000063.1 GCF_019636075.1 Ferrovibrio sp.
GTGGAGACCGGCTCCGGCGTCAGGCCGAGCGCCTTGGCGACATGCTCCTCGACGCGCGGGTCGATGTTGGCGAAGGTGCCGACGGCGCCCGAGATGGCGCAAGTGGCGATCTCCGCGCGCGCCGCGACGAGACGGCTGCGGCAGCGCGAGAACTCCGCATGGGCGAGCGCCAGCTTGACGCCGAAGGTGGTCGGCTCGGCATGGATGCCGTGGCTGCGCCCGATGGTGGGCGTCATCTTGTATTCCAGGGCGCGCTTTTTCAGGGCGGCCAGCAGGGCGTCGGTGTCGGCGATCAGCAGGTCGGCGGCGCGGGCCAGCTGCACGTTCAGGCAGGTGTCCAGCACGTCCGAGCTGGTCATGCCCTGATGCACGAAGCGCGCTTCGGGGCCGACGATTTCGGCCAGATGGGTGAGGAAGGCGATCACGTCATGCTTGGTTTCGCGCTCGATGGCGTCGATGCGGTCGATCTCCCACTTGCCCTTCTTCCACACTTCCTTGGCTGCCGCTTGCGGGATCACGCCCAGCTTGGCCTGGGCATCGCAGGCATGGGCTTCGATCTCGAACCAGAGCCGGAATTTCATCTCCGGTTCCCAGATGGCGGCCATTTCGGGGCGGGTATAGCGAGGGATCATGATGGTCTCACTGGGTGTCTCAGGATGGGCTCTCAGGCGGGAATCCGCATCATATTGGGCGGTCGCGGCGGTTTTACCCCCGGGCAGCCTGCCGCGCAACCGGCTAACTAACGCTGCGGGAGCCTTGCCTCCATGGGCGGTCTGCGGCAGCGTCCCGCCATTCAAAGGGAGTGACGCCATGGCCGCCGAAAACCAGCTTTCCACCATCGACCGCCGCGACCTGGATTTCCAGCTTTTCGAGCTGTTGAACGTGGAAGCGCTGAGCGCCCGGCTGCGCTATGCCGATCATGATCGCGGCACGCTGTCAGCGGCGCTGGATACGGCGCAAACCATTGCCGCGCAGTATTTCCAGACCCACAACCGCAAGGGCGACCAGACCGAGCCGCATTTCGATGGCGAACGCGTGCACATTATCCCAGAGGTGAAGCGGGCGCTGGACCGTCTGATCGAGGCCGGCTTCATGGCCGCACACCGAGATTACGACGAGGGCGGCCAGCAACTGCCCTGGGCGGTTACCCAGGCCTGCTTTGCCTGTTTCGATGCCGCCAATATCGGCAGCGTGGGCTATGCCTTCCTCACCATCGGTGCCGCCAACCTGATCGGTGCTTTCGGCAATGCCGCGCAGAAGGAGCTGTATCTCAAGCCGATGCTGGCCGGGCGTTTCTTCGGCACCATGTGCCTGAGCGAACCGCAGGCCGGGTCCGGCTTGGCCGATATCCGCACCCGCGCCACGCCGCTGGCCGATGGCAACTACCGCATCAGCGGCACCAAGATGTGGATTTCCGGCGGCGAGCATGACCTGTCGGAAAACATCGTGCATCTGGTGCTGGCCAAGATCGATGGCGCGCCGGCCGGTGTGCGCGGCATTTCGCTGTTCACCGTGCCGAAGCGGCGGGTGAATCCCGATGGTTCGCTGGGTGAGCGCAACAACGTGCAACTTGTCGGCCTCAATCATAAGATGGGCTATCGCTCCACCACCAACACTCTGCTGAATTTCGGCGAGAATGGCGAATGCGTCGGCCAGTTGGTGGGCGAACCGCATCGCGGTTTGGATTACATGTTCATGATGATGAACGAGGCGCGTATCGGGGTTGGCCTGGGCGCCACTTCGCTGGGCATCGCAGGCTATCGCTACAGCCTGGATTACGCCAAGAACCGGCCTCAGGGCCGCGCGCCGGATAACAAGAACCCGGCTTCGCCGCCGGTGCCGATCATTCAGCATGCCGATATCCGCCGGCTTTTGCTGGCGCAGAAGGCTGCCAGCGAAGGCGCCTTGGCGCTCTGTCTTTATGCCGCCAACCTGGTGGATGACGAGCATACCGCGCCAGACGAAGCCGCGCGTCAGCGCGCCAGACAGTTGCTGGATATGCTCACCCCGATGGTGAAATCCTGGCCGAGTGAATACTGCCTGGAAGCCAACAAACATGCCATCCAGGTGCTGGGCGGCTATGGCTATACCCGGGATTATCCGGTGGAACAGTATTACCGCGACAATCGCCTGAACCCGATCCATGAAGGTACCCATGGCATTCAGGGCATGGATCTGCTGGGGCGCAAGGTGCTGATGCGCGATGGTGCCGGCCTGGCATTGCTATTCAGCACCATACGCGAGGATATCGCGGCGGCGCGTGCGCTGCCCGATGTGACGGGCTTTGCCGATACGCTCGAAGCAGCGCTGCGCCGGGTGGAGGATTGCACCCTGGCCATGCAGCCGGCAGCCAGGGATGGCCGCATCGCGCTCTATCTGGCCAATGCCACCCTGTATCTCGATATGATGGGCCATGTGGCGATTGCCTGGATGTGGCTGCGCCAGGCCCGTGTTGCGGCGCTTGCCTTGCAGGCCGGAGCGGCCGGCGCCGATACCGCCTTTTACAAAAGCAAGCTGGCCGCCTGCCGGTATTTCTATGCTTATGAATTGGCCAAGCTGGATTATTGGTTGCCGCTGCTGGCACGGCTTGAGCCGACGACTCTGGAAACGGAGCCCGACTGGCTCTAACACCAGAGTATAATAGGCGTGATCGGCCGATGGCCTCATGATGGGGCTCGTGGCCTCATGATGGGGCTCGGCCCATGATACGGCATCGGATCGCGCCATGTTCCTCACCTTTCTCGTCGTCATTCACACGCTGGTCAGCTTCATCAGCATTTTTCTCGGCATGATCGTGCTGAGCGATTTGTTGCGCAGCGAAGCGCGGCCGCAACTCAGCGGCTGGTTTTTTGCCACGGCCTTGTTCACCTCGCTCAGCGGCTTCGCGTTTCCCGCTGCGGCTTTCCTGCCATCCCATGGCGTGGCCATTGTTGCGCTGCTGGTGCTGGCGCTGACATTGCCGGCGCGCTACCGCTTCGGCATGCTGGGTATCTGGCGGGTGATATATGCCGGTGGCGTGGTAGCGAGCGTGTATCTGCTGCTTTTCGTGCTGATGGCGCAGATGTTCACCCGCATCCCCGGCCTGAATGCGCTGGCGCCCACTTTGGCCGAACCGCCTTTTGCCATCGCTCAAGGACTGCTGCTGCTGGTTTCCGCAGGCTTCGGACTTTTGGCGATCAGGCGCTTCAGGCCGGCATAACCGCTGCGGCCAGGCAGTGAAACGGCTATACTGCCGGCATGGCCGAACCTGAAAAACCCCGCGACAAATATAGCCGCATGAATGCTCCGCGCGGCCTGAACGTGGCGCTTGGGCGGCTTACTTCGCCTTTGCTGCGCAAGCGCGGCGCCATATTCGGCGATATCATGCAGCGCTGGCCTGAGATTGTCGGCCCGCTTTTGTCGCCCGATACCCAGCCCGAGCGGCTGATCTATCCCGGCGAGGCGGCATCGGGCGCCACTTTGGAAGTGGCGGTCAGCGGGGCCCAGGCTTTGGAATTGCAGCATCTCGCGCCGTTGGTGGTGGAACGCATCAATGGTTATTTCGGTTATCGGGCGGTGGCCGGGTTGCGGCTGAAGCAGATGCCGATTCGGCGGCGGGAGACTCCGGCCCCGCCGATACGCCAACCCAGGCCGCTGGACGGCAAGGCAGCAGAACGACTCGAAGAGCTGCTTTCCGGGGTGGAGGACAAGAAACTCCGCCAAGCGCTTGAAACTCTTGGGCGATCCCTGCTGGCACAGCGCTAGTCTGCCTCAAAGCCGCCAGATTCCTGTGGATAAACAGATGAGTCGGGTTGCTGCCCCGGCGTGTGAATCCCTAAAATGCCCCTAGATATTGGGGGTTGGAGCCCATCTATGAAATATATACAGCGTATCTTCGGCGCCATGCTGTTTGCCTTGGCGTCTCTGCCTGCCCTGACCCCGGCTGCGGCCTCTGCCCAAACGGCGGCCCCGGCGGCGGCTGATCCCCGTTTGCAGGACATGGTTCTAGGCAAGGCCAATGCCCCGGTTACGGTCATCGAGTATGCCTCGCTGACCTGCCCGCATTGCGCCAATTTCCATGCCACGATCCTGCCGGTACTGAAAACCGAGTATATCGATACCGGTAAGGTGCGGCTGGTCTATCGGGATTTCCCGCTGGATCAACTGGCTTTCGCCGGTGCGGCGCTGGCCCGTTGCTCGGGGCCTGAGCGCTATTTCAGCTTCCTGGAAGTGCTGTTCGCGCAGCAGCGCCAATGGGCCACGGCGGCTGATCCGCGTGCGGCTTTGGTGCAGATCGGCCGGCTTGGCGGCATGTCGGCCGAACAGGTTGAAGCCTGCTTCGCCGATCAGGCCGTGGGCGATTACATCCTGAATGCCCGGCTGGAAGGCAATCAGAAATTCAACGTCAATTCCACGCCCACCCTGATCGTGAACGGCAAGACCTTGCCGGGCGTGCCGGGGATGGAGGAATTCCGTCAGTTACTGGATAGCCTGGCCAAGGATGGCGCTTCTGCGCCGGCTTCGCAATCCAACGCGTCCGGCGCCGGTGGTGCCGGCAGCGGTTTTTTCGCCGGTAACGTGAAGACCTACATCACCATTGCGGTGGTGGTGCTGATCGTCGGCGGTATCGTGTTCTTCCTGCTGCGCAAGCGTTGATCCGCGCCGCATCGTTGGTTGTCGAGTGTGCTTCGGCCCGATGGCAAACAGCCGTCGGGCCGACAAGAAAGTGAAAGGGTGACGCAGTGCAATTCACCAAGTTGCGCCTGTCCGGCTTCAAATCCTTTGTGGAGCCGACCGAATTCGTGATCCATCCCGGCCTCACCGGCGTGGTCGGTCCGAATGGTTGCGGCAAATCCAATCTGGTGGAGGCGCTGCGCTGGGTGATGGGCGAGAACTCGGCCAAGCGTATGCGTGGCTCGGGCATGGACGACATGATCTTTGCCGGCACCGCCACGCGGCCGGCGCGCAATGTCGCCGAAGTTTCGCTCAGCCTGGATAATCAAACCCGCACCGCGCCGGCTGCTTTCAACGAGCAGGAGACCCTGGAAATCGTCCGCCGCATCGAGCGCGAGCGCGGCTCGGATTATCGCATCAACGGCCAGGATGTGCGCGCCCGCGATGTGCAGCTTTTCTTCGCCGATCTGGCATCGGGTGCCAATTCACCAGCCATGGTCAGCCAGGGCCGCGTGGGCGCCATCATCAATGCCAAGCCCACCGATCGCCGCATGCTGCTGGAAGAAGCCGCCGGCATTTCCGGCCTGCATTCGCGCCGGCATGAAGCCGAGTTGCGTCTGAAGGCGGCGGAAAACAATCTCGGTCGCGTGGTCGATGTGATCGGCCAGCTCGACCAGCAATTGCAGGGCTTGAAGCGTCAGGCCCGCCAGGCCAGCCGTTATCGCAACATCGCTGGCCAGATCCGCCGCACCGAAGCCATTCTGTTCCATCTGCGCCATACCGCATTGCAGGAAGCTCTGGCCGCGGCCGAAGCCGCCATGCATGCTGCCGAGCGCGATGTGGCCGACCGTACCTTGCAGGTTTCGGAAGCCCATGGTGCTGAACGCATCGCTGCCGAGGCCCTGCCGCCGCTGCGCCAGGCCGAGGCCGAGGCCGGCGCCCGCCTACATCGCCTGGCTGTTGCCCGCGATGGCCTGGATGCCGAAGAGGCCCGCGCGCGGGAAGCCGCGGCTCAGGTAGAGCAGCGCATTGCCCAGATCGATGCCGACCGCCAGCGCGAACGCGCGCTGAATGCCGAGGCGCTGGAAACCCTGCAGAAGCTGGCGGCTGAAAACGAAAGCCTGCTGAGCGCCCAGAGCGGTGAGGCGGAAGCCCATAGCAATGCCGAGGCTGCTATCCAGGCGGCCCAGGTGCAGGTGGCCGAGGCCCAGACCGAGCTGGATGCGCAAACCGAGCGCGCCGCCGCCGAACAGGCCGAGCGTGCCCGTCTGTTGCAGACCATCGAAGATGCCGATCGCCGGCTGCAGCGCCTGCGCGCCCGGCTGGAGGAAGTGAGCGCCGAGCATCAGCGCCTGGAAACCGATGAAGGTGCTTTGGCTGCCGCCGCAGAAGCCGGTGCCGAGATCGAAGCGCGCCTGGCCGCTGTTGAGGCTGCCCGCGTGGCGCTGGATGCCGCCGAGGCCGAACAGGCCAAGCTGGTGGAAGCTGCCCGGGCCGCGCTGGAAGCGGTGGAAACCGATCATGCCGGCCGTATCGAAGCCGCCCGTGCGGCTCTGGAGGCCATCGAGGCCGAGCAGGCCGCCAAGGTGGAAGCGGTTCGTGCCGGTCTGGCCGGGTTCGAGCAGGAGCATGACGCGCGTATCCAGACGGCCCGCGAAAGCATGGAACGCCTGCTGGCCGACGAAGCCGTGAAGGTGGATGCGGCGCGTACTGGCGTGAATGCGGTGGAAGCCGAACACGCCCAGCATATCGATGAAGTGCGCGCCCGGGCCGCCGCAGCGGAAGCCGAGAAGGCCGCGCTGATAGAGCAGGCTCGTGCCGGCATCGAGGCTGCCGAGGCAGAACGCCAGCGCATTGCTCAGGCCGAGCAGACCGCGCGCGATGCCTGGCAGGCGGTGCAGGGCGAACTGACCCGCCTGAAGGCTGAAGAATCCGGTCTGGCGCGGCTGCTGAAGGTGGATGAGGCCTCGCTGTTTGCGCCGGTCATCGACCAACTTACCGTGGAGCCGGGTTTCGAGAAGGCGCTGGGTGCGGCGCTTGGCGATGAACTGAATTCTTCAGCCGATACCGGCGCGCCGGTATTCTGGGAAGCGTTGCCGCCGCTTTCCGATCCGCCGGCCTTGCCGGAAGGTGCGGTATCGCTCACCGCCCATGTTTCGGCGCCGCCGGCTCTGGCGCGCTGCCTGGGCCTGATCGGCATCGTGGAAGAGGCCGATGGCGCCCGTCTGCGCAGCCAGTTGCGTCCAGGCCAGCGTCTGGTTTCCAAGTCTGGCGCGCTGTGGCGCTGGGATGGCTTCACGGTCAAGGCGGGTGCGCCCACGCCAGCCTCGATCAAGCTGGAACAGCGCAACCGCCTGGCTGATCTGCGCGAGGAATTGCGCGAGTTGGAAGGCAAGCTGGCCGATGCGCAGGAGGCCTATCAGCAGGCCCGTGCGGCCACCGAACAGGCGGTGCAGGCCGAGCGTGCGGCACGCGGTGCCGTGCAACAGGCCGAATCCGCCCGCGATGCCACCCGTGCCGAAGGCGCCGATTGGGTTAAGCAGGCCGAGAATGCAGGCGCTGCCCGCCGCCAGGCCGCCGCCGCCGATCTGGCACGCGCCGAGCAGGCACGTGAACAACTGCGGCGCGAAGCCGAACAGGCCGTGCAACAGGCCGAGCGTGACCGCGCAGAAGCCCGCCAGCGTGGCGATGCCGAAGTGGCCAATGCCGAACGCGAGCGCGTGCGTGCCCGCGAAGCCGGCCAGGCCGCCATCGCCACGGCTGAACGCGAACGCCAGTCGGCCCGCGAACAGGCCAACCAGGCGCTGGCCGCCGCCGAGCGCGAGCGCCAGGCCAGCCGCCAGCGTTGCGACCAGGATATCCAGCGCGCCGAGCGCGAACTTGAAACCGCCCGTGCCCGCCAGGCCGATGTGGTGCGCCGCGAGGCCGAACGGCAATCCAAGCTGGCTGCCCTGGCCGATCAGATCGCTCAATTGAGCAATGATGTCGCCGAGCTGGAAAGCCAGCGCCAGGCCCTGGCCGAAGCCTTGAGCCTGATGCCTGATGAAGCCTTGGCCCGCGAGGCGATTGCGGCCCTGCGCTTACGCGTGGATGGTTTGCGCCAATCCCTGGCCGAAGCCCGCGCGGCGCTGGAGCAACTGCGTCGTGAGGCCATGGCCCGCGCCCATCGCCTGGAAGCGATGGTGCATGAGCGCAATGCCGCCGAGGCGCATGCCTCCAGTTCGGCGCAGCAGCTTGAGCAGCTTGAAAGCCGCCAGGCCGAGGCCGAAGCGGAATTGCTGCGGCTTTATGAAATCCCGACCGGCATCGAAAGCAAGCGCGGGGCGCTGCTGGAGGAGATCGGCAAGGCGGAGGCCGCACGCAACGAAGTGGCCGACCATCTTGCCAATGCCGAAGCTGCCCAGGCCTTGGCGGCCAAGACGGCCCGCGAGCTGGAACAGATTCTCGGCCATTGCCGTGAGGCCCGCGTCCGCACCGAGGCTGATTTCGAGCATCAGCGTCAGAGCCTAGACGAGCTTGCGCTGCGTATCCGCGAGGCGCTGGAATGCGAGCCGGCCGATGTGCTGAAGGCCGGCGAGGTGGAGGATGGCGAGGAATTCCCCACCCTGCCGCAGGTGGAAAGCCGCCTGGAGCGTCTGCGCAAGGAACGCGACAATATGGGGCCGGTGAATCTGCGTGCCGAGTTGGAAGCGAACGAAGTCGAGGAAAAGCTCACAACCCTGCAGGGCGAGCAGAACGATCTGATCGCTGCGATCGAAAAGTTGCGTCAGGGCATTGCCAGCCTGAACAAGGAAGGCCGCGAACGCCTGCTGGATGCGTTCCAGAAGGTGGATGCGCATTTCCAGAAGCTGTTCGTGGAAGTATTCGGCGGCGGCAAGGCGCATCTGCAGTTGGTGGAAAGCGACGATCCGCTGGAAGCCGGCCTGGAAATCATGGCATCGCCGCCCGGCAAACGCTTGCAGGTAATGTCGTTGCTTTCGGGTGGCGAGCAGGCGCTCACGGCACTGAGCCTGTTGTTTGCGGTGTTCCTCACCAATCCGGCGCCGATCTGCGTGCTCGACGAGGTGGACGCGCCGCTGGACGATGCCAATGTGGAACGTCTGTGCAATCTGATGGAGACGATGGCGCGTCAGACCTCGCAAATGGGCGAGGGTACCCGCTTCGTGGTGGTGACCCACCATCCGATCACGATGGCGCGTATGGATCGTCTGTTCGGTGTCACCATGGCCGAGCGCGGCGTTTCCACCCTGGTATCGGTGGATCTCGCCGGCGCCGAGGCGATGCGCCAGACGGCTTGAACAGCAGCAGCGGACAATGCGGCCTTAGCGCCGCATTGCCTCGCGCAGTTTCGCATCCTTGGCCGGATCGACCCACCAGGACATGAATTCGTTGCCGTATTTCGGAACGATATCGGTCTTGCCGAACTTGTCCCAATAGGCGATGCGGTCCTTGCGCAAGGTCCAGCCCGGCACGGCGTAGAAGCCCCAGGTCAGCGCGCGATCCAACGCGCGGGTTGCCGCTATCAATTCCTCTCGGCTTTTGGCGAAGATCACCGCATCCACCAGCTTGTCGATCGCGGCATCCTTGATTCCGGCATAATTGCGGTTGGAAGGATTGTCGGCAGCGGCGCTGCTCCAGAAACTGCGCTGTTCATTGCCTGGCGAATTCGATTGTGGCCAGCCGCCGAAGATCATGTCGTAATCGAAAGCGCGGGTGCGATTCACATATTGGGAGCTGTCCACCGTGCGGATATTCAGCTTGATGCCGAGCCGTTGCAGGCTCTGGCCCCAGGCGGCGGCAATACGTTCGAAGCTGGGATCGGCCAGCAGGATTTCGATCTCGAAGGCTTTGCCGTTCTTGTCGCGCAGGCTGCCATCCTTCACCGCATAGCCGGCCTGGTTCAGCAATTCACGCGCCTTGCGCAAAGCGTTGCGGTCGGCGCCTGAGCCATCGGTCTCCGGCGATTTGAAGGCCGGGCCGAACGCGCGGGCGGGCAATTGTGTACGCAGCGGTTCCAGCAGTTTCAATTCATCCGCTCCGGGCATGCCTTGCGCGGCGAAATCGGAATTCTCGAAATAACTGTTGGTGCGGCTATATTGGCCGAAGAAGAAAGTCTTGTTCGCCCATTCGAAATCGTAAGAGAAGGTCAACGCCTCGCGCAGGCGCGCATCCTGGAATTTATCGCGCCGCAGATTGAACACAAAGCCGCTCAGGCCGGTCGGGCGATGATGCGGAATTTCCTCCAGCTTCACCAGGCCGTTGGTGCGGGCGGGAAACTCGTAGCCGGTATTCCACACGCGGGCGATATTTTCGCTGCGATAGTCGTATTGTCCGGATTTGAAGGCTTCCAGGGTTACGGTGCTGTCTCGATACACATCGAAGCGTATGCTGCCGAAATTATAGCGGCCCTTATTGAGCGGCAGATCCTTGGCCCACCAATCGCTGCGCAATTCATAAACGATATAGCGGTTGGCCTGGAATTCCTTGATGCGATAGGGGCCTGAACCAGCCCAGGGTTCCAGTGTCACCTTGTCGAAGCCGCGCTTTTCCCAGAGCGATTTTTGCAGCACCGGTAATTGGCCGACAATCTGCGGCAATTCGCGGTTGGGCGGGCCGGTGAAATGGAACTTCACCTTGCGCGGCCCCAATATTTCGGCGCGGGTTACATTGGCATAATAATACTGCATCATTGGCTCGCCCTCGGCCTTGATGCGTTCGAAGCTATAGGCCACGTCTTCAGCGGTGATGGGCGCGCCATCGGCCCATTTCGCCTGTGGGCGCAGGTCGAAAGCCACCCAGCCCAGATCGTCGGGCACTTCCACGCTTTCGGCGATCAGGCCGTATTCTGCCGATATATCATCCATCGGCGAACCCATCAGGGTTTCATAGAGGAAGGCCAAGCCCGGCGCTTCGTCGCCCTTGGGGATGAAGGGGTTCAGGTTGTCGAAACCGCCAACGCTGGCCAGTTTGATTTCGCCGCCCTTCGGCGCGTTGGGATTCACGTAATCGAGATGTTTGAAATCGGCTGGGTATTTCGGCTCGCCCACCAGCGACAGGGCGTGGGTCTTTTTGGTCTGTGCGGCGCCGGCCAGCGGCAAGGCGGCGGTGAAGGCCGCGCACAGCATGAGGAGAGGGGTGAGGAGCTTGAGGCGCAACATCATCGATCTCCGTATTCGGTTGGGCGCCGGATCAGGCGCCGCTCAAAATCTCCCGCGCCGCCGTATGCAAATCGGCATTGGCCGCCGCCAGCACCCGGGCCGGCGAGCGCGTATCCAGTACCCGACCTTCCCAATCGGTGATAACGCCACCGGCACCCTGTATCACCGGGATCAGGGCGGCGTAATCATAGGGCTGCACCAAGCCGTCCACCACGATATCGGCAAAGCCACCGGCAATCAGGGCATAGGCGATGCAATCGCCGCTCATGCGGTTCAGCCGGCAGGCCTTGCGCAGGCGGGTAAAGGCCGCGGCTTCAGACTCGTTGAAGCCATCCACATAGGTAGTGAGCAAAGCGGCATCGGCAAGGCTGGTGCCGGAATTGGCTGGGGCTGCGCTGCCGTTGCAGGTGGTGGTATGGCCCTCGGCGCCGATCCAGCGGTCGCGCAGGATGGGCTGGTCTATCACGCCCAGAACCGGCTTGCCGTCTTGGGTAAGGGCGATCAAGGTGCCGAAGATCGGCAGGCCGGTGACAAAGCTCTTGGTGCCGTCGATAGGATCCAGAATCCATTGCCAGGGCGCATCCGGGCGCTCATGGCCGTATTCCTCGCCAAAGATGCCATGGTCTGGATAGCTGGCGGCAATCGCCTGTCGCATGGCGGCTTCGGCGGCGCGGTCGGCCACGGTCACCGGCGAGGCATCGGCCTTGCGTTCGATATCGATTCGTTTGCGGTAATGCGGACGGATCGCTTCGCCGGCCAGATCGGCAAGGTGGCTGGCGAAGCGGATCAGATCATCCGGGCAGCGCACCGCAGCTACTTACGGCAGCGGCTTGGGATCGTCGGCCAGGGTGCGCAGATAGGCCAGCAGGTCGGCGCGTTCCTTGTTGCTGCGGATGCCGGCGAACGACATCTTGGTGCCAGGAGCATAGGTGCGCGGGCTGCCCAGGAAGGCGAACAGGTTTTCGTAGGTCCACTCGCCGGGGGTCTTCTTCAGGGCATCGGAGAAGGCAAAGCCATCGACATGGCCCTTGTGGTTGCCCACCACGTTCCAGAGATTCGGGCCGACCTTGTTGGCGCCGCCCTTTTCAAAGCTGTGGCAGGCCACGCATTTGGCCGCAGACTTCTTGCCGGCTTCAACATCAGCAGAGGCCAGCAACGGGCCCATCTCCGGGGCCGGTTCGGCCGCTGCCGGGGCTGCGCTGGCTGAGGGGGCGGCGTCGGCCACTTCAATCTTGAAGGCCTGCTCGGCCAAGGGCGCGCGGTGGAACAGGATATTGCCGAACTGGTTCACACCCATGATCACCAGCAAGCAGGCGAGCACCGCGCCGGCGATCTTGTTCAGCTCGAAACTATCCATATCGCGCAACTCCCGAAAAGGCATAGATTTCGGAGCCTTCGTTGGGGCCCGAAAAGCGGTCGCAGATTACTGCCTTCCCCGGATCGTCCGCAACCCGTATAAACCCCCGGGCAGGCACCAAGGCGGTGCCGTCCGATGCGGCGAAGTGCCGCACCCCGCGTCGCCTCAACCATTTGAAATCCCAACCGATTGAAAACCATGAACCCAGCCGCCCAGTCTGCCAATTCCCCTCGCAACCCGATTGTGCTGATCCCTTCGCGGCTGGCCTCTACCCGGCTGCCAGACAAGCCGCTGGCCGATATTCATGGCAAGCCGATGATCGTGCATTGCCTGGATCGTGCCCGGGAAGCCGGATTCGCCCGGGTGGCGGTGGCCTGTGGCGATGCGGCGATTGCCCAAGCCGTAACGGCGGCGGGCGGCGAGGCGGTTTTGACCGATCCGGCGCATCCCTCGGGCTCCGACCGGATCTGGGAGGCTTTAGGCCGGTTGGACCCGGATGGCCGCCATGATGCGGTGATCAACCTGCAGGGCGACCTGCCTGCCATCGATCCCAAGGTGGTACGTGCGGCATTGCTGCCATTGGCCGATGCGGCGGTGGATATCGCCACCTTGGCCACGCCGATCCAGGATCGCCATGAAATCGACGACCCCAACGTAGTGAAAGCGGTGTTGAGCCTAGAGCCGGAGCAGACCGTGGGACGGGCGCTGTATTTCAGCCGCCGGCCGGTACCCTCGGGTGAAGGGCCGCTGTGGCACCATATCGGCATCTATGCCTATCGCCGCGCGGCGCTACAGAAATTCGTCAGCCTCAAGCCCAGCCCGCTGGAGCGCCGGGAGAAACTCGAACAGTTGCGCGCATTGGAAAACGGCCTGTGCATCGCGGCCGCTGTCGTTGACACCCTGCCGCTCGGAGTCGATACTCCGGCCGATCTTGAACGCATCCGCCAAGTCATGGCGAAACAACGATAATCAGCTCATTCAAGGGTAGTTTCAGCATGTCGCCTGCGCCCGCCATTGCCTCGGCCGATACAGACCCGACGACCATCGTGGCATTCCAGGGCGCGCCCGGCGCCTATTCGCATCTGGCTTGCCGCGAGGCCCTGCCCGATCTGGCGCCGCTGCCCTGTGCCACCTTCGAGGATGCCTTTGCCGCCGTGCGCGAGGGCCGTGCGGTTTGCGGGCTGATTCCCATCGAGAACAGCACGGCTGGGCGTGTGGCCGATATCCATCAATTGCTGCCCGATGGCGGGCTTTACATCACCGCCGAACATTTCTTGCGCGTGCGGCATCAGTTGCTGGCGCCGAAATCAGCCACGGCGAAAAGCGTGAAGCGGGTATACAGCCATGTGCAGGCGCTGTCGCAATGCCGCCGGGTGATCCGCGATATGGGCATCGAGCCGGTCGTGTCCACCGATACGGCAGGCTCGGCCAAGGAAGTGGCCGAACGCAACGATCCAGCCGAAGCGGCGATTGCCTCCACCTTGGCCGGCGAATTGTATGGCTTGCAGATTCTGCGCGCGGATATCGAGGATATGACCTCCAACACCACGCGTTTCATCAAGCTGGAGCGTCAGCGCCGCGACCCGGATCCGATCCAGGGCAAATGCCTCACCAGCCTGATGTTCCGCGTGCGCAGCGTGCCGGCGGCGCTGTACAAGGCGCTGGGCGGTTTCGCCACCTGCGGAGTCAACGTCGTGAAACTGGAAAGCTACATGGCCGATGGTTTCCGCGTGGCCGAGTTCTATGTCGAGATCGAAGGCCATCCGGCGGATAGCAATGTTGATCTGGCGTTGCAGGAACTGGCGTATTTCTCACGGCAGCTCAAGCTGCTGGGCGTCTACCGGGCGCATCCGTTCCGCCAGGAAAGCTGAATAGCGGGGCGGCAGGCATGCGCGGCCCGCAAACTGCCAGCACACTATCGCGCCGCGCGCTGTTGGGTCTGGCTGCCGCATTGCCATTGGTGCAGCCGCTGCGGGCACAAGACATTCCATCGGAAACCGATGTGGCGGTGATCGGCGCCGGCATGGCCGGATTGGCAGCGGCGCGCCTGCTGCGCGAACGCGGCCTGCGCGTGGTCGTGCTGGAAGCGCGTCAGCGTTTGGGTGGCCGCGCCTTCACGGATGCTGCGCGGCTGGGCTTTCCGGTCGATCTCGGTGCGCTGCATCTGCGGTCGGTGGAACTCAATCCGCTGGTGCCGCTGTTGCGATCGCAGAATGCGGCCGCCGAAATGGAGGATGGCGATTTCTGGCTGTTCGAGCCCGGGCGCGATGCCGAGCCAGGCGATTACGACAGTCTGGGCGCTGACCTCGACAAGCTGGACGATGCTTTGGCCGATGCCAAATCGGCGCGTCAGGACAGGCCGCTGGCCGCCCTGGTTTCGCTTGATTCGCGTTGGGCCGATGCGGCCAAGGGATTGGCCGGCCCGCTGCATGTCGGATTGGACTTCCCGCAGCTTTCGGCATTCGATACGCCCAGGCTATCTGGCACCGGACGCGATCTATGGTTACCGGGCGGGTTGGGCAGCTGGGTCGCTGGCCTGGGTAATGGTCTGCCGGTTTTCACCGGCCAGCCGGTGCATCGCATCGAATGGAGCGACCGTGGCGTGAAGATTGCCCATGCAGGCGGTGTGCTGGAAGCGCGCGCCTGCATCGTGGCTGTGGCCCCTGGTGTGATCAATGCCAACGGCATCGGCTTTTCGCCGGAACAGCCGGCGGCGCGACGAGAGGCTTTGAGCCGGTTGCAGATTGGCGTGATCGAACGGGTGCTGCTGCGGTTCAAGCCTGGCAGTTTCGATGCCGTGGCGAACACCCAGGTTTATGGGCCATCCACGCTGAACGGTCCGCCGGTGGCCCGTCAGGCCATGCTGTTCCGGCTGAATTGCCAGAACCGTTCCGTGGTACAGGCCAGCTTTGGCGGCAGCTATGCGCGCGAACTGGCCAAGGAAGGCGAAGCGGCAATGATTGCGGCCGCGCGGGCACGGCTGAAACTGTTGATGGGCAACGCGGCGGATGACGGTTTCGAGGATGCCATCGCCAGTCGCTGGAGCACCGATCCGTTCAGCCTGGGCAGCCATAGCGTGATCCGCCCGGGCGCCAGCGGTGTGCGGCGTGCCCTGGCCACCCCGATGGGCCGCGTGCTGTTTGCCGGCGATTATATTGCGCCCGCCGATTGGCTGGGTCAGTTGCCCGGCGCCTGGCTTTCGGGGCGCGACGCAGCGCAGACGGTTATCAGGATGCTGGGCTGATCGGTAAGCAAAGTGATCAGGGCTCTCGGCTCAGGCCGCGCTTGCCGATCTCTTCCAGATATTTCGCCCAGAGTTCGTCCTGGTCGTGGCCGCGCTCATAGAAATATTCCCAGCTATAGAGCCCGGTATCGTGCATGTCGTCGAATTTCAGCCGCACGGCATAGCTGCCCACCGGTTCGATGCCGATGATATTCACATGGCGGCGGCCGGCCACGTAATTGCGCTGATGCGGGCCATGGCCCTGCACTTCGGCCGATGGGCTTTCCACACGCAGGAATTCTGCCGTGAAACGGAAAGTCTTGCCATCGGCGAAATCCACTTCCAGCGCCTTCTCCTGGGATTTAAGGCGCAGTTCCAGGCATGCCGGGCGGCCGGCGCGCTCATAAAGCGGGCGGCTGTCTGGCATCAGGCCGCGTCGTCGAGCGAGCGGGCTTCGTCCACCAGCATGATCGGGATGCCATCGCGGATCGGATAGGCCAGTCGGGCCTGCTCGCTCACCAACTCATTACGGTCGCGGTCATAATGCAGGGTGGATTTGGTCAGCGGGCAAACCAGCAATTCCAGCAGTTTGGGATCCACGGGGGCATGGCTGTTTTTTGCTGGGCTTGCATTCGGCTGTTCGCTCATCGCATCCTCGCGTGCCTTCAGGTCGGATCAGTTCAGACTATTGCCGCTACCGGGGCGCTGCAACTGCGCCATCTCCAACAGCGCGCTGAGCAACTCGGCGCGATGCTTGAAATCGCGGCTGTCCAGGAAGGCCTGCTTCTCGGCCGGCGCGAATGGGCAGATCATCGCCAGCGAATGCACCAGCAATTCATCGGGCGTGGCCTCGATGGCCGGCCAATCCGCGGCGAGATTGTTGGTATCGAGAAACCCGCGCAATGCCTTCAGCATGCGGCTGCGGTCGAACTGCCCATCGGCGGCCGGCAGCAGATCGTGCTTATAGCCGGCGAAATCCGCCCGCACCTGGCGAAAGCTGGTGGTGGTTTCCAGCTCTTCGGCGATATCGAAGCGGCAGATGCCGCGCAGCGTGATCAGGATGCGGCCATCATCGGTATCGGTGGCGCTGACGATCTCGCCGGCACAGCCGGTGTGGTATACGGCCGGCTTCTTGCCACCTTCATTCTCACGCGGTTGCACCATGCCGATCAGCTTGTCGCCGGCCAGGGCCGCGCGCGTCATCGCCAGATAGCGCGGTTCGAAGATATTCAGCGGCAGCAATCCACGCGGCAGCAGCAACACACCGGTCAGCGGAAAGATAGGCAGATGCGCCGGCAGGGCGCCGGCTCTTTGGGGCTCGGGCTGCTCGCTTTGCGGCGGCTGCGTCATGCGAACAGGATCGAGGCCAGCTTGCGGCGGGCATCCACCACCAGCGGGTCCATCGGGCCCATGGCTTCGAACATCTGCAGCAATTGCTTGCGCGCGGCCTCGTCATTCCATTTGCGGTCGCGCTTCACGATTTGCAGCAGATGGTCCATCGCCTCTTCCTGGCGATTGTCGCCAACCAGCGCAATGGCATAGTCGTAACGCGCCTGATGATCGGCGGGATTGGCGGCCACGGCGGCTTCCAGCGGGG
Source organism: Ferrovibrio sp. (assembly GCF_019636075.1). Taxonomy (GTDB): domain Bacteria; phylum Pseudomonadota; class Alphaproteobacteria; order Ferrovibrionales; family Ferrovibrionaceae; genus Ferrovibrio. Next base: position 16,989 of record NZ_JAHBYG010000063.1, read on the forward strand.
CAAGCTGGCCGGCGGCGGCACCGGCCTGACGGGCCAGTT
>NZ_JAHBYG010000064.1 GCF_019636075.1 Ferrovibrio sp.
AGTTCGGCAATCGCATCGGAATCGGCGGCCACCAGTGTTGCGGTGATGCCGCCCGACATGCGCATGTTGGGTGCGCCGGGGCGGATCACCAGCAGATTGGTGCCCATGGATTGGATGCGGTCCATCACCGATTGCCGCGCGCCATCGCCGATCGCCAGCATAGCCACCACGGATGCCACGCCGATGATGATGCCGAGTAAGGTGAGCAGCGTGCGCAACAGGTTGTTGCGCAGGGCACGCAAGGCCATGCGGGCGGCTTCCAGCGGGCTGGCGCCGCCGCCGCGATGATGCTGCGGCTGCAGCGGTTTATCGGGCGGCACGATATCGCTTTCCTGCCGGGTGTCTGACAGCACGATGCCGTCGCGCAACTCGATCACCCGGCCGGCCTGGCGCGCCACGGCGGCATCATGGGTGATCAGCAGGATGGTGTGGCCCTGGGCATTGAGCTGCTTCAGCCGCTGCATCACCTCGGCGCCGCTTTTGGAATCCAGCGCCCCGGTGGGCTCGTCGGCCAGGATCACCGGGCCGCCATTCATCAGCGCGCGGGCAATCGACACGCGCTGCTGCTGGCCGCCGGAAAGCTGGGTGGGTTTATGGTCCAGCCGGTCGGCCAGGCCGAGGCCGGACAGCAGTTCAATGGCGCGCCTGCGCCGCGCTGTGCGGCTCAATCCGGCATAGATCGCCGGCAATTCGGCATTCTCGGCTGCCGTGCTGCCGGGCAATAGATTGTATTGCTGGAAGATGAAGCCGAAGGCCTCGCGGCGCAATGTGGCGCGTGCATCGGCATCCAGGTCGCTCACCTCGCGGCCCAGGAAGCGATAGCTGCCCGCGCTGGGGCGATCCAGCAAGCCGAGCAGATTCATCAACGTGGATTTACCCGAACCCGAAGCGCCCATGATGGCGACGAATTCGCCGGCATGGATTTCCAGCGAGATGCCATGCAGCACTTCCACGCTCAACTCGCCGCGCTGAAAGCTCTTGCGGATGCCATCCAGCACGATCAGGGGCTGGTCGGTTGCGCCGCCAGCCGCCGCCGGGGGATGCAGGCTTGGCATCGCCGTCATGTCATATCCTCGGGCCGAAGCCGCCCGGCGGGCGAGGGCTGCCGCCGCTACCGCTGCCGCGCTGGCTTTCGATGATCAGTTCGTCGCCCACCTGCAGGCCGCGGCGCACTTCGGCCTGGATGCGGTTATTGGCGCCGATCTCGATGGTGCGATCCACCGGCTGGCCGTTTTCCAGCACCCGCGCGGTGAAACGGTTGCGGCTGCCGGGCATCGGCTTGAGGGCGGCCATCGGGACAATCGGCACATTCTCGGCATGAGACACCACGAAGAAGACCTGCGCGCTCATCTGCGGCAGCAGATCGGCCTCGGGATTGGCTACATCGAACAGGGCCGAGAACAGCACCACGTTGTTCACCACTTCGGGCGTGGGCAGGATCTGGCGCAGATTGCCGGTGCGGCGGCGATTGGGTTGGCCCAGCGTGGTGAAATAGGCCGGCATGCCCAGCTTGAGGCGCGATACATCGGCTTCCGAAACCTGGGTCTTCACCGTCATCGTATCCAGATCGGCGATGCGCAGCACGATCGGTGCCGATTGATTGGCATTCAGGGTCTGGCCCTGGCGGGCGTTGATGTCGATCACCGTGCCCGTCATCGGCGCGTAGATCTTGGTGTAGCTCAGATTGGCCAGATCGCCCTTCAACGTTGACTCCGTCTGCTGCATCTGAGCATTCAGGGCCGAGATTTGTGCGGCGATGGTCTTGGTGCTGGCCTCGGCGATATCATGGGTATCCTGGCTGGTGGCGCGTTCGGCCAGCAGCTTTTTCTGGCGTTCGTATTGTTTCTGCGCCAGGGCGAGTTGCACGGATTTTTCCGAAAGCTGTGCCCGCAGGTTCAGCAATTGCGCCTGATCGGCCGCAACCCGCGCCTCATACACAGTGGGATCGATCTGGGCCAGCAACTGGCCTTTCTCAACCCGGCTGCCGATATCCACCAGGATCTGCCGCAACTGGCCGGAAACCTGCGTGCCCACATCCACATAATTCAGCGGCTGCAGCGTGCCCACGGCGGATACGGTATCTTCCACATTGCCGAGCGCGATGGTTTGGGTGCGCGGCGGCGCGGCGGTTTTGCCCTGGGCCGACCAGAAATACCACGCGGCACCGCCGACAGCGGCAACGAGGACCAGAACAGAAGCGATTTTCGACAGACGCATGGCGTTTGGCCCAAAACAGGGATGCACTAAAGGTATTCACGGCATTGCAGGGTTTTTCCTGCGCCTGGCGATGGCTGGGGCGGCAGCCTTTCTATCCCAGGTCAGTTCCGGGCGGTAAGGTTTTGCGCCAGCAGCCAGCCTAAACTTGTTGCGAGCAGGCAGAGCAGCATCGAGGCCAGGGCATAGCCGCCGGCCCGCAGCAGCAGGCCCTCCCGCAGCATGGCGAATACCTGCAGGCTGAAGCTGGAAAACGTGGTGAAGCCGCCGCACAGCCCCACCATCAGGAACAGCCGCGCTTCATCGGAGAGGCCGAGACGGTGATTGGCAAGCCCCCAGCCGGCCGCCAGGCCGATCGCCAGGCTGCCCAGCAGGTTCACCCCGAAAGTGCCCCAGGGGATGGCTTCACGATGGTCGCCATCCAGCCATTCGGCCAGGCCAAACCGCGCCATGCTGCCCAACGCACCGCCCAACGCCACCAAAAGATAGGTCATCGCTCGCCTTACTATGCTTTCTCCGGTCCAGCAGGGGGAACCGGTTTGGCCGGGGCGGCGACGGATAAGGGGAGAGGCTGAAGGATTTTCAGGCATGCCCCACCGACGCCGATCCGGGGATCGACATGCGGTAGGAGCCATCAGCACCGGATATAGACCGGGCGGTTGTCGGGGGACTCCATCCCCATCAACATTCTCTGCACGCACATTGCTGTGGATGCGATGGCAAGCCTAGTCGAATCGCCGACATCGCGCTAGGCTCCGCGCCATGGCAACCGATAGCGATTACCTTGATTTTGTGGCCGAACTTTTCGCCCCCCTTGGCGGGGTGGCGGTGCGCCGGATGTTCGGCGGCGCCGGGGTTTATTCGCGCGGGGTGATGTTTGCCCTGGTCGTAGACAACACCCTGTATCTAAAGGCCGATCTGCACAGCAAGGATGATTTCGAGGCCCGCGGCATGGGCCCCTTCGTCTATGACGCCAAGGGCAAGCCGATCAGCTTGAGCTATTGGCAGATGCCGCCTGAGCTGGTGGATGATCCGGAGGAAGCCGTGGCCTGGGCGCGCAAGGCGCTGACCGTGGCAAAGGCGCAGAAAACCGCCACGCCGCCGCCCAGCCGCCGGGCCCAGCCGACCCGCCGCCGGCGTTAACCCGCCCAGTCATGCCCCCAGTCATGCACTGGCCGCAGGGCAGGGGTGCGGCAATCCGCGTAGTCTTTGCCCTGCAAGGCCCAGTCTTTTCTTGCCAGGTATTGTGCGGCGCACTATAACCGCCACCGACAAGCCGCCCCTCTTGGCCGCTCCCACTTGAAGGAATCGTGCCCGGCCCCGATACGGCATCCAGCCGTTAGGGACGACCGGGCCTTTCGTGTAAAAGCCATGCAAATCCGTAACATAGCCATCATTGCCCACGTCGACCACGGCAAGACCACATTGGTGGATGCCTTGCTCCGTCAGTCCGGCGCCTTCCGCGAGAATCAGCAGGTGGCTGAGCGCGTGATGGATTCCAACGACCTGGAGCGCGAGCGCGGCATCACCATTCTGGCCAAGTGCACGTCTGTGGAATGGCACGGCACCCGCGTGAATATCGTAGACACCCCCGGCCACGCCGATTTCGGCGGCGAGGTGGAGCGTATCCTCTCGATGGTGGATGGCGTGGTGCTGCTGGTGGATGCCGCCGAAGGCCCGCTGCCGCAGACCAAGTTCGTGCTTGGCAAGGCGCTCGGCCTCGGCATGCGCCCCATCGTGGTGATCAACAAGGTGGATCGTCAGGATGCGCGTCCGGTGGAAGTGCATTCGGAGGTGTTCGATCTGTTTGCCGCGCTGGATGCCAGCGAAGAGCAACTCGATTTCCCCTGCATGTTCGCGTCTGGCCGTTCCGGCTGGGCCGACGACAGCCTGGAAGGTCCGCGCAAGGATCTGGCGCCGCTGTTCGATCTCATTGTGCGCCATGTGCCGGCGCCGGTGGCGGAAGTCGATGCGCCTTTCAAGATGCTGGTCACGACTCTTGAAGCCGACAATTTCCTCGGTCGCATCCTCACCGGCCGCATTTATTCCGGCAAGTTGAAGGTGAATAGCCCGATCCATTCGCTGCGTGCCGATGGCACCGAGATCGAGCAGGGCCGCGTCAGCAAGCTGCTGGCTTTCCGTGGCATCGAGCGTGTGCCGGTGGAAGAAGCCGATGCCGGCGATATCGTTGCCATCGCGGGCCTGACCACCACCACGGTGGCCGACACGATCTGCGAACCCGCTGTCACCGAGCCGGTGCCGGCCAATCCGATCGACCCGCCCACCCTGGCGATGACCTTCTCGGTCAACAACTCGCCTTTCGCCGGCAAGGAAGGCAGCAAGGTGCAGAGCCGCGTGATCCGCACCCGCCTGATGCGCGAAGCCGAGGGCAACGTGGCGATCCGCGTGCGCGAGAGCGACGACAAGGATGCCTTCGAAGTAGCCGGCCGTGGCGAATTGCAGCTGGGCGTGTTGGTGGAAACCATGCGCCGCGAAGGTTTCGAGCTTTCGATCAGCCGCCCGCGCGTGCTGTTCCAGCAGGATGAGAACGGCAAGCTGCTGGAGCCGATCGAGGAAGTGCATATCGACGTGGACGACGCCTATACCGGCGTGGTGGTTGAGAAGATGAGCCTGCGCAAGGCCGAACTGCGCGACATGCGCCCGTCCGGCGGCGGCAAGACCCGCATCACCTTCCACGCCCCCTCGCGCGGCCTGATCGGTTATCACGGCGAATTCCTCACCGATACCCGTGGCACCGGCATCATGAACAAGCTGTTCCACAGCTATGGCCCGCATCGCGGCGCCATCCCCGGCCGCCGCAATGGCGTGCTGATCGCCAACGGCACCGGCGAAACTTCGGCCTATGCGCTGAATTTCATCGAGGAACGCGGCGTGCTGTTCGTCGATCCCGGCGTGGCGGTGTATGAGGGCATGATCATCGGCGAACATAGCCGCGATAATGACCTCGATGTGAACCCGATGAAGGCCAAGCAGCTCACCAATATCCGCGCCGCCGGCAAGGACGAAGCGATTCGCCTTACCCCGCCGCGCAAGATGAGCCTGGAGCAGGCCATCGCCTATATCGGCGATGACGAATTGGTGGAAGTGACGCCGAAGAATATCCGCATCCGTAAGAAGCTGCTGGATCCCAACGACCGCAAGAAGGCCCAGCGTTCGGCCGAAAGCGCCGCGTAACGCCGGACCGATAAACAGGCCTTGCGCCGCTCGGTTTTTTGCAACCGGGCGGCGCACTCGCTCTGATGGATTTTTCTTAAATTCGTATCAATTGAGCCGTTGCCAAGCGCAGGGGCGCCGCGCATAGTTTTCGCATCTGTAAATGCGGGGGCTTATGTACGGCGAAGACATGCAGCGGGCGGCGGAGCATGCCCATGCGGCAGTGGCCAGCATGGCTAAATACGCCTTGCCGCCGATCCCGGTCCATTACACGGTATGGTACGAGTATCACATCGCCCGCAATGGCGCGCTGGTCAGTGCCGTTGATGCCTTGATCGACAAGGGCGAGGTTGCGCCGCAGGCGGTGCAGGATATCTACGCCAAGCATTTCACCACCGATCGCCGCAACAATCAGCAGGAAATGGCCGAGCGGCTGGAACGCGCCATCGATCAGATGCGCAAGCTGCTGGGCAGCGCCGAAAGCAACACGCGCGCTTATGGCGATAGCCTGGAGCGTTTCTCCGACGAGTTGGGCGATGCTGCGGGGCAGGGCGAGGTGGCGGGTGGTCTGGAGCAGACCTCCACGGATATTACCTCGCTGATCGGCTCCATCCTGGAAGAAACCCGCGACATGCAGCAGCGCAACAGTGCGCTGGAAAGCAAGCTGGCCGAAACCAACGCCGAAGTGGCGCAGTTGCGTGAGAGCTTCGAGCAGGTGCGCCGCGAGGCGATGACCGACATGCTGACCGGCTTGGCCAACCGCAAAAGCTTTGCTGATGCCTTGCATCGCATGACCGCGATGGCCCGCGATGGCGGCACGCCGCTTTCGCTGCTGATGCTGGATATCGATCATTTCAAGCGCTTTAACGACATCCATGGCCACCAGACCGGCGACACCGTGCTGCAACTGGTTGGCCGCATGTTGGCCGACAACACCAAGGGCCAGGACATGGCCGCGCGCTATGGCGGCGAGGAATTCGCCGTGTTGTTGCCGATGACCGGCCTGGAGCAAGCCGAGGGTTTGGCCGAAACCATCCGCCGCAGCATTGCCGGTCGTAAACTGGTGAAGCGTTCTTCCGGCGAAGATATCGGCCGGATCGGCATTTCCGTGGGTGTGGCGCAGTTCAATCCCGGCGAAAGCCTGGAGGAATTCGTGCTGCGCGCCGACAAGGCGCTCTATGTGGCCAAAAGCGCCGGTCGCGGTCGGGTGGTGGCCGACCGCCGGCACCAGAGCTAGGGGCGGGTTTCCTGGCAGGCGGGCGAAATTTTCCCTGCTCATGCCCCAGCGTCATGCCCCGGCGTCATGACCCTGCGTCATGCCCCAGCGTCATGCTTTTGCTGCCACGCGGAACTGGCTAACCTTTACGGCAACAAAACTTGCTCCCGGGAGGACGCCATGGCCTATGCCACCATCCAGCTTGCGCGCGCCGAGCGCGTTGCCACCATCACCCTGAACCGGCCCGACCGGCTGAATGCGTTGAGCGCTGAATTGATGCGCGAATTGCTGGCTGCGCTCACCGAGGTGGAGAATGACGGCGAAAGCCGTTGCCTGCTGCTGACCGGCGCCGGCCGTGGTTTTTGTTCGGGTGCGGATCTGAGCGATGGCAGCATCATGCAGGAAGGCGGCCCGCCCGATCTTGGCCGTGCGTTGCATGAAGGCTATCACCCGGTGATCCGCAAGATGGCCGGTTTCAAGCTGCCGATCGTTTGCGCGGTGAACGGCCCGGCGGCCGGCGCCGGTATGAGCCTGGCTCTGGCCGGCGATATCGTGCTGGCGGCGAAATCCGCCACCTTCCTGCAGGCCTTTGCCAATATCGGCCTGGTGCCCGATGCCGGTAGCACGTATTTCCTGCCGCGCCTGGCCGGCAATGCGCGCGCCATGGGGCTGGCCATGCTGGGCGAGAAGCTGCCGGCGGAAAAGGCTGCCGAATGGGGCCTGATCTGGCAATGCGTGGAGGATGACCAGCTTGCCGCAACGGCCGGTGCCATCGCCGCGAAATTCGCCAATGGGCCCACGGTGGGGCTGGGCCTGATCCGTGGCCTGATGCGGCAAAGCTGGGCAGCCGGGCTGGACCAGCAATTGGAAGCCGAACTGGTTGCGCAACGCCAGGCCGGCCGCAGCCGCGACTTCATCGAAGGCGTGATGGCTTTCCTGCAAAAGCGTCCGGCGAAATTCACCGGTAAGTAATCCTGTCCCGAAGGGGAATGCCGACCATGGCCGACTGGCTGCCCTATGCTCTGGATTACATTCCACGTTGGCTGGACTATCAGCAGCGTCAATCCGGCGTGCCGGGCATTGCCATCGCCGTTGCCCGCAATGGCAAGGTCGTATTGGATGCGGCGATCGGCCAGGCCGATATCAAGAGCGGCACGGCGCTGAACGAACGGCATCGCTTTCGTGTCGCTTCGCATTCCAAAAGCTTCACGGCGGCCGGCATCATGCTGTTGCGCGAACGCGGCAAGCTGGCGCTGGATGATGCGGTTGGCCGCTATGTGGCCGGGTTGCACAAGCAGGTGGCGCAGGCCAGCCTGCAGCAATTGCTCAGCCATGGCGCAGGGCTGGTGCGGGATGGCTGGGATGGCGAGCAATGGCAGCATCGCCGGCCATTCCTGAAAGCCGGAGAATTGCAGGCCGATCTGGCGCGCGCCCCGATCTTGCCGGCGGATCAACGCTTCAAATATTCCAACCACGGCTATGGCCTGCTGGGAATGGTGATCGAAGCCGTGGCCGATGAAAGCTATGCCGGCTGGATCGCCCGCGAAGTGATCGCCGCTGGCGGGTTGACGCAAACCCTGCCGGATATGCCGGCGAAAAAAGCCAAGCTCGGCTTTCCCTTGGCATCCGGCCATAGCGGCCGCTGGCCTTTGGGCAAACGGGTGCCGCTGCCTGGCGATGCCTGCACTCATGCCATGGCACCGGCCACCGGGTTCGTTTCCACCGCATCCGATCTTGCGCGGTTCTTCGCGCAACTGGCGCCGGATGCCAAACATAGTCTGCTATCGCCGGCCAGCCGCCGCGCGATGCTGCGCCGGCTTTGGGTGAACCCCAATAGCGGCTTCGAGAATTACTATGGCCTTGGCATCAACAGCGGCGCAGTGCGCGGCCAAGCGGGCGAGTGGCAATGGTTCGGCCATGGCGGCAGCTTCCCCGGCTATATCAGCCAGAGCGCGGTGCTGCCGGCGCAAGGCCTGAGCATTTCGGTGCTGACCAATGCCGGCGATGGCCCGGCCGGCCTGTGGCTGGATGGCGCTGTACAGATCATGCAGGCTTATGCGCGGCACGGCGCGCCAACGCGGCGGGTGAAGGATTGGGCCGCGCGCTGGTGCAGCCTGTATGGCGTTGGCGATTGGTTGCCGATGGGCAATCGCATCCTGATTGCGACGCCGGCTTTCGGCAATCCGATGCTGGAAGCCACGCAGATAGAAGTGACCGCGCGCGACAAGGGCCGGGTAGCGCTGTCTGGCGGCTTTGGCAATCATGGCGAGACGGTGCAGCGTATCCGCGATGGTCGCGGCCGGGTGGCATCCTTGCGCAATGGCGGCATGATGCTACATCCCGAAGCGCGTATTCTGCGCGAGGTAAAAAAGAAATTCGGACGCTAGAACAGCCAGCGCCAGATGAGATGCTGCGTATTTTCAGGTGGGATGTGTTTTTGGGGATATGTACGTCCGGGCGATGATACACCGGCAGGCCACTGCATCCTGCTTTACGGTCGGTGATCATCCAGGCCCGAACGGCCACGTGACTAATATGGACCTTGTACGTTAAAATTCAATGACTCAATTAAGGTAAATTCGTGACGGGCGGAAAACCGCGATTTTAAAAGGCGAAATACGCTTTCAAACCGCTATGTCAAACCACCATGGTAGAGCCTTCGCGTGCCCGCTCCAGCAGCCGGCCCATGAAGGCTTCGCCCAACGCCACCTGCTCCAGGCTGATGAATTCGTTGGGTTTATGCGCCTGTTCGATGGAGCCTGGGCCGCACACGATGGTGGGAATGCCAAGCTCGCTGAACAAGCCCGCCTCGGTGCCGAAGGAAACCTTCGCCACGCGATTTGCGCCCGTCAGCGCCTTGGCCAATTGCACCACCGGGGCGGCATCATCGGTGGCCAGCCCTGGGAATTCCGAAATCTGGTGGAAGTGACAGCCGCAGCCGGGATCGATGGCTTTCAATTCCGGTTCGATCTTGTCGCGCGCATAAGCCACCACGGATTCATACATCGCCATTACATCATCTTGTGGCAGGTAGCGGATTTCCCACAAGAAGCTGCAATCCTTCGGCACGATGTTGAGCGCGGTGCCGCCCTGCACGGTGCCGGTATGCAGCGATGTATAGGGCGGGGCGAATTCGGCATCGAACGGGCCTTCGGCTTTTTTCTTGCGGGCCAGCCCTTTGATATAGGCGATGATCTCGGCGGCGGCCTCCACCGCGTTGGCGCCCTGATGGGTGAGCGAGGAATGGCATTCGAAGCCGCGCACATCCACGCGCCAGCTTTTCTTGCCCTTGTGCTGGGCGATCACCTGCATTTCGGTGGGTTCGCCCACGATGCAGGCCGCCGGCCGGATCGGCATTTCGCGCAACACCTCGATCAGCCGCTTGGCGCCCAGGCAGCCAACCTCCTCGTCATAGGTGAAGGCGTAATGGATCGGCGTCTTGAGGTCACCGGCCAGGAATTGCGGCGCATGGGCCAGCGCCAGTGCCACGAAGGATTTCATGTCGGATGTGCCGCGACCGTAAAGCAGGCCATTCTTCTCGGTCAGCTTGAAGGGGTCGGTCTGCCATTCCTGGCCATCGATCGGCACCACATCGGTATGGCCGGACAGCACGATACCGGGCCGGTCGGTCGGCCCCAGCGTGGCATAGAGATTGGCTTTCTTGCCGGTGGCATCGAAAACCAACTGGCTCTCCACGCCCAGGCCTTTCAGGTGATCACGGATCCAGTGGATCAGGTCGAGATTGGAATCCCGGCTCACGGTCGGCATTTCGATCAACTGCTTGATCATGGCTAAGGCGCTATCGCTGGGGCGTTGGCTTGTCATGGGATTGGCCTTTCTGCTTTTCTTTTTCTGTTTACGCCGTGGCATGCACGGCGGCGATCTGGGCATCGAGATCGTCTTCGATGAAAAAGCGCACGATCTCGTCGATATCGCGGTCGATGCCGAAGCCCAGGCTGTGCGCACGCGCGGAGGACAGGGCACGCGGCCAGCCATCCACGATGCGCTGGGTTGCGGCATCCGGCTGCCAGTCGATCCGGCCGATCTTGCGGTTGCCGGCATTGCGGGCCATGGCATCGGCAATCTCGCGTGCGGTGGCACTGATGCCGTTCAGCAGCAAGGCGCGGTCTGGCCCCAATGCTTCGCCTGGCATGTCATGCAGCCGGATCAGGGCATCCACGGTGCGGCGCGGAGACAGGCAAACCATCACGCTCTCGGGTGTGACCGGGCAGATCGCATCCACGCCCGAAAGCGGCTCGCGCACGATGGAACTGGCCCAGGTGGAGGCGGCCTTATTAGGTTTGCCGGGGCGGATCATGATGGTGGGCAGTCGCACGCTGCGGCCATCGATATAGCCCTTGCGGGTGTAATCGTTCACCATCAGCTCGCCCATCAGCTTCTGCGCGCCATAGGATGTGGTGGGCCGTTGCGGCGTGCTGTCGGTGACCGGGTCGGGCAGCGCGCCGCCATAGACGGCCACCGAGGACGCGAACACCACGCGGGTGATCAGGCCTTCCTGGGCGCGGCAGGCTTCCAGCAGATTGCGGGTGCCGGCCAGATTGGTGCGATAGCCCAGATCGAAATCGGCTTCGGCGCCGCTGCTCACCACGGCGGCAAGATGAAACACGCTGTCGGTATCCTGGCCGATCAACATGCGCATTTCGGCCTGGTCGCCCACATCGCCCACCAGCGCTTCCACGCGCGGGTCGCCGAAATCGTTGGGCGCCACCGCATCGAACAGGCTGAGGCGTTGGATATCACGGGGCTGGCCATCGGGTCCGGTCAGTTGCCCGCGCTGCAAAAGTGCTTTGGCCAGGGCCTGACCGATAAAACCGGCGCCGCCGGTGATGACTACGTTGACCATGCCGTCTCCGGAAGATGAGGACGACATGCTAACGGTAGAAAGCCCGGGCTGGCAATCACGCCGGCCCGGGCTTGGCGGGGAGAAATCCGTCGCTGCGGGGTATCAGTTGCTGCCTGGCGGCGATCCCGGTCTCGGCCCCAGGGGAGGGCTCAGGGGCGGGCCCAAGGGAGGGCCTGGGGGAGGGCCGCCAGCGTGGTCGCGCTCGCGCTTGCCCATATGCTTCAGCTTCTGCGCATATTCTTTGCGCTCGGCCGGGGTCATCGCTTCGGCGGCGGCGAGCAGGCTGTTTTGCAGGCCTTCCTGGAAGGTGGCCATTTTGCTGCGCTGGGCGGTCATGGAGTCACGCAGTTTGGCGATATCGAAGGGCTCGGCGGCCAGCGCTTCGGCCAGCGCGCGGCGCTCTTCGCCGAACGAGATCGGGCCAAGCTGCTTGCGGGTTTTGTCCATTTCCTCGCGGAAGGCGCGGGCGGCCTTTTCCGGCAACATGCGGTCGATGCGTTCGCCGGCCGCGGTCAGCGGCGCGCGGGCGAATTGCTTATGCTTGTAGAATTGCGCAGCGCCCCAGCCGACGAAAGCGAGGTTGAGCGCCAACGATGCGGTGAGCGCGATCTTCAGCCAGGGTTTGCCGCGCGGCTTGGCAGGGACGTTATCAGGGGCAGTGGGGATGTTGTCGGTCATTGCACATACTCCATCATGTAGCTGGCATCAGCCACCACCTGTTGCACGGCCAGGCTGGCGGAATCCTCCGCTACAGAAAAATTTTCCATGTAATCGCCCAGGCCGACACCCACGCCGATAGAGAGGGCCAGCGCCAATGTGGCCACTTGCGGCCACAGGATGCGGAAGGGCGAAATCTCCTGCAGCAGAACCATCAGGCGCTGGCCCAGATGCAAGCTCGGGCCGGGCATGGCCACGGGCGCCGGCGGCAATTGCGCCATGATGCGCGAAGCCAGATCAGAACTGGGCACGATGCCGGGCGGCATCGCCAGCAAGGCATCGGTGGCCGCAGCCTGTTCCAGCAGGCGGCGTGCCTCGGTGGAGGCTTGCGCCAGGGCCAGCGCGGCGGCGCGTTCGGCGGCGGGCCAGCGGCGCGGATCGGCGCCATAGGCATCCAGCAATTCAGCGAAGCGGTTGGTATCCATGGGGCTTACTCCTGTACAGGCATGGCAGCCGGGCCAAGATCGGTACTCAATTCGGTGCGCAAGGTGCGCTTGCCGCGTATCAGCAGGGATTCCAACGCGCCCACGCTGATGCCCAGGGCTGCGGCGGCATCGATATTGCTGGCTTCATCCCAATAGCAGAGCACAAGCGCGGCGCGCTGGCGTTCGGGCAGCTTGGCCAATGCGCGTGCGATGCGGCGCTCGGTTTCATTGGCCAGGCGATGTTGATAGGGGTCGGGGGCGGTATCCACCGGATCGATCTTGTCGTCCAGCGGGTCCATGCCCGGGCGGCGTTTGCGGTCGATGCACAGATTCACCACGATACGGGTGAGCCAGGTGCGGAAGCCGGCGGCGCCATCCACCTGCCAGCGCGGCGCATGGCGCCATACCCGCAAAAAGGCTTCCTGCGCCACATCCTCGGCATCATGGGGATTGAGCAGGATGCGGTAGGCGGCATTCACCGCGCCACGCAGATGCTTGTGCAGCAATTCGGCAAAGGCGGCGCGGTCGCCCTGGGCCACGCGGGCCATCAGGGCGCGATCCGCATCCACGGCGCCCGATATCTCCCGATCTGGGGCCTGATCGCGCATAATCGTGTTGCTCCGCGGTACGGTATCCGCTTTTGCCACGGCCAATGTCATTGCTCCGCTCCGATCCTCTGGATGGGCTTGCTCATCCCTATCCACGGAGGGGGCGGAGAATTCCTGCGGTTCAGCCCCCAGAACTGTTCCCGGGGCTGTTCCCGGCGGCTTCCAGGGCCTTCAATTCGGCGGTCAGGCGGGCAATTTCCTCGCCGATCGCCTTCACGGCTTCGGGTTGGTCCCAGTCGCGGTACTGGCCCTGCCGGTAGGCCAGGGCATTGCGGTAATACAGATAGGCATTCAGGCGGTTGCGAACATAGTTGTTCACCGTCTTGATCGGCTTGGCGGGCGAGCCCACCACGATCGAATTGGGTGGAATCACCGTGCCTTCCTTCAGGAAGGCGGCGCCGCCGATGATGCTGTTCTCGCCCACCACGCAACCATCCATCACCGTGGCGCCGATGCCGATCAGACAATTGTCGCCGATGGTGCAGCCATGGATGGTGCAATGATGGGTGATCGAGCAATGGCTGCCGATATAGGTGCCGGTCTGGGCGCCGATATGCAGCATCGAGAAATCCTGGATGTTGGTGTATTCGCCCACCACGATTTCGTAATTCTCGGCGCGTATGGCTACGTTGATCCAGATCGACGAACCTTTCTCCAGCCGCACCTTGCCATAGATTTGCGCGGTTTCATGGATATAGGCGGGTTCGTTGAGCACCACATCGGGGCCATGGATGGGCATTGCAGAGCCTCTTATTCCACTTCGTTGAACAGATCGTCGGTGCGTTTCAGGGTGGCGGCATCGGCGGGTTTGCCGCCCTGCAGGAATGCGCGGCGGTTTTGCTGCGAGGATGAACGCAGCGCGGAGTAATAATCCAGCGAACCGGCCTTCAACTCGTCCAACGGCACCAGCAAGGCCTCGCGCCGCGAAACCACCTTGGTGCCGGTCAGTGCCAGCCGGGCGTTGTCGTTCAGGATATAGGTGAGCGGATCGGCCAGCATGTCCACGCCGGCGCCTACGCCATCGCGCAAGTTGCTCGGTCCCAGCAGCGGCAGCATCAGGAAGGGGCCGTCGCCCAAACCATAGCTATGCAGGGTCTGGCCGAAATCGGCCGGCTTGCCCTTCCAATCCAGCAGGTCGTCGGCGGCATCCCACAGGCCCAGCACGCCCACGGTGGAATTCACCACGAAGCGGCCCACCGTGGTGGCGGCATGGCTGAACTCGGCCTGCAGGCCATGATTGAGGAAGGTGACCGGCGTATTGAGGTTGCTCAGGGCATTGCGCACGCCGGTTTTCACGGCATCGGGGGCAAAGCTGTACAGCCAGGCCACCGGGCGCAGCAGGAAGGTGTCCACCACCTCGTTGAAGGCATAGAAGGCGCGGTTCATCGGCTCCAGCGGATCCCAGATATCGTCTCCGGTGCCCGACACCATGCCGCCACGGGACGAAGCCCCGCCAGAGGGGGCTGCCGCCAGGCTTTGCATCGGAGCGGTGCGGTAGGCCTGGCTGGCCGCCGCCGGCTGCACGCCAAAACCATAGCGGGCGAGATAGGGATTGTCGTACCAGCCGCCGGGCCGCTGGTTGCTGCTGGCCGGCATTTCGGCAGCCACGTATTGCGTGGGGCGGATCGGCGGCGAAGCCGGGCCATAGCCGGCTGCCGGGGCATACCAGGTGCCGGGCAAGGCCGGGGCGGGAGCCGGGCTGGCAAGCTGGGCGGCGCGTTGGGCACCGGCGGCAAAGGCGGGGGCGCGGGCCGCGATATAGGCCACGGCCTGCTGGCCCTGGGCCGGACCATAGGCAGCCTCGCGGGCGGCCACGCCGTTAAGCTGGGCTGCCAGCCGGGCCTGCAGCCGGGATTCGCGGCCGGCAAGGATTTCCGGGTTGGACAGGCTGCCATAGATCGCCCGCTCGCGGGCTTGATCGGCGGCGGCTTCGGATAGGTAGGCCTCGATTTCGGCCTGGGGCGAGGGTTGGCTGTAGCTTTGGGCCTGGGCTGTCTGGCTGCCGGCCAGCAGCGCCAGGCCCGTAAATAACGCTATGCAAAACCCTGCCTGGCGCCCGGCCGGCTTGATCATGCCTGACACCCGGGCGCCGGCGGCCATCAGGGCTTCAGCGACTTGGTGAAGGCTTCGGCCCGCTGCTCGGCCTCGGCAAAAAGCGGGGCGGGCAACTCACTGCGTAGCTGCTCCAGCCGCTCGCTGGCGCCATTATGGCCGTTGCGGGCGGCAATGGTCAGCCAGGCCAGGCCGATTAGGTCGTTGCGGCTTACGCCCTCGCCACGCAGATAGCGGTTGCCTATATGGTTCTGGGCGGGGGCGTAATTCTGTTCGGCACCCTGGGTGAACCAGGCGGCGGCGGCCACCAGGTCGCGGTGGGTGCCTTCGCCGTCGCGGTACATCTTGCCCAAATTATACTGTGCCTTGGCAAAGCCCATCTCGCTGGCTCGCAGCATCAAGGCAAAGGCCGCCGGCTTGTTGGCCGGCCCGCCCAGGCCATCGAGATACATCTTGGCCAGATTGTAGAGCGTGCGTACCGAGCCGCCGGCCAGGGAATGCTCCTGGGCGCGTTCGAGATATTTCCGGGCCTGGGCCATGTCCTGGGGCAGGCCGTCGCCGGCGATATGCAGCATGGCCAGATTATGCAGGGCCGGGGCGTAATCCTGCTCGGCGGCCTTGCGCCAGAGCGCGATGGCGGCCCGCAGATCCTCACGCACGCCGCGGCCATCCTCATGCAGCACACCCAGGCTG
>NZ_JAHBYG010000065.1 GCF_019636075.1 Ferrovibrio sp.
GTGGGCCTGCATGTGGCAACCCTGGCGCGCAAGGACGGCAGCGTGCCGGCGGAGATTCCGCTGGTGACGCTGTCCACCGCCGCGCCGGCGAAATTCCCTGCCGCCGTGCAGGCTGCCACCGGCCGCCATCCGGACTTGCCTCCGCGCATGGCCGACCTATTTGAGCGCCAGGAGCGCATGACCGTATTGCCCAACGATCTGGCTACGGTGCGCGCTTTCATCCAGCAGCATATCGGCCAGAAGCATACGGGAGCCGGCGCATGAGCAATCAATCCATCGTCACCACGCTACCCAACGGTTTGCGTGTGGTCAGCGAGGCCATGCCGCAGGTAAAAACCGTTTCGGTCGGCGTTTGGGTGGCGGCGGGCGCGCGCGATGAAACGCCCGAGATCAATGGCGTTGCGCATATGCTGGAGCATATGGCCTTCAAGGGCACGCGCCGCCGCTCGGCGCTGGATATCGCCCAGGAGATCGAGCAGGTGGGCGGGCATTTGAATGCCTTCACCTCGCGTGAGCAGACCGCCTATTACGCCCGCGCGATGTCTTCCGACCTCACTCTGTCGGTGGATATCCTGGCCGACATCCTGCGCAATTCCACCTTCGATGCCGAGGAGATGGAGCGCGAGCGCGAAGTGATCGTGCAGGAAATCGGCCAGGCGGAAGATACGCCGGACGACATCATCTTCGACCACCTGCAGGCCACGGCGTTTCCCGAACAGGCCCTGGGGCGTGCCATCCTGGGCAGCGTGGAGCGTGTGCAGGCGATGCGCCGCGAGGATTTGCAAGGCTTTCTGGATCGCAATTACCATGCGCCCACCATGGTGCTGGCGGCGGCCGGCGGCGTGGAGCATGAACAACTGGTTGAGCTGGCGGCCAAGCTGTTCGGCGATGTGTCGGCGGTGCCCAGCGAACAGCGCCCTACGGCGCGTTATGATGGCGGCGAAAGCCGGCATGAGCGCGATCTTGAGCAGGCCCATGTCACTTTCGCGCTGCCGGCGCTGGCTTTCCACGATCCGGATTTCTATGCGCTGCAGGTTTATTCCACCATCCTGGGCGGCGGCATGTCGTCGCGCTTGTTCCAGGAAGTACGCGAGAAGCGTGGCCTGGCTTATTCGGTCTATGCCTATCCCACCAGCTATCGCGATACCGGGCTGCTTACCATTTATGCCGGCACGGGGGGCGAAAAGCTGGATGAACTGACGCCGGTGCTCGCCGACGAACTCGCGCGTATGACCGGGCCGATCGATGGCGTTGAAATCGAACGCGCACGCAATCAGTTGAAGGTCGGCATGGTGATGTCGCTGGAAAGCTCCAGCGCGCGGCTCGAACAGCTTGGCCGCCAGATGCTGCTGCATGGCCGCGTGCTGGATGTGGACGAGATTCTGGCCGCCGTGGATGCGGTGGACGAAACCGCTTTGCGCCGCGTGGCCGAGCGGATCATGCGTTCGGCCAAGCCGGCATTGGCCGCCATGGGGCCGATAGGCGGGCTGGAGTCCTATAGCCGCTTCGCGGCGCGTTTCGGCTGAGGCCATCATGCTGTTCGGGCGCTTCCTCTCCGGCACAGCGCCCGCGCTGGTCGGTCAGCGCCTCTATCTGCGCCAGCCGCTGTCGGCGGATTTCGAAACCTGGGCGGCCTTGCGCGCCGTCAGCCGCGGGCATCTGCAACCCTGGGAGCCAAGCTGGGCCGAGGATGCCTTGAGCCGCGACGGTTTCCGGCGCCGGCTGGCCTGGTTCGAAAAGATCAAACGTCAGGAAAGCGGCGAGGCGTTTTTCCTGTTCGCCAGGCGCGACGACAGCCTGTTGGGCGGCATCACGCTATCCAATATCCGCCGGGGCGCGGCGCAATGCGGCGAACTCGGCTATTGGGTCGGCCAGCCTTATGCCGGTCAGGGCTTGATGGGCGAGGCGTTGCGCTTGATGATGCAACATTGCTTCGGCGGCTTGAATCTGCACCGCCTGGAAGCTGCCACTTTGCCTGAGAATGTACCGAGCCAGAGATTGTTGCTGCGCGCCGGCTTTCAGGCCGAGGGCATCGCGCGGCAATTTCTCAAGATCAACGGCGTCTGGCGCGATCACCGTATGTATGGCCGGTTAGCCGATGATCCCGGGCTCTGACCTGAATGCCAACCTCACCACCGGGTCCATGCCTGAAACGGCAAGGCTGCTGAATCATGGATGCCCGGAACAAGCCCGGGCCTGACGATGAAAAGCAGAAAAATTGGCGGCTAGGTCAGGCGTGGCCCGCCACGCTGGCGAGATGGCCGGCGCTGATGCCGAGCAGGCCCAGCGAGCGTTCCCACAAACTGTCGAGATCGGGATCGAAGATCAGGTCGAACTCGGCGGGCACGGTGAGCCAGCCATTTTCCTGCAATTCGGTATCCAGTTGGCCCGCGCCCCAGCCGGCATAGCCCAGCGCGAACAGCTTGTGCTGCGGGCCGGTGCCGGTGGCAATCGCGCGCAGCACATCCAGGGTGGCGGTCAGGCCTATGCCCTTGGCTTCGTCGATGGCCACGCTGCCGGGTTGCATGTAATCGGTTGAATGCAGCACGAAGCCACGCCCGGTTTCCACCGGCCCGCCCTGGCGCACCACGATATTGGGTTCCACGGTGGTTTCGATACTGAGTTGCTGCAGCAGGCTGTTGAAGCTCAGGCCGGGATAGGGCTTGTTGATCACCAGCCCCATGGCGCCTTCGGCATTATGCGAGCACACATAAATCACGGTGCGGGCAAAGCGCGAATCCGGCATGCCTGGCATCGCCACCAGAAATTGGCGCTCAAGATAGCCCGTCAGGTCTCGTCCGCTTTTTCCGGTCTTCGGCATACTGGCCCTCGATCCAGGTGTAGACGATTGTTACCCTCCGGCGGCCGAAAGTCCATAACTGGGGCAGAAATCTTGTTATGGCGGAATACCATCCTACCTCTTGCCCGGCAGCCGACATCGGCTCATTTTACACGCTGGCGGAACGCCTTAGACGGAGAGACGAGATATGACCATCAAGGTTGGCGACAGCATTCCCGACATTACCGTGTATACAATGGGGGCGAATGGCCCCGAAGCCGTGAAGACCGGCGCGCTTTTCGCCGGCAAGAAAGTGGCCCTGTTCGCGCTGCCCGGTGCGTTCACGCCCACCTGCTCGGCCAAGCATCTGCCCGGCTATATCGAGAAGGCGGCGGAATTCAAAGGCAAGGGTTTCGACCTGATCGCCTGCCTGTCGGTGAACGATGCTTTCGTGATGGGCGCCTGGGGCAAACAGCAGAATACCGGCGAAACGGTGGTGATGCTGGCCGATGGCAGCGGCGATTTCACCAAGGCGATCGGCATGGAGTTCGATCTTTCGGCCCGCGGCCTGGGTGTGCGTTCGCAGCGCTATTCGATGATTGTCGAAAACGGCAAGGTGACTGCGATCAACCTGGAAAAGCCGGGTGCCTTCGAAGTCTCCGATGCCGGCACGCTGCTGGCCCAGGCCTGATAGCGACCAGACGTTAGCCTTCCGCCGGCGGTTCGCCGCCGGCGGCAGCGCGTGCCAGCTTGTCCACGCGCTCATTCTCCGGGTGTCCGCTATGGCCGCGCACCCAGATCCACTCGATGGCATGCGGCGCCATCGCGGTTTCCAGCCGCTGCCATAAATCCACATTCTTCACCGGTTTGCGATCGGCGGTTTTCCAGCCGCGCGCCTTCCAGGGCCGCAGCCATTTCTGCACGCCGTCGATCAGGTAGCGGCTGTCGCTATGCAGGCGCACGCTGCAGGGGCGTTTGAGTGCTTCCAATGCGCCGATGGCGGCCATCAATTCCATGCGGTTGTTGGTGGTGGCCGGATCGGCGCCGGATAATTCGCGCTCATGGCCGTTCAGCCGCAGCAAAGCGCCCCAGCCGCCGGGGCCGGGATTGCCCAGGCAAGCGCCATCAGTGAAAACCTCCACCGTGCTATCGCCTGTCGTCATTTCAGCGTTCAATACCATAAGCGCTGGGGCCCAATACCTGGCGATGGAAATTCAGCTTCTGCCAATATTCCAGCGGGTCTTTCGGGCGCACCAGCGCGCCGGGCACCTGGTTCAGCCAGTCATAGAGCCGGGTGAGCAGAAAGCGCAGGGCGGCGCCCCGGCAGAACAGCGGCAACGAGAATACCTCGCCATCGGTGAGCTTGCGCACGCTTTCATAGCCGGCCACGAAAGCGCGCCCCTTGGTGACATTGAAGGCGCCATCGGCCTCGAAGCACCAGGCATTCAGCATCACCGCGATGTCGTAGGCGAAATAGTCGTTGCAGGCGAAATAGAAATCGATCAGCCCGCTCACTTCGTCGCCCAGGAACAGCACATTGTCGGGAAACAGGTCGGCATGGATCACGCCGGCGGGCAGCGGCGTTGCGGCGCCGAAGTCCGGTGCCGGCGGCCAGGCGGCGGAGAGCGAATCCCATTCACGGGCGATTTCGTTTTCCAGCCCGGCCCGTACTTTCGAGGCACGGTCGCCGCAGGCCTCGATCAGGCTTTTCCAGCCTGGCAGGCTCAACGCGTTGGGGCGGCGGCCTTTGAAATCCTGCCCGGCCATATGCAATTTGGCCAAAGCCGCACCCACGCCATGGCAATGTTTGGCGCTGGGGCGCTTTTGCGACACGCCGTTGAGAAAGCTGATGATGGCGCAGGGGCGTCCGGCCACTTCGCGCAAAGCCTCGCCGTCGCGGCCCTGGATCGGCGTGGGGCAGGGCAGGCCGTGGGCCGCCAGATGCTGCATCAGGCCAAGGAAAAACGGCAGGTCGGCAGGATCCACGCGGCGTTCGTACAGCGTGAGGAAATAACTGCCGCGATCGGTCACCAGCATGAAGTTGGAATTCTCCACGCCTTCGGCGATGCCCTTATACGACATCAACTGCCCGATATCGTATTGCGCCAGCAGGGCTTCCAGTTGCTCGTCGTCGATCTCGGTGTAAACCGCCATCTCAGCCCGCCTTTGCCGATGGCTGGTCCAGCGCCGCCGGCAGTTTGAATTGCACGGCCTCGGTGGCGGTGGTCACTTCGCGCAAGCTCACCTCGAAACGCTGGCGGAAGGCATCGATCACTTCTTCCACCAGCACTTCCGGTGCGCTGGCGCCGGCGGTGATGCCCACGCTGCGGCAATGCTCCAGTTTGTTCCAATCGATATCGGCGGCGCGCTGCACCAGCAGGGCGGTGGTGCAGCCCAGCCGTTTGCCCACTTCCACCAACCGCAGCGAGTTGGACGAATTCGGCGCACCGATCACCAGCAAGGCATCGCATTCTGCGGCAATCGCCTTCACGGCAGCCTGCCGGTTGGTGGTGGCATAGCAGATGTCTTCCTTGCGCGGCGCCTCGATGCTGGGAAAGCGCGCCTGCAAAGCGGCGATGATCTCTGCGGTATCATCCACCGAAAGCGTGGTCTGGGTGATGAAGGCCAGCTTACGGCCCGTCATGTCCGGCAGGGCCGCCACATCGGCCACGGTTTCCACCAGGGTAACGGCGCCATCGGGCAATTGCCCCATGGTGCCGATCACCTCCGGATGGCCGGCATGGCCGATCAGAAGAATGTGATGACCCTCGCGATGATGGCGCTCGGCCTCGCGGTGCACCTTGCTCACCAGCGGGCAGGTGGCATCGAGATAGAATAATTCGCGCGCCTGGGCGGCCAGCGGCACGGATTTCGGCACGCCATGGGCGGAAAACACCACCGGTACGCCGGGCGGCACCTGATCCAGCTCGTCCACGAAAACCGCGCCCTTGGCGGCAAGGCTGTCCACCACGAAGCGGTTATGCACGATTTCGTGGCGCACATAGACCGGTGCGCCATATTTGGCGATGGCGCGTTCCACGATCTGGATGGCACGGTCCACGCCGGCGCAGAAGCCGCGCGGTGCCGCCAGTACGATCTCGATCTTTTGTAAGGGCGCGTTCATCTGCCAGGCGGGCCTGCAAAGCTTGTAAGGCGGCGGGGCCTCTTCTATACAGGGGCGTCCGTCGATTGCCGGGCAAGCTAACCCACCCGCTGCGGGAAGGAAAGTCCGCCATGACCCTCGAATCCAGGCAAATCCAGGGCTCGCGCTTGGCGCGGTGCGGTTTGCTGGCCATTGGGTTGCTGCTGCTGGCCGGTTGCGGGATTTTCGACAAAAAAGCCCCGCCGCCAGCCTGCCCGCGCGTGGGTATCCTCAGCGATGCGGCCAAGGGCACGATCTACCGTGCCGGTTCCGGCCGCGATCTTACCGATGTGGCCTACGAGCATCAGCTGCTGGATTTCAATGGCGGCTGCAGATATGCCAACAAGCTGGATTCCGTCACCATCCAGTTCACCCTGCAGGTGGCCGCCACCCGTGGTCCGGCCGGCGAAGCTGCGGAAACCGCCGTGCCGTATTTCGTTGCCGTGGTGGATAAGCAGCAGCGCATTCTCTCGCGTGAGCGTTTCACCGCCAAGGTGCCTTTCACCCAGGGCCGCCGCCGCGCGGTGGTGGGCGAGGAACTGGAACAGACCATTCCCTTCGCGCCTGGTCGCGGCGCCGCCGATGTGGAAATCCTGGTCGGCCTGGAACTGACGCCCGAACAGTTGGAAACCAACCGTAAGGCGCGCGGTTTCTAATAAGCCAGCGCGCAGCCATCCTTGCGCGGATCCGAGCCGGCTTGCAGCACATCGCCGAGCAGGATGCCCTGGCCACCGCCATGGGGCATTTCAGCCAGCTTCACGTCATGGCCCAGCGCGGCCAAGCCTTGCAGCACGTCGGCACGGATGCCGCGTTCGGCTTCGAAGCGGCCTTGGGTGTGGAAACCGCGCGGACAATCGATGGCTTCCTGAATATCCATGCCGTAATCCACCAGGTTGGTCAGCACATGCACCTGGCCAACCGGCTGGAAGCCGCCGCCCATCACGCCATAGCATAACCAGGGCTTGCCGTTTTTCAGCGCCATGGCCGGGATGATGGTGTGCAGCGGCCGCTTGCCGGGTTCCAAGCAATTGGGATGCCCCGGCTGCAGGCGGAAGCCGCTGCCACGGTTTTGCAGCAGCAGGCCGGTTTTCGGGCTGCTCAGCGCGGTGCCGAAGGGAAAGAACAGCGAGTTGATGAACGAACAGCAATCGCCGTCGGCATCCACCACGGTGATATACACCGTATCGCGATAGACCGGGCCGCCGATGGGCGGCGGCGCGGGCATCGCCTTCTTCAAATCGATGCGGCTGCGCAATTCATCGGCGAAGGCAGCGGAAAGCAGCTTGTCCACCGGCACATCGGCAAAGGCCGGATCGGCCACATAAGTGTCGCGCGCCTGAAAGGCCAGCCGTGTGGCTTCGGCCTCGATATGGAACCGCTCCACGCCGGCAGGATCCAGTTTGCCCAGATCGAAGCCAGACAGGATGTTGAGCAGCAGCAGGCTTATGATGCCCTGGCCGCTGGGCGGGATTTCCAGCAGGTCCACGTCCTTGTAGCGGGTGGCGATCGGCTCCACCCAGTAGGATTTCTGGTTGGCGAAATCCTCCAGCGTATGCATGCCGCCCAGGCCGCGCAGATAGCCAACGATATCCTCCGCCACCCAGCCGGAATAGAATCCTTCGCGGCCCTTGCTGGCCACTTCGCGCAAAACCTTGGCATAGGCTTCAAGCTTCATCACGCTGCCGCGTGCCGGCGGTTTGCCGCCCGGCAGATACACGGCGGCGGTGTTGGCATCGGCGGATAGCTTTTTCTCGTTGCGGGCAAAATCCACGCTCACCCGTTCGGTGATCGGAAAACCCTCTTCCGCAAGCCGGATCGCCGGTTGCAGCAGGTCGCCAAAAGGAAGCTTGCCGAAGCGCTGATGCAGTTTCAGCCAGGCATCGATGGCGCCGGGAATGGTCACTGCATGCGGGCTGGTAAGGCCGATCTCGTTCAGGCCCTGGCCGAGCAGCAGATCGGCGGTGAGGCCGGCAGGTGCGCGGCCGGAACCGTTCAGGCCCTGCACTTTACCGCCTCGGGGGGAATACAGCACGAAGCAATCGCCGCCGATGCCGGTGGAGCCCGGTTCCACGATGCATTGTACGGCGCAGGCGGCAATCGCTGCATCGGCGGCGCTGCCGCCGCTTTTCAGGATATCGATGGCCGCAAGGGTGGCCAGGCTATGCGAGGTGGCGGCAGCGGCGTGGCGGCCCATGGCCACGGAGCGGCCAGGCAGATGCAGATCGCGCATGGGTATCCTTCCCGGAATCGATGCGGAAACGATACCGGGATCAGATGTCGCTGTCTCGCCGCAGCCGCTGCTTTTCTAGGGCATCGGCGCGCTGGGCGGCGGCCTCTTCGCGTTCGCGCGCTTTCAGGGCATAAAGCTGGTCGCGCCCGGCATGGTATTGCACCGGCCAGTGGATGCCGCGGAAATCATAATCGGCCGCCGCATGCAGGGTGAAATACGGATCCGCCAGATGCGGCCGGGCCAGGGCGCAAAGATCGGCGCGGCCCGAGGCGATAATGGTATTCACCTGATCTGCGGAGGTGATGGCGCCCACCGCGATGGTGGCGATGCCGGCCTCCTGGCGGATGGCATCGGCGAACGGGGTCTGGAACATGCGGCCGTAGCGCGGCTTGGCGCGCCGGCTGGTCTGGCCGGCGGAAACATCCACCAGGTCGCAACCATGCTGTTTCAGCATGCGGGCGATCTGGATGGCATCCTCGATTTCCAGCCCTTCGCCCGGCACCCAATCCACCGCCGAGATACGCGCCGAGATCGGTTTTTCCGTAGGCCAGACCGCGCGGATGGCATCGAATACCTCCAGCGGAAACCGCATGCGGTTTTCCAGGCTGCCGCCATATTCGTCGCGGCGCGTGTTGGTCAGCGGCGAGATAAAGCCCGACAGCAGATAGCCATGGGCCAGATGCAGTTCGATCATGTCGAACCCGGCCAGTTTGGCCAGTTTGGCGGCCTGCACGAAATCGCCGCGCACGCGGTCCATATCGGCGCGGGTCATCTCGTGCGGGGTGGCGCTGTTGGCCAGATAGGGCAGGGCGGAGGCGGCCTCGATGGGCCAGGCCTGATTGGCGGGCAAGGGCTGGTCGCTGCCAGCCTCCCAGGGCCGGCAGGTGGCGCCCTTGGCACCGGCATGGGCCAGCTGCACGGCGATCTTGGCCTTGGAATTGTCATGCACGAAATCGACGATGCGCTTCCAGGCCGCCGCATGGGCATCGGACCACAGGCCGGCGCAGCCGGGCGTGATGCGGGCGTTTGGCGCGATATCGGTCATTTCGGTGATGATCAGCCCGGCGCCGCCGATGGCGCGGCTGCCCAGATGCACCAGGGTCCAGTCATTCGGGATGCCGTCCTTCGCCGAATATTGGCACATCGGCGAAACCACCACGCGGTTTTCCAGGCGCATGTCGCGCAGTTTGAACGGCGTGAACATCGGCGGGGGCGCCTTGGCCGGTGCGGCCTCGCCCAATTGCCTGAAAGCCTGATCGGCGAACCAGCGGTCGATGCCGGCAATAAAGCCGGGATCGCGCAGGCGCAGGTTTTCGTAGGTAACCCGCTTGGAACGCGACAGCAGGCTGAGCGCCAATTGCACCGGCGCAAAATCGCGATAGCGGTCGGTCTGCTCGAACCATTCCAGCGAAACCTGCGCGGCATGCTGCAGGATTTCGGTCTGCTCATGGCGCTCGGTCTCGAAGGCCGCAAGCTTGGCTTTCACATCGCTGCCGGGGGCGGAGATGGCGCGGCTCAGCGCAATCGCATCCTCCATCGCCAGCTTGGTGCCCGAGCCGATGGAAAAATGCGCGGTATGCACCGCATCGCCGATCAACACGGTGTTTTCATACACCCATTTTTCACAGCGCACGGTGGGGAAGGTGCGCCAGAGCGACTTGTTGGTGAGTAGCGGATGGCCCTTCAAATCCGGGGCAAACAGCTTGGCGCAATAGGCCACGGTGGCGGCCTCGTCGGCCTTGTCCAGCCCGGCCCGCAGCCAGGTCGCTTCGCTGGTTTCCACGATGAAGGTGGAGCGGCCATCCTCGAACCGATAGGCATGCACCTGGAACAGACCATGCTCGTTGGCGCGGAAGATGAAGGTGAAGGTATCCAGCGGCAGAGATGTGCCCAGCCAGACGAACTTGTTGCGGCGCCAATCCAGGCTGGGCTTGAAATGCTGTTTCCAATGCTCGCGCATGGCGCTGTTGATGCCATCGGCGCCCACCAGCAGGTCGTTCTCCCGGCGCAGACGTTCAAAATCCAGCGCCTCGTCTTGGAAACGCAGGTCGACACCCAGTTCGCGGCAGCGCTGTTGCAGGATTTCCAGCAGGGTTACCCGCGCCAGGCCGCAAAAACCATGGCCGCCGGAACGGATCGTCTCGTTGCCATGCACAACGTCGATCTCGTGCCAATGGGCGAAACGGTCGGCGATCAGGGCGTGGGTTGCCGGATCTTCGGCCAGGAACTGGTTCAGCGTCTCGTCGGAAAACACCACGCCGAAGCCGAATGTATCGTCTGGGCGGTTGCGCTCATGCACCACGATGCTGTGCCCGGGCTCTGCCTTCTTGAGCAGCAGGGCAAGATACAAGCCGGCCGGTCCGCCGCCGATGATGGCGATTTTCATGCGCGCCTCCAGGATAGAAAATTATTTTATACTTAAAATAATTTTCGGCAACGGGAATCCCTATCGGCTGAAAATTCTGTCTTCTGATCGGGCGTTCAGGCTGCCTTGGCGGCGCGTCCGAAGGTGTATAAGCCCAGGCCGAGCAGCAGCCGGGCGGCCTCGGCCTCGGGCAGCGGCAGGCCAGGCAGAAAGCCATGGCGGGTCAATTCGGCCAGGCCCAGCAGCAGCATGCCGGCCAACAGCCAGCGTGCCGGGGCGGGGCGGTGGCGCAGGCCGATCAGCACCGCCAGCATCAGCATGCCCAGCAGCACCAGCGGCATCGGCAATTGCCCTAGCGGCAGCCGTTCCACGGCGGCGGCCATCAGCAGGGCTATGCCCAGGGCAGTGAACAGGGTGCGGCGTTTGCTGGCCGGCGGCACCACGATGGAAAACAATGCGCCCAGCCCCAGGGCCATGGCGCCGATCGTGGCATTATAGAACTGCAGGCTGGGCGTAAGGCCGGCCAGGCCGGGCAGTGCCAGCAATATGGCGGAATCGACCAGCGCGAGCGCCAGCGCGAGGCCGCCGCCTATGCCCCAGAAGAAAGCCGCCGGCAATGCGCTGGTGGCCATCAGGGCAAAGCCCCAGGCGGCGCCCAGCAGGTAGAGGCCTCGGGCCGCAAGATCCAGAATAGATGGCAGGTTTTCCAGCATCTTGGCACTATGACCGCAGGCCGCCCGGGGATCAACGCCGAGGCCATGCTGCCCAGCTGCTGCCCGTATGCCGCCAGTATGCTGCCGGTATGGCCTGGGGTCTTTTTCGCCTGTTTTCGTGGCGGCCCTGGCAGGGTTGACGCCTCCCCAAGCCGGGGCTATAACGCGCGCCTCGAATTCGCCTAACGGCACTCATCACGCAACTGGAACATCTGTCCATGGCTCAGCATAAGTCGGCGGAGAAGCGCGCCCGCCAAACCCCCAAGCGCACCGAGGTCAACCGCGCGCGTCGCAGCAAGGTCCGCTCCGCCGTGAAGAGCGTCGAGAACGCCATCGCCAAGGGCGACAAGGCTGCCGCTCAGGCCGCTCTGAAGCTGGCCCAGCCGGCGCTCGACAAGGGCGTGACCAAGGGTGCGGTCAAGAAGGGCACCGCCTCGCGCAAGCTGTCGCGTCTCAACGCCCGCGTCAAATCGCTGGGCTGATGCTCCGGCCCGGCTTCCGGGCCTGCCGCCTTCCAGTGCGATCCGCCTTGCCAGGTTCCGCATACGGAGCCTTGGCCATCAGGCCTCCGCCACTCGCTGGCGGCCTTGGACGCACCGGAAAGAATTGGTGATAAAATTGGTTTCGCCTCGCCACGGTCCTCTCGACCGTGGCGATGTTTTTTTGTGCGGCGCGTAAGGGCGCTCCTCCAAAGGAAGGATGCCGTTTCGTTCGACCGCATGCGCGGGATGCGTTGTCATGGCAGGGATGACCAAAGGTAACCCGGCGGCCAGGCTTTGGCTGCGGAACCTTTGTCGATATCGGGCGTTGCGTGTTTAGTGCCAAGCACTTGTATGCCGGGTTTCAAGCGGTTTCATAGTAAGCTGCGGCGCTTGCATGCCAAGCCGTTGTGTTGCCGGGCGCCTGTCTTCCCAAGCACTTGTCTCTGCGTGTGCGATTATGCGCAAGCAACATGTCTATGATGTAATTCTCATCACGTTGCTGTCGCTGAAAAATACAAGAGCGTTGTTTGCGTCACAGTGGAGTTTTTTTTTGGCGAACAGGCGAAAGCATGCTTGCTTAGCGGAACCGTTTTTGCGTTTAATGCACCCGCTGCCACGGGGCGGAATGAAGGTCGGCAGGAACGCAAGTTCGTCGGTTGGCATTTCGGATCGCGACGGCCAGATAGTAGGATGGCCTTCAGTCGGTTCATGCTCTTAGTGCTCGATCTCAGTGTTTGATCGATCTCAGTGTCTGATCGATCTCAGTGTCTGATCGATCTCAGTCAGTTCGTGGTAGCGCGTTACGCTCCATAAATTGGTTTGAAAAAACGAAATACGTGGCGCGAGGGTTTTGGGGATGCAGGCAGCGGCAACGGGGGTTGACGATGGATATGCGGGCGATGTTGTTCCGGCCGAAGCCTGGTCAAAACTGCAGTCCGACTCCTCTGCGATATTGATCGACGTACGCACTGCACCGGAGTGGAGTTATGTCGGCCTGCCCGATCTGACCTCACTCTCAAAATCCGTATTGCAAATTTCCTGGCAAGTTTATCCGACCATGAATGTGAACCCGAGTTTCGCTGACGACTTGCGTGCCAAGGACGTTGCCCCAGGCCAGCCGCTGTATTTCCTTTGCCGCTCCGGCGTGCGTTCGCGCGCTGCGGCAATTGCCATGACCAAGGCTGGCTTCGGCCCGTGCTTCAATATCGTCGGCGGTTTCGAGGGCGATCTCGATCCGGAAAAACATCGCGGCAAGCGCAACGGTTGGAAGGCCTCTGGCCTCGCCTGGACGCAGAGCTGAGGCCGCATCATGGTGAAATCCTTTCCTTCGCAGCCGCAATCCGCCGCCACACCGCAAGCAACGGTAGGGACGGAAACCGGCATCCCATCGGCTTCCGCGCATTTGCTGGCTGAGCAATGGTTGCGTGTGCGCGGTCGTCTGCGCGGCGCTTTCGGCGAGGCGGCCTTCAATAGCTGGCTCAAGCCGCTGGCGCTTGCCAAGCTGGCGCTGGAAGATGGCGATGTGCATCTTTCGGTGCCCACCCGCTTCATGCGCGATTGGGTAGCCAACCATTACTCCGAGCGGCTGCGCGAAATCTGGCGGCTGGAAAATCCCGATGTGCGCCGTGTGCTGATCCAGGTGCGCGTCGCTGCCGCGCCCAAGCCGGGCCAGGCCCAGGATGCTGCCGCAGCCGACCAACGCAATGCCGCCCTGCGCAATGCCGATCCGCATCAGCCCGACCAGCGTGCGACCGATCCGCGCATGCCGGGCCAGCAGTTTGCCGCTGCCGGTCAGCGCGCGGCCGAACCGCGCACCGATGCCCGCACCGGCGTGCCGCTGCCGGCACGCGATATGGACGACGTGGAGCGCGAATTGTCGGCGCCGCTCGATCCGCGCTTTACCTTCGAGAGTTTCGTTACCGGCAAATCCAACGAGCTGGCGCGCGCCGCAGCTCTGCGCGTGGCCGAAAGCCCGCAGGTGGCCTACAACCCGCTGTTCCTTTATGGCGGCGTGGGGTTGGGCAAAACCCATCTGATGCATGCCATCGGCTGGCATATCCGCCAGCTCTTCCCTGAGCGCCGGGTGGTCTATCTCTCGGCCGAAAAATTCATGTACCAGTTCATTCGTGCCTTGCGCTTCAAGGACACGATGGCCTTCAAGGAGCAGTTCCGCTCCGTCGACGTGCTGATGATCGATGACATCCAGTTCATCGCCGGCAAGGAAAGCACCCAGGAAGAGTTCTTCCACACCTTCAATGCGCTGTGCGACCAGAACCGCCAGATCATCGTGTCGGGCGATCGTTCGCCCTCGGATCTGGAAGGCATCGAGGAGCGCATGCGTTCGCGGCTCGGCTGGGGCCTGGTGGTGGATATCCATCCCACCGATTTCGAGTTGCGGCTTTCCATCCTGCAGGCCAAGGCCGAGCGCACCGGCATGCGCAACATTCCCGCCGAGGTGCTGGAATTCCTGGCGCGGCGCATCACATCCAATATCCGCGAGCTGGAAGGCGCGCTGAACCGCATTTCCGCCTATTCCAGCTTGGTGGGGCGCCCGATCACCATCACCTCGGCCCAGGAAGTTCTGGCCGATCTGCTGCGCGCCAATGACCGCAAGGTGACGATCGAGGAAATCCAGAAGCGCGTGGCCGAGCATTTCTCGATCCGCTTCGCCGACATGCATTCGCCCCGCCGCGCCCGCGCCGTGGCCCGTCCGCGCCAGGTGGCGATGTATCTGGCAAAGCAGCTTACCTCGCGCAGCCTGCCCGAAATCGGGCGCAAATTCGGCGGCCGCGACCACACCACGGTGATGCATGCCGTGCGTAAGATCGAGGAACTCCGCGAACTCGACAGCGCATTCGCTGAAGACGTGGATCTGCTGCGCCGCAAGCTAGAAGGCTGATCGGCCTTATTTCTCAATAATATCAATGGCTTGAATCTCTTTCGCGGTGCCGCGAAAGGGGCCGCCCCAGGCTGCTGAATTGCTCGCCTAGAACGGGCGGCTTTGATATACTCTTTCGACTCGGCGGGTGGGCCGTCGGGGCAGGCAACATTCCCGGTTTTCAGCCATGAAACTTACTATCGAGCGCGCCGTTCTGCTGACCGCTCTCAGCCATGTGCAAAGCGTGGTGGAGCGCCGGAATACGATCCCCATTCTCTCGAATGTATTGCTGGAGGCCCAGGATAGCGGCCTGGCGCTCACCGCCACCGATCTCGATATCGCCGTGGTGGAAAATCTCGCTGCCAAGGTTTCCAAGCCGGGCTCCACCACGGTGGCTGCCCAT
This sequence comes from Ferrovibrio sp., assembly GCF_019636075.1. Taxonomy (GTDB): domain Bacteria; phylum Pseudomonadota; class Alphaproteobacteria; order Ferrovibrionales; family Ferrovibrionaceae; genus Ferrovibrio. Next base: position 14,993 of record NZ_JAHBYG010000065.1, read on the forward strand.
ACCTTCTACGACATCGTGCGCAAGCTGCCCGATGGCTCGGAAGTGGAACTGACCTTCTCGGCTGCCGATCAGCGCCTTGAACTGCGCGCCGGCCGTTCCAGCTTCAAGCTCAGCTGCCTGCCGAAGGAAGATTTCCCGGTGATGGCGGCGGGCGACCTGCCCAACAGCTTCACCCTGCCGGCGGATCAACTGCGTCGCCTGATCGACAAGACCCGGTTTGCGATCTCCACCGAGGAGACGCGCTATTACCTCAACGGCATCTACGTGCATGCCGCCAGCAGCGCCGGCGTGCCGATGCTGCGCGCCGTGGCCACCGATGGCCATCGTCTGGCGCGCGTGGAAAGCCCGCTGCCCAGCGGCGCTGCCGGCATGCCCGGCGTGATCGTGCCGCGCAAGACCGTTGCCGAATTGCGCAAGCTGCTCGATGGCGCCTCCGCTGATGTCACCATCTCGCTGTCGGATACCAAGATCCGCTTCGCCTTCGCCGAACTGGTGCTGGTGTCTAAGCTGATCGACGGCGCCTTCCCGGAATATGAGCGGGTGATTCCGCGCGACAACGACAAGGTGATGGAAGTGGATGCCAAGGCATTCGCCGCCGCCGTGGATCGCGTGGCCACCATCTCCACCGAAAAGAGCCGCGCCGTGAAGCTGACGCTGAAATCGGAAGGGCTTGAGCTTTCCGCCACCAGCCCGGATCAGGGTTCGGCTTCGGAATTGCTCACCATCGCCTATAGCGCGGCGCCTATCGAGGTCGGCTATAATTCCAAGTATCTGCTCGATATCGCCGGCCAGATCGAGGGCGAGAATGCCCGCTTCCTGCTGGCCGATGCCCTGGCGCCCACCATCGTGCGCGATCCGTCCGACGACGGCGCACTCTATGTGCTGATGCCGATGCGCGTGTGATGGCGCGGATCGACGCGGCGCGGGGGGA
>NZ_JAHBYG010000066.1 GCF_019636075.1 Ferrovibrio sp.
TCCACCACCAGCAGCGTGACGCCGGCATCCTTCAGTGACTTCAGAACGGCGAAAACCTCGTCGACCATCAGCGGTGCCAGACCGAGCGACGGCTCGTCGATCAGCATCAGCTTCGGTCGTGCCATCATGGCACGGCCGATCACCAACATCTGCTGCTCACCGCCTGACAGATAGCCAGAGGTGCGATCTTTCAGGGCCGCAAGCCGGCCGATGCGGGAATAAACCTCATCCAGTCGCTGCCGCACCGCACGCAGGCTGGTTTCCTTGTGCCCACCGATGATCAGGTTCTGCTCCACGGTGAGGTGGCGCAGCACGCGGCGCCCTTCCATCACATGGATGATGCCGGTATCGACGATGTCGACCGCATCCTGATTGTCGATGCGCTTGCCATTGAACTGGATATTACCCGAGGTGACGCGCCCGTCCTCGGTTTTGATCACATTCGAAATCGCCTTCAGCGTGGTCGACTTGCCGGCGCCGTTACCACCCAGCAGGGCGACGCACTGCCCCTCGCTGATGCGCATCGAGACACCCTTCACCGCCAGGATGACCTCGCTGTAGATCACTTCGACATTGTTGAGCTCAAGCACGCGCGCCTCCGGCATTGCAGGGCCGGGCATTGCGCCCGGCCCATCCTTGCGACTGGGTTACCACTTCCCGATCTGCGGCACCGCCACACCCGGGGCAGCGGTGATATACTTGCCGCCCTTCACAATACCGATATTGACCGTCGCACCCGTGGTCGGGAACGGCGCATCGTTTGTGTATTTTACATCCGACAGGATTTCGAAGGTTTGCTCGCTGGTGATCGTGGTGCTGAGCAGGGCTTCGCGCACACCGCGCCCGGTGACATTTGCCGCGCCCGACTTCTTGGCCGCCGCCTCTACCGCACGCAAGGCCACCAGGGTCTGGTTCAGACCCATCACGGTCGGCACCGTCCAGCCGCCCTTCATCCCGTACTGGCTCTTGAGCTTCTCATAGAACTGGCGCGACTTGGTGTTTTCGTCGGTCGGCATCGCCATGCCATAAACTTCGTAATCGCCTTCCAGGTTGGCAATGCCGCCTATGGCCGAGGCCGAGGCCGTGATCCCGTTGTGCGAACTCATCACGATCGGCACCTTCTTGTTCAGCGCCTGCAACGCGCGCTTCACCGCCACGACGGCCGCTGTGTTGGTCTGCACGTCCAGCACTTGGGCGCCTTTGTTGAGCACGCGGTTGACCTGGGTGGTCAGGTCGGTCGGCTGCACTTCGGTGTAGACGATTTCGACCAGATCGATGGTGGCTTTGTTCTCATCGGCATACTTGCGCAGGCCTTTGGCGATATCGACATAGGCCGGCGACGCTTCGGACGAGAAGACCGCAACCTTCAGGGCGCCGGAGACGTTGTTCTGCTTGCGATACCATTCGAGGAAGGCGGCCGCCTCATGCGCATAGGTGGAGCGCGGGTTGAACACCCAGGGGTCGCTCTTCCAGCCGAAGCCATAACCAGCGGTGGACATGATCAGCGGAATGCCGTCGGCCGGCAGGCGGCCCTGCAAAGCGGTGGCATCCGGCGCGCCGACACCCAGTGCGATGATCGGATTCAGCTCAGCCTTGATGCCGGGCCACAGGCTGGCGACCTGGGCGGCGTCGTAGCGATGGTCGTAGTCCTTCATCTTAAGCTGGACGCCCAGGTCCTTGCCCACTTCGGCATTCCACCAGGCAACAGCGGAGTGCCGTGCGCCATTGAGATCCTTCATCACGTCGGCATAAGGGCCGGTGAAATCGGCCAGCGAAGCGATGTTATAGGTGGTCTGGGCCTGCGCCGGGGCAGCCAGCATGAGCGTGGCCATTCCGGCGAGCACTGTGCGTGCGAACATTTTCATTGTTACTTCCTCCCGTTTTTCATGTGTGTGGAAATCGTCTACGCCATGCAGAACGCTAGTAAGAGAACGGCCAGAGCCGGTAGGAGCGCTTGATGATCGACCAGCGATGCATCAAACCGCGCGGCTCGAAGATCAGGAAGGCGGCAATCACACCACCAAGGAAGATGTTGAGTGTGGCGAACACCACGTCGCCACCGAGCCAGGGCACCACCTGCACGAAAGTGGGGCCGAGACTGATGAAGCTCTCGCGGATCGAGAGGATGACCACGACCCCGATCAGGGCGCCGGTGATCGAGCCGATCCCGCCGACAATCACCATGGCCACGAACCAGATCGAATGGAAAAGCGTGAACTGGTCGACGGCGACGAAGCGGACATAATAGGCCCACAGCCCACCGCCGATGCCCGCATAGAAAGACCCCACCAGGAAGGCCATGGCCTTGGTACGGACCACATCTATGCCCATCATGCCGGAGGCGACATCATCGTCGCGTACCGCCACGAAGTCGCGGCCATGACGGCTGCGGGCGATGCCGAAGGCGCCGGCCACCATCACCACGGCGAAGACCAGACAGAGATAGTAAATCGAGCGATCGGTATCGATGACATAGCCGAACAGTTGCGCCGGCTCGAGCGACAGGCCGTTCGAGCCACCGAGCCATGATTGCGGCAGGTTGAGCACCAGGAAATGGAATAGCGACTGTGCCGCGATGGTGGTGAGCACAAGGTAGAAGCCTTTGATGCGCACTGCCGACAGGCCGAAGATGAAGCCGAACGCCGCGGCCGCACAGCCGCCCAGCGGGATTGCGGCCCAGAACGGGAAGCCGAACTTGCTGGCCAGCACCGCGGTGGCATAGGCGCCACTGCCCATGAAGGCGGCCTGGCCGAGATTGATCTGGCCGCCATAGCCGGTGCAGATCTGCAGGCCGACAGTCACCACGACCGTAATCAGTGCCGAGGTCGCCACCGCTACCAGGCGCGGGCCGACCAGCAGCGGCAACACCGCCAGCAGCACCATGAAGAGGATCAGGCAGATGAGCTGCTTGCGCGTGCGGATCAGCGACTGGTCGCGCGCGAAGCTGGTTGCAAAGACGCCAGCGGGATCCATGACTCAGACCCTCTCGACCATCTTCCAACCGAACATGCCGGTTGGTCGGATGAATAGGATGACAAGCATGATGATGAACGGGAAAACGTTGCCGACCGAGCCGCCGATCACGGGATCGACATAAGCCATGACCAGGCCCTGAATGATGCCCACGATAATCCCGGCAAGCAGCACGCCAGCGATCGATTCAAAACCAGCCAGCAAGGCGACCGGTAGCGCGGCGAGCCCGATCTCGGAGGCCAGGAAGCTGACAGACTTTCCACTCAGGAAGATAATCGCGCCCAGCGTGGACAGCACCGAACCGAGGATCCAGGCAAAAGCCACCGAGCGCTTGACTGAAATGCCCATCGACACCGCAACCTGGTGATCTTCTGCCACCGCCGTCATGCGCAGACCAGGCCGGGTGCGGTTGAAGAACCAGGAGAGGCCAAGGCCAACGACGATGGTGATCATGCCGCCAATGAACAGCGAGCGCGGGATCAGGATGTCGCCGATGATCACCGGCTGCAGCGGGAAGATAATCGGGAACGGCCGCACCTGCGGGCCGAACAGCACCAGGATCAGCCCGCGCAGCAGAATCAGGAGCCCGATAGTGACCATCACCATGGCAAAGACCGACTCGCCGACCAGGCGCGAGAAGAAGATCCGCTCGATGGCGAAACCGAAAAGTGCCGCGGCGACGAAAGCCAGCGGAATGCCGATCCAGTATGGCAGGCCGATGGATGTGATCATCCACCAGACCACGAAGCCACCGAACACCACCAGCTCGCCCTGCGCGAAGTTAAAGACCTTGGAGGCGCGGTAGATGACGATAAAGCCCATGGCGATCAGGGCATAGAGCAGCCCGATCAGCGCACCATTGATGGTGTAGTTGAGAAACTCGCTCATGCGATGGCCCGCCTGTTGTCCTGCAATTCAATGATGTTAAAGCCCTCGTCGACATCGTTGATGCGAACTGTTGCCGAGAGCGTGCCTTTGCGGCCGTCCTGGTAGGTAATCAGGATATTCACGGCCGCCGTGCTGCTACCGCGATAGATCTCTTCCACCAAAGCCTGGTAGCGCTCGGTGATGAACTCGCGCCGCAGCTTGCGCGACCGGGTCAACTCACCTTCGTCAGGATCGAGTTCCTTGGGGAAATTGGCGAAGCGGCGCACGCGCGCATGTTCCGGCAGGAAGAGGTTGACCCGGCGGATGTCCTCGCGGATTAGCGCCGCCACTTCCGGCTTCTGCGACAGGTCAGTAAAGGTGGAATATGTGATGTTGCGCTCTTCCGCCCAGCGCGACAGCACTTCCATGTCGATATTGATCAGCGCACCAACGAAATCCCGGCTTTCATCACCAAGAGTGAGAATATCCTTGATAAAGGGACTGAAGCGCAACCGGGTTTCGATATATTGCGGCGGGAAACTGTCGCCGCTGCGCATGCGGCGCAGGTCACTGATTCGCTCGAGGAAAACCAGCTCGCCGCTCTCGGTCTGGGTCACCGCGTCGCCGGTCTGATACCAGCCATCCTGCAGGCGCTCGTCCGATTTCTCCGGGTTGCGATAATAACCCTGGAAGAAGGAGCCGCCGCGCACCAGCAGCTCGCCGGCCTCCGACAGTTTCCATTCCAGCGGCTTGCCGGCATCGGGATGTGGTTTCATCCAGTGGCCAACGGTTTCGAGGTTGTAGCTCTCGCTCTGATGCAGGGTCAGCAGGCCGATTTCAGTGGCGCCATAAATGTTGCGCAGCGGCACGCCGATGGCATGGAACAGGCGGAACACATCCGGCGCCATGGTGGCACCGCCGCAGACCGGTAGGCTGAGTCGGGTCAGACCAAGTTTGTCGCGCAGCGGCTCCAGCACCAGCGCATCCGCCAGCGGATAGAGCAGCCGCGCCAGCAGCGGCGCCGGCTTGCCTTCCAGGCGACCGACATTCACCTGATGCCCGATCGCCACGCCCCATTCGTAGATGCGACGACGCAGCGGGCCGGCATCCAGCATGCGAGCCTGGATCGTCGCCGCCAGGCTTTCCCACTGCCGCGGCGCGAAGACCATCATCTCCACCGCAATTTCGCGCAGGTTTGCCAGAACCTGCTCGGGCGATTCCGGGAAATTCACCACCATCGGCACGGCCAGGCCCATGGTGACGCCGACGATCTGCTCGGTGATCCAGGCCGGCGCAATATAGGTTAGATAGTCGAGACCGGGCCGCACCTCGGCCGCACTCATGATGCGGTAGGCGTTGTCGATCATCATCTTGTGCGTGACGATCACGCCCTTGGGCCGGCCAGTGGTGCCCGACGTGTAAGACAGCACCGCGATATCGTCCGGCTGTCCTGCCGCCACCATCGCCTCGAAGGCAGCGGGACTGGCGCGGTGACGCTCGATACCCCGGGTTGTCACGTCCTGCGTGGTATGCAGCCCCTTGTCGCCGTAGGACCACATGCCCGTCGTGTCCCAGTACAGGATATGCCGCAGGCCTGGTACGGCATCGCGGATGGCCAGGCCCTTGTCGACCTGCTCCTGATCCTGGGCGATCAGGCAGACCGCCTCGCTGTCATTCAGAAGATAGTCGATTTCGCCAGCCGTCAGATCGGGGTAGAGCGATATGACCTTCGCTCCGAGCGCCAGTGCGGCAAACTCGGCCCAGAAATTGTCCGGCTCATTCTCGCCGATGATGGCAACCGTTTCGCCGCGCTTCACACCCATGGCATCAAGCCCGAGAGCGAGGCCGCGCACCTGCTCGAGCACATCGCCGAAGCTGTATTCGCGCCAGATGCCGCGCTTCTTGTGGCGCTGCGCCAGGCGGCTGGGCTCCTGCTGGCCACGCAGCAGCAGCAATTGGGGCAGGGTCTGCATCGCAATCATCAGCGCGTTCCCTCACCCAGATAAGCCTTGAGCACCGCCGGATCGCGCTGGACTTCGGCTGGCGTGCCCTCGGCGATCTTGCGGCCAAAATCCAGCACGACCACGCGATCGGCCAGATCCATCACCACGCCCATGTCATGCTCGACCAGCACCACCGGAATGCCGCGTGCCTCGCGCACATCCAGGATGAAACGGGCCAGATCTTCCTTTTCTTCGGTATTCATGCCGGCCATCGGCTCGTCCATCAGCAGGATTTTCGGCTCCTGCGCCAAGGCGCGACCAAGATCGACCCGCTTGCGCTGGCCATAGCCGAGCGTGCCGACCGGACGGTGGCGAATCGCCTCCATCTCCAGCAGCTCGATGATTTCCTCCACCACCTCGCGCTGGGCGAATTCCTCATTGCGCGAGCGGCCGAAATGGATGAAGGCATCCAGGATGCTGCTGCGCATGTGCATATGCCGGCCGATCATGATGTTTTCGATCACCGTCATGCCCGAGAAGATATGCGTGCCCTGGAAGGTGCGGGCGAGGCCGGCGCGCGCAATCTGGTGCACCGACTTGCCGATCACGGACGTGCCGTCGAACTGGATTTCGCCGCGCTGCGGACGATAGAAGCCGCTGAAGCAGTTCATCAGCGAGGATTTGCCGGCCCCGTTCGGGCCGATCACCGCGACCAGTTCGTCGCTGCAGATCTCAATGGTGACGCCATCCAGCGCCTTGATGCCGCCGAATTGCAAACCGATGTCTTGGGCGGCGAGCACCGGACGCTTGCGCGCTCCGGCAGCCGCGCCATGCGGCACTGCCATCGCTTCCACTCGTTTCCTCCCTGGCATCGGTCGAGTTCAATTCCCGGACCGGCCGGTCAGATTTGAATATCTGACCATATGGACGTCTAGTTTACTTACGGGTCAATTCATGTCAACCTCTCTTTCACTGATCCTGGGGAGGACATGAAATGTCGATGCAATTCGGTAACCGCCAGCTCGCCGCGCGCTTCATGTCGCGGCTGCAACTTCCGGTCATCGCCGGACCGATGTTTTTGATTTCCGGGCCAGATCTGGTGATCGGTTGCTGCAATGCGGGAGTGGTCGGCTCCTTCCCCAGCCTGAATGCCCGCACGACAGCGCTGCTCGATGAATGGCTGACGCGCATCGCCGCCGAAACCAGCAGCCCGAATGCTGCACCGTATGCGGTCAATATGATTGTCCATCCCAGCAACACGCGGCTGGAAGAAGATATGGCGCTGGTCGAAAAGCATAAGGCGCCATTGGTGATCGCCAGCGTCGGTAGTCCCGCCAACATCGTCGCCCGTGTTCATGCCTATGGCGGGCTGGTCTTTTCCGATGTGGCCTCGCTGAAACATGCACGGCGTGCAGCGGAGGTCGGCGTCGATGGCCTGATCCTGTTATGCGCCGGCTCGGGCGGCAATACCGGCTGGCTTAATCCCTTCGCTTTCGTCGGCGCCGTGCGCGAATTCTTCGACGGCCCGATCGTGCTGGCGGGTGCCATTTCACGCGGCCAGTATATTCATGTGGCGCAGGAAATGGGCGCCGACATGGCCTATATCGGCACCAGCTTTATCGTCACGCGCGAAAGCATGGCCAACGACAAGTATCGCGACATGCTGCTGGATGCCAATGCGGACGACATCATCCTGACTGCAGAGATCACCGGTATTCCAGCCAATATGCTGCGCCAGAGCCTGGAGAGTGCCGGCCTGAAAACCGGAAAAAAGCATGAAGGCGGCTTCAGCCTGCTGCGCGAAGTGGAAATGCTGAAAGCCTGGCGCGACATCTGGAGCGCCGGCCATGGCGTGGGCGATGTGCGGGCGGTGGAAAGCGTCGGCGACCTGGTGCGCCGGTTACAGGCGGATTACCTGGCGGCGCGCAACCGGCAAAACGTCACTGCGGCTTGAGCGCATGCTCCAGCAGATCGGAGAACACGCTGGCGATACCCTCGCCGCTCATGTCGCCGTCGGGACGGAACCATTGCGTCATCCAGTTGATCGCGCCCATGAAGAAGAACACCGTCATGCGCGGATCGGCTTCGCGGATACTGCCGTCCTTGATGCCCTCGGTGATCAGTTCGCTGAACTTCTTCTGGAAATCGTCACGGCGCTTTGCGATCACAGCGCGGTTCTTGGGCTCCAGCGCGGCAAATTCGCTGAGCACCGCGCAGGAGCCGATCTCGCTGGTGATCAGTTCGATATAGCGGCGACAGACCAGTACGATCTTCTCGCGCCCTGTCTCGCCATGCTCGACGGCGTAATCATAGGCCACGTTGCCGAGATCCTGCGCCAGCATGTGGCATTCGAACAGGATCTCCTGCTTGTTGGTGACATAGTAGTACAGCGCCGGCTTGGTGACGCCCAAGGTCTTGGCAACGTCGTCGAGCGAGGTGTCGTGATAGCCGCGTGCGCTGAAAGCGCGGGCCGCTTCGCGCAGCAGGGCCGTGCGCTTCAGCGCAAAAAGCTGATCGCGGCTGGGCGCCACATTCTTCCAGGCCGACGGTTTGCGACCGCGCTGTGCCACACGCACTCTCCCTTAAATCTTACCCGAAATACCCGCCGGCCTGGACCGGGGGCGATGCCCAAACCCGGGAATCGGATCGGCGGCTGGAAACTTTCAACAATCTTACCGCAAAGTCAAACAAGCTGTCCGCAATGCAGAAGCTATTTACCGTGGCGGCGAGACCGCCGACTCGGACAACCCGGCCATGGGCCGCATCGAATCGTAAGCAGCAGGAGAGGAAGATGAAAGGGATTTTCGACGGTGTCCGCGTGCTCTCACTGGCCGAGCAGTTACCCGGCCCGTATGCCACCCTGCTGCTGGCCGATCTCGGCGCCGACGTGATCCTGGTGGAGCGACCTGCGGGCGGCGACCCGGCGCGGGCTTTTCCGTCCTTCTTCCGCGCCGTGGGGCGCAACAAGCGCAGCCTATGCCTCGACCTGAAATCCGAAACAGGCCGCACCGAACTCATCGCCCTGGCCGCCGATGCCGATGTGCTGCTGGAGGGCTATCGCCCTGGTACCATGGACCGCCTGGGTCTCGGCTATGCCGCATTGTCGGCCCGCAATCCGCGGCTGATCTATGCTTCGATCACCGGATTCGGCCAGAGCGGTCCGAGCCGGATGCGGCCGGCCCATGATCTGTCCTACCAGGCGGTCGCGGGGATGGTGTTCGGCAGCGCCGGTGCCCCGGCTGCGATGCCGGAAATCCCGCTGGGCGATCTTTCAAGCGCCACCTTCGCCGCTTTCGCCATCGCCGCCGCGCTCTATGGCCGCGAGCGCAGCGGCCACGGCACCGCCATCGATGTCTCGATGACCGATGGCCTGGTCTCGTGGATGACGCCCTATCTCGTACCGCATATGAGCGGCGACAAGGCTTTCGAGGTCTTCGACGAGCCAGCCTATGGCATTTTCACCTGCAGTGACGGCAAGCAGTTGACCCTCAGCATCGCGCATGAGGATCACTTCTGGGCGACGCTGTGCAATGCCCTGGGGCTGCCGCAGCATGCCGACCTGAAGGCCAAGGAACGGCGGCGGCGGCGCGCCGAATTGCACGGCGAGATTTCGGCTCTGTTGGCGCGGCAACCACGCGCCCACTGGGCCACGGCATTCGATGCCGCCGGCAACATCGCCTGGTCGCCGCTGCATGATTTCACCGGTGTATTGCAGGATCCGCATTTCCGTGCCCGCGGCCTGTTCCAGCAGTTGCCCGGCGGCGAAGAGCATATCCTGCAGCCGGTGCAGTTCTCCGCTTATCACAGTGCCATCCACCGCGGCGCGCCGGGCCTGGGCGAACATACGGCAGAAATCCTTGGGCGCGACCGTGCCCCAGTCGATGGCGCCATCAAAGCTGCGGGTTGATCAGGTATTTGACGCCGCTGCGCTTTTCCATGTAGGCCATTACGGTCTGCGGCTGCACGGCGGCGGCCAGCGAAATGGTTGCGGCATAGCTGGCGGCAAAGGTGGTGTGCAGTTCGTCGCAGACGCGCTGGCGCAGTCTGGCCCGCGTCGCCGTATCGGCCTGCTGCAGGAAGTCGAACAGCAGCCAGCCGGCCACGCTCCAGTTCAGGCCGACGATACGGCTGATCTCGATCGGCGCGCGGTCGAGCGCGCCGTAGACGAAGGCCTGCTTGAGCACATTGGTGCCGTAGCGGCTGTATTGCGTGGCGTGCTGTGAGGCGGCGGCTTCCATTGCGCCCAGGATGCGCCCGGTCAGCGCGCCGCCCACGGCATCGAAACAGGCCGTAGCATTGGTATCGGCCAGCGCACGCGCCAAATCCTGCCGGAATTCCGGCGCGGCACTATTGCAAACATGTTCGGCGCCCATGGCGCGCAGCTCGGCCACCTGGTCGTCGCGGCGCACGATATTCACCAGCGGCACACCATCCTGCCGGCAGGCGCGGATCAGCATCTTGCCGACGCTGGACGCCGCCGCCGTGTGGACAATCGCCTTGTGCCCGTTGCGTTGGGCGGTTTCCAGCATGCCAAGCACGGTCAACGGGTTGACCAGAGCAGCCGCGCCATCCGCCGGGCTGGTACCATCGGGCAGTACCAGAATGTCGGCCACCGCAATCCGGCGGTATTGCGCATAGGCGCCATCGCCCATCATGGCCACGGTCTTGCCCAGCAGTGCCTCCTGGCCGGGTCCGGCCGCCACCACCACACCGGCCCCCTCCACGCCGACCGGCAACGGCTGGTCGATGCGCAGCGCGACAAAGGACATTGCGGCCGGCGGCACCGGCGCCACCAGCACCGGCTGCCGTGCAGTTCCTTCAAGCCGCGCGGCCGCAAGATCGGCCGGGCCGAACAGCAGGCCCATATCCGTGGGGTTGATCGGCGCCGCCTCAACCCGCACCACCACTTCATTCGTTCCCGGCATTCCGGCCGCTTCTTCGGTCACGGCAACACGCAGCTCTCCCGCCGCCGTAATGCAGGAACGTAAAACTAGGCCGCGCCAGTCCTGTGTCATGGTGGTCGCCTTCCGAGGCTGAAACGGTTTACCGGCCTTGGAATACCGGCTTGCGCTTTTCCACGAAGGCAGCGATGCCCTCTTGCGCATCTGCTGAATCGACGCAGGCTGCGATGCCGCGCGCTTCCAGCTCCAGCTGGGTTTCTAGGCTGGTGCAATCTGAATCGACCAACAGGTTCTTCATGCGGCCGAAAGCAGCGGTCGGCCCGCTGGCCAGGTTTTCCGCCATCTGGGTGGCGGCGACGGTCAGCTGATCGGGGGCAACTACCTGATCGGCAATACCCCAGTCGAGCGCTTCGGCTGCCGGCACCCTGCGGCCCTGCAGCATCATCAGGCGGGCACGCTGTGAACCGATGCGGCGCGGCAGCGTCCAGGACTGTCCGCCATCGGCGGAAAGCCCGGCCGCGGCATAGGCCGAAGCGAATTGTGCGGTGTCCGATGCGATAAGGAAATCGCAGGCCAGTGCCAGGCTGAACCCCGCCCCGGCGGCCGGGCCGTTCACCGCAGCGATGCTTGGCGCCCGCATCCGTGCGAGCGCGGCGATAGCGCCATGCAGATGCAGGGTCATCGTGCGGATGCTGAGCGCGGTTTCGGCTGGATCTCGCATACCGCTGAGATCGCCGCCAACACAGAAGAAGCGCCCACTGCCAGTCAGCACCACCGCGCGTACATCAGTGTCAGCCTCGCAGCGCCGCACCGCCTCGCCAAGATCGGTCAGCAGCGCGACATTCATGCCGTTGCCGGCCTCGGGTCGCGCCAGCGTCAGCCACGCCACTGCGCCCTTGCGCTCGAAAGTCACCAGCTTGCCGGTCATGCCGCGTTCCCCAATCTTGGCCTAAACTGCTCCAGACGGTTAAATCTGTTGCTCACGGATTCGGCGCGCAATGATCAGCCGCTGGATATCGTTGGTGCCTTCGTAAATCTGGCAGACCCGCACATCGCGGGATATCTGCTCAACGCGATAGTCATTCAGATAACCGTTACCGCCATGAATCTGGATGGCATCAGAGCAGACTCTCTCCGCCATTTCCGCGGCCTTCAGCTTGGCGACAGAGGCCTCGACCGCACATTCTATCCCTTCATCGAAGAGGCGTGCGGCATGGCGGGTATAGATCCGCGCCATATCGATGGCGGCATGCATGTCGGCCAGTCGGAAGCCGACCGCCTGGTGATCGAAGATCGACTTGCCGAAAGCGGTGCGCTCACGCGAATACTGTAACGCCAGTTCATAGGCGGCCCGCGCCATGCCGACCGACTGCGACGCCACTGAAATGCGGCCATCCGACAGCAGGCCCATGGTGAGCGGCAAAGCCTCGCCGACGCCGCCGAGAACCATGTCGTCCGGCACGAAGCAGTTCTCGAAATGCATCTGCACGGTATCGGAGGTGTGCTGCCCCATCTTGCGTTCGGGCTTGCCGGGCGTGAATCCCGGTGTGCCCCTGGGCACCAGGAAGAAGCTTTTCCCGCGCGAGCCGGCCTGCGGATCGGTGACCGCCAGCACGATCGCCAGCCCGGCCCGGGCGCCGTTGGAGATGAACTGCTTCTCGGCATTCAGTACCCAGCCGCCTTCGGCGCGCGTCGCCCGGCCGGTGATGGCGGAGAGATCCGAGCCAGCCGACGGTTCGGTGAGGCAGACAGCGCCGATGGCTTCGCCGCTGGCCATCTTGCCGAGCCAGGCCTGCTTCTGCGCCTTGGTACCCAGCCGCGCCAGCAGCATGGCAGTACCCAGGCCATGCACATGGATCAGGGTGGACAACCCGCCGTCGCCGGCCGCCAGTTCCTCGATCACGGCAATGAAGGTGGAAAGGTTGCAGCCGGAACCGCCGTATTCCTCTGGCAACAGCAGGCCGAACAGGCCCATCTCGCCCATTTCGGCCAGCACGCCGTCCGGCACTTGGCCATCGCGATTCCAGACCGCGGTGTGCGGGGCAATGCGCTTCTGCACAAAGCGGCGCACGCCCTCGACTAGTTCGCTGTCGATATCACTGGCAGCCATCGGTTTCCTCCATTCATTTTTTTGCAGCCCGACCATTCCGGCTTGAACTGTTGCCACAGGGCTATCGGGCCTGCCGACATGCGGCATGGCCCGGATGCAGTCACCCGGCGGGCATTGTCCCGATTATAGTCAATTTGACTTTTAAGTAAATAATATTATTTATAAGTCATATCTGTGGCAAATATCCGTCATACAGGGAGGAATACAAATGCTGCCGACCCAACTGGCCCAGCGCCTGCGCATGCCCGTGCTGGCCTCGCCGCTGTTCCTGATTTCCGGTCCCGACCTGGTGGTGGAAACCAGCAAGGCCGGCGTGATCGGCAGCTTCCCCAGCTTCAATCAGCGCACCACAGCCGGCTACGAGGAGTGGCTGAAGGACATCCGCCAGCGACTGACGCCGGCCGATGCACCCTGGGCCGTACAGTTCGCCGTGCATCGCACTAACGCCCGCCTTGCCGAAGACATGGCGCTGACAGTGAAATACCAGGTGCCGATCCTGATCACGGCGCTCGGCATCACCCGCGAGGTCACCGATGCGGTGCATGCCTATGGCGGTCTGGTGTTCCACGATGCCATCAACATGCAGCATGCCCGTCGCGCGCTGGAGATGAATGCTGATGGCATCATCGCCGTCTGCAACGGCGCCGGCGGCCATGCCGGTGTTTACAATCCTTTCGCCTTCATCGGCGAACTGCGCCCGATCCTTGGCGACAAGACGCTGATTCTCTCGGGCTGCATTGGTGACGGCAGCAGCATCGCCGGCGCCATCGCTGCGGGTGCCGATCTCGCCTATGTCGGCACCCGCCTGATCAACACGGCCGAAAGCATGGCCTCAGCCCAGATGAAGCAGCTGATCATCGAGTCGAATATCACCGATATCATCTACTCTGCCGAAGTCGATGGCGTCGGCGCCAACTGGCTGCGCCAGACCCTGCCAACCACTGGCAACCTGCGCGCTGGTGGCCAAGTGGGCAGCATGAATGTCAGCGATGTTCTGGGCGAGCCGAAGCGCTGGCGCGATATCCTCAGTGCCGGTCAGGGTGTCGGCTCGATCCACGATGTTCCACGTGTCGCCGACCTGATCGTGCGGATGGAACGCGAATATCGGGCAGCAACCGATCGGTTAATCAGCATTGCGGGCAGGCAGCCCAGTGTCGCCGCTTAGCCATACCTGATGCTGGTGGCAGAGGTTGGAGCGTGCCATGCGGTGGCAGCTCATACGGAGGCCGTGAGACTATGAAAAATCGCCAGCGAGGCGGCACTTCATCTGTCGGCGAGACTTTTGGTGTCACTTGAAGCGGTCATCGACAGCTTGCTGGCGGTCGGATCGTTCGCCTTGAATGCATCAGCGATAAAGCAAGGATCGTTAAGTGACCCCTTTTTACAGAGATTTAACTTAGGTCACCTCCAGAACCACCTTCCCAATTTGCAGATTGGCATCCAGCATTTCGTGCGCTTTTATCGCATCTTCTAGCTTGAAGCAGGCACAGATTGGCATCACCACCTTGCGGGCCTGAAGCAGGTGCCAGACAGACTGCATGAGCCCCTGGGCAATTTTCTGCTTATACTCTGCCGAACGGGAGCGGACTGTCGTCCCCATCAGCTTCAGGCGCCGATGGATGATCTGGCGGGTATTGATTTCAGCAGACGTGCCGAGATGGCTGCCGATGAGCACCAGACGCCCATCGATCGCCAACAGGTTAAGCTCGCGCTGGACATATGATCCGGCCTGGGAATCCAGGATGACGTTGACGCCTTCGCCCCCTGTTATCTGCTGAACGTCCTTTTCCCAGTCTCCGCGATAGGAGATGGCATAATCGGCACCGTACTTGCGACACACCGCCTGCTTCTCTTCGGTGCCGGACGTCGCAATTACGGTGGCGCCCACAACCTGCTTCGCCAACTGAATGGCAGCCAGCCCAACACCACTCGTGCCGCCCTGCACCAGCAGGATTTCCTCGGCCTGAAGCTGGGCGCCCCAGATGATGTTATTCCAGGCCGTGAAAAAGACCTCAGGCAGAGCGGCTGCCTCCAGCATGCTCAGCCCGGCCGGGATCTGCATGCACTGGATCGCAGGTACGATGCAGTATTCGGCGTAGCCGCCGCCGGCAACGAGGGCGCAAATGGGATCGCCTGCTTTTGGCCAGGCAACCCCTGGCGCTGCCTGTTCGACGATGCCTGCTATATCCAGCCCGGGGATATCGGTCACACCAGGTGGTGGTGGATAGAATCCCTTGCGCTGGGAGATGTCCGGCCGGTTTACGCCGGCCGCAACGACGCGGACCAGAACGTGATTAAGCGGGATTTCAGGAATTTCCCGGTGGGCAAGGCGCAAGACCTCTGGCCCACCGGGCTTGGTAATCTCAATGACACGCATCATCAAGCTTCAGTTAAAGCGGCGAAGTGGCTTAATCAGCCTTGAGGTTCACCGTTTTCGCCAGCTCCTTGTAGGCGGCAACTTCGGTTTCCATGACCTTGGTGAATTCGGCCGGATTCTTGTAATCAGCCTGGACACCCTGATTCCGGAGCGCCTGCTGGAAGCTCTCACGACCCATCATGCCCTGAACCTCCTTGTTCAGGCGATCAACGACCGACTGCGGAGTCTTAGCCGGTGCCATGAGACCCAGCCAGTTGTCGCCCAGCACATTCGGCAGTTTGAGCTCATCAAAGGTCGGAACATCCGGGAGCATTGGCGACCGCTTCGGGCCAACGATCGCCAGGGCACGGAAACGACCATCGCGGACAAACTGGCCGGCCGAGATGATCGACTGGAATGCCGTCGGGATTTCACCGCCGAGGAG
>NZ_JAHBYG010000067.1 GCF_019636075.1 Ferrovibrio sp.
AACCTTGATCGGGATGCCATCCAATCCACAATTCGGACAGAAGCCCGTGCCAATCGTCGTCATAGCTATCTCGCCTCTTCGACATACCGATACCGCTCTTTCAACTGTTCGATCTTTTGCGGATTTTTTTCATCATCCGCCGCGAGCGCCATTGCGTCCCATGCAATGCGTTGAATGAGGTAATCGTCCAGGAGGTCTTCGGTTTCGGGGTTAGCTAAAACATGGGCGGCACGGATCAGTCCTGCGCCTTGTTTCATAAGTTGCTTAATCAGGTAGTCGCGGCGCCCGGTGGTATGCCGGCCAATCGGAACATATTCACGCCACCTATGAGCGGCGATTTCCCATGCCGCCGTCCAGAGCGGATGCAATGCCCAGCGCCCGCGATTGCTATCGGTTGATGATGGCACACACAGGCGGCGGGACAGCAGCGCCTCTGCTACAAGCTGCCCGCCTGTCGCCATGTAGTCTTCAAATGTGCGTATGTCGCGGTCTTTCAGCCAGTCGCCACTAAACCGCACCTCGACACGCCACACATCCCGGCGAACATCAGCCGGCAGGCCCGCGCGCTGCCAGATGGCATAGAACCATTCCTTGCCGCTCGCTTCATGGATTTCGCGGGTCTTGTCGTAGAGCTGTATCTCAACGCTTTGTTTCGCGCCGAAAGTCAACGTCTGCAAACGGCCATCGGCGCTTTCAGTTTTCACCTTGCAACGCGATGGCAATAACGCGGCCTCGGCAAGGCGCGGCGTGGTGCTTTCAGCAAAACCGGGCAGATAAAAATCTACGGCAACGTCGATCCGCGACAGGCTCACCGCACGTTCAAGGCGCCGCTCGAAATGGCTTTCCAAAATCGCATCGACACGCTCGCGCAATGCCGGATAGCCATGTTCCCAAAGGCCAGCCGACAGATACCGCACCGCGACGCCCCATTCCGACGCGCGCGTTTTTACCAGGATCAGGAAATCGTCGTTGCCGATAACCCATTTGAAGCCGCCCCTGGCGCCCGTAGCGGCCACCTGGAGGTATTCCGCGCCCCAGTGCACGCCCCACAGGCCCTTGCCACTGGCATCGGCCTCTGCGGCCTTCTGGCGGGCATCCTCCAATTCATCGGCCACAACGTCATGCGGGCTGTAGGCGAAGGCTTCCTGGATGCTGTCAAAATACGAGTCCAAAGGCCGCCATTCAGACGGCAGCGGCGTTCCCTCGATATTTGGCGGATTTCTCATCATCAGAGCCAGAGTATGTATCCGGTCCCCCCCCTATTAGAGGGAGGGGGGGGACCGCACGTCTCCCTAGGCCGCGCCCGTGTCGATCCGGGCCAACCCGGCAGCCAGGGCCGCGCGGGTGATACGAGCCAGCTTGTAAGCCAGCGCATTCGTCATGTTTACGCCGCCGTCGCCCTTGCGGCTTTCCAGGGCGACAACCTGGGTTGCTTCATCCAGGGTCAGAGCGAGCGAGGAAGGCTGTTGCTGCTGTTCGTTCATGGCATTGCCCTCCATCACGCTGCACGCTGCTGGCTGCGGTCCGGGCGGTTCCAGACCACATCATACTCGTTCGGCTTCCCCTTGGTCGGGAAAGCCGCACATGACAGCGGCCCCGTCCAGTCAGGATCATCCATCGACAGTGAGAGGTACTCACGTTCGGTGGTGCCTTCCTGCATGCGCTTAACCCAGCCGCCGCCCAACTCGTAGACCTCGCCGGTATGGTTGATGCCTTCGACCCGGTAATACGGGCTGTTGGCATCGCGCCGCTCGCCTTCCGGGATCGGCGTAAGCTGGATATTCACACTGCGGCGGCTCGACTGGATGAAACCGCGCAGCACCCTGTCGTGATGCATTTTCAAATGGCCGATGGTCGGCATGGAGGTTGCTCCTTACAGGCGCGCCCGGCTGCGCCGGGCTTAGGGGAGGTTTCAGAGTTTCGGGGTGGGGTTCGGGGGAGAGGTGCCGGTCAGAGGCTACCTCTCCCTCCCTCCCCCAAGTCCGTGGCTGGCAACCTCCCAGAAGCGCACCACGGCAAAGATGAATGTCTGGATGGTCTAGCGGCGCTTGAAGCGGCCATTCTTGGAGCGCGCCGGGCGGCGCTTGGTGGTGCGTTTCTTGGTTGCCTTTTTCTTGGTCTTTTTACGCTTCGCCATAATCGGCCTCCCTTTCGAGATTGAGTTTGCTGATCACGGAAAGGGCGTACCGGCGCGCCGCCTGGATGGCCGTCTGGGCATCCTCCGACACGAAGCGCAGCGGGCGGCTATCTTCCACCCGAACCTCAACAACACAGATCGGCCCCTGGCCCAGCGTCGGGTCTTTTTCGTCGGGGCGGCGGTTGATTGAGACGTACATGCTTCCCTCCGGTTAAGGCGGGGCGGCGAAACCTGCGGCAGGAAACCCATGGAAGAGATTTCAAGGCGCCGCCGCCCCTAGTCACACGATCTGGTGTGAATAGTGTCGTTATTCGCACTACGGGTAGGGGCTTGTCAAGAGATGAATAACGACACTAGGCTATATTCACACGATCTGGAGTCGGCCATGCGCGATGAACACGAAATCGAACTTTTGAAGCGCGATGCACTAGCGTCGGAAAAGGCTTGGGAAGCCAACAAAGGCGAGCGGCTGAAACACCGTCTTGGCGAGGCCGGAGCCGTGCGGTCCCTTGACTGGTATTTGAATGAAGCCAAACAGCGGAAGCAAATATCCAGCGACCGCCGCCTAAGTATTTTGATTGATATGAGCGATCAGGCCGTTAATCAGATGCGCAAGCGCAATGTTCTGCCCAGCGATGACGCAATGATACGCCTCGCATTTTGTGCCGGCGTTGACCCTGAAATCGCTCTAATCGAATTGAATATCTGGCGGCAGAGTAAGAGCCAAGAAACCTCGACCGTGCGAGGCAAGTACATTCAAATGCTTGAGGCCATGCGTCACTGGAAAGCAACAGCCGCCGCGTTTTTGCTCGCATTTATGCTGCTGTTTTCGGCCTCACCTTCCCTCGCCTCACCGGCAGCCGCAGCCGGACATGTGGTTCAGGAAGAGTGTATATTATGGAAAATACAATTTATGGGAATCCGGCTAATTCAGGCTCAGGATTATACCTGTGCGTCCAGAGCCTTATCCCAGCCGAGCGCGGCCCGGACCTGGTTGGCCATGTGGTCCATATCGTCCAACCGATCGTTTTCCCATAACACCAGCCGGCCATCGAACCAGCGGATCAGGCCGCGCTTGCGCAGGCTCTCGAAGAACGCATCGAAGCGTTTGGAATTGCCGGGCAGCCTGGCGACATAGACCGGCTTGCCGGTGGCGCAGGCTTCCGAGATCATCGACACGGAATCGCAGGTGACCAGCACGGCATCGGCCAGGCCAAGAAAGCCGAAATAGGGGTTCGGTCCCTGCCCGTCCCACAGCACCGCCTGCAGGCTGGCCAATCCGCCGCGCAGGATGTTGGTTTCGGCCTCGCCGGTGCGGCGCGAGATAGTGGCCAGAATACCCACGCCGGTGCCATGGGGCCCGGTCTCCTCGGACAACCGGCGCAACTGGCCGACGAATTCCTGCATCCAGGCTTCGTCCAGCGTGTAATAGCGGTTGTTGCCGCCGATCAGCACAGCCAGCCGGGGCTTGGGGATATGGGCGTATTGCGGCGCCAGGGCCTCGGCCGAATGGCTGAGCTTCTGCCGGGTCACCCGATGCAGCGCGCCGCGCGAGGTCAGCACATTGGGGCCGCGCACGCGGTCATGCTCGGGCACCACCAGCAGATCCCAATAACGCGGGTCGCTTTTCGGATCCTGCACATGGATACAGACCGTGCGGCCGCCCGAAGCCTTCTTTATAGCCAGCGCAAGCAAGGCCGATTTGCGGCCGCAGGTGACCAGCACATCCGGCCAAGGCTCGGAAATATTGGCAGCGGTATCGGCGGTCAGCGCCTTCAGGCTGGCAAAGGCCGGCCGCATCGGCGCCCAGGTATAAGGCCAGCGGAAGGCCACCTCGATGGTTTTCGGCGCCTCGAAGCCGCCGCCCTGGAACAGCGCTTCGGCCAGGCCGAGCGCCTGGCTCTGCATGCCCACGGCGCCGCGTTCGGACACCGCCCAGATCGATTTCAGCATTGAATCACCAGGCCGTCATAGGCCGGCTCGATATGGCTGGGCAGCTTGGCCCTCAGCTCTTCGTAATCCATGTCGATATGCAGATTGGTGAGGATGGCACGCGCTGGCTGCACGCGCTCGATCCATTCCAATGTGCGCTCGAGATGGCTGTGCGTAGGATGCGGCGTATAGCGCATGGCATCCACGATCCACACCTTCACGCCCTTCAAGGCCTCGAAGGCCTCTTCGTTCAGGTTCACCACGTCGTTGGAATAGGCCAGCTCATCGCCAAAGCGGAATCCCAGCGAATGAATGCTGCCGTGATCCTGGATGAAGGGCCGGATCGGAATGCCGCCGACATGGAAGGCGCCATCGATGCGATGCGGTTCGATGATGGCCGGATAGCCGCCGATGGTTTCGAAGCAATAGCCGAATTTGCGTTTCAGCCGATCGAGCGTGAAATCGTCGCCCCAGGCCGGCACGCGATGCTTGGAGGTATAGGCCAGGATGCGCAGATCGTCGGCGCCATGGGTCTGGTCGGCATGGTCATGGGTCCACACCACGGCGCTTACCCAGGTAAGCCCATTGGCCAGAAACTGGCTGCGCAAATCCGGGCTGGTATCCACCAGCACGCGGGTATCCTCGTGCTCCACCAGGATCGAACCGCGGCTGCGGCGGTTTTTCGGATTGGTTGGATCGCAGGCGCCCCAGGCGCCGTCGATACGTGGCACGCCGGTTGATGTGCCGCAGCCCAGGATGATCGCCTTCATGCCGCCAGTTGCGCTCCGACCGCCTGTCGCGGCACCTTGCTGAAGAACCGCAGGAAATTCTCCGTGGTGGCGGCCTGCAATTCCGCCGCGCCGATGCCGCGCAGCTTGGCGAGATAATCCGCCGTGAAGCTGACATAGGATGGTTCGTTGGTCTTGCCGCGCTTAGGCACCGGCGCCAGATAGGGCGCGTCGGTCTCCACCAGAATGCTCTCCAGCGGTAAGGCGGCGGCGGTCGCCTGCACGGCGGTGGCGTTCTTGAAGGTGAGGATGCCGGAGAACGACACCATCATGCCCAGGCCGACCGCCAGTTCGGCCAGCTTCTGGCCCGAGGTGAAGCAATGCAGCAGTGCCTTGAAGGGCCCCTTCTCCATTTCGGCCTGCAGAATCTCGGCGGTGTCTTCATCGGCATCGCGGGTATGGATCACCAGCGGCAGGCCGCTGATCCGTGCGGCCTGGATATGGGCCAGGAAGCAGCGCTTCTGCGCTTCGCGGTCGGAATGGTCGTAATAATAATCCAGACCGGTCTCGCCGATGCCAACCACCTTGGGATGATCGCAAAAGCTCAGCAGTTTGGCC
This sequence comes from Ferrovibrio sp., assembly GCF_019636075.1. Taxonomy (GTDB): domain Bacteria; phylum Pseudomonadota; class Alphaproteobacteria; order Ferrovibrionales; family Ferrovibrionaceae; genus Ferrovibrio. The sequence goes on from NZ_JAHBYG010000067.1 coordinate 5,416, forward strand.
GCATCCACATCCACGGCGTCGTCGGCCTCATGCGGATGGATGCCCACGGTGCAATACACATCGGGATAACGCTCGGCCACTGCCAGCACGCCGGCGAATTTATCCAGCCGGGTGCCGATGCTGAGCATCAGGCCCACATTGGCATTGCGCGCGCGCGCCAGCACGCCATCCAGATCGGCGGCGAAATCGGGAAAATCCAGATGGCAATGGCTGTCGATCAGCATGGCCTTATGCTTTCGCGGCATCCTGATAGCGCGGGAACACACCTTGCGGCGTGGGCAGCGGTGTACCGGCACGCAAACGGCCTGCCTCACCCAGATGCGCAAAGCTGCGCGCGGCTTCCGATACGCCCAACTGGTCCAGCATGCGGGCCGCGGAATCCGGCATCGCCGGCTGCGCCAGGATGGCGAGCTGGCGAATGGTTTCGAGCAACGCCCACAGCACGGTGTTCATGCGGGCGGGATCGGTCTTGCGCAAGGTCCAGGGCGCGGCCACATCGATATACTTGTTGGCCGCATCCACCAGATCGTACCAGGATTGCAAGGCCACATGCAGCGCCTGCTCGTCCATCGCTTTGCGCATGGTATCGGACAGGCTGTCGGCCTGGGCCAGCAAGGCTTCGTCGATATCGGCCAGCGGGCCCGGCGCCGGCACGCTGGCATCGGCATTCTTGGCGCAGAAGCTGAGTGTGCGCTGTGCCAGATTGCCGAAGCCATTGGCAAGTTCGCTGTTGATGCGCTGGATCAGGCCGTCGCGGCGGAAATCGCCATCATTGCCGAACGGCACTTCGCGCATCAGGAAATAGCGCGTCTGGTCGAGGCCGAATTCCTCGATCAGCGCCAGCGGGTCGATCACATTGCCCAGCGATTTGGAAATCTTCTGGCCTTCATTGGTCCACCAGCCATGGGCGAACACGCGCTTGGGCGGCTGCAGCCCGGCAGCCATCAGGAAAGCCGGCCAGTAAACCGCATGAAAGCGCAGGATATCCTTGCCCACCATATGCAGGTCGGCCGGCCAATAGCGCTTGTAGCTGGCAGAATCAGTATCGGGATAACCCGCCGCAGTCATGTAATTGGTCAGGGCATCCAGCCACACATACATGATATGGGCGGGATCGTTAGGCACCGGTACACCCCATTTGAACGTGGTGCGCGATACCGAAAGATCATGCAGGCCGCCCTTCACGAAGCTGATCACTTCGTTGCGGCGGCTGTTGGGCAGGATGAAGCCGGGATTCTCGTCGTAGAATTTCAGCAGCCTTTCACCCCAGGCCGAGAGCTTGAAGAAATACGACGGCTCCTTCACCCATTCCACCGGCGCGCCGCTGGGTGCCAGTTTGCTGCCATCGGGGCCGGCTGTGAGTTCGTCTTCCTGATAGAAGGCCTCGTCGCGCACCGCGTACCAGCCTTCGTAATGGCCGAGATAGATATCGCCGGCCGCCAGCAGCTTATCCCACAAAGCCTGTACCGACTTGATATGGCGGGGCTCGGTGGTGCGGATGAAATCGGTATTCGACACGTTGAGGCTTTTGGCCAGGTCGCGGAAATTCTGGCTCACCTGGTCGCAGAAAGCCTTGGGATCGATGCCGGCGGTCTGGGCCGCCTTCTCCACCTTCTGGCCATGCTCGTCGGTGCCGGTGAGGAACATCACGTCATACCCGTCCAGCCGCTTGAAGCGGGCGAGCAGGTCGCAGGCCAGGGTCGTGTAGGCATGCCCGATATGGGGCTTGTCGTTCACGTAATAGATCGGCGTGGTGATGTAATAGCTTTTGCTGGGCATCGGTTTGGGCCAAAAAACGTAAGAATTATCTGGTGTTACCACACCAGACCTGCATAGCCAATCTGGCTATTGGGTTTTTTATTCCTCGTAGCGGAAATCCGGCACGTCGATGCTGCGGTCGATCATCTGCTTGAGGCGGCTTTCCACCTCGGCCTGCAATTCCAGGATACTGGGCGTCACGACTTCCGGCGGCAGCTTCGGTAGCTCGAATTCGCGGAAATATTCCAGGGCGTTAAGCTGATTGAGAAACACCGCCTGGGCGAAATAGTTCACCATGCCGCGTTTATCAATCCACACCAGATAAGCGCCCATGGCTTTCAGCAGCGCGCCATAGCTGCGCATCTTAACGCCATTCACTTCGCCGGCCACCAGGCCGCGCGTGGCCTCGTCCAGGTCTTCCAGCCGCCCCTCGATCACCTCGCAGAAAGACAGGAATTCCTGCATCGAACGGAAGCTTTCGGCATATTCGGCAAACGAGATCAGCACCGCCCGCTCATAGGTGACATGGGCGGCATCGGCAGCCTGGCGGCCGCGCTGTTCCAGCACCTGCAACAGGCGCAGGGCCTCGTTGGTCGGGTCGCTGCCCTTGCGGGGATCGAGATAATTCCGGTAGACGCCGCTCATGGTTTCCGGTGCGATTGTGACAAAACTGTACTGAGTTTACCTGGAACTTTCTTACGGCTTCGTTGATGCCGAAGCCAGGGCCATATAGAATACCGCCTTGATGTCGGCCAGCGCACCCATTTCTCCCTCCTCTCCGGTCCCCATGGCCACTCAACCCACTGTTTTTCCTCATAAACATTTGCTCGGCATCGAGGGCCTAACAGCCCAGGACATCGCCCTGATCCTCGACGAATCGGACCGGTACGTTGAGCAGAATCGGGCGGTGGACAAAAAACAGGGCCTGTTGCGCGGCCGCACCATCATCAATCTGTTCTTCGAGAACTCGACCCGCACCCGCACCTCCTTCGAACTGGCCGGCAAGCGGCTGGGTGCGGATGTGATCAACATGTCGGTGGCCTCTTCCTCGATCAAGAAGGGCGAAACCCTGATCGACACCGCCATTACCCTGAACGCCATGCACCCGGATCTGCTGGTGGTGCGCCATCCGGATTCCGGCGCCGTGGCCCTGCTGGCCCAGAAGGTCGGCTGCGGCGTGATCAATGGCGGCGACGGCACCCATGAGCATCCCACCCAGGCCTTGTTGGACGCGCTGACCATCCGGCGCCGCAAAGGCAGGCTGCAGGGTTTGCGGGTAGCGATCTGCGGCGACATCCTGCATAGCCGGGTGGCGCGCTCGAATATCTACCTGCTCAACACGATGGGCGCCCATGTGCGGCTGATCGCGCCGCCCACCCTGCTGCCGGCTTATGCCGACCGGTTCGGGGTTGAGGTGTTTCACGACATGCGCCAGGGCCTCACCGATGTGGATATCGTGATGATGCTGCGCCTGCAGATGGAGCGCATGCATGGTTCCTTCGTGCCGTCCACCCGCGAATATTTCCATTTCTTCGGCCTGGATGCCGACAAACTGAGCTTCGCCAAGCCGGATGCGCTGATCATGCATCCAGGCCCGATGAACCGCGGCATCGAGATCGATACCGAGTTGGCCGACGACATCCACCGCAGCGTGATCCACGAACAGGTGGAAATGGGCGTGGCGGTGCGCATGGCCTGCCTGGAATTGCTGGCCCGCCATTTGCCCAATTGGTCCGGGGTTTAGGAATAGCTCATGGCCCGCCGCCGACGCCTCTACACCAACGCGCGCCTGCTCGACCCGGCCACCGGCCTGGATGTGAAGGGCGCCCTGCTCACCGAGGGCGCGCGCATCCTCGATCTCGGGCCGCGGCTGGCCAATTCCAGCATCGGCGGTGAAACCGAGACCATCGATTGCCAGGGCCATTGCCTGTCGCCCGGCCTGATCGACATGCATGTCTGGCTACGCGAACCCGGCGCCGAGCATCAGGAAACCATCGCCACCGGCGCCCGCGCCGCAGCGGCCGGCGGCGTTACCACGCTGGTTGCCATGCCCAACACCGACCCGGTGGTGGATGAAGTGGCTCTGCTGGAATTCGTCGCTCGCCGCGCGGCGGAAAATGCCGTGGTGCGCGTGCTGCCGGCGGCGGCAGCCACCAAGGGTACCCAGGGCAAGGAAATGACCGAGTTCGGCCTGCTCGCCCAGGCCGGCGCGGTGGCTTTCACCGATGGCGAACGCCCGATCGCCGATAGCCGGGTGATGCGCCGCGCGCTGTCTTATGCCACGATTTTCGACCTGTTGCTGATGCAGGCCTGCGAAGAACCCAGCCTGGCCCGCGATGGCGTGATGAACGAAGGCGAAGTGGCTGCACGGCTAGGCCTGTCGGGCATTCCCTCGGTTGCCGAAGCCATCCAACTGGAACGCGACATCCGTCTGCTGGAACTGACCAACAGCCGCATGCATGCCGCGCATATCTCCACCGCCGATGCCATCGACGTTGCGCGCCGTGCCAAAGCCCAGGGCTTGCGCCTCACCGCCGGCGCCGCGCCGCATAACTTTGCGCTGAACGAATACGATATCGGCGATTATCGCACCTTCGCCAAGGTGAAGCCGCCGTTGCGCCGCGAGGATGATCGCAGTGCGCTGGTGGATGCCATCGCCGATGGCACCATCGACACGATCTCGTCGTTGCACATGCCGCAGGATCCCGAAAGCAAGCGCCTTCCCTTCGCGCAGGCCGAGTTCGGCGCCATCGGCCTGGAAACCCTGCTGCCGATGTGCCTGGGCCTTTATCACAATGGCCGCGTGCCGCTGCTGCGCGTGCTGGGCTGCCTCACCATCAATCCGGCGCGCCTGCTGAAGCAGGAAAGCGGGCGCCTTGCGCCTGGCGCTCCGGCCGATCTGCTGGTCTTCGATCTCGACACGCCCTGGATCGTCGACGAAAAGAAAATCCGCTCCAAGGCCAAGAACACGCCCTATCATGGCCGCCGCGTGCAGGGCCACGCCTTGCGCACCGTGGTGGGCGGCGAAACCGTGTTCCAGCGCAAGCGCGAGGGCGCGCCCGTAAATGCCTGAGCCCGTAAATGCTTGAGCCCGTAAATGCTTGAACTCGCCATCGCCATTGCCCTGGGCTACCTGCTCGGTTCGATCCCATTCGGCCTGCTGCTCACCAAACTGGCCGGGCTCGGCGATATCCGCAAGATCGGTTCGGGCAATATCGGCGCCACCAATGTGTTGCGCACCGGCCGCAAGGATCTGGCCGTCGCAACCCTGTTGCTGGATGGCGGCAAGGGCACGGCCGCCGCACTGATCGGCGCGCAATTCGGACCCGATATCATGGTGGCCGCCGCCTTGGGGGCTTTCATCGGCCATCTGTTTCCGGTCTGGCTGAAATTCAACGGCGGCAAGGGTGTGGCAACGTTTCTCGGCGTGCTGCTGGGCCTGGCCTGGCCGCTGGGCGTTGCGGCCTGCGCTTCCTGGCTGCTGATTGCGTTCGTTACCCGCTATTCTTCGCTTTCGGCCCTGCTCACCGCCGCCGCCAGCCCCATCGCTGCGTGGTATATCGTATCGCCGCAGGTGGCCGGGTTATGCGCCGCGATGGCCGTGCTGATCTTCATCCGCCATCATCAGAATATCCGCCGCCTGCTGAAGGGCGAGGAACCCAAGATCGGTCGCAAGAAAGCGGAAGCGGATGCCGGCTCCGCGTGAGCTGAGCGATGCCGAAAGGCTGGACTGGCTGCGGCTGATCCGCAGCGAAAATGTCGGCCCGATCACCTTTCATCAATTGCTCGAACGCTTCGGCAGCGCGGCTTCCGCCTTGCAAGCCCTGCCCGATATGGCGCGGCGCGGCGGCCGCAGCAAAGTGCTCAAGATCGCCTCCAAGGCGGAGGCAGAAGCCGAACGCGATGGCCTGGCCCGGATCAATGCCAGGCTGGTGGCCTGGGGCGAAGCGGCCTATCCCGCGCGGCTTTGCAGCATCGACGATGCACCGCCGATCCTGGCCATGAAAGGCCATGGCGATTTGGCACGCAAACATGGCGTGGCCATTGTGGGCGCGCGCAATGCTTCCGCCATCGGCTTGCGTTTCACCCGCGACATCGCCCATGCAATCGCCAAGCAGGATCTGGCGGTGGTTTCCGGCCTGGCGCGCGGCATCGACCGTGCCGCCCATGAAGGCGCATTGCTGCAAGCCGATGGCGGCACCTATGCCTTCATCGGCACCGGCATCGACATGGCCTTCCCGCCGGAAAACGCCGATCTGCATAACCGCCTGGCCGAGCGCGGCGCGATCTATGCCGAGATGCCGCTGGGCACCGGCGTGAAGGGGCAGAACTTCCCGCGCCGCAACCGGCTGATCTCCGGCGCATCGCTGGGTGTGCTGGTGGTGGAAGCGGCGATGAAAAGCGGCTCGCTGATCACCACGCGCTTCGCCGCCAATCAGGGC
>NZ_JAHBYG010000068.1 GCF_019636075.1 Ferrovibrio sp.
ATTGTCGCCGCCGGCATTGCGCACGAGTTTCTGCGCCAATTCCGCCTTGGCCAGGGTATCTGCCAGCTTTTCGCCGGCATCTTCGATCAGCGCCGCGCCGGTGCTGATTTTAAGCGATACCACGCGGCCCTCCGCCACAACATGCCGGGTAAGATGCTCATGCAGGGCCTGGGCGAGCTCCATCGCATGCTTGAGATCGGCCACGGCAGCCAGTGCCGCGAACTGGTCTGCGGCTATGCGGCCCACCATCGCCTCACGCGGCAAAGCCTCGCCCAGGCGTTCAGCCACTGTTTTCAGCACCTGGTCGCCGATGTGATAGCCGAAGCCCTCGTTGATATCGCGGAAGGCATCGATATCCAGGTTGAAAACCACCCAGTTGCCATCGGCCAGGCGATGCGGCGCGGCCAGCATGCGCTCGGCTTCCGCGATGAAGCTGGCGCGGTTCAGCACGCCGGTCAGCGGGTCGTTGCGGCTGGCGTATTCCGCCTTCAACTCCACATCGCGGCGGTCTGAAATATCGCGCACCACGCCGATGAATCCGGGTTCGCCGCTATCGGAATCGAATTCCGCGACGCTGATATGGATCGGGAATATTTCGCCCGATTTACGCCGGCCCAGCGTGTCGCGGCCGATGCCCAGCACCTTGGCGCGATGGGTGCTGAGATAGTTGCGGATGTAGCTGTCATGGCCGGAACGGAACGGTTCGGGCATCAGGATGCGCACATTCTGGCCGACCAGATCCAACGCGTCGTAGCCGAAAAGCTGCGCGCCCACATTGCTTACCGATACGATCATGCCCTGGCGGTCGATCACGATCACGCCTTCGCCCATGGTTTCCAGCAGTACGCGCAGGGCCTCGCCGGCGGAATTGCCGAAATGGCGCGGCTCGGTGGATTTGGCATCCTCGGCTATTGGTTTCGGCGCCGGGCGGCTGGGCGGGATGATCGGTTCCGGCGTGGTAGGCCGCCAGTCCTTGTCGATCTCATCCAGCAGGCGCCAGCCGGGAAAACTGATCCGCGCCTCGGTGCCCTGGCCCACCTTGCTGGCCATGCTGAGCGTGCCGCCATGCAGTTCCATCAGCCGTTTGCTGATCGACAGGCCAAGCCCGGTGCCGCCATGCTGGCGCGCCACTTCGGCTTTGGCCAATTGGAAGGGTTCGAAGATCTGCTCCAGGCGCTCGGGCGGGATGCCGATGCCGGTATCCGCCACGCATAGCGCCAGGCTGCCATCGTCGTTGGGGTGGTATACCACGTCGATGGTGCCGCCCGATGGCGTGAACTTCACCGCATTGCCCAGCAGGTTGATCAGCACCTGCTTCACCACGCGTTCGTCGGCGCGCAACTGCGGCAGGTTTTCCGGGCAGAGATTGCGCAGGATCGAGCCGGCACGATCGGCCTGCGGGCGCACCATGGTAAGCGCCGAGGCGATCACGGCGGCCAGATCGACGGGTTTTTCATCCAGCGCATAATAGCCGGCCTCGATGCGCGACATGTCGAGGATATCGCCGATCAGGGCCAGCAGATGGGTGCCCGAGGCATTGATGTCGCGCGCGTAATCCACATACCGCGGCACGCCCACGGGGCCGAACATCTGGTCGCGGATGATTTCCGAAAAGCCGATGATGGCATTCAGCGGCGTGCGCAGCTCATGGCTCATATTGGCCAGGAACTGGCTCTTGGCGCGGCTGGCTTCCTCGGCACGGCGCAGCGCGGCCTCGATGCGGCGCTGCTGGTGATATTGCTCGGTGATGTCGCGGCCCGAGCCGCGATAGCCGATGAAGTGGCCGGCAGTGTCGTAAACCGGCTTGCCGCTGATCTCGAGCCAGATCTCGTCGCCGCTCTCGGTGAGCATGCAATAGCGCAGGCCGTGGAAGGGCTCGTGGGCATCCAGCGCGCGGCGATGGGCGGCCCAGAATGTTTCCTCGGTTTCGGCGGTGCCGGCCACGTCCCAGCGGCATCTGTTGATCAGGCGCTCGCGCTGGCGGTTGTTGGTTTCGGATGCGGATTCGGAAATCCAGGTGAAGCGATGTTCGGCGTCGGTCTCCCAAAACCAGTCCGAAGCCAACTCGGAAAAATCATGCAGCTTGTTTTCCGCCACCTGCAGCGCGGGGTCGCGCAAGGCATTCGGGTCGGCGATATCGGCTATCACCGCCACAGCCAGAATCGGGCCGGTGGGGGTGGCCCGGATTGGCGAAACGCTGATCGACTGGCAGAGCCAGCCATCGGCCCATCGCAGCATGATTTCGCTGCTTTTGCGTGTACCCGTCTCGTAAACCGAGCAAATTATCGGGGCTAGCCTTTCGGATTCTCCCAAAGCGAAGCCGGTTGAGAGAGGAGAGCCCTCTATGGTTGTTTCATTGAGGGTGCTAATCGCGCAATAGGCGGAATTGCAGGCAAGATAGAGGAAATCGCTGGCGCCATCCCGTTGCACGGCAAATGCCGGCCGGTCCAGCCAGTCCAGCACCTCACGTATCACTAGCCGTTGCGCTGGATCGAGCATCGTTGCCTTCCCTGCGGGCAGCAGCTTAAAGGGCTACGCCTCATCCGCGCAAGGGCATGCAATTTCTTGAATAAAATCCCTATCCAGCAGCCACTTGCACCATAGCGACAAATCGTCGCACAAACCGGGGAGACTGGGCTGCCGTCGGGCTTCGGTGTATGGTCCGGGCACTACAAAACCGGAATCCCCCACCCGGCAGACGGGGAGGGCTGTTGCGAGGGAACACATTATGCGGCTGATTTGGCAGCACTGGCGTATGCACGCCATGTTGGGGTTGTTCACGATGCTGGTATCGGCCATGGCGATGCCGGCTGCCGCCCTGGCGGAAACCGTTTACGGCCAGCCGGCCCCTTGGAAGTTGAACTTCCAGGCCGCCGCCAGCCCGGTGATGCATGATATCGTGCGCTTCCACGATCTGCTGCTGTGGATCATCACCCTGATCACCATCTTCGTTCTGGCCCTGCTGGTTTATGTGATGGTGCGGTTCCGCGCCTCCGCCAACCCGGTGCCGTCCAAGACCTCGCATCACACCCTGGTTGAAGTGGTGTGGACGGTGGTGCCGATCCTGATCCTGGTGGTGATCGCGGTGCCGTCGTTCAAGCTGCTGTATTTCGCCGACAAGACCAAGGAAGCCGAACTGACCATCAAGGCCATCGGCAAGCAGTGGTTCTGGAGCTACGAATATCCCGATAACGGCAACTTCACCTTCGACGCCATCATGACGGCCGACAAGGATCTGAAGCCCGGCCAGCTCCGCCTGCTGGATACCGACAATTCCGTGGTGGTGCCGGTGAACACCAATGTGCGTCTGCTCACCACCGCCGCCGATGTGATCCATGCCTGGGCCATGCCGGCCTTCGGCGTGAAGAAGGATGCGGTGCCCGGCCGCCTGAACGAAACTTGGTTCCGCGCCGAGCGCGAAGGCACCTTCTACGGCCAGTGCTCGGAAATTTGCGGCGCCTATCACGGCTTCATGCCGATCAAGGTGGAAGTGGTTTCCAAGGAAGCCTTCGCCAAATGGGCGGAGGAAGCCAAGCAGAAATATGCGCAAGTGGGTGGGCCGTCGCCCCGCCTCGCTTCCGCGCAGCAGTAACAGATTAGCCCCGAGAGGACCGTCATGGCTCACGCAAGTTCCGCCCACGGCGCGCACGACGACCACGCCCATCACGATCATCCCACCGGCTGGCGCCGCTGGGTGTATTCCACCAACCACAAGGACATCGGCACGATGTACCTGATCTTCGCCGTGATGGCGGGTCTGGTTGGCGGCCTGATGAGCGTGTTGATGCGTGCCGAGCTGATGAACCCCGGCAACGGCATCCTCGGCGAGAACCATCACCTGTTCAATGTGCTGGTCACCGGCCATGGCCTGGTGATGATCTTCTTCATGGTCATGCCCGCCATGATCGGCGGTTTCGGCAACTGGTTCGTGCCGCTGATGATCGGCGCGCCGGACATGGCCTTTCCGCGCATGAACAATATTTCGTTCTGGCTGCTGATCCCGGCTTTCGGCCTGCTGCTGATCTCCATCTTCGCCCCCGGCCCGGCCGGCGGCACCGGCATGGGCGGCGGCTGGACAATCTATCCGCCGCTTTCCTCCAGCATCGGCCATCCCGGCGCGTCGGTGGATTACGCCATCCTCAGCCTGCATATCGCCGGCGCCTCTTCGATCCTCGGCGCCATCAACTTCATCACCACCATCTTCAACATGCGCGCGCCGGGCATGACCCTGCACAAGATGCCGCTGTTCGTGTGGTCGGTGCTGATCACCGCGTTCCTGCTGCTGCTGTCGCTGCCGGTGCTGGCCGGCGGCATCACCATGCTGCTGACCGACCGCAATTTCGGCACTTCCTTCTTCAAGCCTGAAGGCGGCGGCGATCCGATCCTGTTCCAGCATCTGTTCTGGTTCTTCGGCCATCCCGAAGTGTACATCCTGATCCTGCCCGGCTTCGGCATCATCAGCCAGATCGTGTCCACCTTCTCGCGCAAGCCGGTCTTCGGCTATCTCGGCATGGCCTATGCCATGGTGGCGATCGGCGTCGTCGGCTTCGTCGTGTGGGCGCACCACATGTACACGGTCGGCCTGGATGTCGACACGCGCGCCTATTTCACCGCCGCCACCATGGTGATCGCGGTGCCCACCGGCGTGAAGATCTTCTCCTGGATCGCCACCATGTGGGGCGGCTCCATCGAGTTCAAGGTGCCGATGCTGTGGGCGATCGGCTTCATCTTCCTGTTCACCGTCGGCGGCGTCACCGGCGTGGTGCTGGCCAATGCCGGCATCGACTCGGCCCTGCACGACACCTACTACGTGGTGGCGCATTTCCATTACGTGCTCAGCCTGGGTGCCGTGTTCGCCATCTTCGGCGGCTTCTACTATTGGTTCGGCAAGATGTCGGGCTACGAACTCAGCGAGACCGCCGGCCAGATTCATTTCTGGACCACCTTCATCGGCGTGAACCTGCTGTTCTTCCCGATGCACTTCCTGGGCCTGCAGGGCATGCCGCGCCGCATCCCGGATTATCCGGATGCGTTCCATGGCTGGAACTACATCGCCTCGATCGGTTCCTATATCTCCTTTGGCTCCACGCTGTTCTTCGTGGCGTCGGTGTTCTACGCCTTCACGCGCAAGAAGCCGGTGGCGCAGAATCAGTGGGGCGAGGGTGCCACCACTCTGGAATGGACGCTGTCTTCGCCTCCGCCGTTCCACCAGTATGAGAAGCTGCCGGTCATCAAGTGACCGGCAGCCGAATTGATCGGCTAGAAAGCATCGGAAAAGCCCCGTGACCGACGCCAGTTACAGCTCTGCTAGCAGCATCGAGGCCGGCAATCCCGGCCTCGATGTCGCTTCGGCTGCCTCCGATTTCGGCGCCCGTACGGCCGATTTCATCGCCCTGCTGAAGCCGCGGGTGATGTTTCTGGTGGTATTCACCGGCCTGGTCGGCATGGTGGTGGCGCCGGGAGCGTTGCATCCGGTGCTGGCTTTCACGGCGCTGCTTTGCATCGCGGTGGGCGCTGGCGCTTCGGGCGCGATCAATATGTGGTTCGATGCCGATATCGATGCGGTGATGGAGCGGACCAGTGCGCGTCCGATCCCGCTCGGCCGTATCCAGCCCTCGGAAGCGCTCGGCTTCGGCAGCGTGCTGTCGGTCGGTTCGGTGGCCGTCATGGGGCTGGGCGTGAACTGGGTGGCGGCGCTGTGGCTGGCCATCACCATCGGTTTCTACGTGTTTGTTTATACGATGTGGCTGAAGCGCCGCACGCCGCAGAATATCGTGATCGGCGGCGCTGCAGGTGCTTTCCCGCCGATGATCGGATGGGCAGCCGTCACTGGCGATATTTCCCTCTATCCGGTGCTGCTGTTCGGCATCATTTTCCTGTGGACGCCGCCGCATTTCTGGGCGCTGGCGCTGTATCGCTCGGATGATTATGCCCGTGCCGGCGTGCCGATGCTGCCCGTGGTGGCCGGCGAAGCCGAGACGCGCCGGCAGATCCTCTATTACAGCCTCGTGCTGGTGCCTTTCACCCTGGTGCCCTGGTTGCTCGGCTATACCGGCGCGCTTTATGGCATCGGCGCGGCTCTGCTGGGTGCGGGTTTGCTGGTGTTGGCGGCGCAGATATTCCGCGGCAGTGGCATGGCGGCGCCCAAGCGGATGTTTGCCTATTCGATTCTTTATCTCTTCCTGTTGTTCGCGCTGTTGTTGGCGGAACGCTGGCTGGATCTGCCGATGGGCTTTCCCGGCCTGGCGGGGGGAGCCTGATCATGCCGCTGCATGACGAACATCGCCGCCGTCGCGGTCGCAATATCGCCTTGGGCGTTGTGCTCGGTGCGCTGGTGGTGCTGTTCTATCTGATCACCATGGTGAAGATGGCCGGCCGGGCTGGAGGTGCGGGATGAACGCGCCAGTCAACGAAAACAACACCGGTCCGCAGGATAAGGCCAGCCAGCAGGATAAGAATCGCCGCGTTGTCACCATCTGCGTCAGCGTGGTGGCTGTGATGACTGCCTTGTCTTTCGCCTCGGCGCCGCTTTACGACCTGTTCTGCCGTGTCACCGGCTTCGGCGGCACACCGCTGCGCGCCGATGCCGCGCCGGGTACGGATGGCAGGGTTCCGCAGCCTGGCAAGATGATCACGGTGCGCTTCAACTCCGATATTTCCGCCGATCTGCCCTGGCAGTTTTCGCCTGCGCAGCGCGAAGTGAAGGTGATGCCGGGCGAGGAGACGCTGATTTTCTATCGCGCCACCAACCCCACCAATCATCCGATCATCGGCAATGCCACCTTCAACGTCACGCCCGAGAAGGCCGGCCCGTATTTCAATAAAATTGCCTGTTTCTGTTTCACCGAGCAGGTGCTGCAACCGGGCCAGACCGTGGATATGCCGGTCTCGTTCTTCGTCGATCCCGAAATGCTGAAGGATCCGAAGACCCGCGAGATGCGCACCATCACGCTGAGCTACACATTTTTCCGCAAGCCGGGCGATGCCCGGGTATCCGACAGCGGCGCAGCGAATGGGGGCCAGCAGGCTACCCAGGGCGGCGCGCGCGGGGTAAATTGAACATGAAGAGCGAGTGAAGGGGGAGCCCATGGCCGCAGGCGCCGCACGTAATCACGATTATCATCTGGTCGATCCGAGCCCCTGGCCGTTCCTGGGCTCGATGGGCGCCTTTGCCTTGGCGATCGGCGCAGTGGCCTATTTCCATGGCGCCAGCCTGCTCTGGGTGGTGCCGGGCTTCGTCTGGGTGCTTTATGTCATGGTCGCCTGGTGGGCCGATGTGGTCCGCGAGGCCGAGCATGAAGGCCATCATACCCCCGTAGTGCAGTTGCATATGCGCTACGGCATGGTGATGTTCATCGCTTCCGAGGTGATGTTCTTCGTGGCCTGGTTCTGGGCCTATTTCAACGCCGCTTTCTATCCCACCGAGGCCATCGGGCATCAGTGGCCGCCGGCGTCGATCGAAACCTTCAATCCCTGGGAACTGCCCTTCATCAACACGCTGATCCTGCTGCTTTCGGGCACCACGGTCACCTGGGCGCATCATGCGATGCTGGAAGGCGATCGCAAGAGCCTGGTTCAGGGCCTGATCCTCACGGTGATCCTGGGTGCGATCTTCACCATGCTGCAGGCTTTCGAATACAGCCATGCCGCTTTCGGCTTCAAGGATGGCATCTATGCCTCCACCTTCTACATGGCCACCGGTTTCCACGGCTTCCATGTGCTGGTCGGCACCATCTTCCTGGCCGTCTGCCTGGCGCGCGCGGTGAAGGGCCATTTCAAGCCGAACCACCATTTCGGCTTCGAGGCGGCTGCCTGGTATTGGCATTTCGTCGACGTGGTCTGGTTGTTCCTGTTCGCCTGCATCTATTGGTGGGGCGCCGGGGCAGCCCATTGATGGGCCTCCGCATCGGCGGTGTTAAGGTTGGGGAGCGGCGGTGATGTATCCGCCGCTCTCGCCTTTTTCGGCCGGCCTGCGTTGCCGTTGCCCGCGTTGCGGCGAGGGCAAGCTGTTTTCCGGCCTGCTGAATGTGCGGCCCAGCTGCCCGGCCTGCGGGCTGGATTTTTCCAAGATCGATGCCGGCGATGGTCCGGCGGTCTTCGTGATCCTGATCCTGGGCTTCATCGTGGTGGGCCTGGCGCTGTGGCTGGAACTGAAATACGAGCCGCCATTCTGGCTGCATATGGTGCTGTGGGCGCCGCTGATCCTGGGTGGTTCGATCGGCATGTTGCGGCCGTTCAAGGCCACGCTGATCGCCCTGCAATATCGCCACAAGGCATCCTCCGATATCGAATTGCTGAACGAGTGACGTTTTGAAGATTTTCGGTTTCCGCCCGGCCTTCTGGCCCACCCTCATCACAGTGCCTGCCATGGTGCTGATGATCGCGCTTGGCATCTGGCAAACCCAGCGCCTGTTCTGGAAGCTGGATCTGATCGACACCATCCAGCGCGGCGTGACGGCCGATCCGGTGCCGCTTCCGCCGGGTGCGCTGGTTCCCGCCGAATGGAATTACCGGCGCGTGACCGTGCGCGGCGTGTTCGATTATGCCCACGAATTCCACATGCTGGCGCATTCCGAGCGCGGCAATTTCGGCTATCAGGTGATCGTGCCGCTCAAGCGCAGCGATGCGCCAGGCCATATTCTGGTCAATCGCGGCTGGGTGCCGGCCGAGCGCAAGCAGCCCGAAACCCGCGCCGAGGGCCAGGTGGCCGGCGAGGTGACGATCACCGGCATTGCCCGCGCGCCCTGGCCGAAGGGCTATTTCATCCCCGATCACGACGACAAGGCCAATCTCTGGTATCACGGCGATGCCGCCGGCATGCTGGCCGATGCCGGTATCGCCGATGCTCCGCTGCTTTTCCTGGATGCCGATGCCACACCCAACCCGGGCGGCTGGCCGCGTGGCGGCCAGACCCGGCTGACCCTGCCGAACAACCACCTGGCCTATGCCTTTACGTGGTATTCCGGCGCCGTGGTGCTGGCAGCGATTTATGTGCTATGGCATCGGAGACGGCAGCAAGGCGCCGTCTGATCCCGTAGCCGAGGGCCCGATAGCCGAGAGTGATGCAGGCCATGAAACCCTATGCCGAGCTTGAACAGCGCTTCCGCCGCCTTTCGGCGGTAGGCGGCGCACTTGCCATGCTGGGCTGGGATCAGTCGGCGATGATGCCGGAAGGCGGCGCCGAGGCCCGGGCCGAGCAGATGGCCACGCTGAGCGTGCTGCGCCATGAATGGCTCACCGATCCGGCATTGGGCGGCCTGCTGGAAGCCGCCGAGGAACAAGCCGACCGGCTGACCGACTGGCAACGCGCCAATCTGCGTGAGATGCGCCATGAATGGCGCCATGCCACGGCGCTGAACGGCAAACTGGTGGATGCCCTCAGCCGCGCCGCCGCAACCTGCGAGATGGTTTGGCGGAAGGCCAAGAAAGAGAATGATTTCAAGGCATTCGCCAAAGTTTTCGGGCCGGTTCTGGAACTGACAAGAGAGGCTGCCGCAGCCAAGGCGGCTTTGCTCGGCCGCTCGCCCTACGATGCCTTGCTGGATGAATATTATCCCGGCGGCTCGTCGAAAAGCATCGACGCGATCTTCGCCGATCTTGGCAAATTCCTGCCCGGCTTCATCGACAAGGCGCTGGCCCGACAGGCGAAGAAACCGGCGCCGCTGCCGATCTCTGGGCCGTTCAGCACCGATAAGCAGCGCGAGGCCGGGCTGTTTTTCATGAAGGCGCTGGGCTTCGATTTCCATCATGGCCGGCTGGATGTTTCGGCGCATCCCTTCACCGGTGGTACGCCCAGCGATGTGCGCATCACCACGCGCTATGCGGATGAGGATTTCACCCGCTCGCTGATGGGTGTGTTGCACGAAACCGGCCACGCGCTCTACGAACTCGGTTTGCCCGGGAAATGGCAGCATCAGCCGGTTGGCCGTGCCGGCGGCATGGTGCTGCATGAAAGCCAGAGCCTGCTGGTGGAGATGCAGGTTTGCCGTGGCGACGAATTCTTGAGCTTTGCCACGCCTGTGTTGCGCCGTATCTTCGGCGGCGATGGCCCGGCCTGGAGCCTGGAGAATCTCCAGCGCACCTATCGGCGCGTGCAGCCCAGCCTGATCCGCGTCGATGCCGATGAAGTGACGTATCCGGCCCATGTGATCCTGCGCTATCGCCTGGAGCAGATGCTGCTCTCGGGCGATCTGGCGATAAACGATCTGCCCGATGCCTGGGCCGATGGCATGCAGACCCTGCTGGGCGTGGATGTGCCCGATCATGGCCATGGCTGTCTGCAGGATATCCATTGGTCCACCGGTTCGATCGGCTATTTCCCCACCTACACGCTTGGCGCCCTGGCTGCCGCACAATTGTTTGCCGCCGCAAAGGCCGCCGATCCGGCGATCCAGCCCGGCATTGCCAAGGGCGATTTCAAGCCGCTGCTGCGCTGGTTGCGCAAGCATGTGCACAGCTTGGGCTCGCTGCTTTCCACCGACGATCTGTTGCGCCAGGCCACCGGCAATCCGCTGAATGCCACGGCCTTCAAGGCGCATCTCAAGGCTAGGTATCTGTCATGAAGTATGTTTCCACACGCGGCCAGGCGCCGGAACTGGATTTCGAAGGCGCGCTGTTGGCCGGTCTGGCCACTGATGGCGGCCTCTACGTGCCCGCCAGCTGGCCGCAATTCACCGTTGCCGAGTGGCGCGCCATGCGCGGCCTGTCCTATGCCGAACTGGCTTTCCGCATCATGCGGCCGTTTCTGGCCGGCGCTATTCCCGATGCCGAATTCCGCCGCATGATCGACGAGGCCTATGGCACGTTCGGCCATAAGGCGGTGGTGCCGCTGCGCCAGCTCGATGCCAACGATTGGCTGCTCGAACTGTTTCATGGCCCCACGCTGGCCTTCAAGGATGTGGCCCTGCAACTGCTCGGCCGCTTGTTCGACTGGGCGCTTGCGCGTTCGGGCAAGCGCGCCACCATCGTGGGTGCTACATCCGGCGATACCGGCTCGGCGGCCATCGAGGGCTGCCGGGGCCGTTCGGCGCTGGAAATCTTCATCATGTTTCCCGAGGGCCGGGTGTCGGATGTACAACGCCGGCAGATGACCACCGTGCCGGATGCCAATGTGCATGCTATCGCGTTGCAAGGCACCTTCGACGATGCCCAGGCCATGGTGAAGGCGCTGTTCAACGATGCGCAATTCCGCGATGGCGCCGGGCTTACGGCGGTGAATTCCATCAACTGGGCGCGCGTGATGGCGCAGATCGTGTACTACGCTGCCGCCGCGCTGGCGCTGGGTGGTCCGGATCGTCCGGTGGCCTTCAGCGTGCCGACCGGCAATTTCGGCGATATTTTCGCCGGTTATTGTGCGGCGCGCATGGGCCTGCCGATCCATAAGCTGATCGTGGCCACCAATCGCAACGATATTCTCACCCGCTTCGTGCAGAGCGGCGAATACCGCAAGAGCGGCGTGTCGCCCACGCAAAGCCCCAGCATGGATATCCAGGTGGCCAGCAATTTCGAACGCCTGCTATTCGATCTGCACGGTCGCGACGCCGCGCAGGTGCGGGCGCTGATG
>NZ_JAHBYG010000069.1 GCF_019636075.1 Ferrovibrio sp.
AGGCTCAGTTACGATAGCCCTACCCTCACCGCGGAATGGATAAGGAGCGTCGCCAATACTTACGGGTTCCATCAGGTGCAGGCGGCGTAGTTCCCCCCCCTTCTCAGCTATGTTCCAAAACTCAGCTGGTGAGGCGGGCCACGGTATGCGGGGGAAATCGATCTTAAGGAACTCGGCGAAAGTTGTGCGATATGTGGCGGAGTGTAGGACGCCATAGATATAATCAAAGGTTGCCAATTCATCGGGCTCGCCGTGGGCATCATCTTTCGCCGCCGCTTGCAGTTTCTTCCAAAGCCTAGCATCGAAGTTAACGCGTTGCGTTTGGTCAATGTCTTCCTGCACATAGAGTGGAGCGAAATTTGCCCCATCTTTGATTTCTACAAAGACAGCGGGGGCTGGAAATTTAGATACAACTGCATGTTGCCACGAATTGGCTTTGGTTTGACGCACAAAGTTTAGGCCGAAATTAGTGGAAGGCAGGACATTCTTGAGCAGGGACCACCGAGGATAGTCCATCATTGTTTCGTCTAGCATACAGAAGCGGCGATCAAAGGGCCGATAGTCGCAAGGTACAATACGTTCCTCTAGGGTGGCATCCGCCTTTGCTCGGATTCGAGCGGTAGAAACTTGCCAATCCCTGTTGTCGGCTATGCCATACCGCTTTCGCAGATCATCGTCAGACAAGCGATCATCGAGCATATCGGCAAGCCGTTTTTCTATTGCCGCCTTGTCGAAGCTTACAGCAAAGTCATCCCGATGCGACTGGAAGCCTATTTGATTCATTGGCATGAATTGTGCCAGATCGAATCCTTCGTCGTAGGCTTCTAAGAGCTTTCGGTTAATTGGATAAAACATTAGGTATTTCGGATCAGGGTCCAGCTTTTTCCATGACAAATTATTCAATTCGGATTGCCGTAGGCGGTCATATTTATATCGCCGAGGTCCCCAGAGTTCAGCGTGGAATACATCGGCAGGAACCGGAGTTTTTTGGGCCACATCGTTTGACCTGCGGTGTTTCACGCCGATCAGAACGGCGACACCCTGCATGATGTCAAAAACGTTGACATCATTTGTGCCGTCCGGCGATATCTCTTTTTTCTTTGAGTTTCCGTGCAAATCAAGGATGTAAAGCTTATCAAAGCTCTGCATCAGATGCCAGCGCATCCCCCGGAAAGTAGGGCTATCGATGTAGCTATGATTGGTGATGAAGCCCAGAACGCCTTTACCTGTTTTGGAAATCATGCGTTCAGCGAATCGGATGAATTTTACGTAGTCGTCGTTGATCCATTTGGGATTCCGCTCTTTCAACTTCCCCTTGCCGCCAGGTTCCATCTTATATGGGGCAATCAGATTGGTTGCCCACGTGCCATTGTTAGAACTGACCCCAGAATAGGGAGGATTTCCAAGAACGCACATGATAGGCATGTCACGTTTGATGACATTCGCCTCTTTGGCCTCGCGCGTGAGCCATTGCGCCATGAATAGGTCGCGAACATCTCGTTCACCTTCCTCAAGGCTGTTGGTTAGATAGATTGACAGCCGTGGTGGAGCTTTGCTGGGCCTATAGCCTAGCTCGCCTAGTATCATGTCTAGCCTCATGTGGCACATGGCATAGGAGGCCATCAACAATTCGAAGCCGTGCAGACGAGGGATCAGGTCCTGTTCGATGTAGTTTGACCACATGCCTTCCGCTGGGTTTTTGATTCTGGGGGCTATCAGCTTAATGATTTCGGCCAGAAAGGTTCCGGTTCCTGTGGCCGGGTCAAGGATTTGTACGCGGTGGACATCTCGTTTATGGGTGATTGGCTTACCCTTGGCGTCACTTTGGCCACTATCAAAGTCAATTGTTACTTTCGAGGTGTCGGCTAGGCCTTCTATGAGATCAAACTCGGTACGTAGAACCTCATCCACAGCTCGAACAATGAAGCTGACCACGGATTCGGGAGTATACCAGACACCACGAGCCTTGCGTTTGGCCGGATTGTAAGCGGCAAGGAAGACCTCATAAAAGTGCAAAAAAGGGTCGCTTTGTCCGGTCAGTTTGCCGAAATCCTTCATCAGTTCTGCTACATCTGCGGCCTGAAAAATGTTTGCTAAGTCGTCAATGATCCAGCGGATGCTATCATCCAGGGTTGGGCCGGCCACAAAGCTGAACAGGCTGCGCAAGAAGGGATTAGATTTGGGCAGCAACTCAAGCGCTTCTTGCCGAGTGAAGGTGGCAAGAGAGGCATCGTGCAAACGAGCTGCAAACATACCGTAGGCTATGGTTTCGGCATAAATATCTGCGAAATCCTCAGGTCGGATGTCGTGGATCAAGTGTTTGCGGAACGCTTGGTATTGCCCGCCGAGATCACTACGGAAGTCTTTGTCTTCACGCAGCGCCTTGAACAGAATATCCTTGATGAGCCCTGCTTTTCCCGCCATCATTTCAGCTAGAGTGCGCGACGAAGTGATGGTCTGGGGTTTTTGGGCGATAAACTCACGTAGCAGATTTTCAAGCCGATTATACTCTTCCGGTTTAGGCTGAATGCCCAGCAGGTAATTAGCTATAGTTACTGACGCAAAGCGTTGGCCGTTTCGGTAAAAGTCCCAATCAAGGCAGTTGGTGTAGATCAGGTTTGGTAGTGCCTTGAGGTAGCGCTGTTGTTGTTCTTTGTTGCCGTCCTTCATCGCTCGGATATCGACGTCAATGTCTTTGGCCTCAATGTGACCGATAACAATTTCACCACGCTGCACTATGAAATCTGGGGCACCGCACTTTACGCGTTTGGGCTCGTTTAAAGCTGTGATGTTTTCTTCAAGGCTGCTAAGTAATGTTTCCAGCGCAGAGCGGTAGGAGTGTTCGGTCGCGGCTCCAGTCTTGTGGACAGTTTGCACTTTGGTAATGAAGTCAGCGATTAGCATTGTGTTCTCCTGTGCCGCCTGCGACTAAACGTGGAAATGCATACGGCTGCAAGAGAGTATGTAGTTATAAAAACATATATTTGCGGGTGCGGTCGCCAACCGCTGTGAGATATTAATCGTAGACTTAGATATTCGGCTGGCACTATTTTGTGTTCATCCAATCTAACATTTCGAATGAAGCATAAAAAACCGCCCCGGTTTTTGGCCGGGGCGGTTCGGAAGCGGGTAGGGTTGCGCTGGCTTACTTCAGGGCCAGCTTCATGTTCTCGTCGATCTTGTCGAGGAACTTCTGGGTGGTCAGCCAGGGCTGATCCTTCGAGATCAGGATGGCCAGATCCTTGGTCATGAAGCCGGCTTCCACGGTGGAGATGCAAACCTTCTCCAGGGTGTGGGCGAACTTGTCCAGGTCCGGGTTGTTGTCCAGCTTGGCGCGATGCATCAGGCCGCGCGTCCAGGCGAAGATCGAGGCGATCGGATTGGTCGAGGTCTCGCGGCCGGCCTGGTGTTCGCGGTAATGGCGGGTCACGGTGCCATGGGCGGCTTCGGCTTCCACCACCTTGCCATCCGGGGTCATCAACACGCTGGTCATCAGGCCCAGCGAGCCGAAGCCCTGCGCCACCACGTCGGACTGCACGTCGCCGTCGTAGTTCTTACAGGCCCAGACGAACTTGCCCGACCACTTGATGGCGCAGGCCACCATATCGTCGATCAGGCGGTGTTCGTAGGTGATGCCGGCCTTCTTGAACTGGTCGGCGAATTCCTTTTCGTAGACTTCCTCGAACAGATCCTTGAAGCGGCCATCATAGGCCTTGAGGATGGTGTTCTTGGTGGAGAGGTAAAGCGGCCAGCCGCGCACCAGCGAATAGTTCATCGAGGCGCGGGCGAAATCGCGGATGGAATCATCCAGATTGTACATCGCCATGGCAACGCCGCTGCCGGGCGCCTTGAACACTTCCTTCTCGATGATCTTGCCGTCTTCGCCAACGAACTTGATGGTCAGCGTGCCCTTGCCGGGGAAGCGGAAATCGGTGGCGCGATACTGGTCGCCGAAGGCATGGCGGCCGACCACGATCGGGTCGTTCCAATGCGGCACCAGGCGCGGCACGTTCTTGCAGATGATCGGCTCGCGGAAGATGGTGCCGCCCAGGATGTTGCGGATGGTGCCGTTGGGCGACTTCCACATTTCCTTCAGATTGAATTCCTTCACGCGGGCTTCGTCCGGCGTGATGGTGGCGCATTTCACGCCAACGCCATGCTTGAGGATGGCATGGGCGGAATCGATGGTCACCTGGTCGTTGGTCTGGTCGCGGTATTCGACGCCGAGATCGTAGTAGAGCAGATCCACATCCAGGTAGGGCAGGATCAGCTTCTCCTTGATGAATTTCCAGATGATGCGGGTCATCTCGTCGCCGTCGAGTTCGACGACCGGGTTTTTCACCTTGATCTTGGCCATGCTGTCCTCTGCCTTGAGAATAAAGTTGGGAGTGGCGGGAAACTACCACTTCCGGCCCATCCCCGGAAAGCCCCGGGAGGGGCCGGGAAACCGGGAAATTAAAGCTTGCCGGCTTTCAAAGCTTGTCGGGCTTGGTGGGTACCTGCGGCGGCTGGGCGGCGCGCAGGGCGGCCAGCACCGCATCGGCATCCGGCAGCACATCGAAAAACGCCTTGGCGCCGCGCCGGGCGAAACCGCGCTCCACCACGCTGTCGATCAGTGCCAGCAGGGGATGCCAGTAATCTTCCACATTCATCACCAGGATCGGTTTGCCATGCAGCTTCAACTGCTTCCAGGTGATCACCTCGAACAATTCGTCCAGCGTGCCCATGCCGCCGGGCATGGCAATGAAGGCATCCGACATTTCCACCATCATCCGCTTGCGGGTATGCATGGAATCCACCACGTGCAATTCGCTCAGCCCGGTATGGCCCACTTCCCAGTCATGCAGATGGGCGGGGATGATGCCCACCACCTCGCCGCCGGCGGCAAGCGCGGCCTCGGCCACAACGCCCATCAGGCCGATGCGGCCGCCGCCATAAACCAGCCGGATGCCGTTTTCGCCCAGCAGGCGGCCCAGGATCTGGGCCTGGGCGGTGTAGACCTGGCTCTCGCCCAGGGCCGAGCCGCAATAAACGCAAACCGATTTGATATGCATGCCGCGAACCACTCGCAAAGTCGGGAAGGATTTGATGTCCGTTGCCTACCTGATTTTAGAGGCTGCCGCCAGTATCCAGGCCGGCAACCACAAGGCGACAGACACACCAATCCAGGCTTTATTCCCGATAAAATTTTCCGTGAAGTGAAAAATGTCCCTTCGCCGAATCCTACCCTGTCGGGCTATACAGGTTGGTGATCCGGTCCAGCAGCCGGTTGCCCCAATCAAGGATTCATAACATGGCATATTGGCGTAAACCTGTTCTTGCGCTCGGCTTGGCCTTGGCAGTCGCTACCGTTGGCAGCCTTGCTTATGCCCAGGCCGATGATGCGATCAAGTCGCGCAAGGACGGGTTCCAGGTTTTCCGCACCTCCGCCGGCGCGATCAAGCGCGTGGTGGACAGCAACGGCCCGGCAGCCGAAGCCGCAGCCCCTGCCCAGGCTCTCGCGGCCCAAGCCGCCAAGCAGGTTTCGTTCTTCCCCGCCGGTTCCGACAAGGGCAACACCAAGGCCAAGCCGGAAATCTGGGCCAACATGGCCGATTTCACCGCCAAGATGAAGGCCGCCGAAGATGCCGCCACGGCGATCGCCACGGCTGCTGCCGCTAACAATATCGATGGCGTGAAAGCTGGTTTCGGCGCTCTGGGCGCCGCCTGCGGCGCGTGCCACAAGGCCTATCGCAACGATTAATGGGGTTCCCACAGCCGGCTGCCTACTGGCCGGTTTCCCACCAGAAGAGGCGGCGTGGCAGGCAATATCCTGCCCGCCGCCTTTTTCGTTTTGAGGGAGATATGGCCGCTGCGGCCATATGGGTTATAAACCGCCTCAGATGTTTTGCGTTCGAGGCCCGTTTTGACCGATCAGCCCCATCATCCAGCCAGCCAATCCGGCGACAAGCTTGACGGCAAATCCGGCCGCCAGTTGAGCCTGGGGCTGGCCTTGCCGGAATCCTGGGCCGCGGAAGATTTTCTGCCCGCCGAGGGCAACCATGCGGCGTTGGGCTGGCTGGCGCGCTGGCCGGATTGGCCGGGCGGCATCCTGCTGCTGCATGGCCCGCCGGGCAGCGGCAAAACCCATCTGGCGCATATCTGGTGCGGACAGGCCGGCGCCGGTTTAGCAGAGGGCGGCATGCTGACCGAGGCTGCGGTGGACGACCTGGCCCGGGCCGCCCTGGCGCTGGATAATGCCGAGGCCGCCGATCCGGTGGCGCTGTTCCATCTGATCAACCTGATGCGCGAGCGTGGCCACGGCCTGCTGCTCACTGCCGCCAAGCCGCCGGCAGCCTGGAATGTGGCGCTGGCCGATCTGGCCTCGCGCCTGAAGGCTTTGCCGTTGGCCGAAATTCATGAGCCTGACGACGAATTGCTGGCCGCCGTGATGGTGAAGCTGTTTGCCGACCGGCAATTGGCGGTCGGCGAGGGCGTGATCGCCTATCTGCTGCCGCGCATGGAGCGCTCTTTCCATGCCGCCCGGCTTTGGGTGGCCCGGTTGGATGCGGCAGCCCTGGCCGAGCAGCGCGCCGTTACCATCGGCCTGGTGCGCCGCCTGCTGGAGGCGGAATAAGCGCGTTTCAGCCTCGCCGCAGCAACACCAGGCCGCCAGTGACGATCAGTGCGGTGCCGGCCCAGGTGGCAAGGCCTGGCAGATCGTTGAAGGCCACCCAGCCGATCAGGGCGGAGAAGGCCACCGTGCTGTAGCCGAGCGGCGCCAGGAAGGTGGCATCGGCAAGCCGGTAGGCGCGCACATTGCACATCTGCCCCAGTATGGCCATCGGCCCCAGCAGACAGAGTGCGCCGATCACCGGCCAGGGCGCATCCTGCCAGAACCACAGCACCGGCAGCGCAAACAGCAGCGCGGCAATGCCGTTCACATGCAGCACCATCGACAGCAGGCTTTCGCCGCGTGTGAGCAGCTTGATCAGGATCACCTCGCAGGCCACCAGCAGGGCGCCCAGGATCACCGCATAGGGCGCGAGGCCGTTGAGGCTGAAGCCGGCGGCATGGTCGCCGCGCACGATCACGAGGGCACCGCCCAGGCACAGCAGGCCGGCGATGATCTGGCGCGGATACAGCCGCTCGCCCAGCAGCAGCACGGCCAGAGCCATGGTGAAAACACCTTGCAGCAGCGCCAATGCCGAGGCATCGGCCAGCGGCATATGGGTGGCGCCATAGATATTGCAGGCGCCGCCGCCAACGCCGCAGCAGGCGCGCAGCACATGCAGGTGGCGTTTACGGGTGTCCAGCAATTGCCGCAGGGATTCGCGCCGCACCACGGCGATGCCGCTCACCGTGATGAAGCCGGAGCAATAGCGCAGCCACATGATCTGGATCGCCGGCACCAGGCCGCCGCTCAGCTTGCCCGAAGCGTAGACCAGCGAAAACACGCAGCAGCCGACCAGCGCCCAGAGAGCCACGGCAAGCTTGGGGTTGCCTGGCGCAAGCTTGAGGCTATCTGGCATGTCAGTCGGTCTGGTCCAGCCGCTTGCCATCGATCTCGCGGCGGGCACGTTCGGCCTGCCGGCGCTCGGCTTCGCGCTCGGCCTTGTTGCGGCCATGCAGGGCGCGGTTGGCACCGGCCTGCACGGCCTTGTCCTGCCGGGCTTTCGCCTTGCGCGCCTTGTTCAGATTGACGATCTCGGCCATGGATTGATCTTGCCAAATTTTGCCAAAAGCGTAAAGATGCTATCCATGACCACCATGAACATTTCCCTGCCCGAAAGCTTGAAGACCTTCGTTGATGAACAGGTCGACGAGCGTGGTTATGGCACCAGCAGCGAATACGTGCGTGCCTTGATCCGCAAGGATCAGGACCGGGTGAAACTGCGCGGGCTGTTGTTGGAGGGCGCTGGTTCCGTGCCCATGACAGCGGTTGACCAGGGCTATTTCGATGGCCTGCGCCAGCATGTCCGTGCCAGCATCAAGCCCGGAACCAAACCCGGGACCAAATCCGGGACCAGACCTGGCGCCAAAGGGTGAGGCATAAGCCTGTCATCCCCCGGCAGCGTGCGCACCAGGATGTTGAAGATACCCTCGGCTATTATGTAAACGAAGCCTCGGCAGAGATTGCGCTGGCCTTTGTGGATGCCCTTCAGGCAGCTTATGCGCATATCAGCCACCACCCGGCTTCCGGCTCGCCGCGCTATGGCCATGAGCTTGATCTGCCCGGCCTGCGGTGCTGGCGATTGAGCGATTTCCCCTATCTGATTTTTTATATCGAGCAGACCAGCCATATCGATGTGTGGCGTGTGCTGCATGGCCAGCGCGACATACCCGGATGGCTGAATGCGCCGGATTAATTGTCGTCCGCTTCCAGCATCGCGGGGGTGACGAAGCTGGCGAGATGGCCGCTTTTCGGCGTTACCTCGGCCCAGCGTTTGGCGGCGAAACTGATTTCGGCCAGGCCGCCGGTGGGATATTTGGCGATCAGGCGGTCCAGCGCATCGCTGGCGCCGGACCCGCAGAGCAGGGCGGCCAGATCCTCCAGCCCGGGATTATGCCCGATCAGCAGCAACTCGCGGCAATCGGTGGGGGCCGAGCGCACCAGGGCCTGCAGGGCCTTTCGGTCGGCCAGATATAGCCCGGGATCGAAACGGCAGACGATATCGGCGGGCAGCTTCTTGGCCAGTCTTTCCCAGGTCTGGCGGGTGCGGGCGGCCGGCGAGCACAGCACCAGGTCAGGCCGGATTCCGCGCTCGGCCAGATGCCGGCCCAGGCGGCGGCAGGCCTTTTTGCCGCGCGGCGCCAGCGGACGGGCGAAATCATCCAGATCGGGGTCGTTCCAGGCCGATTTGGCATGCCGCAGCAGCCACAGACGCAACATCGCTCAACTCCTTGTTCGGCAAAGGCCTTGGCGATTTCAACAGCCCGATTAAGGCGGTTTCACCGCTTTGACATATTTGCCCGTTACACCTATACCCGAAGCCGGGATTGGGCGCAGCCGCGCCTGTCCGGTCGGGAAAAACAGGATTCTCCGACATGCCGAACACTGTAGCTGCAACACCCTACCAGCCCAGCCCGGGGATCGCCCAGATCAGCCCGCGCGAACGCTATATCAACCGCGAATTGTCGTGGCTGGCCTTCAATCTCCGGGTCATGGAGGAGGCCAACAACACCCGCTACCCGCTGCTGGAGCGGCTGCGCTTCCTGTCGATCTCGGCCAACAACCTGGATGAATTCTTCATGGTGCGCGTGGCTGGCCTGCATGGCCAGGTGAAGGCGGGCATCGAGGAAGTGAGCCAGGACGGGCTTTCGCCGGCTCAGCAGCTTGCCCGCATCAACGAGGCGGCGGCGGAATTGATGGCCAAGCAGCAGGCCTGCTGGCGCTCGCTCTGCCTGGAGCTGAACGAGGCCGGCATCACCGTGCTGGAACCTGCGCAACTCAGCGAAACCGAGCGGCAATGGCTGGAGGATTATTTCCTCGGGCATGTGTTTCCCGTGCTGACGCCGCTGGCCATCGATCCGGCGCATCCGTTTCCGTTCATACCCAATCTGGGTTTCGCCATTGTGATGCAATTGCGACGGATCCGTGACGGTCGCAGCCTGAATGCGTTGCTGCCGCTGCCCAGCCAGGTGGACCGTTTCATCCGCCTGCCGGGCGATGAGATTCGTTTTCTGTCGCTGGAAAACCTGGTCGGCTTGTTCATGGACAAGCTATTTCCGGGTTACGAGACGGTGGGCCGCGGCCTGTTCCGCGTGACGCGCGACAGCGATATCGAAATCGAGGAAGAGGCCGAGGATCTGGTGCGCCTGTTCGAAACGGCGCTGAAGCGCCGCCGGCGCGGCACCGTGATCCGCCTCAAGATCAACCAGGACATGCCGGACGATCTGCGCCGTTTCGTGTGCGACGAACTGGAAGTGTCGCCGCAGGCCGTGGTGCCGGTGGATGGCATCCTGGGCCTGGCCGATACCAGGAAGCTGATCGTGGACGATCTGCCGCACCTGAAATTCCCGCCGTTCAATCCGCGCTTCCCGGAGCGTATCCGCGATTTCGGCGGCGATTGTTTCGCGGCGATCCGCTCCAAGGATCTGGTGGTGCACCATCCTTACGAGAGCTTCGACGTGGTGGTGCAGTTCCTGCGCCAGGCGGCGGCCGATCCGCAGGTGGTGGCGATCAAGCAGACGCTGTATCGCACCTCCGACGACAGCCCGATCGTGAAGGCGCTGATCGAGGCCGCCGAGGCCGGCAAGTCGGTGACCGCGCTGGTGGAGTTGAAAGCGCGTTTCGACGAGGCCGCCAATATCAAATGGGCGCGCGATCTGGAGCGTGCCGGCGTGCAGGTGGTGTTCGGTTTCATCGAACTGAAAACCCATGCGAAGATTTCGTTGGTGGTGCGCCGCGAGGGCGGTTCGCTGACCACCTATGTGCATTTCGGCACCGGCAACTATCACCCGATCACCGCCAAGGTTTACACCGACCTGTCGTTCTTCACCGACGACAACGACCTTGGGCATGACGCCACCTGCCTGTTCAACTTCCTCACCGGCTATGCGGCGCCGGAAACCCTGAAGCAGGTGGCGATTTCGCCATACACCCTGCGTCCGCGCCTGATCGAGCTGATCCACGACGAAATCGCCCATGCCAAGGCCGGGCGTCCGGCGGCGATCTGGGCGAAGATGAACAGCCTGGTGGATCCGGCGGCCATCGATGCGCTGTATGAGGCCAGCCAGGCCGGCGTGCAGATCGATCTGGTGGTGCGCGGCATCTGCTGCCTGCGCCCGGGCGTGACGGGCTTAAGCGAGAATATCCGCGTGAAAAGCCTGATCGGGCGTTTTCTGGAGCATTCGCGCATCGTCTGCTTCGGCGCCGGCCATGGCCTGCCATCGCCGGAAGCCAAGGTGTTCATCTCGTCTGCCGACTGGATGCCGCGCAACTTCGACCGCCGCGTGGAAGTGCTGATCCCGATCGCCAATCCCACTGTGCATGAGCAGGTGTTGGATCAGATTCTGGTGGCGAACTTGAAAGACGAGGCGCAAAGCTGGTATCTGGGGCCCGACGATCTCTACAAGCGGGCCAGCGATGCACCCGATGCCTTCAATGCCCATACCTATTTCATGACCAACCCGTCGCTTTCGGGCCGCGGCAAGGCACTGAAATCGCCGAAATCCATCCCTCGTTTGAAACTTAAATCCGGTTAGCATGCACGATTTCCTGCCGCTCGGTGTCATCGACATCGGTTCCAATTCGG
>NZ_JAHBYG010000007.1 GCF_019636075.1 Ferrovibrio sp.
TCTGCACATCCGCATGGCGGAGATTGCGGCTGTTCCAATAGGCATCGGAGGCCTGGGCGCCGTCCAGCTCCGGCTGCGTCCATTGATCGGGCGATTTCTCCAACAGCCAGTTGAGGCTGACTTCGCGGCCCAATGGGAGGGCGGCCAGTTCAGCGGCATAGTTGCGGCCATTGTTGCCGCCGCCGGTGTCGATAGTGCCTGTGTCGATGCCGCCAGTGTCGATGCCGCCAGTGTCGATGCCGGTGTCAGCATTGGCGTCGGCGAATTGCTGCTGCTGTGAAGCATCGCCGGCATCGCTGCGTTGATCCGGCCCAGGTTGATCTGGTGCGGGCTGCTTTTGTTCCAAATCAAATGCGCTGTGAAAACCCTCGTATTCCATGCTGCCGGCTGTATCGAGATCGCGCTCGATAGGATCAACCATTGTAAATTTGGCGAGGTTGAATTGCTCGTGTTGCTCGCCCGTCATGAAGTCGCGTGTCTTTGCCTTGACGCCAGAGGCGTCGATCACCTCTTGCACGAACTCTTCGCAGTTGCGTCCGAACAACGAATATTGGCCGGGCTTGTCTTTCATCTTTTCCATATGCTGCCCCATCTTCTCAGCCTGTTCGGCTGTGATGGGGACAGGCTTGGAAATCTGCTGATCTGAAAAATTGGCTTTGATTTTGTCATCTTCTCTAATTTCGGCGTTGGTACCGAACAGCATGCCTAGCCCTTCTTTTTCAGGATAAAATCCATAATGAGTGGATTTCCCATCCGGCCGCATCAATTCGATGCTGAAATGCCCAACCGAACTGGAACCGTCTTCCGCTTTGCCTCCTGTGGCATAGGAGTGGATACGAAAGGAAAAGCCGGAATTATATTCTTCAGCCATGGGGTTGCTCGCTTTTTCGTTGTTGAGGTTTTGCAGTTTTGCGCGGAGTGATTATCGGGTCGGCACCATCAGGATGATCCTGTTGATGCCTTTGGAGGCATCAGCCGGGGTTTTTCCGAAGCTTAAAAAAACCAACTCGAACCTATATTCCGGGATTTGGCTTTTGCCGTCGCAGCCGGCGATCCGCCAGGATCGCAACAGCGATTCCACGTTAGAATCACCCGTCTTGGGTGAGCGCGCGATCCGCTCGGGCGATGGCAGGTAGCGGCAGGGCTCGGTGATGCCTGAGATCAGACGTTCAAGGCTGTGCGGATCATGAAACAGGTCAATGTTGAAGACATAACGACGGCAAGGCGCTGCCCAAAGAATCTCGCCGGTACAGGTGCCGGAAAAAGGCTCGAAGCCATAAGCACCAAGGCAGAAATCGATCAGACTATTTCCGGTGGCGAATTTTTTGTTCCGGGCCGCTTCCAAGCAGCGCGGTGGCAGGGGATAGACTGGCTCATGCGCAAGCGCGGAGACATCATCCTCGGTTTGAATGCGAATACCCGTTGAGTATTTCATCGACCACAGAATGGCACTTTGAACGTCAGACTTGCTCTCTGTAATCATAACCTTGATGACAAAACTGACACTCTCCACCGCAGTCCAGCCGGCCACCGCGACGATGGCGAGGCGCAGCAGGCGGCCGGCGCGGTTGGTGCCGAGCGCATGCCACTGACGGCGGATGTAGCCGGGTGGCTTGGGTGGGGATTGATCTGGCGACATATCAAAACCTCGCTGCCGCTATAGCTGAATACGGGATGATTCTT
Organism: Ferrovibrio sp.; assembly: GCF_019636075.1. Classification (GTDB taxonomy): domain Bacteria; phylum Pseudomonadota; class Alphaproteobacteria; order Ferrovibrionales; family Ferrovibrionaceae; genus Ferrovibrio. Next base: position 1,684 of record NZ_JAHBYG010000007.1, read on the forward strand.
GCGGGCATGGCGGCTTAGGCGCGCCATCGGCAGGGCCGAGATAGAAGCCGCAAATAAGGTCCGTCGTTTTGGCGATGATGCTTTCCGCCTCATTCAAGCGGCGGCGATCAAAGGAAATTTTGGCGTGCAAATCATCTGTCAATTGAATGGATGGTCTGCAATGTGGTGTTGATGTGCCGTCCTCCGGCTCATGCAGATATGCTTTGCAGATAATGCCACTGCCCAACAAATCGCTGCGAGCTGGATTGTACAAATACAAATCCGTGCTGACGGAGAGCCAATCGCTGCGCTTGTTCAGTGGACAGATGCGCCAGCCGGGCAATTCGCCGTCGCGGCACACGCCCAGGCCTTCCAACGCGCGGATATAGGCGGCGATACGTTCGGGCCGCCCGTAACTGCTGGCACGTTCAAGCACGATGTTGATAAGTTGCTTCGGTGTATCGAGCGATCTACGCTTGCCATCGGCGTCGACGCTCTCATTCATGAAGCGCGGCCAGGTGTCGAGCGACCAGCCCTGCAAATCCGGCCAGACCACATCGAACAACAGCATTTCCACATGCCCGGGTGGCCGGCTGAGCCAGACCGGATAGACCATGTTGCGCGGAATGGCGAATTTCTGGCCTTCCACCACGTAAGGCCGGGGCGTCGGCTGCGAACGCCAGTGATCGACAAAGAAAAGCGGCGGCCGGGAGAATGGATCGCGCAGACTGCGGAAATAGCTTTCGGCATAAAGCCCGGCCCCGCTGGCACAGAGCAGAAGCAAAGCCAGCAAGCCGCCGCCCAGCCGGCGCAGCAGGCGCCGTTTGGGTCGTTGCTCTGGAGTTTTCGGCTCAGACGAGCCTTTCAGATCGGGAACGGGGTCAATCGTCATGTAATAACGCCCTGCTGAGAATTATTATATTGCGCGCATAAAGCCGCGCCACTACTCGCAATTGAATGTGATCAATTAGAGAACATGTCAACGAAAAAAGAGCAACTATGAGTATTTTTCGCCATGGAAAAGCGCTGCAAAGCTGTGCGCCGTGCGAGCGGACCTGCCCGCCTCAAGCAGGCCGGTCCCGCCCAGGCCGGTCCCGCCCAGTCCGGTCCCACCCCGTGTGGTCCGGCGGCAGTGCAGCCTGGCCCTGTCTATGGCTGGTTGCCGATGAAATCCGGGATTTAAAGCAGCCGCCTGGCCTTCAGCGCGGCGCCCAGCGTGCCGTCGTCGAGGTAATCCAGTTCGCCGCCCACCGGCACGCCATGGGCCAAGCGGGAAACCGTGAGGCCGGCAGGAGAAGCGGCGCGCAGGCGGTCGGTGATGTAATGCGCCGTGGTCTGGCCTTCCACCGTGGCATTGGTGGCGATGATGATTTCACGCGCGTCACTGGCGCGGGCGAGCAATCCATCGAGATTGAGATCGGCGGGGCCGCGCCCATCCAGTGCCGAGAGGCTGCCACCCAGCACATGATAGCGGCCCTTGAACACGCCGCTGCGTTCCAGTGCCCAGAGATCGGCCACGGTTTCCACCACGCAGATCTGCCCGGCATCGCGTTTGGGATCGGCGCAGATCGCGCAGGGCGATTGGCTGTCGAGATTGCCGCAGACCGAACAGGCCTTCACATCGCGGCCCATGGTGGCCAAGGCATCGGCCAGCGGCAGCAGCAGCGCATCGCGCTTTTTCAGCAGATGCAGGGCGGCGCGGCGGGCGGAGCGCGGGCCGAGGCCCGGCAGCCGCGCCAGCAACTGGATCACCCGCTCGATTTCGCTGCCAGCCATGATCGCGGTGCGATATCAGAACGGCAGCTTGAAGCCCGGCGGCAGCGGCAGCCCGGCGGTGAGGCTTTGCATCTTTTCCTGAGATTCGCGCGCTGCCTTCGCCTTGGCATCGGCATGGGCGGCCTTGATCAGGTCTTCCAGCACTTCGGCCTCGCTGGGCGCAAGCAGGCTGGGATCCATGCGCAGGCCGCGTAGATCGCCCTTGCCGTTGAGCGTGACGATGACCATGCCGCCGCCGGCGCTGCCCTGCACTTCATGCTGTTCCAGCTCGGCCTGTATCGTGGCCATGCGTTCCTGCATTTCCTGCGCCTGTTTCAGCATCTGGCCGAGATTCTTCATGGGCTGTCCTTAATCGCGTTCGCTTAATCCAGCTCATCGAGCGGATCGATATCGTCGTCGCTCATATAGGCGGGGCCGTCCTCGGTTTCCAGCTCGTCCAGGATCGGCGCGGCTTCATGCACCTTGTCCAGCTTGGCATCGGGGAAAGCGCGCAGGATGGCCTGCACCAGCGGATCGGCCTGGGCCTCGGCAAAGCGCGCCGATACCGCTTGTTCGGCCTGTTCGGCCAAAGTGGGCTCGCCCGGCAGCTTGGACAAAGCGATGGTCCACAGCTTGCCGGTCCATTGGCGCAATTTCGCCGCCACGGCAATCGGCAGGTCGCGCGCCGCATCGGGTTGCTGGCGCCATTCGATACGGCCGACCTGGAAGGCCACCGCATGCACGTAATTCTCCAAATCGGCGGCGATCTGGCCCTCGCGCATATCCTTGAACAATTTCACCAGGCCGGGAAAATTGATCGGATCGGCAGCCAGGGTAACAGCCTGGGTAACGCCTTGCGCCACCGGCTGGTTCATCGCAATGGCAGCAGGCTGCGCCATGGCGAAAGCTGTCGCGCCACCGCCAGGATTGCCGGCATTGGCAGGGCCGCGCGCCACCGCGGCATTGCCGCCGCCGCCAGGATTGCCACCCGCATTGCCACCCGCATTGCCGCCGCTATTCTGGTCGCGCCATTCGCGCACCAGGTCGCCCGGCGGCGGCAGGTCGGCGGCATAGCCCAGGCGCACCAGCACCATCTCGGCCGCCGCCAGCGGAATCGGTGCGCCGCGCACTTCGTTCAGGCCCTTCAGCAGCATCTGCCAGCAGCGCGCCAGCACCGGCATGCTCAGCTTGGCGGCCAGCTCCTTGCCACGTGCGCGTTGTTCTTCAGGCAATGTCGGATCGTCGGCGCGGTCGCCGACGACCTTCAAGCGCGTGAGCCAATGGCTGAGTTCCAGCAGGTCTTGCAGCACCACGGCCGGATCGGCGCCCAGCGCATATTGTTCGGCCAGGTTATCCAGCGCCTCGGGCAGCTTGCCATGCAGCAATTGCTCCAGCAGCGCAAACACCCGGCCGCGATCGGCCAGGCCCAGCATGTCGCGCACCAAAGCCGCATCGGCGCGGCCGGCGCCATGCGCCAGCGCCTGATCCAGCAGGCTCAGGCCATCGCGCACCGAGCCTTCGGCGGCGCGGGCGATGAGCGTGAGCGCTTCATCGTCGATCTGCGCGTCTTCCTTGGCGGCGATATTTTTGAAATGCGCGGTCAGCGTGGCGATTTCCACGCGCTTGAGATCGAAACGCTGGCAGCGCGACAGCACCGTCACCGGCACCTTGCGGATTTCGGTGGTGGCGAACACGAATTTCACATGCGGCGGCGGCTCCTCCAAAGTCTTCAGCAGGCCGTTGAAGGCCGCCGTGGAGAGCATGTGCACTTCGTCGATGATATAAACCTTGTAGCGCGCCATGGCCGGGGCGTAGCGCACCGCTTCGATGATCTCGCGGATATCGCTGATGCCGGTGCGCGAGGCGGCGTCCATTTCCAGGATATCGGGATGGCGGTCTTCGGCGATGGCGCGGCAATTGTCGCACACCCCGCAGGGTGTGACGGTCGGGCCGCCCTTGCCATCGGGCCCGGTGCAGTTCAGCGCGCGGGCGATGATGCGGGCGGTGGTGGTTTTGCCCACGCCGCGCACGCCGGTGAGGATGAAGGCCTGGGCGATGCGCCCGGTGGCGATGGCGTTGGACAGCGTGCGGACCAGGGCATCCTGGCCGATCACCTCGGCGAAGTCGCGCGGACGGTATTTGCGCGCCAGTACGCGATAGGGTGTGCCGGGGGCAGAAGCTTGATCTGTCATTGGAACAGGTCTGTCATCTGCGGCGTACGATCCCCCGATTATCCGCCAAGGATGGAATGAGGTGGGAGGCTGGACAACGACCCGAACGGGATCTCGTTGCGGCTGCTTCCTTCCGGACCTGACCGGGTTGGCGAGGCGTCCGTCCGCCGCCAACCTCCCGGGGCGAGTTATCCCCTATCGCGCCGGCCGTTGCAACCGGCAGAGCGGCCAGGAAACCACAGCCTGGCAATTGCCGATAGCGACAGAATATGCCAGCTTTCCGCCATGCTTGGCATTTCCCCGCAGTTTTCCGGCATCACCTTTTCCGGCTCGCCCTTGGATCGCCTCGGCAACCATCGCCGCGATGCCGCCTGGCTGGCCGCCCGGCGCCAGGATGCAAGCACCCGCTATCTGCTGTTGCATGAATTGAAGCCGCTGGTGAAACTGACGGAAGCGGGCGCCGCGCTGGTCTGGTTTCCGGCGCAATTCGTCACCGCCGGCGCCCAGGATACCAATGCCCTGGCGGATGCGCCTTGCGTGCTGCTGGGCCAGGTGGATGGGGCTACCTATTTCGCGCTGGATGCCGATGGCCTGGAGGGCATCGCCGGCCTGGCGGACGAGACGCATAAATTCATCGACGTGCGCTCCATCGCGCCGCAGCTTGCGCCCGGCGAGGCGGCCGTGTTGGCCCAGGCGCGCAGCATGATCGACTGGCACAAGCGCCATGGCTTCTGCGCGCAATGCGGCAGCCGGTCTGCCATGGAAGATGCCGGCTATAGCCGGCGCTGCGGCAACGAGGCCTGCAAGGCGCAGCATTTTCCGCGCACCGATCCGGTGGTGATCATGCTGGCGGTGCATGACGGCAATCTGCTGCTGGGCCGGCAGCCGCAATTCATGCCCGGCATGTATTCCGCCCTGGCCGGCTTCATGGAGCCGGGCGAAAGCATCGAAGAAGCCGTGCGCCGCGAATTGCATGAAGAAGCCGGCGTGCGGGTGGGCGATGTGCGCTATATCGCCTCGCAGCCCTGGCCGTTTCCCTCCTCGCTGATGATCGGCTGCATCGCCGAGGTGACCGATCCCACGATTGCGGTGGATCGCCACGAACTGGAAGATGCGCGCTGGTTCTCGCGCGAGCAGGCCGAGAAGATGCTGGCCGCCAGTACCGACCTGAACGCGCCGCTGCGGCTGCCGCCGCCGATCGGCCTGGCGCATCACATCGTGAAGCATTACCTGCAGGGCAATCCGCGTTAGGGATCGCTGCCGCAGGCCGGCATGGCAATCCTCACGCGTGCATCCGCATTGCCAATTCGCCATGGTTTTTTATCGTTCGGGCATGATTTGAATACCGCCCTTGCACAAGACCGGCTATTTTTCCGCCAAGCGATAAACCTGCCGGGGGATTGGGCCTGCGTGGATCATGGCCCTAGAGGATTGCGAATGAGTATTGGCGATGGCAAGTCGGCAGCCCTGGTGGCGCGGCTGGCGGAAGAAGACGAAAGCCTTCTCGACAATCGCTCGCCGATTGCCGAAGGCATGCTGATCGAGCGGCTGTATCAATACAGCATTCCCTCGCGCCATATTCCATACATGGTGCTGTTCGGCGCCTGCGCGCTGTTCTTCCCGTATACCAACTGGTTCGAGATCATCGCGCTCACCGTTGCCTATACCGCCGGCACCGCTTGGCTGGACCGCCAGCGCAAAGGGTTTGCGGAAGACGATAGCCGGCTGGAGAATTCGGTATTCTGGGCCAACCGTTTCGCCATCGGCTCGGCGATCACCGGCACCACCTGGGGCGTGATGTTCTGGCTGTTCGGCGTCGAGGGCAATCATGAATTGCAGGCGGCGCTGGCGGTGGCCTGGTCCGGGCTTTCGCTGGCCAATCTGAATACCCGCGCGCCGCATCTGGTGTCGTATTACGCCTTCCAGCTGCCGATGTCGCTGCTGTTGCTGGCGCGCGGCCTGGTGATTGCCGATCGGGCCACGTATTTCATGCTGCTATTCGGCTTCGTGCTCACCGTTGCGCTGGCCCGCCGCGCCCATGTGGCCAACCATAACGAGCGGCTGGCCATCGCGCTGCGGCTGCGCAATGCCGAATTGGTTGCCGGTATGGACAAGGCGCGCGCCGAAGCCAGCAACAGCCTGGTGCAAACCGAACAATTGCTGGCGGCACGCATGATGCGATCCAACGTGGCGGAACGGCTGGCCGGCACCGGCAGCTGGATGTGGCATCTCAACGACGATGCGCAAACCTGGTCCGACAACATGTTCCGCCTGCTCGGCCTGTCGCCGGTGAATGCACCGGCGGAATTGCCGGTGCTGCTGGATGCCTGCCATCCCGATGACCGTGCCAATGTGCAGGCCTATTTCGATCGGATGCGCGAAAAGGGCGAAGCGCCGGCCCTGACCTTCCGGATCGCGCGCGGCAAGGATGCCTGGCACAGCCTGCGCCTGTCCGGCGAGGCCAAGCGCGATACCACCGGCATGCCCTATCTGCTCACTGGCCTGCTGCAAAGCCTGCCGCAGGAAACCGCGCAGCCGGCGGAATAGGCGCTTGCGCCAGGGGGCTATCCCCAATGGGTCCGGAATGGGTTCGGGCGCTAGACGCTGACATCGATACCGGTCGCGCCGAGCGAGGCCGCGTTCAGGCCGGCCAGCGCCTGCTCGGCCTGGCGGAAATCGTCGTGAGCGTTGGCGGCATCCTGCTTTTTGGCCAGCGGATTATACAGTGCCAAACGCGCCTGTTCGAGAATCTTGCGCATCTGCGCCAGCAGGCTGCGCGCCTCGCCCTTCAAATCGTCCGCGCCCTTGGCGGCTTCCGCCTTGTCTTTCTCCTCGGCCTTTTGCGGCGCGGCCTGCAGAGCGGTTTCCGCCTGCTTGATTTTCAGCAGCGCGGTGGCACGGCCTTCCGCATCGGCCTTGCGGCCTTCCGCCAGGGTGCCGCCATTGAGCTGCGCCACATGGTCGGGGTTATCGGCATCCATTTCCTTGATGGCGGCAAGCTGGGAGGATTGCGCAGAAGCATCGCCGACGCCCGGGGTAATATTGGCGCTGCCTGCGCCCCCGGAGCCGCTCCCGGCGCCCCGCAGGGCATCGGCCATCTCCTTGGCGGCCTGCTGAATCTGCCGCGCCACGGCGCGGGCGGCCTTGGCATCGCCGCTGGCGGCGGCCGAACCAGCCGCCAGTTCCAGCATTTTCAGCTTGGCCTTGATGCGCTCCAGCTTTTGCCGCGCGGCTTCGGCGCCGCCATTCTCGGCTGACCGCTTCATCGCGCTGAGCACTTCGTCGAGCTTGGTTTCCGCCTCGGTTTTTTCGCGCGGCTTGCGCAGCTTTTCCAAGGCCGTTTGCATGGCGGGCAGATGCGGATTGCCGCCGGCTGCGATGTTCGTGACCATTCTGGCCTCCATCGGATTGGGTTCGATATGATCGGGTTCGATATCGAACGTCGCGAGCCTTCTGGCCCGCGTCATGCCGAAACTATAGCCGATTTGTTAAAATATTGCAGCCAGCCATAAAAAAATGGCGTGGCCGGTAAAACCGTACCACGCCGAGGCTGGGGGAACCAAAAAAGAGGAACGCAACTAAACGAAACTAAACGTCAACCAACGATACGCACGGGACTTAAAAGACGACCGGGACTTAAAAAGTCGCGGAGCTTAAGACTGGATCTTCCAGCTGCCATCGGGCTGGCGGCAGGCGGTGCCGAAGGCCTGTTCGCTCTTGCCCTGCACGATGATGGTCTGCTGGAATTCGCGGCAATACTGGCCGCTGGGTGCCTGGTAGGCGGGCTGCGGCACCACGGTGCCGGCATTGCCGCTATCGGGGTTGCGCCAGCTCACGGCGGTGCCGGAGCGCGCGGTTTCAAAAGCCTGCTGGTTGGCGCGGGCTGCATATTGCTGGTCGGCACGATCGAGCGACTTGCCGGCTTCCGAGCCCAGCAGGGCGCCCAGCAGGGTGCCGGCGGCCACGCCCACGAGCTGGCCGGTGCCCTTGCCGAATTGCGCGCCGGCCACGGCGCCGCCGACACCGCCCAGAACGGTGCCCACATTCTGCTTCGGGCCCTGCTCGGCGCAGGCGGTCAGCCCGAGCGCCAATGCCGCCACCGCCAGCAGCGGGGCACGGCCTGCTTTGAAGGCCTGGCCCGACCGGAAGGATTTGGCGGGACTGGCAGGAAGCGTGATGGCGCGCATTCTGGCGGCTCCTAAGGTTAAGAAACCTGGACCAAAGGGTCTGGGATCAAACGGTTTGGCGTCCCGGGCGATGCTCCCGATCCGCGCTTCCGCCCACAGGACTTGGGGGAAGTCTCCCGGGGGAGGGGAGAGGGAAGAAGCAGCGGAAAAGGCGCATCGCCCGTTCGGCCATGGTGAAAGGATGGGCGGCGAATAGGGCGGGAATGCGGCAAGGGTTGGGAATTATGGGGGCATGATGTATACCCGCCGTTACGGTATTTCCGCCGTTAACATGGTAAAGATATCCGCCAATGGATGCCTATTCAGACCCCTTCGCGCATTTCGAGGCCTGGTTTGCCGAGGCGAGCCGGACCGAGCCCAACGACCCCAATGCCATGGCCATTGCCACGGTGGACGGCGATGGCCTGCCCAATCTGCGCATGGTGCTGCTGAAGGGCCATGACGGCGACGGCTTCGTGTTCTACACCAATTTCGAAAGCGCCAAGGGCCGCGAATTGCTGAGCCATCCCAAGACGGCGGCGCTGTTCCACTGGAAAAGCCTGCGCCGCCAGGTGCGTATCCGCGGCCCGGTGAGCCAGGTGAGCGACGCCGAAGCCGATGCCTATTTCGCTTCGCGCCCGCGCGACAGCCGGATCGGCGCCTGGGCCTCGGCGCAATCGCGGCCGCTGCAGGGCCGTTTCGAGCTGGAAGCCAGCGTGGCGAAATACGCCGCCAAATACGCCATCGGCGAGGTGCCGCGGCCGCCGCATTGGTCTGGCTTCCGCATCGCGCCGCAGAGCATCGAATTCTGGGCCGACCGGCCGTTCCGCCTGCATGACCGCCTGGTCTACAGCCGCAGCCAGGATGGCGGCTGGACCACCGAGCGGCTGTATCCGTAAGCAGCCCGATGGCCACCGCCGACACCGAACGGCTGATGCGCCAGGCCACCTATGCCTCGGTGGCGGTGGCCGGCGTGCTGATCGTGACCAAGCTGGGCGCCTGGCTGTATTCGGATTCCGTGGCCCTGCTGGCCAGCCTGATCGATTCGACCCTGGATGCCTTCGCCTCGCTGCTCAATCTGCTGGCGGTGCGCCATGCCCTGGTGCCGGCGGATTCCGATCACCGTTTCGGCCATGGCAAGGCCGAGGCGCTGGCCGGGCTGGGGCAATCGGCTTTCGTATTCGGATCGGCGCTGTTTCTGGGCTTCGAGGCGATCCATCGCCTGATCCAGCCGCAACCGCTGGAAGGCGGCCCCATCGCATTGGGCGTGATGGGCATTTCGATTGCCCTCACCCTGGCGCTGGTGCTGTTCCAGCGCCATGTGGTGGCGCGCACGCGTTCGGTGGCGATCACCGCCGACCGGCTGCATTACCTGGGCGACCTGCTCAGCAACATGGTGGTGATCCTGGCCTTGGTGGGCGCCTGGCTGGGCGGTCCGCTCTGGCTGGATCCGTTGGGCGGCCTGGCGGTGGCGCTGATCATCCTGAAAGGTGCGGTGGATATCCTGCGGCATTCCTTCAATCAGTTGATGGACCGCGAACTCGCCGATGGCGAACAGGACGACATCCGCAAGACCGTGCTGGCGCAGCCCGATGTGCGCGGCATGCACGATCTGCGCACCCGGCGCTCGGGCACGCATATCTTCATCCAGTTCCATCTCGAACTCGATCCCGATATCACGTTGCGCGCCGCCCATCGCATCGCGGTGGATGTGTTGAACGTGCTTAAACTGCGTTATCCCGATGCCGATATCATCATCCATGAAGATCCCGGCCCCGACCAGATCGTGCCCGATAGCGTGGTATCCGGCACGCAGCGTTCAGACGACACGAAACACTCCCCGTCGTAACGGGATCATAACAGGATGCTTGGCCCATGCGCGTGATTGCCGGTTTCGTTTTCGCTTTGCTGGGTGCGATGATCGCACCGCCTGCCTTCGCGGCCTCCATCAACGGCGCGGAACTCGGCATCCTCTGGGCGCTGCCATTCGCCGGCATCCTGCTGTCGATCGCTTTGCTGCCGCTGCTGGCGCCGGCTGTGTGGCATCATCATTACGGCAAGATCACGGCGGCCTGGGCGCTGGCCTTCCTGCTGCCTTTCGCCGCCAGCCATGGCGCCGGCAATGCCGCCCATGCGCTGTTGGAAGTGGCCTTGCATGAATATATCCCCTTCATCATCCTTTTGCTGGCGCTGTTCACGGTTGCCGGCGGCGTGCGTCTGCTCGGCAACCTGCATGGTTCGCCCAGCCTCAACACCACGCTGCTGCTGATCGGCACGGTGATCGCAAGCTGGATGGGCACCACCGGCGCTTCGATGCTGCTGATCCGCCCGCTGATCCGCGCCAACGACAACCGCAAGCATAATGTGCATGTGGTGGTGTTCTTCATCTTCCTGGTTTCCAATATCGGCGGCGCGCTCACGCCGCTGGGCGACCCGCCGCTTTTCCTGGGCTTCCTGAAGGGTGTGGATTTCTTCTGGACCACGCAGCATCTGTTCGCGCCCACCCTGCTGGTGGCGGTGATCCTGCTGGGCCTGTTCTATGCCATCGACAGCTACTATTACCGCAAGGAAGGCATCACGCCGTCCGATCCCTCGCCCGACAGCCCGATCGGCATGGAGGGCGGCATCAACCTGGTGCTGCTGGTGGCGATCATCCTGGCGGTGCTGATGTCTGGCATGTGGAAGCCGGGCGTCACCCTGTCGGTTTTCGGCATTGCCGTGGAATTGCAGAATCTGGCGCGCGATCTGCTGCTGCTGGTCATCACCGGGCTGTCGCTGAAGCTGACCGCCAAGGAAAGCCGCGATGGCAACGGGTTCTCCTGGGGCCCGATCGTGGAAGTGGCCAAGCTGTTCGCCGGCATCTTCGTCACCATCATTCCCGCCATCGCCATCCTGCGCGCCGGCCAGGATGGCGCGCTCAGCGGCCTGGTGATGCTGGCCTCGAATGCCGATGGCAGCCCCAACAACGCGATGTATTTCTGGCTCGCCGGCGGATTGTCCAGCTTCCTGGATAACGCGCCCACCTATCTGGTGTTCTTCAACATGGCCAGCGGCGATGCCGCCACCATGATGGGGCAGCTGGGCACCACGCTGCTGGCGGTATCGGCCGGCGCGGTGTTCATGGGCGCCAACACCTATATCGGCAACGCGCCGAATTTCATGGTGAAGGCGATTGCCGAGGAAATGCAGGTGAAGATGCCCAGCTTTTTCGGCTACATGGCCTGGAGCTGCCTGATCCTGCTGCCCTGCTTCGCGCTGGTCACAATCGTGTTTTTCCGCTGAGATCGGCCACGGGCGGGGTTGCAATCTCCGCCGCCGATTGCCATTTAACCCGGATATTTTGGTAAATAACGGGGATGGCAATGCATATGGGAAAAATCCGCGCCGCAGCGGCTGGCGCGGCATTGGTTGGATATCTGTGTCTGCTCGGAGCGCCGGCCTTTGCCGCCGATATCGATGGCGCCTCGCTGTCGCTGCTCTGGGGTTTGCCTTTCATGGGCATCCTGCTCTCGATCGCGCTAATGCCGCTGCTGGTGCCGGATTTCTGGCATCACCATTACGGCAAGGTGGCGGCCTTCTGGGCGCTGGCCTTCCTGCTGCCCTTCGCGCTTTATGCCGATATCGCCACGGCCGCGACTGCCGTGCTCAGCGTGGCTTTGCATGAATATATCCCCTTCGTGATCCTGCTCGGCGCGCTGTTCACCATCGCCGGCGGCGTGCGCTTAGTCGGCAACCTGCATGGTTCGCCCAGCCTGAATACTGGCCTGCTGGCCGCCGGCACGGTGCTGGCGAGTTGGATGGGCACCACGGGTGCGGCGATGCTGTTGATCCGGCCGCTGATCCGCGCCAACGACGACCGGCCGCATAATGTGCATGTGATCGTGTTCTTCATCTTCCTGGTGGGCAATGTGGGCGGTGCGCTCACGCCGCTGGGCGATCCGCCGCTGTTTCTCGGCTTCCTGCTCGGCGTGCGCTTTTTCTGGACGGCGGAGGCGATGCTGCTGCCGATGCTGCTGATCAGCATGATTCTGCTGGCGATGTTCTATTTCCTGGATCTGCATTACTACAACAAGGAAGGCCGCACGCCCGACAAGTCGCCGGATTCCAATATCGGCCTGGAAGGCGGCATCAACATTCCGCTGCTGGGCGGCGTGGTGGCCGCCGTGCTGATGTCTGGCACCTGGAAGCCGGGTTTCGAATGGAGCCTGTTCGGCGTATCGGTGGCGCCGCAGAATGTGGCGCGCGATGTGATCCTGGTGGGCCTGGCGGTGGCCTCGATGCTGCTCACCCGCACGGAATCGCGCCAGGCCAACGGCTTTTCCTGGGAGCCGATCCTGGAAGTGGCCAAGCTGTTTGCCGGCATTTTCCTCACCATCGTGCCGGTGATCGCCATCCTGCGTGCCGGCGAACAGGGGCAATTGGCCGAGATCATCCGCCTGGTCACCCAGCCCGATGGCAGCCCGCATAACGCGATGTATTTCTGGCTCACCGGCATCTTGTCGGCCTTCCTCGACAACGCCCCCACCTATCTGGTGTTCTTCAACATGGCGGGCGGCGATGCGCAGCGATTGATGGGCCCGCTGGCCGATACCCTGCTGGCGATTTCGGCCGGCGCGGTGTTTTTCGGTGCGCTCAGCTATATCGGCAACGCGCCGAATTTCATGGTGAAGGCGATTGCCGAGCAATCCGGCATCAAGATGCCCAGCTTTTTCGGCTATATGGCCTGGTCGGTGCCGATCCTGCTGCCGGTCTTTGCGCTGGTGACGGTGTTTTTCTTTCTGTGACGCTTCGTTTAAGGCGGCGCAAGCCGAATTGAGAAATGGCCCGAATCGGAGTAGTGTGACACCGATTCGGGCCGCATGCTTTCAGATCATGGCCTAGGCCCGTCATCAGGAGGGCCGCGCCATCGCTACCGCATCGAAAAACACCGCATCGAAAAACACTGCACCGAAAAAGACCGCCGCAAAGAAGCCTGCCGCGAAAAAACCTGCCGCGAAAAAGCCAGTAGCCAAGAAACCGGCAGCCAAGAAACTGGCAGCCAGGGCACCGGTAGCCAGGACACCGGCCATTGCCAAGGCCAAGAAGCCGGTTCTCAAGCAGGCGGCGGCCAAGAAGGCGAAGGCCGCAGCGCCGCTCGGCGCGGTCGAAAAGCTGCATCAACTGATCCTGAAATCGCTGGACGACGACAAGGCCGAAGAGGTGGTGTCGATCCCGCTGGCCGGCAAATCCTCGGTGGCGGATTACATCGTGGTGGCCTCGGGCCGCTCCTCGCGCCAGGTTTCCGCCATCGCCGAGCATCTGGTGCAGCGCGTGGCCCAGGCCACCGGCCACAAGGCGCGGGTGGAAGGCAAGGGCGTGGGCGACTGGGTGCTGATCGATGCCGGCGATATCGTGGTGCATATCTTCCGGCCGGAAGTGCGCGGCTTCTACAAGCTGGAAAAGATGTGGGGCACCGATATTCCCGATATCGAGATCGGCGAACCGGCGGCCTGAGGCGCCGTGCGCATCATCGTTGCCTGTGTGGGCAAGGCCGGCCGGGCCAAGCATGATGCGGTGGCCAGCCTGATCGAGGAGTATCGCAGCCGGCTGCCCTGGCCGGTGGATATCCGCGAGGTGGAAGACAAGCGGCCAGGCAGCGTGGCGGAAAAGAAGGCCCGTGAGGCCACGCTGTTGCGCGCTGCCCTGCAGGCCCATGGCGGGACCGGCCTGCCGCCCGGCGCCCCCATCGTGGCGCTGGACGAGCATGGCAAAAACCTCAGCAGCCGGGATTTCGCCGGCCAGATCGGTGCCTGGCGCGATGAAGGCTCGGGCGGCATCGGTTTCGTGATCGGCGGCGCCGATGGCCTGGATGCCGGGCTTTTGGCCGAAACCCGCTTGAAAATCGCCTTCGGCGCCATGACTTGGCCGCATTTGCTGGCCAGGATGCTGCTGCTGGAACAGCTTTATCGTGCCTGGAGCCTGCTGAATAACCATCCCTATCACCGGGATTGATCCAGCCGGCATCGTGACTAAGCCGCGTCCCTGCGCTATGTAATCCTGGAATCCCGCAACTTTTTCCCGTTTTGACCTGCCATGACCGAAGCCAAACGCATTCCGAAACCTGTCGTTCTCTGCATCCTGGATGGCTGGGGCTTGCGCGACGACCCGACCGACAATGCCATCGCCCAGGCCCGGCTGCCCAATTGGCGCCGTCTGATCGGCAGCCGGCCGTTTGCCAAGGTGGGCACCTCTGGCCGCGATGTCGGGCTACCCGATGGCCAGATGGGCAATTCCGAGGTAGGCCACATGAATATCGGCGCCGGCCGCATCGCCGTGCCCGATCTCGGCCGGTTGGATAACGCCGTGGCCGATGGCTCGCTCAAGGATAATCCGGCGCTCAAGGCTTTCATCGCCAAGCTGAAGGCATCCGGCGGCGCGCTGCATCTGCTGGGCCTGCTGTCGCCCGGCGGCGTGCATTCGCATCAGGATCACATGGCCGCCCTGGCCCGCATCATGGATGCCGAAGGCATCACGGTGTGGGTGCATGCCTTCACCGATGGCCGCGATACGCCGCCGCGTTCGGCGCTGGAATACCTGGCGCAATTCCGCGCCGACATCGCCGGCACCACGCGGGTGCGCTTCGGCACGCTCAGCGGCCGCTTCTATGCCATGGACCGCGACAAGCGCTGGGATCGCGTGGCGCGCGCCTATGCCGCCCTGGTGCTGGCCGAAGGCGAGCAAGCCGCCAGCGCGGAAGCCGCCGTGCAGCAGGGTTATGGCGCCGAATTGTCGGATGAGTTCATCCTGCCCAGCGTGCTGCAGGATTATCCCGGCATGCAAGACGGCGATGGCCTGCTGATGGCGAATTTCCGTGCCGACCGCGCGCGCGAAATCCTGCTCGGCCTGCTGGATCCGCATTTCGACGGCTTTCCGCGCCCCAGCCTGCCGAAATTCGCGGCGGCTTTAGGTGTGACGGAATATTCCACGCAGTTGAACGAATTCATGGCCACGGCGTTTCCGCCCATGCGCTATCCCAATACGCTGGGCGAATGGCTGGCCAAGCATGGCCGCACGCAATTGCGCATCGCCGAGACCGAGAAATACGCCCATGTGACATTCTTCATGAATGGCGGCGAAGAAACCCCCAATGCGGGCGAAGACCGTATCCTGGTGCCCAGCCCCAAGGTTGCCACCTACGATCTGCAGCCGGAAATGTCGGCCGCCGAAGTGACCGACAAACTCACCGCTGCCGTTCTGTCGGGGCAATACGATCTGGCCATCGTGAATTTCGCCAACCCCGATATGGTGGGCCATAGCGGCTCGTTGCCGGCGGCGGTGAAGGCTGCGGAAGCGGTGGATGCCTGCCTCGGCCGGCTGGAAGCGGCGGTGGAAAAAGCCGGCGGCATCCTGCTGATCACCGCCGATCACGGCAATCTGGAACAGATGCGCGACCCCGCCACCCATCAGGCCCATACCCAGCATACCACCAATCCGGTGCCGCTGGTGCTGACCGGACCGGGCGCGGAAAACTATCGCCTCAGCGATGGCCGGCTGTGCGATATCGCGCCCACCCTGCTGTATTTCCTGCAATTGCCGCAGCCCGCCGAGATGACCGGCCATAGCCTGGCGCAGCTTGCCGCCGCCGCCGATGCACATGCCGATCGGCGCCTTGCGTAAGGCATCGGCATATCTGCTGACGGCAGCGGTTTTGCTGCCCGGCAGCCTGCTGTCGGCCGACCTGCGGGCGAATGACAGCGCCAGCCAGCGGCAGCAATTGGAAGACGTGCAGAAGCAATTGCGCGAAAGCCAGTCGCGCGAACGCGATCTGGCCCGCGAGGCGGCGCAGCTCACCCGCAAGCAGCAGGATCTGCAGCGCCGCCTGGTGCAGGCCGCGCGCAAATTGCAGGCCCAGGAAGACCTGGTCAGCAAAAGCGAAGAGCAGCTTGCCCGTCTGATCCAGGATGAAGGCGAGGCGACGAAGCAACTGGATGCCCGGCGCGCCGAATTGTCGGCCACCCTGGCCAGCCTGGCCAAGCTGAGCCGGCAGCCGCCCGAAGCCATGGTGCTGGCGCCCGGTTCGGCGCTGGACATGGTGCGCGCCAGCCAGTTGATCGCCGCCCTGGTGCCCGAGATCGAACAGCGCGCCGCCGCGCTGAAGCAGGAACTGGAACGGCTGAGCGGATTGCGCCGCGGCATCGCCCAGGAGCAGGAAAAGCTCGGCCGGGCCATCGCCGCCCTGGATGGCGAACGCCGCGACCTGGAAATGCTGCAGGCCGAAACCGCCCAGGCCATGGCGCAGACCAAGGAAGAACGCGAGGCCGAACGCGGCCGGTCGGTGAAGCTGGCCGAACAGGCCAAGGATTTGCGCGCCCTGCTGGATCGCCTGCTGGAGCAGGAACGCCGCGAACGCGAGGCCCAGGCTCGCGAACTGGCCCGCCGCGAAGCCGAAAGGCGCGGCGGCACGGCTGGCACGGGTTCGGCCAGTGGCAGTGGCGGTGGCAGTGGTGGCGGCAGCGCTGGGCGCCATCCGCCGCAGGATTATGCTGCCCTGGAGGGTAGCGGCGCCCTGCCGGCGCGCGGCCGGGTGGTGGGCCGGTATGGTGAATCCGATGAAAACGGCGCGCCGCTGCGCGGTATCCGCATCGAAACCCGCTCGGGCGGCCAGGTTGTGGCGCCGGCTGACGGCAAAGTGATGTTTGCCGGCCCGTTCAAGGGCTACGGTCAACTCTTGATCATCGCGCATGGCGGCGGATATCATTCGTTGCTCGCGGGATTTGGACGGATCGACCGGGCGGTCGGGCAATATGTGCTGGCAGGCGAGCCTGTCGGCCTGATGGCCACCGATACTTCGGAAAAGAGCGGGACTTCGGGAAAACCCGTCCTATATCTTGAATTGCGGCGCAGAGGCGACACGGTGAATCCGTTGCCCTGGCTGGCCGCAGGCGACAGAAAGGTGAGCGGCTGACATGCGCAATTTCCTCCTCGGCGGTGTGTGTGCTTTTGCCCTGATGGGTTCGGTGGCCCTGTTCGCCGCCCCCAACCGGGTAAGCGCGTTGCAAACCTCGGACACCTACAAGCAGCTCGATCTCTTCGGCGAGATCTTCGAGCGGGTGCGCAACGATTATTACAAAGAGACCAAGGATGCCGACCTGATGGAGAATGCCATCAACGGCATGCTCTCCGCGCTCGATCCCTATTCGGTCTACATGCCGCCGCGCAGCTTCCAGGAGGCCCGCGTGCAGACGCGCGGCGAATTCGGCGGCCTCGGCCTGGAAGTGACCCAGGAAAACGGCCTGGTGAAGGTGGTGTCGCCGATCGACGACACGCCGGCCCAGCGCGCCGGCCTGCTGCCGGGCGATCTGATCACCCATCTGGATGGCGACGCGGTGCTGGGCAAGACCCTGCAGGAATCCATCGAGAAGATGCGCGGCGCGCCCAATACCGATCTCACCCTCACCATCCGCCGCGGCAGCGATCCGGCGGCCAAGCCGTTCGATGTGAAGATCACCCGCGCGGTGATCAAGACCCGCGTGGTGCGCAGCCGCCGCGAAGGCGACTTCGCCTATCTGCGCATCTCGTCGTTCAACGAGCATACCGAGCAGGACATGGTGGCGGCGATCCAGAAGCTGAAGGCCGAGATCGGCCCGCAGCTCGCCGGCTATATCATCGATCTGCGCGACAATCCCGGCGGCCTGCTGGATCAGGCGATCAAGGTGTCCGACTCCTTCCTGAACCAGGGCGAGATCGTGTCCACCCGCTCGCTGCGCCCCAATGCCGATGAAGGCCAGCGCTTCAATGCGCGGCCCGGCGATGTGGCCGATGGCAAGCCGATGGCGGTGCTGATCAATGGCGGCTCGGCTTCGGCCTCCGAGATCGTGGCCGGCGCGTTGCAGGATCATCGCCGCGCCGTGCTGGTGGGCAACACCACGTTCGGCAAGGGCCTGGTGCAGACCATGATTCCGCTGGGCGAATTCGGCGGCATGAAGCTGACCACGGCGGGCTATTTCACGCCGTCTGGCCGCTCGATCGACAAGACCGGCGTAACCCCGGATGTGGAAGTGTGGAGCGACCGCGATCGCCAGATCGCCGCGGCGCTGAAGGCGCGGCGCGAGATGACCGGCCATCGCGACACCGAGGAGGAGGAGGCGCCCAAGACTCCGGCCGCAACGCCCACTCCCCCGGCTGGTACTAACCCGGCTGGTACTAACCCGGCTGCTACGCCCGACAACAACAGCTCGGCCGCGCCCAAGCCGGCGGCGGAAGGCCCCGATGTGGTGTTGCAGGCCGCGATGGACGTGTTGCGCGCCCAGCCCAAACCGACCGCGAAGAAGTAAGCGTCGGGCATGCCACCGATCAGCGGATAGCAGCGCCGCATGTCGACGCTGCAAGCCGATCCCGAAGACAGGATTGCCGCACCGGCCGGTCGCGCCGGCATGATGGCGCGTCTGCTGGGTCCGTTGGCCCGCCTGCGCCGGCGCAAAAAAACCGCGCCGCATGATGATGCGGCTGATCACGGGCCGGATCACGGGGCTGCTGGCCTTGATGGCGGCGAGGACCAGGTCGGTGAAGACCGGCCTGGCGAGGATCGCGCCGGCGATTTTGCCGGGCAGGATGCCGGCGGCCAGGATTACGAACCCCGCCGTATGGGCTTCAAGCATAAGCTGCTGGGCGTTTTGTATCTGCTGGGTCTGGTGCTGTGGCCGCCCTTCCTGCGCGGCAATCTTTCCACTTTGGGGCGCCGGTTGCTGGCGCCGGCCTGGCTGCTGCTGTTGCTGGCGCTGATCGGCGGCGGCGGCTATATCGCGGTCACCGGCCAGTCGCTCACCGTGCTGCCGGGATCGGAAGTGGTGATCGGCGTATCCAAGCTGGCGCTGCCGCCGGAAGCCAAGCTGGAAGGCGATCAGAAGCGCGCCGAGCAGGCACAGAAAACCGTTGAGGGCATCGGCCGCTATCCCAGCGGCCTGCTGATGGCGCCGGATCCGGCATTGGTGGAATCCAGTGCCATCGGTCAGATGCCGAAGATCGGCAGCGATGGCCGCCAGCCCTGGCGCGCCTATGCGCGGCCCTATGACGAGCCCGCCGACCGCCCGCGCATGGCCATCGTGCTCACCAATCTGGGGCTGAATGAAAGCCTCACTGCCAAGGCCGCCGAATTGCTGCCGCCGGCCATCACCTTCGCCTTCAATCCCTATGCCCCCAATCTGCGTGCGCAGATCGAGAATGCGCGCATGCTGGGCCACGAGGTGCTGCTGCAATTGCCGATGGAGCCGTTCGATTATCCGATGAGCGATCCCGGCCCCAACACATTGCTGACCAGCCTGACCGAACAGGAAAATCTGCGGCGGCTGGATTGGCTGCTGTCGCGCGCGCCGGGTTATGTCGGGTTCACCAATCTGATGGGCGCGAAATTCACCTCCTCGCCCGAGCATATGCGGTTTCTGGCCCAGCAGTTGAAGCAGCGCGGTTTGATGTTCGTGGATGCGCGCACCGCGCCGCGCAGCGTGGGCGCCCGCCTGGTGCAGGAAAACGGCGGTGTGTATGCCATCGGCAATCGCTGGATCGACCAGCAGCCCACCGGCCCGGTGATCGAATCCCGCCTCGACGAACTGGAGCGCCTGGCGCGCGGCGGCGGCGTGGCGGTGGGCTTCGCCACGCCCTATCCGATCACGCTGGATCGTCTGGTGCAGTGGAGCAAATCGCTGGCCGGCAAAAGCTTCGCGCTGGCGCCGGTTTCCGCCCTCGTCAATCGTCAACCGCTCGAGTGATCGCAATCCGAATGACCGCCATGGATTTTGAACAGCGCCCCTATCGTTTGGGCGTGGGCGTGGCCCTGCTGAATGCCGACGACATGGTGTTTGTCGCCCGCCGCATCGACCAGACCGCCGAAGCCTGGCAGATGCCGCAGGGTGGCATCGACGAGGGCGAAGATCCGCGCGCCGCCGCCTTCCGCGAATTGGAGGAAGAGATCGGCGTGAAGCCGGGCCAGACCGAGATGCTGGCCGAAAGCCGCGACTGGCTGAGCTATGACCTGCCCGCCGATCTGGCCGACAAGGTGTGGAAGGGCCGCTATCGCGGGCAGAAGCAGAAATGGTATCTGGCCCGCCTGCTGGCCGATGAAAGCGCGATCAACATCGCCACCGAACATCCTGAATTCGATGCCTGGCGCTGGGCGCGCTTCGGCGATCTGCCCAACCTGATCGTGCCGTTCAAGCGGCCGATCTATCAAGCCATCGTGGCCGAATTCGCCGGCCGCGTGCGCACCAGCTGAGCGGTCGGCCATGAGCAGGGGCGACATCCTTCTGCTGCATGGCGCTTTCGTGGGTGGCTGGGTGTTCGAACGCCTGCGCGGCCATCTCAGCCATCGCGGCTGGCGCACCCATGCGCCCGACCTGCCATTCCATGGCCCCGATCATGCCGCCAGGGATGCCAATGGGCAGCCACCCGATCCACGCTTGGCCGAGCTTGGCCTGCGCGATTATCGCCGCGCGATGAAGGCCGAAATCGCCAAGCTGAATGGCAAGCCGGTGTTGATCGGCCATTCCCTGGGCGGCCTGCTGGCCCAGCAATTGGCGGCGCGCGAGCTGTGCCGCGCGGCGATCCTGTTGGCGCCGGTGGCGCCGTGGGGCGTGCTGGGGGGTGTGCTGCCCCATAGCTGGCAGGAGATGGCCGGCGGCCCATTGATGCAGGGATTGGGTCTGATGTGGAAGGGCGGCACCTTCTGGAACAAGGCGCTGCCGCCGGATCGGCAGCTCGCGCTGGATTATGCCATGGCGCATCTGCCGCCCTCGTTGCAGCGCGATGCGCTCAACCGCCTGGTGCCGGAATCCGGCCGCGCGCTGTTTGAATCCCTGATGTGGTGGCTGGATTGGCAGGCCGCTTCGCATGTGAAATTCCACGACCTGAAATGCCCGCTGCTGATCCTGGTGGGCGAGGATGACCGGGTAACCCCGCCATCCTCCTGCCGCGCCATCGCACGCCATTACCCCGGCCGCGCGGTGTATCGCGAATTGCCCGGCATGGGGCATTTCCTGTTCGGCGAAAGCAACGAGGCGCTGCTGTTTCAGGAATGCGCCGATTGGCTGGAGGCGCTGCCATAGGCCGGCCGGGAATTAGCTAAAAGTAAGAATCCCGGCCTTGTTTTACCGCTGGTTGCTATAACATACAGGGGAGAAACCTGATTCCCCTCCCTGGCCCCGCAAAACCAAGGCTACGCTTCTCCCATGGCCCCTGAGCAGACCACGACCGCCGCTGTCCGCCGGCCGACCGAACGCCATGCGCCCAGACCCCGTAAAACCGCCAGCGGCGGGGTGAATGTCACCACCGTGGTGGGCCTGCTGGGGGCGCTGCTGCTGCTCGGCTTCGTGGCCATTCATGAAGGCGATATCTTCAACTATCTCAACCTGGTGGGTTTCATCATCGTGTTCGGCGGCGTTTGCGTCGGCGCGCTGATTGCCTTCCAGGGGCGCGAGATCATGGCCGCCCTGCGGGCCTTCGGCGCCATTTTCAGCCGCGATGCCGGCATCCGCACCGAAATCGCCGAACTGGTGGAAGTGGCGCGCCAGTTGAGCGGCCGGAATATCCATCAGGCGGAAGAGCGCATCGCGCGCATCACCAGCCCGTTTCTCAAACTGGGCCTGCAACTGGTGATCGACGGCACGCCGGTGGACGACCTGATGCACATCATGAACTGGCGCATCCGCAAGATGGCCGAGATCGAATCCGCCCAGGCGCGGTTTTTCCGCACGCTGGCCACCCTGGCGCCCGGCTTCGGCCTGCTCGGCACGCTGGCTGGCATGGTGGCGATGCTGCGCGAATTGGGCAATGGCGATATCGAGCGGGTGGGCAGCGGTATGGCGGTGGCGATGCTGGCCACGCTGTATGGCGTTGTGTTGTCCAACCTGATCTTCAAGCCCATTGCGATCAAGATCGAACAGCGCACCCAGCGCCGCGTGGCGATGCTGAACATTCTGCTGGAAGGCATTCTGCTGGTATCGCTGGGCCGCTCGGCCGGCGTGGTGAGCGATGCGATGGAAGCTTTCCTGAACGAAACCCGCGACGAGATTTCCGATGTCTGAACACGGGCCGGGAACCAGCGCCTTCGAGATACGCCAGGCGTTGCAACGGCGCGCGGCGCAGAAGGCCGGCGACCGCAGCGGCCATAGCGGCCTGTCGCGCCGCGCGCTATCGCAGGATAGCGGCTATGCCGTGTCGCAGGATAACGGCTATGCCGGGCCGGCCCGGATCGCCGATGAGGCCGAGGATTGGGTGATCAGCTATATGGACATGGTCACCCTGCTGATGATCGTGTTCCTCACCCTGGTGGGCATGCTGTGGGTGGATAAGAAAACCCGCCCCACCGTGGTGAATGTGCTGCAGATCGAAACCGGCCAAATGCCGCGCCAGGATTTTTCCGATGCGGCGATACCGGCGCCGTTTCCGCAGCAACAGGCCGCCCAGCAGCAGCCGGCACAGCAACAGGCGGCGAACCTGCCGCCCTATGCAACGATCAGCCCCGGCACGCAGATGGCGGTGGATCATTGGGTGCAGGCGATCCGTCAGAACGGGCTGGACCAGCAGGTACAGTTGCAGGTGCAGGAAAACCGCGTGAGCATCGCCATCCGCGACCGGCTGCTGTTCGGCTCTGGCCAAAGCGATATCCAGGATGCCGGGCAATCGGTGATCCGCCGGCTGGCCAGCCTGCTGCGCGACATGCCGGGCACCATATCGGTGGAAGGCCATACCGATACCGTGCCGATCCAGACCGAGCGTTATCCGTCGAACTGGGAATTGTCGGCCGGGCGCGCCGCCGCCGTGGTGCGCGCATTGGCCGAAACCGGCCTGCCGGCAAACCGCCTGCGTGCCATCGGCTATGGCGATTCGCGCCCCGTGGCGCGCGGCAACGACGAAGCCAGCCGGGCGCAGAATCGCCGCGTGACGCTGGTTGTGGAAGATCAGCGCTGAAGCGCAAGGATACCGTGGCATGACCTCCGATTCCGCCAAAACCATATCGCTGCAACGCCTGGCCATGCGGCTGAGCCAGCAGCATGCCGGCAACACCGCCATCCTGGTGGATCTGTCGGCGGTTCCGGCAATTCATAACCGCATCATGTTTCGCAGCTTCGCCCGCTTCATCGAGGAACGCACCATCGATGAACCGATCGACGCATTGCCGCTGGCACGCAATATCCTGGTGCTGATGGCGCCGCATGCGGTGGCGCAGCGCATTCTGGCCAAGCTGGAAAAGCTGAACCAGCAATTGCAGGAAGATCGCCATGGCGCTCTGGGCCTGCGCAGCTTCGATCTCGACAAGCAGGCGGCGCGTTTCACCGATACCGCCCGGCGGTTGATGGAGCAGGCGCCGGCGCCGGGCTCCGAGCGCAGCATCCCGGTGCGCGACGAGGCGCCGCCCAGCGCCGATGCGCTGACCGATGTGATCACCCTGCATCGGATTCTCTGGCAGGCCGATCTGTCGAACCAGACCCGGCGCCAGGCGATCTGGCAGCTGGTGCGCGATACGGCGCCGAAAATCCTGGCCGAGGAAGTCTGGATTTCGATTGCCGCCATCGAGCGCGCCACCGGGATTCCGCTCGGCAACGATATCTGGCTGCTGGCCAAGGCCACCGAATTGCTGGATCAGCGCGTGCTGTCGCATTTCCTGTCCGATACGGCGATGCTGACTCTGCCGCTGTCGATCAACCTGCATCTCACCACGCTGATCGGCGCCACGTTCCGCAAGCTGCTGCAAGACAAGCCGGTGGCCGATGTGGAAAAGCTGTTGGTGGAAGTGCCGCTGCTGGAATGGCGGGTGAACAGCACGCTCAGCCAGGCCGCGTTGCGCATCCTCAAGCAGCATGGCATCCGGCTGGCGCTGGATGGCATCCTGCCCGATGTGCTGGCCGGGCTGAGCGATGCGGAAATCGCCGCTGCCGGTTTTCTGAAACTGGATGCGGCCGGTGCGCTGGCGGTGCGTCAGGTCGAAGCCTTGCAGGCTTTGCCCGCCGAAAAGCGCGCGGCGATTCTCGACAAGGCGATTTTCTGCCATTGCGACAATTCGCAGGCGGTGATCGCCGGCATCGAGGGCGGGGTGCGCAATTTCCAGGGCCGCGGGCTTACCCCGCTGCTGGAGGATACCGATGCCATCGAACGCCTGCTCGGCTATGAAGCGGCGGAAGGCGTGGTGGCGGCGCTGAAAGGCCTGCCGGCGCGCCCGGCCTGAACGCTAACCCTTGAAGCTATCCTTCGCCTTGCGCGCGGCGGCAAACACCGCCGTGTCGTCGGCGCCGGCGGCAATTCCGGCAGCCGAAAGGCTGGCGCGGATCTCGGCGCTCATCGGGCGCAGGAAGGGATTGCAGGCGCGCTCCTGATCCAGCCGCGAGGGCACGGTGGGTTTGCCGGCGCCGCGCAGGACCTGGATATCCTGCCAACGCTGTTGCAGGGCGGCATTGCCGGGTTCCAGGCTCAGCGCGAAGCGCGCATTGCTTTCGGTATATTCATGGGCGCAATAGATGCGGGTTTCGCCGGGCAGCGCGGCCAGCTTGGACAGCGAGGCCCACATCTGCGCCGCCGTGCCCTCGAACAACCGGCCGCAGCCCAGCGAAAACAGCGTGTCGCCGCAAAACAGCGCGGCATCCTGGGCAAACCAATAGGCGATATGCCCGGCGGTATGGCCCGGCACATCGAATACCTGCGCCACCGCGCCGCCCAGTGCCACGCTGTCGCCATCGCCCACCGCACGCCGCAGGCCGGGAATCCTGGCGGCTTCGTTGCGCGGGCCGATCACGTCGCAGCCGGTGGCTTCCATCAAGGCGCGGTTGCCGCCCACATGGTCGGGATGGTGATGCGTGTTGAAAATATGATCGAGCCGCCAGCCGCGGCGCTGCAATTCGGCCAGCACCGGCTCATGCACGGCGGGATCCACCACGGCCGTGCGGTTTTCCGCCGGATCGTGCAGCAGATAGATGTAATTGTCGGACAGGACGGGGATTTGTACGATTTCCAGGGGCATGGCTGGCAGTTTAGCCGATGTGCTAGACTATCGCCATGCTGCGCCCGGATGTGATCGACCTGCGCGAATTCTACAACGGCCGCCTCGGCATGGCGGTGCGCCGCATGCTGCGGCTGCGGTTGCGCGCGATATGGCCCGATCTGCATGGCCTGCGGGTGCTGGGCCTGGGCTATGCCACGCCCTATCTGCGGATTTTCGAAACCGAGACCGAGCGTGTGCTGGCCGCCATGCCGGCCCAGCAGGGCGTGTCGCGCTGGCCGCGTGGCAAACCCGGTCGGGTGATGCTGGTGGACGAAGGCGACCTGCCGCTGCCCGATGCCTCGGTGGATCGCATCCTGCTGGTGCATGCGCTGGAAAATTCCGATGCGGTACGGCAATTGCTGCAGGAAGTGTGGCGCGTGCTCACGCCCCAGGGCCGCATCCTGGTGGTGGTGCCCAACCGGCGCGGCCTGTGGGCGCATATCGAAACCACGCCGTTCGGCTATGGCCGGCCCTATACGCCGCCGCAATTGACCAGTCTGATGCGGGATTCCGGTTTCTCGCCGCTGCAAACCCAATCGGCGCTATGGCTGCCGCCCTGGGATCGCGGCTTCGTGCTGCGCGCCGCCGCGGCCTGGGAACGCACCGGCGAATGGCTGTGGTCGCGGTTTTCCGGCGTGCTGCTGCTGGAAGCGGAAAAACAGGTCTATGGCGTTACGCCGCTGAAACCGCAGCGCGCCAGGCAGCGCGCTTTCGTGATGCGCCCGCAGGTGGCCGGCCGGCTTTTGCCCAAAAGCCTGCCCGAGGCTTTACAGCCCGGCCCCGGCCATGGGATCAAGGCGCCATGAGCGGATTAAACGACTATCTCACCCTTTCTGCCGATATCTTGCGCCAGGCTGCCAATCCGGCATTGGCGCAGGGCGCGGAGCAAGCGGTGGCGGCCATCGTTGCGGCGCTGAAGGCCGACAAGCCGCTGCTGGTTTGCGGCAATGGCGGTTCGGCCGCCGATGCCATGCATATCGCCGGCGAGCTGGTGGGTCGCTTCCTCAAGGAGCGCCCGGCGCTGCGCTGCATCTGCCTGTCGGATAACGCCGCCATCCTCACCGCCTGGTCCAACGATTACAGCTACGACACGGCATTCGCCCGCCAGGTGCAGGCCTATGGCCAGGCCGGCGGGGTGTTTTGGGGGATCTCCACCTCGGGCAATTCGGCCAATGTGGTGAATGCCGCCCAGGCCGCCCGCGCGATGGGCATGACGGTGCTGTCGCTCACCGGCGAAGGCGGCGGCAAGCTGGCCGCCCATAGCGATATCCTGCTGGCCGCGCCCTCGCGCCACACCCCGCTGATCCAGCAGGTGCATATCTGCCTGTATCACTATATCTGCGAAAAGATCGAAGCCGCTTTCGCCTGATTCCGGCTGCGACAATAATCCGCATATCCCTTGTTGACATTTATATTAGAAATTACTAAATTAGATTTATCTAATATATGGAGTGCGCGGCGATGAAGGCCGTCGATCTTGACCGCATGCAGGCCAGCGCATCTGCGGCCAGCGAATTCCTCAGCAACCTGGCCAACGAAAAGCGGCTGCTGACGCTGTGCCGTCTGATGGAGGCGGAATCCTCGGTGGGCGAACTGGCCGAGGCGGTGGGCCTGAGCCAATCGGCGCTGTCGCAGCATCTCACCCGTCTGCGCAAGGATGGCCTGGTGGAAACCCGGCGCGATGGCCAGACCATCTATTACCGCATTGCCGATCCACGCGTGAAAAAACTGATCCGCGTGCTCTACGACACCTTCTGCAAAGTTTAAAAAGACAGGAACAGCATCATGAGCCAGATCAACAAAATCACCCCGGCCGAATTGCAGGCGCGCCTGCAGCAGGGCGATGCGCCGCTGCTGATCGATATCCGCGAGCCATCGGAATATGCCCGCGAGCATATCCAGGGCGCCCGCCTGGTGCCGCTGAATGCCATCGACAGTCATGACTTCGATGCCGAACGCAACCGCGTGGCGGTATTTACCTGCCGCTCTGGCAATCGCACCGCCATGCATGCGGCGCGCCTGCTGGCCAAGGGTTTCAAGGAAGCCTATGCTTTGCAGGGCGGGTTGGATGCCTGGAAGGCCGCCGGCCTGCCGGTGCATTTCAATCCCAAGGCACCGATCGATTTGCAGCGTCAGGTGCAGATCACGGCGGGCGGACTGGCGCTGATCGGTGCCGTGCTGGCCTGGTTCGTGGATCCGCGTTTCATCCTGCTGTCTGGCTTCATCGGCGCGGGGCTGGCCTTTGCCGGCGTCACCGGCTTTTGCGGCATGGCGCGGGTGTTGGCGGTTATGCCGTGGAACCGCCGGGCGCTCGGCATTTAACAATCGGGGAGTAGGAACATGCAGACGTCAGAGACTATCCAACCAGACGTAAAAGGCTTTTTCGATCCCGATACTTTCACGGTGTCGTATGTGGTGGTCGATCCGGCCAGCAAGCGCGCCGCATTGGTGGATTCGGTGCTGGATTACGATCCGGCTTCCGGTCGCACCAAAACCGCATCCGCCGATGCGCTGATCAAGGATGTGCAGGCGCGCGGCCTCACCGTGGATTGGATCCTGGAAACCCATGTGCATGCCGATCATCTTTCGGCGGCGCCTTACTTGCGCCAAAAGCTGGGCGGCCGGATCGGCATCGGCGGCAGCGTGGTGCAGGTGCAGCAGGGCTTCGGCAAGCTGTTCAATGCGGAAGCCGGCTTCGCCCGCGATGGCAGCCAGTTCGATCATCTGTTCAAGGATGGCGAAAGCTTTTCCATCGGCGGCCTGAAAGCGCAGGTTCTGCACACGCCCGGCCATACGCCGGCCTGCATGACCTATGTGATCAATGATGCCGCCTTCGTGGGCGATACATTGTTCATGCCCGATTACGGCACCGCGCGCTGCGATTTTCCCGGCGGCGATGCAGCGCAGCTTTATCGGTCGATCCAGCGCATCTTCGCGCTGCCGCCGCAAACCCGGCTGTTCATGTGTCATGATTACAAGGCGCCGGGGCGCGACGAATACCGCTGGGAAACCACCGTGGCGGCCGAAAAGGCCGGCAATGTGCATGTGCATGACGGCATTTCGGAAGCGCAATTCGTGGCCATGCGCCAGGCGCGCGATGCCACGCTCAGCATGCCGCGGCTGATTCTGCCCAGCGTGCAGGTGAACATGCGTGCGGGCCATATGCCGCCGCCGGAAGCCAATGGCGTGCGCTATCTGAAAATTCCGGTGGATGCGCTTTAACCTATGCGTTTCGATATGAGCGGCCTGCGCGGCCTGTTCCCGATCCTGGATTGGGGCCGTCGTTATGATCGTGCGCAGGCCATCAGCGATCTGCTGGCGGCGGTGATCGTCACCATCATGCTGATCCCGCAAAGCCTGGCCTATGCCATGCTTGCCGGTCTGCCGCCGCATATCGGATTGTATGCGTCCATCGCGCCGCTGGTGGCCTATACGATTTTCGGCGGCAGCCGCGCACTGGCGGTGGGGCCGGTGGCGGTGGTGTCGCTGATGACGGCCTCTGCCGCCGGCGCGGTGGCCGAACCGGGCAGTGCGGCCTTCGTGCAGGCGGCGCTGGCGCTGGCGCTGCTGTCTGGCCTGGTGCTGCTGGTGATGGCGGCGTTGCGGTTGGGCTTCCTGGCGAATTTTCTCAGCCATCCGGTGATCTCGGGCTTCATCAGCGCATCCGGCATCCTGATCGCCTTCAGCCAGTTGAAGCATCTGCTGGGCATCGATGCCGGCGGCGAAACCTTGCCGCAGATGTTGCAGGCGCTGTTGCCGCGTCTGCAGCAGATCAACCTGCCCACCCTGCTGATCGGCGGGCTGGCATTGGGCTTTCTGTTCTGGGCCCGCAAGCGCATGAAGCCGCTGCTGCTGCGGCTGGGCTGTAAGCCGTTGCTGGCCGATATGCTGGCCAAGGCCGGCCCGATCCTGGCGGTGATCGGCAGCATCCTGGCGGTGAAGGCGTTCGATCTGGCACAGGCCGGCGTGAAACTGGTGGGTGCGATACCGGCCGGCCTGCCGCCCTTCACATTGCCGGATTGGGCGCCGCAATTGTGGCTGCAATTGCTGCCGGCGGCTTTGCTGATCGCGCTGGTGGGGTTCGTGGAATCGGTTTCGGTGGCGCAAACCCTGGCGGCCAAGAAGCGCCAGCGCATCCTGCCCAATCAGGAATTGGTGGGCCTGGGCAGCGCCAATATCGCGGCGGCCTTCACCGGCGGCTTTCCGGTCACCGGCGGGTTCGCCCGTTCGGTGGTGAATTTCGATGCCGGTGCCGCCACGCCGCTGGCCGGCGGCTTCACCGCCATCGGCATCGCCGTGGCAACGTTGTTTTTCACCCCGCTGTTTCAGGAATTGCCGCGCGCCGTGCTGGCTGCCACCATCATCGTGGCGGTGCTGTCGCTGGTGGATCTCGGCGCGTTGAAGCGGGTCTGGCGCTATTCCAAGGGCGATTTCATGGCCATGGCGGCCACCATGCTGCTGGTGCTGGGCGTGGGCGTGGAAACCGGCATCGCGGCCGGCGTGGCGCTGTCGCTGCTGATGCTGCTGGCGCGCATCGCGCGGCCGCATATGGCGATTGTGGGCCAGGTGCCGGGCAGCCAGCATTTCCGCAATATCCGTCGCCACGAGGTGGCCACCAGCCCGCATGTGCTGAGCCTGCGCATCGATGAAAGCCTGTATTTCGCCAATGCCCGGCAGATGGAGGATTGGATTCTGGCCGAAGCGGCCGCGCGGCCCAAGCTGCGCCATGTGGTGCTGATGTGCCCGGCGGTGAACATGATCGACGCCAGCGCGCTGGAAAGCCTGGAAGCGATCGATGCCCGTTTGCGCGATGGCGGCATCACGCTGCATCTCTCCGAGGTGAAGGGCCCGGTGATGGACCGGCTGCGGCGTTCGGATTTTTTCGCGCATTTCAGCGGAAAGGTGTATCTCAGCCAGTATGACGCGATCTGCGATCTGGACCCCGATTGCGCCAGCCGCGCGCTGCAGCCGCAAACCGCAATAAAACCCGCATGAATCCGCTTGCCAGGGCGGCGTTAAATCCGCTATCACGCGCATAACTGCTGATTGATTTTCGCAGGTGCGACGTGGCTATGACCGATCTACAGCGGGCCGCCATTCTTGGGGGCGTTGTGCTGGGCGTCATTGCGGTAGCCGGCGTGATCGGCGCCACCGCGGTGTCGAGCTACAAGGCCCAACAGGAAGCCCAGATCCACTACCGCTCCGGCAGCAATGGCGGCGTGATGGATCGGCGCGACTGCCTGAACAACCACCTCGCCACGATGAACCGGCTGGACCGCCAGCAGATCTATAACAAGATCGTCGATTGCGAGCAGAATATCCAATCCCTGGAAGGCCATATGAACCGCGAGCGCGTGCGTGCGCCCGGCGAGGCGGGATCGGACCAGCAGCAATAGTCCAGCAATAGTCCAGGGAGCGGCGAGGCCGGCAGCCAGGCCGCTCAGCGCAAATCCTCGGCCATATGGCGCAAGGCGTCGCGCAGGCGGTTGAGCGCCGGCGAGGCCGGCCGGTCGGCCCGGGTGGTCATGCCAACCGCACCGGTGGGCCGGTCGATGCGCAGCGGCAATGCCGCCAGCATGGCCTGTTCCAGGTCGTCGGCCACCACGCCGCGCGAGATGATCCAAACCGCATCGGAAATCCGCGTATAGCGCCGGCCGAAGCTGGGCGAGACGGTTTCGATCACATCGGCAAACCCGGTCACGCCCTGGCCCAGCATCAGCCGCTCCACATCGGGGCGGATGATCGCACCGGGCATGGGAAACAACACGGTGTAGGCCGCGATATCGTGTAAAGTGAGGCTGCGCGCGCCGGATCGTGCCAGGGCCTGGATCAGCGGATGCTGCGGCCGCACCACGAAAACGATCTCGTCGGTATAAAGCGGCTCGAAGCTCAGCCCCTGCATCAGCTTGGGTTCGGATAGCCGGCCCACAACGATATCCAGCTGGCCGCCATTGAGCAGGCCGAGCAGATAATCATTGGGCCCGGTCAGCACGCGGATGGTGGCATTCAGGCCCTGATTTTCTTGGCCCCCCTGTCCTGGGCGCTTGGCATGCAGCAAGGCCGCCGGCACCAGCCGGGTTGCCACCGTGGGCAGCGCGCCGATGGCCAGAAAGCCGCCTTCGCCCCGGGCCGTCTGGCCGATACTGGCAAAGCCCTCGCGCAAGGCGGCCATGCCGGTTTCGGCATAGCGGCGGAAGGCCTCGCCGGCCGGTGTGAGAAAAACCCCGGCCCGGCTGCGCTGCAGCAGGCTGCCGCCCAGAATCTCCTCCAGCTCGGCAATCGCCTTGGATACCGCCGGCTGGCTCAGCCCAAGCCGCCCGGCGGCCTGGCCGAAGCTGCGTTGGGCCGAAACCTCCAGGAAGCAGGAAAGATGGCGCAGCTTGATTCGGCTATCGAGCATCGGGTTAATATATATCTATTTCGATATGAATATATCACAGAATATCATTTTACATTCCATATGGATAAGTGTGAGATCGCGCCGGGTGGAAATAGCAGTCGGCAGGGAAGCCATGGCGGAGAATCCGAGCAAATACGAATCCGGCATGGCGGTGCGCCGCAAGGTGCTGGGCGATGCCCATGTGGATCGTGCCGAAGCGGCCAAAACCGATTTCGACCGGGATTTTCAAACCTTCATCACCGAAACCGCCTGGGGCTCGCTCTGGGCGCGGCCGCATTGGCCGGCGCGGCAGCGGTCGATCATCACCATCACCTTGTTGGCCGCCCTGGGCCAGGACGAGGAATTGGCCATGCATGTGCGGGCCACCCGCAATACCGGCGCCACCGAAGACGACCTGCGCGAGGCGATGCTGCATGTGGCGGTGTATGCCGGCGTGCCGGTTGCCAATCACGCCATCAAGATCATCAAGCAGACCTATGACGGAATCCGCGCCGGCGAAAGCCAGGCCGGCATCAAACAGCCCTGACGCAGAGCATCCTGCGTAGAA
Source organism: Ferrovibrio sp. (assembly GCF_019636075.1). Taxonomy (GTDB): domain Bacteria; phylum Pseudomonadota; class Alphaproteobacteria; order Ferrovibrionales; family Ferrovibrionaceae; genus Ferrovibrio. The sequence continues at coordinate 33,707 of NZ_JAHBYG010000007.1, forward strand.
CAATCCTGACGCAGAGCATCCTGCGTAGAAGAATCCTGAGGCAGGTAGTAACATGGAAAAAACCGGACAATATTATCAGCGCGACCGCCTGATCCACCCGCCCGCCTATACGCCGGGCTACAAGACCAGCGTGCTGCGGTCGCCCCGGCTGGCCTTGCTGTCGGTGGAGCAATCGCTGTCGGATATCACCGGGCCGGTTTTCGGCGCCGACGAGATCGGCCTGCTGGATAACGATCTGCTGCGCAATTACGCCAAGACCGGCGAGCCGATCGGCGAACGCATGATCGTGCATGGCCGGGTGCTGGATCAGGATGCCAGGCCGCTGGCCGGCGTGCTGGTGGAATTCTGGCAGGCCAATGCCAGCGGCAAATACCGCCATGTGAACGACACCTACAAGGCCGCTATCGATCCGAATTTCGGCGGCTGCGGCCGCGCGCTCACCGATGCCAATGGCTTCTACACCTTCCGCAGCATCAAGCCCGGCCCCTATCCCTGGCGCAACCGGCTGAACGATTGGCGCCCGGCGCATATCCATTTCTCGATCTTCGGCCATGGCTTCAGCCAGCGCCTGATCACCCAGATGTATTTCGAAGGCGATCCGCTGATCCGCCATTGCCCGATGCTGAACGGCATTCCCGATGACGGCGCACGCCAGCGGCTGATCGCGCCGCTGGATCTGAATGCCTCGATCCCGCTGGATAGCCTGGCCTATCGCTTCGATATCGTGTTGCGCGGTCGGCGCGGCACGTATTTCGAGAATGGTCAGTAAGGCGGGAGGACATCATGAGCAGCTATCTCGACGAAACCGCTTCGCAGACCGCCGGCCCCTATGTGCATATCGGGTTGATCCCCGCGCAGGCCGGCTTCGATATCTTCCAGAACAATTTCAGCAACCAACTGGCCGGTGCCGAAACCAAGGGCGAGCGTATCCGCATCGAGGGCTATGTGATCGATGGCACCGGCGCGCCGATCCGCGATGCGTTGCTGGAAATCTGGCAGGCCAATGCCGCCGGCCGCTACAATCATCCGGAGGATAAGGCTTCCCCGGATGCGCCGCTGGATCCGAATTTCCGTGGCTGGGGCAGGGGCGGCACGGATTTCCGCACCGCGCTGTATCACTTCGATACCATCAAGCCCGGCGCATTGCCCATGCTGGATGGCCGCATGCAGGCGCCGCATGTGAATTTCTGGATCACCGCGCGCGGCATCAATATCGGCTTGCAGACCCGGATGTATTTCGCCGATGAAAGCGCCGCCAATGCCGCCGATCCGCTGCTGCGGCTGATCGAACAGGATAGCCGGCGGCAAACCCTGATCGCGCCGCGCGAGGCCCGCGATGGCACCATCGTCTACCGTTTCGATATCCGCTTGCAGGGCGATGGCGAAACGGTGTTTCTGGATGTGTAGCATCCGGATGCGCTTGATCGCGCCGCGGGTTGGGATGAATGTAGGCATCGTCAACCAACCGGCGAAGGGCCAGTCGATGCATGAGATAGGGCCGATGCATGAGATGATTAGGGCCATGGCGTTTGGCTTGGGCGGATGGCAGCCGCGATGACACCGCCAACCCTGACACTGCCAACCCTGACACTGCCTGCCTCACCACTGGCCGCGATGTTCGGCAGCGCGGCGATGGAGGCGTTGTTCACGCCCGAGGCCGGCTTGCAGGCCATGCTGGATGTGGAAGCGGCCCTGGCGCGGGCCGAAGCGAAATGCGGCATCATCCCCAAACGCGCCGCCGCGCCGATTGCCAGGGCCTGCGATGCCGCGCGCTACGATCTTGCCGCCCTGGGCCAGGCCGCACGGCTGGCCGGCAATCTGGCGATACCGATGGTGAAGGCACTCACCGCCGAAGTGGCCCGGCGCGACAGCCAGGCCGCGCGCTATGTGCATTGGGGCGCCACCAGCCAGGATATCATCGATACCGGCCTGCTGTTGCAACTGCGCCAGGCGTTGCTGCTGATCGAGGTCGATCTGGCCGGCTTGGATCGTGCGCTGGCCGGCTTGGCGCGGCGGCATAAAAAAACCCTGATGGCCGGCCGCACATGGTTGCAGCAGGCCGCGCCGATTCCGTTCGGCCTCAAGCTCGGCGGCTGGCTGGGCGCGATCCGGCGCGACCGCGCGCGGCTGCGCCAGATCAAGCCGCGCCTGCTGGTGCTGCAATTCGGCGGCGCGGTGGGCAGCCTGGCCAGCCTGGGCGATGCGGGCCTCAAGGTCAGTGCGGCACTGGCGAAGGAATTGCAGCTTGGCCTGCCGCCGCAGCCCTGGCATGGCCAGCGCGACCGCATGGTGGAAATCGCCGGCTGGCTCGGCTTGCTCACCGGCAATCTGGCCAAGATGGCGCGGGATATCTCGCTGCTGATGCAGACCGAACTGGGCGAGGTGTATGAACCGGCCGGCGCCGGCAAGGGCGGGTCTTCCACCATGCCGCATAAGCGCAATCCGGTGGGCTGCGCGGCGGTGCTGGCGGCGCATGCGCAGGTGCCGGGATTGCTGGCCGGGCTGTATGGCGGCATGGCGCTGGAACATGAACGCGGCCTGGGCGGCTGGCAGGCGGAATGGCAAAGCCTGCCCATGCTGTGCAAGCTGACCGCCGGTGCGCTGGGCCAGATGCGCGAGATCGCCGAAGGCCTGGAGGTGGATACCCGGCGCATGCGGCGCAATCTGGATATCACCGATGGCCTGATCATGGCCGAAGCGGTGTCGCTGGGCCTGGCGCGTTTCATCGGCAAGGCAGCCGCCCATGGCATCGTGGAAGCCGCCAGCAAACAGGCCGTGGCGCAGCGGCGCGGTCTGCGCGAAGTGCTGGCGGAAAATCCCGCAGTCACCAGGCATCTGGATAAATCCGCGCTGGATAGGCTGTTCGATCCGGCGCGCTATACCGGCATGAGCGAGGCATTCATCCGCCGCAGCCTGGCCGACAAAGGATAACCGGCATGGATCGTTTCAATCTGCCCGATGGCTCTCTGCACTATCGCCTGGAAGGCGATGCCGGCAAGCCGGTGCTGCTGCTGAGCAATTCGCTGGGCACCGACATGACCATGTGGGAACCGCAGATCGAGGCGCTGCTCGGGCATTTCCGCGTGCTGCGCTACGATACCCGCGGGCATGGCGGCTCGCTGGTAACGCCCGGGCCCTACACGATGGATCAACTGGGCGGCGATGCGCTGATGCTGATCGAAGGCCTGGGCATCGAACGCGTGCATGTGGCCGGCGTTTCGCTGGGCGGCATGACGGCGCTGTGGCTGGCCGCCAATGCGCCGGCGAAAGTGGGCCGGATCCTGCCCAGCTTTACCTCGGCCCATATCGGCATGCCGGAAATCTGGAACCAGCGTATCGCAACGGCCGAAAGCCAGGGCATGCAGCCCTTGCTGGATGGCGTGCTGGCGCGTTGGTTCACGCCGCAATTCCATGCCGCCGCACCGGCCACGCTGGCGCGGTTTCGCGCCATGCTGGGCGGGCAGAATCCGGCCGGCTATGCGGCGGCCTGCGCGGCGGTGCGGGATATGGATCTGCGCGCGCGGCTGAAGGATATCTCCGCGCCCAGCCTGGTGGTGATCGGCCAGCACGATCTGGCCACCCCGCCGGCCATGGGACACGCCATCGCAGCCGGTATCGCCGATGCGAAGACAGCCGAATTGCCGTGTGCGCATATCGGAAATGTAGAGGCCCGCGACGCCTATACCAGTTTGCTGCTGGATTTCCTCGCCGCCTGACGAAAGCGGCGATTGCACGGGGCTGGCTTTTCCGCCCCGGGAGAAGAATAATGCCCGCCGGTTGAACGGGGGCGACTGAATGCAGCGATATCTGCGGCGGATCCGGGGGGCGCATTAGGCATGGCGGAAGCTGAGCCATCGCGCCTGCGCGAGATTCGCCAAGGCATCGGCATACGCCTGCTGGCGCTGATCCTGCTGGTTTCCTCGGCAGCCACATTGCTGGCCACCGGGCTGCAACTCTATCTCGATTACCGCAGCGATGTGGCGATGATCCAGACCCGTCTGGACGATATCGAACGCTCCAGCCTGGTCAGCCTCGCCGATGGCCTGTGGCGCCTGGAACAGACCCAATTGCGCTTGCAGCTTGAAGGCATGTTGCGGCTGCCCGATATGCGGGCCCTGCAATTGGATGAAATTTCCGGCGATGGCCGGCAGCGCAATCTGATCAGCCTGGGCGAACCCGATACGCAGGCCAGCCCGTCGTCTCGCATCCTGCGCGAGATGGCGATCCATCATACCGATCGCGGGCAACAGCGCCTGATCGGCCATCTGCGGGTGGAAGCCACGCTGGATGGCGTGTATCGCCGCCTGGCAGACAAAGCGGTGGTGATTCTCGCCACCCAGGGCGTGAAGACGTTTCTGGTTTCGCTGTTCATCCTGTTCATCGTGCATCGGCTGGTAACGCGGCATCTGGCCGATATCGCGCGCTATGTGGATAGCTTCAAGATCGAATTCCCGCAGCCGTTGCTGGAATTGCGCCGGCCGCCGCGCAATCCGCCAGACGAGCTGGACCGGATGGTTTCCAGCTTCAATGCCATGTGCGAGACTCTGCGCCAAGCCTATATGAGTTTGCAGGAGGCGCATGCCGAACTGGAGCGCGATATCGAAGCGCGCCGCGCCGCGGAAGCCGAAGTGACGCGGCTGAACGAAGCGCTGGAAACCCGCGTGCAGCAACGCACCGCCGAACTGGAAGCCGCCAATCGCGAATTGGCCGCCTTCAGCTATTCGGTATCCCACGATCTGCGCGCGCCGCTGCGCCGCATCGAGGGTTTCGGCAAGGCGCTGGAGGAAGACGGCGGGCCGGCGCTGGATGAACGCGGCCGGCATTATCTCTCGCGCATCCGCAATGCTGCGCGCGACATGACCGAGATGGTGGATAGCTTCCTGCGGCTGTCGCGCGCTGCCGCCGGCTCGCTCACCATCGAAAGCGTCGATCTCTCGCGCCTGGCCCGCCTGGCCGCCGAGAAGCAGCAGGAAAAAGACCCACAGCGCCGCGTGGCGGTGAGCGTGATGACCGGGCTGAGCGTGGAAGGCGACCGCCGCCTGCTCACCGCGCTTTTGGAAAACCTGTTCGAGAATGCCTGGAAATATACCCGCGACACCGAGGCGGCGGCGGTGAGTTTTTCGGCCGGCCCGATGGATGGCCGCATGGTCTATACGGTGCGCGACAACGGCGCCGGTTTCGACATGGAACAGGCCGATCTGCTGTTCACCCCGTTCACCCGCCTGCATGGCGGCGAAGAATTCGAGGGCACCGGCATCGGCCTGGCCACTGTGCAGCGCATTCTCGCGCGCCATGGCGGCCGGGTTTGGGCCGAAGCCGTGCCGGGCCAGGGCGCGGCGTTTCATTTCACGTTCTGGGAAAATGGGCGCAATGCCTGATCTGCGTGGCTTGGGGTGTAGGGTTCAGGTATGAAAGTGCCGATTTCTTTGTTGCTTGTGGAAGATTCGGAGGACGACGCCGAATTGGTTGTGATGGAGCTGGTGCGTAGCGGCTATTCGCCCAGCTTCCGCCGCGTGGAATCCGCTGCCGCGCTGCGCGCCGCGCTGGAGGAAACCGAATGGGATGCCGTGCTGTCGGATTTCCGACTGCCCGGCTTCGGCGCCGAACAGGCGCTGGCCATCCTGCATGAAAGCGGCAAGGATTTGCCTTTCATCATCCTGTCTGGCGTGGTGGGCGCCGAGGAAGCCGTGCAATTGCTCAAGCGCGGCGCGCATGATTTCCTCAACAAGGATTCGCTGGCGCGGCTGATCCCGGCATTGGAGCGCGAATTGCGCGAGGCCAAGGAACGCCGCCAGCGCCGCCGCGCGGAAGAGGAATTGCGCATCCTCTCGCTGGCCGTACAGCAAAGCCCGATCAGCGTGATGATCACCGATCGCAACGGCATCATCAGCTATGTGAATCCGAAATTCGAGGAAGTGAGCGGCTATCGCTCCGACGAGGCGCTGGGCCAGCGGCTGGATTTCATCCGCTTCGACCAGCAGGAGGAAAATCCCTATCAGGATCTCTGGGCCACCGTGCGCAGCGGTGTGGAATGGCGCGGCGAATGCTGCAACCAGCGCGCCGATGGGCAGATTTTCTGGGAATACATCACGGTGTCGCCGCTGAAGAACGCGCTCGGCGCGGTCACGCATTTCGTGGCGGTGAAAGAGGATATCACCGTGCGCCGCTCGTATGAGGAATATCTGCGGCGGCAGGCGCATTTCGATCCGCTCACCGGGCTGCCCAACCGCATGCTGCTGCTGGACCGGGTGGATCAGGCCATCGTGCAGGCACAGCGCAATCGCGGCAAGGCGGCGGTGCTTTGCGTGGATCTCGACCGCTTCAAGCATGTGAACGACACGCTGGGCCATGCCGCCGGCGACGCGCTGTTGAAGGAGGCCGCCAACCGCCTGGCCGGTTGCGCGCGGGAAAGCGACACCATCGCGCGGCTGGCCGGCGATGAATTCGTGCTGCTGCTGCCCGGCGTGGATGGTTCGGTGGGCGCGCAACGCGTGGCGCAGCGCGTGGTGGATGCCTTCGCCTTGCCTTTCGGCCTGGAAGGGCAGGAGCATTTCGTTACCGCCAGCATCGGCATCGCACTGTTTCCCGATGATGGCGTGGAACGGCAATTGCTGCTGCGCAATGCCGATCTGGCGATGTACAAGGCCAAGGAACTGGGCCGCAACGGCTATCAGTTCTTCACCGCCGATATCAATATCCGCATGCAGGAGCGGCTGGCGCTGGAGGCGCGGCTGCGCAATGCGCTGCGGCGGCAGGAATTGCATCTGCATTTCCAGCCGATCATGGATTTGCGCAATGGCCAGGCGATTGCCCTGGAAGCCTTGCTGCGCTGGATAACGGCCGATGGCATCAGCGTGCCGCCCGATCAATTCGTGCCGGTGGCGGAAGAGATCGGGCTGATCCGCGAAATCGGCGACTGGGCGGCGCGCAAGGCCTGCGAATTGCTGCGCGACCGGCCGGAGATTCCGCGCGTGGCGTTGAATGTATCGCCGCGGCAATTGCGCGTGGCGGGGTTTGCCGACCGGATGGGCGAATTGCTGGCCGAACATGGCCTGCCGGCCGAACGGCTGGAACTGGAAATCACCGAAAGCGTGCTGATGGACGATGCCTCGGAAGCCGAAGCCAATCTGCGGCGGCTGAACGAGATCGGCATCCGCCTGGTGGTGGATGATTTCGGCACCGGCTATTCATCGCTGGCCTATCTGCGGCGCTATCCATTCAAGGCGCTGAAGATCGACCGCTCGTTCGTGAATGCCGCGCCGCGCGATGCCAATGCGGCGCGCCTGGTGGAGGCGGTGCTGGCGATGGCACGCGGGCTTGGCCTGGATGCGGTGGCGGAAGGCGTGGAAACCGCCGAACAGCTCAACTTCCTGCGCCGACGCGGCTGCGAGATGGCGCAAGGCTTTCTGCTTGGCCGTCCGCAACCGGTGGAAAAACTGCCGGCGACGCTGGAAGCCGCCGGCAGGATGCTGCGCGATACGCTTTAGCTTTTATCTTAAGCTGCGATTCAAGCCACTGCTTAAGCTACTGCGGCCAGATCGCCGGCTTCCGCGCCGCGCTGTGCGGCCAGGCCGCCCTGCAGGGCTTCCATCGCCTGCATGCCTTCCTGGCGGCTGACCAGCCCGGCCTCGAAGATCGAGAAGGAAAAGCTGAAGAAGGCAGCCTGCACGCCGGTCTGCTCCACCGCGAGATCGCCGGCAAAGCGGAAGCGGCTGCCCTTGCGGGTTTCCTTTTCGCGCACGGTGTAGCGCAGCCGCGCATCCAGCGGGAAGGCGAAGCGGTTATACTTGATGTTCATATCGTTGAAGACGAAGGAGAACTTGCGGTCCTTCGGCAGGTAGAAGGCTTCCGTCACCGCCATCGGGCCCTGGCGGGCCGCCTCGATCAGGATCATGCCCTGCACATGCTGGCCGCTTTGATGGTCGCGCATCAATTCGCCGCGCTCGTCGATCATCAGATGCATCTCGAATACATCCTCGGCGATTTGCCGGGGTTCCGAGATCAGCGTGTTATGCGGATCCTGCTTGTGGCTCAGATGGCTGCTGGCGCGCTTCGGGCGGTTATACCAGGGGCCGAAATCATACAGCCCGGCATTGGGCGCCCGGGGCGCCATATCCAGAATCTCCGCCACCATGTCGTCGCCCAACCCCTGGCCCGGCACCAGCACCATGCGGCCCTGGCTGAAAAGCGGGGTCTGTTCTCCGCTCAGCCATTGCCGCAATTGCGAAATGGTGATCGCGTCTTTTCCGGCACAGAATGCCGAGAACTTATCGCTTACTACGAGCATAATTTGTTCGCGCATCTCTGAATCCCTCTTCGTGATACTACCCAGCCAAGGCCTGCGGGTTCTGCGCAGGCCACGAGGCAAACCTAAAAGGGAAAGAGTGCACAAAGAGTTAGCTGCCGGGTGCGGCTGCGGTAATCCCGTTGTCACGGCGCTGTAACAGCCCGCGCCCTATACCAGAAGGTGAATTTGATGACACTTATTGGCATCGTCAGTAAGTGGTTTGGAAAAATAGAAATACTCTTATTGATTTGCGCTCCTACAACAAAAAGGCGTGCTGCATTGCGTCAAACCGCCGGCGAGACAATCTGCAATCCGGTTAAATTGTTCATTTCAGAAGAATTTTAGACACAACCCCTCGAATCGTGAGGCGGCATCGCATCACAATCAAAAGAAGAATTTATACGTTGGGTGGAAACGTGCCGCGGCATTTCGCCGCAGCAAGTGATCAATCGAGGTATTTCGATGCCAGCGCGGCATAGAGCCGCTCGCGTTCGCGCGCCAGGCAATCCCAGAAACGGTTCACCAGCGGGCCATTGGCCTCGAAGAATTGCCGCGAGGTGGCGATGTAGTAATCGCCGGTGGCCAACGGCGGCTGCAGCTTTTCGATCCGTCCGCTGCTGTTGCTGCGTTCGATGTAATAGTCGCCGATATTCTCCAGCGTGGCCACGGCGCCCACACGGCCGCGCTCCAACATGGGGAAAAGCTGGCGGTCGTATTGCACCTCTTCAACATCCACGCCGCGCGCGCGCAAGGTATTGGCCATCACGAAACCGGAATTCACGCCCAGCGGGCCATTCAGGCCGGTGATGCTTTTGCCGTTCCAGGCCACGGGATTGCCGCGCAGGCGATACAGCATGTAGCTGATCGTGGCGCCGCGCCGGCTGGCATCGGGTTTGCCATCCTGCATCGGATAGGCCAGATATTCGGTACGCTCGGGCGTGAAGGTGAGGCCAAGCATGGCATCGAGCTGGCCGGCGCGCACTTCCTCATGCAGACGGCGCACCGGCAAGCGGATGAAAACCGGCTTCGCACCCACGGCTATGGTGCAATCGCGCACCAACTCCACCGACAGGCCAGGCTTCTCCGGCAGTTCCGGCCCGTTGCCGAGGAAATACGGAGAAACATCGTGGTCGCCATACCCAAAGCGGATATCAAGCGCAAAAGCCGGAAGCGACAGCGCGACAAAAACAACGACAGACATAGCGCGCAATATCGGCATGCAGCGCATGCTCCAGCTTCCTCCGCAAAATGTATTTCTGATACGTGCGATGTGTTTCTGATACGTGGAATGCGCATAGTGTAATCAATAAACATGGCAAGACAATGAAATTGTCCCGACCGCGTAGTAATTATGCAAACCACATAAAGAAGGCTCCATAAACCGCACGTTATTCAATGTATCCGTGCGATAATGCGTCCGATCCTGTTGCTGTGTGCGAACAAATCGGCGAAAGCCGTGGGCAATGCTTCCAGGCCGTCGCGCATATCCTCGCGATGTTTCAAACGGCCCTGCAAAATCCAATCGCCAAGCTGTGTAATCGCTTTGTCATATTCGCCATGATGCGCATGCGAGGCAACGCCAAGCAAGCGCAACCGGCGCGTGATCACGAATCCGGTTTGCGTGATTCCATGACGCATGCCGGGCGCGAGATTATAGTCGCCCACCTGGCCGCAAAGCAGCACGCGGCCATTCATGCGCATGCAGGGCAGCACGGCATCGATCAGCGCATTGCCCACATTATCGAACATTATGTCGATCCCATCGGGGCAGAGCCCACGGATGGCCGCGGTGAGATCGGCTTCACGCGTGTGGTCGATGGCGCCGGCAAAGCCGAGATCGCCGGTCAGCCATGCGCATTTTTCCGCGCCGCCGGCAATGCCGATGGCGCGCGCACCGAGAATGCCGGCAATCTGCCCCGCCGCCGAACCAACGCCGCCGGCCGCCGATGAGATCAGCACGGTTTCATTCGGTTTCACGTCGCCATAAGCGGTGAGGCCGAAATACGCGGTCAGTCCCGCGCTGCCGAGGATGCCGGCATATAATTCCGGTGCCAGGCGAGACACATTCAGCTTGCGCAGCGCCGCCGCCGGCAGCGCATGCGCCTCGCGCCAGCCGAGATTGCCGCTCACCCAATCGCCAGCGGCGAAATCCGGGCTGCGCGACGCCAGCACTATGCCCACGCCGTTGCCCTCGATGGGATCATCGGGCGCCAATGGCGGCGCGAAACTGGCATTGCCATCCAGCCGTGTCCGCAAGGCCGGACTGACCGGAATGAAGCGGGCCGCCACCAGCACCATGCCTTCGCCCAGCGGCGGCAATGGCCGCGTCTCGATGCGGAAATCGTCAGGCCTGGGGGCGCCATCCGGGCGGCGCGCCAGAACCACCAGCCGTGTCGTATCCGTCATCTCCGCCATCCCGCTGCTGCTGCCTGGGATTAGTCATGCCCACAGCGATGGCGGTAAGGCAAGTCTCTTGGCGAACCGGCGCTTGCCGCCACGGCAATATGCCAGGGGCATTGACCATGCCTGCCACGCTCCACGACAATCGGCGCAAGACCCGGGAGGATGCATGTTCAGAACCCTGCTGATTGCCAATCGCGGCGAGATTGCCATCCGCATCGCGCGCAGCGCCGCCGAATTGGGGATCGAAAGCATTGCCATCCATGCCGCCGACGAGGCCGAGGGCGGCCAGCGTCCCAATCACGCATTGAAGGCCGATCGCGCCGTTGCATTGCCGGGCAACGGCGTTAGCGCCTATCTGGATAGCGCGGCAATCATCGCGGCGGCCAAGGCTGCGGGCGCCCAGGCGGTGCATCCGGGCTATGGTTTTCTGTCCGAACATGCCGGCTTCGCGCGGGCCTGCGCGGCGGCGGGGCTGATCTTCGTCGGTCCTGCGCCGGAGCAGTTGGATATCCTCGGCGACAAGGCGCGCGCCCGCTTGCTGGCGCAGCAATGCGGCGTGCCGCTGCTGGCCGGCACCGCAGGCGACACACCGCAGGGCACCAGCCTTGCGGAAGCCTTGCTGTTTCTGGAATCGCTCGGGCCGGGCGGCGCCGTGATGGTGAAGGCGCGGGCCGGCGGCGGCGGGCGCGGCATGCGGCCGGTATATGGCGTGGCCGAACTGGAGCCGGCTTATATCCTGTGCGCCGCTGAAGCGCGCAAGGCGTTCGGCGATGGCGCGCTGTATGTGGAACGCCTGATGCCGGGTGCGCGCCATATAGAAGTGCAGGTGCTGGGCGATGGCAGCGGCGCGGTGAATCATCTGTGGGAGCGCGAATGCAGCCTGCAGCGCCAGCGCCAGAAGCTGATCGAGATCGCGCCGGCCCCTGGATTGGACCCGGCCTTGCGCGCCCGGCTGATCGAAGATGCCCTCACCATGGCCGCCGCGCTGCGCTATCGCGGCCTGGGCACGGTTGAATTCCTGGTCGGCGCCGATGGCAGCCATGCTTTCATCGAGGCCAATCCGCGCCTGCAGGTGGAGCATACGGTGACCGAAGCCATCACCGGACTCGATCTGGTGGCGCTGCAACTGCATATCGCCGCCGGCGCCAGCCTTGCCGATCTCGGTTTGGCGCCGCAGCAGGCGGTGATTCCGCGCGGCATGGCGATGCAGCTGCGCATCAATGCCGAAACCCTGCTGCCCGATGGCGGCATCAAGCCGGCGGCCGGGCGGATCGGCGTGTTCGAGCCGGCGGCCGGGCGCGGCATCCGCGTGGACAGCGCCGCCCATGCCGGCTATCGGGTGAGCGGCGCGTATGATTCGCTGCTGGCCAAGCTGATCGTGCATAGCGATGCCGAGGATTTTTCCGCGCTGGCCGCCAAGGCTTTGCGGGCCTTGCGCGAAACCCGCATCGCAGGCGTGGCGCATAACATGGCATTGCTCGGCGCCTTGCTGCGCCACCCGCGCATCCTGGCCGGCGGCATGGATACCGGTTTCGTGGAGCGCCATCTGGCCGCGTTGCTGACCGCGCCGGATCCAGCGCCGCTGCATGCAGCGCTGGCGGCAATACCGCAGGCCGAGGACACCGCGCCGCTGCAAAACATTGCCATCCCCGATGGCTGCATCCCCGATGGCTGCATCGCCGTGCTGGCGCCATTGCAGGGCAAGCTGGCAGCCTTGCCGATCGCAGCCGGCCAGCCCGTGGCCAAGGGCCAGGTGGTGGCGGTGCTGGAAGCCATGAAGATGGAGCATGCGCTCACGGCAAGCCAGGGCGGCGTGCTGCGCGCGATTCTGTTGCAGTCCGGCGATGTAGCGCGCGAGGGCGAAGCCGTGCTGCTGATCGCGGTGGATGAATCTGCCGCAGCCGCCGATGCGGCAGCGGCCGGTTTCGATCCCGATCATATCCGGCCCGATCTGAGCGAGGTGATCGCACGCCATGCGCTCACATCGGATGCCGCGCGGCCAGAAGCCGTGGCGCGGCGCCATGGCAAGGATATGCGCACGGCACGCGAAAATATCGCAGCCTTGTGCGACGAGGGCAGTTTCATCGAATACGGCGCGCTGGCCGTGGCGGCGCAGCGCCGGCGGCGAGACCTCGACGACCTGATGCGCAACACGCCGGCCGATGGCTTCATCTGCGGCATCGGCGCGGTGAATGGCGATGCCTACCCTGAACAGGCGGCCCGCTGCGCGGTGATGGCCTATGATTTCACCGTACTGGCCGGCACCCAGGGCATGATGGGCCACAAGAAGCTGGATCGCATGTTGGATGTGGCTCTGCATTTGCGCCTGCCCACGGTGCTGTTCGCGGAAGGCGGCGGCGGCAGGCCCGGCGATACCGATGCCAATACGCCGGCCGGGCTGGATTTGCACAGCTTTCGCCGCTTCGCGCAATTGAGCGGCGATGTGCCGTTGCTCGGCATCGTGGCCGGGCGCTGCTTTGCCGGCAACGCGGCCTTGCTGGGTTGCTGCGACACCATCATCGCCACGCAAGATGCCAATATCGGCATGGGCGGCCCGGCGATGATCGAAGGCGGTGGGCTTGGCGTGTATCCGCCCGAGGCAGTGGGCCCGGTTTCCGTGCAGCGCAAGAATGGCGTGGTGGATATCGCGGTGCGCGACGAGGCCGAGGCGGTCAGCGTGGCCAAAAAATATCTGAGCTATTTCCAGGGTGCGCGCAGCGACTGGCAGGCCGGCGACCCGCGCCTGCTGCGCGGCCTGATCCCGGAAAACCGCCTGCGGGTATACGATATCCGCGCGGTGATCGATGCTCTGGCGGATACGGATTCGGTGCTGGAACTGCGCCGCGATTTCGGCTGTGGCATGGTTACGGCGCTGATCCGCATCGAAGGCCGGCCGATGGGCCTGATCGCCAACGATCCGCGCCATCTGGGCGGCGCCATCGATGCCGACGCAGCCGACAAGGCAGCGCGCTTCCTGCAGCTTTGCGCCATGCATGGCCTGCCGATCCTGTCGCTCTGCGATACGCCCGGCTTCATGGTGGGGCCGGAGATCGAAACCAAGGCACAGGTGCGCCATGTCAGCCGCATGTTCGTGGTGGGCGCCAATATCGATGTGCCGATCTTCGCGCTGGTGCTGCGCAAGGGCTATGGGCTGGGCGCCATGGCGATGACCGGCGGCGGGTTCCATGCCTCGGTTTTCACCGCAAGCTGGCCCACCGGCGAATTCGGCGGCATGGGCCTGGAAGGCGCGGTGCGGCTGGGCTATCGCAAGGAACTGGAAGCCGCGCCTGACGATGCGGCGCGCGAAGCGCTGTACCGGAAATTGCTGGAGAAGCAATACGAACAGGGCAAGGCCACCAGCATGGCGTCTTTCCTGGAGATCGACGCGGTGATCGACCCGGCCGAAAGCCGCAGCTGGATTATCCGTGGCCTGCGCGCGCTGCCGCCCGATGCCTTGCAAGGCGGCACGCGGCGCTTCGTGGATACCTGGTAGATCGAATTATTCATGGCCGGCCGTTGTATTTTCATGCGGCCATAGCAATGTGATGCTTGAAACAGCCATTGCGGGGAGGCGGGCATGTCGGTTGGTCTGATTATATCCTTGGTCATTCTGGCCATTGTGCTGGCCACGATATTCGCCGGCGTGAAAACCGTGCCGCAGGGCCAGCAATGGACCGTGGAACGCCTGGGCAAATATGTCCGCACCCTCACGCCGGGGCTTTCCGTCATCATCCCCTATATCGACCGCATCGGCCGCAAGCTGTCGCTGATGGAAACCGTGCTGGATATTCCCAGCCAGGAAGTCATCACCCGCGACAACGCCACCGTCACCGCCGACGGCGTGGTGTTCTTCCAGGTGCTGGAACCGGTGAAGGCGGCCTATGAAGTGGAGAATCTGGTTTTCGCCTTGTCCAGCCTGGCGATGACCAATGTGCGTTCGGTGATCGGCGCGATGGACCTGGACGAAGTGCTGTCGCAGCGCGACCAGATCAATCGCCGCCTGCTCAGCGTGGTGGATCAGGCCACGTTGGCCTGGGGCATCAAGGCCACGCGCATCGAATTGCGCAATATCCAGCCGCCGCAGCATCTGCTCGATGCGATGGCCAAGCAGATGACCGCCGAACGCGAAAAGCGCGCGGAAATCCTCACTGCCGAAGGCGCCAAGCAATCCGCCATCCTGCGCGCCGAGGGCGAGAAGCAGGCTGCCGTGCTGGATGCCGAAGGCCGGCTGGAAGCCGCCAAGCGCGATGCCGAAGCGCGCGAGCGCCTGGCGGAAGCGGAAGCCAAGGCCACGGCGGTGGTGAGTGCGGCGATCGGCGAGGGCAATGTGGCGGCGCTGAATTATTTCGTGGCGCAGAAATACGTGGAGGCTTTCGGCACCCTGGCCGCCAGCCCGAACCAGAAACTGGTGCTGATGCCGATGGAAGCCACCGGCGTGATTTCCTCGCTGGCCGGCATTGCCGAATTGGCCAAGGATGCGCAGGCGGCCGCGAAGAAGACCGGCCCCTGGGGCAACAAGGCCGAGTGAGCGCCCGGAGAATGAAACGATGACCCTGCCCGATCTGCAACCCTGGCATTGGCTGGTTCTGGCGGCCATCCTGGGCGTGCTTGAAATCATCGTGCCCGGCGCGGTGCTGATCTGGTTCGCGCTGTCGGCGGCCTGCATGGCCGGGCTGCTGTTTCTGCTGCCCGGTCTGGCGGAAGGTTGGCAGGTGTTGATCTTCGCCGGGCTGGGCGCAGCCTGGCTGGCCGCCGCGATGATCTGGCGCCGCCGCCGCCCCAAGGACGAAGCCGATGCGCCGGTGAATATCGGCAGCGCGCGGCTGATCGGCCAGCGCGGCGTGCTGGAAACCGACCTGCGCAACGGTCGTGGCGAGATGCGGCTGGGCGACACGGTCTGGCCGGTCAGCGGCCCCGATCTGCCCGCCGGCAGCAACGTGGTGGTGGAAGCCGCCGAGGGCGCGCTGTTGATCGTCAGGCCGGTTTGATCGTCAGGCTGTCTTGATCATCAGGCCGGCGTAGCCAGTTTCAGCCCGGCAATGCCGGCCACGATCAGCGCGATGCAGCCGAGCCGCAGCCAGTCGGCGCTTTCGCCGAACAGCGCGATGCCCAGGATCACCGTGCCGATGGTGCCGATGCCGGTCCACACCGCATAGGCGGTGCCCAGCGGCAGGGTTTTCAGCGCCCAGGCCAGCAGCCAGAAGCTGACGATCATTGCCGCCACGGTGAAAACGCTGGGCCAGAGTCTGGAAAAGCCCTCGGTGTATTTCAGGCCCACGGCCCAGCCGGTTTCGGCCAGACCGGCCACGAACAGAATCAGCCACGCCATCGCGTGCCTCCGCAATCGAGTGATGACCGGGTCGTCCCGGCCGGGGAATAGGGGGGAGCAGCCGGGTCGTCCCGGCTGGTTTTGATATGGCGTCAAACGCCGGCGGAATCAAGCCCGATCAGGGGCTGTAGCTCACCTGCGCGCTCAACACCTTGTCGATGGTTTCGCCATCGCTGGATAGCGGGAGGATCAGCGCTTCCAGCCGATAGGGCAGGCCGATCTCGCTGGCCAGGTTGAGGCTGACCCAGAGCGGCTGGCGGGTTGCCAGCACCTGGGCATAGATGGCCGGCGCGGTTTTGGCGAAAGCGGGATCGGGATGCTCCTCAAGCAACCGGCCGGTGAGATCGAAGCCGCGATTCTGCACGATGTCGCTGCCCACCAGGCGAAAGCGCAGACGCGGCGGCTCGCCCGGTTCCAGATCCAGCAGCATCAGCCGACCCAGCAGATAGCCCAGCGTCTCGGGCCGGAAATCGTTGCGCGATGGCATATGGCGGTCGCCGCGCCAGTTTTCCCAATCCATCAGCAAGCGGCGCAAATCGGGATCGCTGGCGCATTCCTCCAGCAGGATGGCTGCCGGGGCGCAGGCATAGCTGGCCTCGCCGCGTCGCTGATTGGCTTGATCCACCGGGATGCGGGAATGATATTGCCCGCCGAGAAAATAGCGGATGCGGCCCTGCTCATCGGCCAGCGGCAGCACCAGCACTTCCAATTGCAGCGGCAGGCCGTATGTGTCGAGGATGGTGCGGCGCCCCAGCATGGCATAGGGCTTGTGCTGCATGATGCGATAGGCGTGGCGGGCATGCAGCGCGGCATGTTCGTCGGGATGCTCATCCAGATAGCGGCCGGTGAGATCGTAGCCGCGCCCGTCGATGAAGTTGCTGCCGAAGATGCGATAGCGATAACGCGCCGCCTCGCCTTCGCCTTCGATTTCCATCAGAAACAGATTGCCCAGGATATAGCGCAGCGCCTCCGGCGGAAATTGCGCGCGGCCGGGAATGCGCCCCAGGCTGTTGCGGTGGTGCAGCCATTCGGCCAGCAGGCGCCGCAGGTTGGGCAAGCCGATCAGCGCATCCACGTTCTCGGGCCTGTCGCAGAACAACATGTCTACGGCAGGGTGGAAAAGCGGTCCCGGCTCAGCATCCCGATTTTGTGAGCCGCTATCCTGTGGCGTTATGCTCATGGGCGTATTGGGGCCAGCGCGGCTTGGCCCGTCAAGCCAGGGCGGTGGTGCGGACCGGGGGTTTTGCGATCACGGTCTCGTCATAAAAACAAGCAGACGAACCAGGCAGCAAAAAAACCGCCGCCGCGGATTGAATCCGAGGGCGGCGGTTGCGTTGTGGTTGAATAGACGGAGATCAAGCCGCGACTTGTGCGATTTCCACGCCGGCAAGCGCCGCTTCGCCTTCAACGGTGGCGGCCACCGCATGCACGGTGGCGGCGATGCGGATGGCGGCCTGGATCGCATCGGCGCTCAGGTCTGCCTTGCGCAATTCATGCTCATGCGCCTCGATGCACATGCCGCAGCCATTCACAGCGGATACGGCCAGCGACCACAATTCGAAATCGGCCTTTTCCACGCCGGGCTTGCCGATCACGTTCATGCGCAGCTTGGCCGGCATGGTCTTGTAGCTGCTGTCGCCCATCAGATGCACGAAGCGGTAATAGATGTTGTTCATGCCCATGATGGCGGCGGCGGCCTTGGCGGCGGTCAGCGCCTCGGCGGAAAGCTGCGGGCCGAATTCGGCAACGATCGCCTGGATGGTGGCGGCATTGCGCGAGGCGAGTGCGCTGGCCACGAAAGTGCCGGCGCGCTGCTGCTGGGTCAGGCTGGCTTCGGTGGCCAGGCTGGACAGGTTCAGCTTCAGATCGCGGGCATAGTCGGGCAGGGCATTCTTCAAAGTCTCAAGCGACATGATAATCCTCCGGAAATCGCGCTGGGCGGATTCCTGCCCCGGCCATGAATGGCGCGGGGCAGGCACCGCTGGTTGCGGCTTAAGCGGCCTTCAGAACGGCATCGCCCTTCTGCCAGTTGCAGGGGCAGAGTTCGTCGGTCTGCAGCGCGTCGAGCACACGCAGCACTTCGGCCGGGTTGCGGCCCACCGAAAGATCGTTCACCGACACGAAGCGGATCACGCCTTCCGGATCGACGATGAAGGTGGCGCGCAGGGCCACGCCTTCATTCTTGTCCAGCACGCCCAGATTCTGGCTCAGCTCGCGCTTGATATCGGCCAGCATCGGGAAGGGCAGATCCTTCAGGTCGGCATGATTCTGGCGCCAGGCCAGATGCACGAATTCGCTGTCGGTGGAAACGCCATAGACCACGGTGTCGCGGTCGTTGAAATCGCCGTTCAGCTTGCCGAAAGCGGCAATCTCGGTCGGGCAGACGAAGGTGAAGTCCTTCGGCCAGAAGAACACGACCTTCCATTTGCCGGCATTGGAGGCATTGGAAATATCGGTGAAAGCCTTGGCCGGATCGGTGGATACCACGGCCTTGAGGTTGAAGGCCGGGAAAGCGTCGCCAATGGTAAGCATAAGTCTCATCTCCTGATCAGGGTTTTTTTCGGTCTGGGGCTGGGGGATCAACTCCCTTGACCGGCAAGATAGGCAGCGTTATCTAATCGATCAAACGGATAATTCCTGTCACTCTAATCGATAAAATCGATGATAAATCTCCCCACCCCCCGGCAATTGCGCTATCTCACCGCCCTGGCCGAAAGCCGGCATTTCGGCCGCGCGGCGCTGGCCTGCAATGTCACGCAATCCACGCTGTCGGCCGGCATCCAGGAGCTGGAAAGCCTGCTCGGCGCGGCCTTGGTGGATCGCACGCGGCGCAAGACCGTGCTGACCCCGCTGGGCCAGGCCATGGCCGCCAAGGCCGCCGATCTGCTGCGCCAGGCCGAGGAGATGGTGCTGCTGGCGCGCACCCAGTCCGAGCCGCTGGCCGGACCGCTGCATCTTGGCGTGATCCCCACGGTCAGCCCGTTCCTGCTGCCGCGCGTGCTGCCGGCTTTGCGGCGCAAGTTGCCCAAGCTGAAGCTGTATCTGCGGGAAGACCTGACCGAACGGCTGGTCGAGCAATTGCAGGCCGGCAAGCTGGATCTGCTGTTGTTGGCGTTGCCGATCGAGGCGGCGGCGGTGCAAACCTGGCCGCTGTTTCCCGATGCTTTCCGCTTTGCCTGCCGCAAGGAGCATCCATTGGCCGGGCGCGGCAAGGTGGCGCTGCCGGCGCTGGCGCAGGAAAGCCTGCTGCTGTTGGAAGATGGCCATTGCCTGCGCGACCATGCGCTGGATGCCTGCCATCTGCCGCGCCCGGCCAAGCCGGAAAGCCTGGCCGCCACCAGCCTGCACACCCTGGTGCAGATGGTGGATAACGGCCTGGGCGTAACCCTGCTGCCAGATCTGGCGCTGGATGCCGGCATCCTGCGCGGCACCAATGTGGTGACGCGGCCGCTGGTCGAGCCGGCGGCGAAGAATCCGCCGTCGCGCACCATCGGCCTGGCCTGGCGTGCCGGCACCCAGCGTGCTAGCGAGTTCAAGCTGTTCGGCGAGGCCTTGCTGGCGGCGATGAGCAAACAGAAGATTCAAAAAACCGAAGGATGAAGATCATGCAAGCAACCGTGCGCCCGGCTTCGGCGGAAGATGCCGCCACCATCGTTGCCCTGGTGCGTGGCCTGGCCGAATACGAACACGAGCCGATGAGCAGCGTGAAGATCACCGAGGCCGATGTGCTGCGCGATGGCTTCGGCCCCGAACGCCGCTTCGAGGCGCTGATCGCAGAGCTGGATGGCCGGCCGGTGGGCTTTGCGCTCTATCTCTACAATTACTCCACCTGGGAAGGCCGCGCCGGCCTGTTCATCGAAGACCTGTTCGTGCTGCCCGATGCACGCGGCCACGGCCTGGGGCGCAAGCTGATCACCGCCATCGCTGCCATCGCGGAGAAACGCGGCTGCCCGCGCGTGGATCTGAATGTGCTGGATTGGAATCCCACGCGGGATTTCTATCACCGCCTCGATATCACCCATATGAAAGACGAACGGCAATCCTGGCTGCCTTACCGCATGCGCCGCCCGGCCATCCAGGCCCTGGCACAACAGGCCGATGCAAGCTGGCTCACACTGCCCGGCGAATGAGTGGGCAGCTGAACCATGGATGCCCGGAACAAGTCCGGGCATGACGGCGGGGTATGACGCTTGGAGGGCGATGCGGGCAAAGAAAAAGCCCGGTATCGCTACCGGGCTTTTGCAAGGCGATGAGTTCGGAAGGCTTACTGTGCAGCCTTTTTCTCGATCTCGTTGTCCGGCTTGGCGGCCATGCTGATGCTCGGCGCCACCGGCTTCTGGGTCGGCGTACGGTTGCGGATTTCATCGGCGCGGCGCTGGCGATAGATGGTGCGCAGCGAGGCGTAGAAATCCAGCGAAGTGCGTTCCAGCGCATCCAGGGTGTCGCCCACCTCGGTGCGGCTGTCGATCACGGTGAGGCCGAGGCGGGTGTAAATCCACTCATCCTCGTCGATGTTGCGCAGATACCAGTTCAGCGGATCGGCGGCCGAATCCACCGCCAGGCCGAAGGCATCGCGCGGATTGGACGGGCCGACCAGCGGCAGCACCAGATAGGGGCCTTCAGCCACGCCCCAGCTGGCCAGGGTCTGGCCGAAATCTTCCGAATGGCCCTGGATGCCGAACCACTTGTCGGCGGCATCCCAGAAGCCCAGCAGGCCCACGGTGGAATTGATCGCGAAGCGGCTGACGGTGTTGCCGGCACGCTCGGTCTCGCCCTGCAGCAGGTCGTTGGCCAGAACCACCGGGCTGCGCAGGTTTTCCAGCGCGCTATGCACACCATCGCGCACCGGCGGCGGCACGATCTGGTAGACCAGCATCACCGGCTTGAGCACGAAATGATCGACGATCTTGTTGAATTCCAGCATCGCGCGGTTGAACGGCTCGAGCGGATCGTTGATCGCCTCGGCAGCGGCGCGGGCCTGCGGATCGGCCGGCGCGGAGGCGCAACCGGCCAGCAGACCGACGGACAACAGGCAGGCAACGCCCAGGCTCTTCCAGCCGGAAACTCGGGACACGCCGTTCATGGGGCTGAAACCTCTTTGTTCTACGCGGGCGGTACTGTTCTACGCGGGCGGTACTGTTCTACGCGGGCAGTATTACTCGTACTCAGCAGCATCACTAAGCTGCGGCCCTCAAGCTTACCCGGCGGCTACCGGGGGCTGGCAAGCCGAAATCGTGCAGGGGAAATTACCGCAGCCTTGCATGCAGAGCCATGGCGGCGGTGGAAGCCTGCCGCTTTTTGCCCTGTATGGTGCAAAAAAGCAACACATTTTCCGCTGCTTATCCCTCTTTCGGGGGAGCTTAATGCAGCGCCGGGTCGGCCTTCCGGCCGGGTGAAGGAGGGCTCGCCAGAGCGGGGTTGTCGCCATCCTCGTCTTCATGTTCAACGACGGGAATGGCGTAGCTTTCCGACAACCAGCGGTGCAGGTCCACATCGGCACAGCGGCGCGAGCAGAACGGGGCTGATTCGCCGGCCCCGGAATTCTTAAGGTCCAGCGGCTTGGCGCAGATCGGGCAAAGTTTGGCCATGCGGAGCGCCCTCAAGCCTGCTGGCGGTCGATACTGAAGGCCTCGCGCTTGCGGCCGGCCTCGGCCTGCACGCTGAAACGGGCGCCCAGCCGGCGTTGCAACTGATCCAGCAACACGGCATCGAACAGGGCGGCCACATCGGGGGCGCAGGTGATGCGGAATGCGGTGCCGCGCGGGCTGGAATTCACCTCGGATTGCGCCCGGCGCAGCAATTCGGCCTGCACGCTGGGCAGCGAGGGGATGCGGCCATCGCCATCGCATGAGGGGCAGGGATCGAACAGCCGCGTGCCCAGCGGTTCGCCGATGCGCTTGCGGGTCATCTCCACCAGGCCCAATGCCGACATGCCCAGCACCTTCACCGGCGCCGGATCGTCGGCCAGCGCCTTGCGCAGGGCATTCACCGCGCGGGCGCGGAAGGCGGCGCTGTCCATATGCAGGAAGTCGATCACCACGATGCCGCCGATGCCGCGCAGCCGCAATTGGCGCGCGATTTCCTCTGCGGCTTCCAGGTTCACCTTGATCGCCATCTCGTCGAAATCGCCGCGATTGCGGGCTGCCGAACCGGCATCCACATCGATGGCGGTCAATGCCTCGGTTTCGCCGAACACGATGGCGCCGCCAGAGGGCAGGGCCACGCGTTTCGACAGCGCGCGGTCGATATCGTGTTCGATCTCGAACAGGTCGAACAAAGGCTCGGGCGGATCATGGCGTTCCAGCCTGGCCACCAGTTCGGGCGCATGCTCGAACAGCCAGGCCCGCGCCTCGGCGAAGCCGCGCGCGTCATTCACCCGGATATAGTCCAGCTTGGCGCCCACATGGTTGCGCAGGGCGCGGCCCACCGGGCCCATTTCGCGCCACAGCTCGGCCGGCGCCGTGGCCTTGGCGCGGCGTTCCTCGATGGCGATCCAGCGTGCCCGCAGGCGGTCCAGGTCGGCGGCCAGCACCTCCTGGTCGGCGCCCTCGGCGGCGTAATCCACCAGGCAGCCCATCGGCTTGCCCTTCTTGCCATCGCGGCGATCCAGCGCCACGGCTACATTGCCCACCCGGCGTTCGCCCTCCCTGCGATCACCCAGGCGGCGCTGCACCCGCGTGGTCACCTGCACCGGCAGCTTGTCGGTCAATGCCAGCAGGCTCTGCATGATGGCGGCCAGCCGCATGCGTTCGGCATCCTCGGCGATGCGGCGCGAAACCCGCACCCGGCTGTCCCAGGGGGTCAGCGAAATGAAACGGCCGGGCAGGTTGGGCTGGCCGGTGAGTTTCACGCCCTTTTCGCCCACCGGGTCGCGGATCACCTGCACCAGGATGGCTTCGCCTTCATGCAGGCGCTGCTCGATCGGGCGGCCTTTCGGATTGTCGGGACCGGCCAGCGGATCCGGCGGCAGGTCGGATGTATTGAGGAAACCGTCGCGCGTCAGGCCGATATCGATATAGGCGGCCTGCAAACCCGGCTCGATCAGCCGCACCCGGCCCAGGAAAATGGCGCCCAGCGCGGTGTCGCGGTTGGGGCGTTCCAGGTCCAGATGCACCAGCCGGTCATTCTCCACCAGCGCAACGCGGGTTTCGGTGAGGCCGACATCGATCAGCAATTCATTCGCCATACGGTTCTATATAACCGCAGATTCAGTCGGTTGCCATAAGGGATAACCGATGCCGGCCAGCAAGGCGGCGGTTTCGAACAGCGGCAGGCCCACCACGTTGGAATGGCTGCCCTGCAGCCAGGCCACGAATTGCGCGGCACGGCCCTGGATGGCATAGCCGCCGGCCTTGCCCTGGCCCTCGCCGCAGGCGGCATAGGCGGCGATCTCGGCCTTGGTAAGGCGTTTGAAGCGCAATTGGCTGATCACCAGGCGCTGATGCGGCTTGCGGCGGCCCGTGGCATCGGCCGGGCCCAGCAGGCATAGCCCGGTGATCACCCGATGCCGGCGGCCCGAAAGCAGGCTCAGGCATTGCACCACTTCGGCGGCGGTTTCGGCTTTCGGCAGGATGCGGCGGCCCAGCGCCACCACGGTATCGGCGGCCAGGATCAGGCTGGCGGCAGCGATCTCCGGCGTGCCGGCGGCAGCCAGGGTCGTACCGGCGGCAGCGTGCGCCTTGCCGGCGGCCAGGCGCTTGGCCAGCGCAGCCGGCAACTCGCCCTTCAAGGGCGTTTCGTCGATATCGGTGGCGAGGAGTCGGGTCGGCTGCAGGCCGATCTGCTGCAGCAGGGCCAGGCGGCGCGGCGAAGCTGAGGCCAGGATCAGTTCAGGCAACAATCCGGGCGCGCCCGTCATCAGCCAGGCCCGCGAGGGCTTACTTGAAGCGGAAAGTGATGCGGCCCTTGGTGAGGTCGTAGGGAGTCATCTCCACCATCACCTTGTCGCCAGCCAGCACGCGGATACGGTTCTTGCGCATCTTGCCCGAGGTATGCGCCAACACTTCGTGGCCATTCTCCAGCGTCACGCGGAAATGCGCGTTGGGCAGCAATTCGTGCACCACGCCGGGAAACTCCAATAATTCTTCCTTCGCCATTCGGCCTCTTTGGTATGCGATTTATCGGGATTGGGTCGATCCGGGGCCAGAACATGCGTCCAAGCGGCCGGAAAAGCAAGGGACATGAATTATGGCGTCAGGCGGTAGACGCGCACCCCAAGTGGCGGAAAATCCTCTTCAAATTGCCGGTTTCCGGCATTTAGCGCCGGCGCCGGGTCGGTATCGAACCAGCGTTCCAGGCGCTTTATGCCGCCTGGCAGGCTGATACGCAGCCGCCAGGGCCGGTGGCTCAGATTGGCCGCCAGTAGGGTGAGATGCCCCCCGATCTGCCCCCCGATCTGCCCCCCGATCTGTCCCCCGGGCTGCACTCCGTCCTGCTGTTTCAGCAGCAGGCGGATCGGGGTTTCGCCCTCCGCCAGGGGCGGGCCGTCATCCAGGGGCAAAAGCTCTGCCCGGGGTGGAGTCTGGGCTGTCGGGCTCAGCAAAGCCGGGCTCAGCCGCTCGATCTCGCGGTTCAGCCGTGCCACGGTCTGCCACAGCGCGCGGGCCTGGCCCACCTGCGCCGGCTCGGGCTTGAAGGGCGGGCCTTGCTCGGATTCCGGCAATTGCACGCCGTAATCCAGCGGCAGCGCCGGTCCGATGCCCAGGGCGCCGCCGCTGCGCGAAACATAGGAATCCTCGCCCAGCCAGATCAGCCCGCTGGCGCCACCGATCAGTGCACCATAAGCCAGCGCCCGGGCCTCGGCGCTGCTGGGCAGCCGCAGGCCGATGGCCGGCGCGGCAAAGGCCTGCAATACGCTCCAGGCCGGATCGTTGGGCCGTTGCGCCACTGCCTGGCGCAAGGCGTTCAGGGCGCTGTCTATATCGGCCGGGCTGGCGATATCGGCGGGGCTGGACGCTTCCGGGCCGCGCGCGCTGAACGGCATGATGCGCACCAGCCGCACCGTGCGGGCATCCAGCAGGGCTTGCAGGTCGGCGCCGTCTTCCGCGCGTGCGGCAGCGGCTTCCTCGGGATTCAGCGCCAGCAGCAGCCGCGATCCGGCGGCGGCAGCAAGGGCTGCGTTGCGCGGCTGGCCAGACCATGGCGACACGGCGTTGAAGCCGGCTTCATAGGCGGCGGCGAAACCGAAGCGCAGGCCGCGGCTGTAATCCACCATGGCATTGTCGAGGATCAGCGGAAAAAACGAGCGCACCGGATCGAGCTGCCGGCGCGGTTGGCCCAGCCGGTCGGTATGGGGCAGGCCGTTGCGATGCTGGTCGGCAACAGCCGCCGGGCTGTCGCGCCAGGGCGGCGGCGCCGGCGGCGTGGCGCAGCCGGCCAGCACCAGCAGCAGCAGCAACGGCAGCAGCAGCAACGGCAGGACCAATGCGGATCGCGGCCAGATGGCAAAGGATCCGGCGCGCCGCATGGCTTTTAGTGTTTTTCCGCTTTGGCAGGCTTGTGGCTGGATTCGGTCAGCCGGTCCATCAGCGCCAGCAGCACGCCCGACAGCACGAAGCACATATGGATGCCCACCAGCCAGGCCAGTTCTTCGTTGGTCATCGACTTGATGTTCATGAAGGCGCGCAACAGCTGGATCGCCGAAATCGCCACGATGGAAGCCAGCAGCTTCAGCTTGAGGCCGGAATAATCCACCTTGCCCATCCAGTCGGGCCGATCCTTGTGGTTGCCCACATCGATCTTGGAAACGAAATTCTCATAGCCGGAGAAGATCACCAGCAACAGCAGATTGCCGGCCAGCGACAGGTCGATCAATGCCAGGATCGACAGCACCACGTCGCTCTCGCTCATGGTCAGCACGGCGGGCGCCACATGCAGCAATTCCTGGCCGAACTTCACCAGCAGCAGAACCAATGCCAGGCAGAGCCCCAGATAGAAGGGGGCCAGCAGCCAGCGGCTGGCGAAGATCACGCGTTCCAGCATGTGTTCCATGGTTTTTTCCGATTGGGATTTTCATCTGATGAGGCAGGCGGCAATGGCGGCCCGTTCAAACCTCGTGTCCGGGCCGGCCCGGCGCAATCTAGCCAAGCATTGGGGCATAGACCAGAGCCCGGCCTGTCTGCCACACTCCCGCACCCGGATTGAACAAGCATAAGGCAAGGGAGACGGCGATGAGCATGCAGGATTGGACAGCCTATCGTAAGGGCCTGGGCACGGCGGTGGGCAAGCTGGGCGAAATGAACCCGGAGATGATGGCCGCCTATCGTGCCTTGGCCAAATCCGGCAAGCAGACCGGCAATCTGGGCGAGAAGGTGCGCGAATTGATTGCGCTGGGCGTTGCGGTTACCGCGCGCTGCGATGGCTGCATCGCGGTGCATACCGCCGCTGCGCGTAAAGCCGGCGCCACCGAAGGCGAAATCGCCGAAGCCCTGGGCGTGGCGATTGCAGTGAATGCCGGCGCCGCGCTGGTTTATTCCGCCCGCGCCGTGGAAGCCGCCGATCTGCTGGCCCCGGTTGCTGCACCGGTTGCCGCCCCGGCTGCCGCTGCCGATAAGGTGTAACATCATGACCGACCGTTACGCCGCTTATGGCAGCCTGCGTTTCGAACGCCCGGCCGACCGCGTGTTGGAAGTGATCATGGGCCGCGACGATGGCCGCCTGAGCACCGCCGGCCATGACCTGCACCGCGAACTGGCCGAGGTGTGGCGCGATATCGATGCCGATCCCGATGTGGCGGCGGTGATCCTGCGCGGCGCCGGCAAGGGCTTCTCGGCCGGCGGCGATTTTTCGCTGATCGAGGATATGACACAGGATTTCGATGCCCTCACCCGGGTTTGGAAGGAAGCCCGCGATCTGGTTTACAACGTGATCAACTGCTCCAAGCCGATCGTATCCGCCATGCATGGCCCGGCGGTGGGCGCCGGCCTGGTGGCCGGTCTGCTGGCGGATATTCCCATCGCGGCGAAAAGCGCCCGCATCATCGATGGCCATACCAGGCTGGGCGTGGCGGCCGGCGATCATGCCGCCATCATCTGGCCGCTGCTCTGCGGCATGGCGAAGGCGAAATACCATCTGCTGCTCTGCGAGCCGGTGAGCGGCGAGGAAGCCGAGCGTATCGGCCTGGTGGCGCTCTGCACCGAGGAGGCCGATCTGCGGCCCAAGGCGCTGGAGGTTGCCACCCGGCTGGCCAATGGTTCGCCCACCGCGCTGCGCTGGACCAAATATGCGCTCAACAGCTGGCTGCGCATGGCCGGCCCGGGCTTCGATACCTCGCTGGCGCTGGAAATGCTCGGCTTCCGCGGGCCCGATGTGCGCGAAGGCCTGGCCTCGCATCGCGAGAAACGCCCGCCATCCTTCGCCAAGACCGCGCCGTTGTAGAGCGATCGGAGGCATCGCTGTTCGCCCTGCTGGATATCCGCACGCTGTTCGTGATCACCTTCGTGGTCACGGTGGTGCAGGCGATTGCCTGGATGCTGATGTGGCGCAGCAACCGCTCCATTCCCGGCCTCGGGCTATGGACCTGCGGCATCTACATATTGGCGGCTGCCTTCCTGCTTTACATCCTGCGCGGCACGATCCCCGACATGCTGTCGATCACGGTGGGCAATGTCGGCGTGGTGCTGGGCCATGCCTTCATGATCATGGGGATTGCCGATCTGCTGGAACGCCCGCGCCCGCTTTTCATGGCCTGGTTTCCGGTGCCGCTGGTGGCGGTGCTGTGGAGCTACTGGATGGCCACCGATCCCACCAATCTGGGCTTGCGCGTCACCGTTTCCTCCTGCATGTCCACCATACAATACAGCGCCATGTGCTGGGTGATCCTGGGGGCCGACCGGCTTACCCTGGCGGTGCGCGGCCCGCTATCGACGGTGTATGGCATCCATGCCGGTTTGTCGCTGGTGCGTGCGGTGATGACGGCGCATGAACCGGTGTTCGGCGATTTCATGGCCTCCAGCAGCGGGCAATCCTTCTGGGTGCTGGAAATTCTGCTCGCCGGCATCGCGGTGGCGGTGTCTTTCTCGGTGTTGCTGGGCGGGCGGCTGGCGGTGGATCTGGCCGAACGCAATCTTAAACTGGCGGAGGAAGTGGCCGACCGCCGGCACTTGCAGCAAACGCTGTCGGAAGCGCTGATGCGCGAATCCGGCATGCGGCGCGAACAGCGGCAATTCATCGGCTTGATCGGCCGCGAATTCCAGCGGCCATTGCAGACGATTTCCGATGCCGGGCAGGAATTGCGCGGCCAGATCGGCGAGCAGCCGGTGATCCAGCCGCGCCTGGATGCGGTGGCCGATGCGGTGCGCCGCCTGCGGCTGTTGATCGATACCTTCCTGCTGGATGAAAAACTCGCCAGCGGCACTATGGAAATCCGCCAGGATGCCGTGGCGATCGGCGCGCTGCTGCGGCAGCAGGCGACCAGCCAGGCGCAACCGCGGGCGGAACAGCGGCTGCAACTCAGCCTGGCCGAACCCGATCTGGTGGTGGCTGGCGATGCCGCCATGCTGGGCGTGGTGTTCGGCAACCTGTTCGACAATGCGCTGAAATATTCGCCCACCGACCGCGCGGTGGATGTAACGCTGCGGCGCGAGGGCGACGAGGCGGTGGTGACGGTGCGCGATCATGGCATCGGCATTCCCGAACGCGAACTCAGTGCGGTGGGGCGCCGGTTCTATCGTGCCAGCAATGCCGCCGGCGTGCCGGGCACCGGCCTGGGCCTGTATGGCGCCGGCCGGCAGATCCAACTGCATGGTGGCCATTTCGATATCCAGAGCAAGCCCAATGAAGGCACCCGCATCACCGTGCGCCTGCCGCTGCTATCGGCGCTTGCAGACCTGGATGGCGCGGCATGAGCAATCTGGTGGATACCCGCACGTTGGTGGTGGTGCTCGGCTGCATGCTGTTGTTGCAGGTGATGGGCTGGCTGTTGATCTGGCGCATGCTGCCGCGCCTGCCGGGCATAAGGCTGGCGGTATCGGGTTCGCTGCTGCTGTTGCCGGCGATGGCGCTGGTTTCCACGCGCGGCGAATGGAGCGGCTGGTATTCGGTGGTGCTGTCGAATTATCTCGGCATCGGCGGGCTGGCGCTATCCAGCCTGGCGCTGTCGGCCATGCTGGGGCAGAAAACCCGGCCATGGCTGCCCCAGGCGGGCTTTCTGGCGGCGCTGCCGGTCTGGCCGCTATATATGCTGCTGCCGCTGGATCAGGGCGGCATGCTGTCGCTGCTGGCCGGGTTGTTCAGCGGCTATTTCGCTTTTGTGATGGCACGCGACTGCCTGCGCGCCAAGAACGTGCAGCGCGCGGTGGTCTGGCAGCTTGGCGGCCTCAACATATTTCATTGTCTGGTGCAGGCCCTGCGCGGTTGCGATGGCCTGGCGATGCTGCTGCGCGGCACGCCGTTGGTGCCCGCGCCGCTGCAAGGCCTGTGGTTCCTGGAACTGATTCTCTACGCGATCTTCTTTTTCATCGGCGTGATCGGTCTGATCGGCGCCCGTATCGGCATCGAACTGACCGAGCAATACGAAACATTGCAGGAGGAAGCCGCGCTGCGCGGGCGGTTGCAGAACGAACTTACCGTGGCACTGGCGCAGGAAAGCACGGCACGGCGCGAGCAGCGCGACTTCCTCGACATGGTGGGCCATGAATTCCGCACGCCGTTGGCCATCGTGGACCGCGCCGCAGAATTGATGGTGATGAAACTGCCGCCCGAGATGCGCCCCGCCACCGCGCCGCCGCGCCGCACCTTGCGTATCATGCGCAGCGCGGTGCGTCGCCTGCGGCTGTTGATCGATGGCTTTCTCACCGAGGAGCGCTTGCTGCGCGGCGACAGCGTGCCGCGCCAGGAAGTGTTGGCGCCGCTGGATTTCCTGCGCCAGATCCTGCGCGAATTGCCGCCCGAGGATCTCGAGATGATGGCAGCGCTGCCTTTCATCGAGCCGCCGCCGCGTGTCTTGGGCGATCCCGAATTGCTGCGGCCGGCGCTGGCCTATGCGGTGGATCTGGCGTTGTCGCCCGATAGCTGGCGCGGTCCGCCGGCACGGATCGAAATCGCGCCGGAAGCCGGCGGCCTCACCCTCAGCTTCGATCTGCGCGATGCCGAGGCGGGGCGTTTCCAACTGTCCAGCGCGGCGCGGCTGATGCAGGCGCAGAAAGGTCGTTTCTCGGTGCGCGCCAATGCCGATGGCAGCCAGAAGATAATCCTCTGGTTGCCCAGACCGGCGCATTGATCCAGGCGCGAAGCGCAGCTTCCTATGCGCTATATGCCGGGTCAATTTTGATAAAATATTACGGAAGCGCGCGAATTCAGGCGCGGACCCGGCGAATTGCCGGCAAAGCCATTCTATCGGTGTGATAATCGACACCGAAGCGAGCATTCTCTCTTGCGGTGGATAGGTTCTAATTCTATCTCTTGTAGCAGTAGGGGCGCAAAAAATGCGTCTGCTCCGTAGCGACTTAGGCTGCAAAGCTGCAACTTACGGCGGAATCGTATGTCGATGGACGGCAAGGCGCAGCATGGCGGGAATACGGGCCCGGATACGGGTGCCGCCGAAACGCTGAATGCCAATCCCAGTATCCGCGCTTTCCTGCAGGCCGCGGCTTTGCATGCCCGCTTCACCGCGAATCTGCCCAAGGCGCAGCGCATGATTCTGCGCTCCACCGATCTCAATGGGCTTTCGGCGCAGAATCTCGATCTGCGCGGCGCCGTGCTGGCCGGCAGCATGCTCACCAATGCCATGCTGCGCGGCTGCCGCTGCGATGCCGCCGATCTGTTCGGCACCGATTTCCAGAACAGCGACCTAGCCGGCGTGAGCCTGGTGCGCGCCGATCTGCGCGGCGCCAACCTGATGAGCGTGAAACTCACCGATGCGGTGCTGCGCGATGCCGATCTGCGGCCGGGCCAGATCGTGCGCTGGAAGGATGGCCGCGAGCAGAACGAAGACCGCGTCACCAACCTGTCGAATGTGCAGATCGATCGCGCCGATTTCAGCGGCGCCGATCTGTCGCAGGCGAACATGAAGCTGTCTTCGGCGCGCGATGCCAAATTCACCCGTGCCAACCTGTTCGCGGTCAATCTCGCCGGGGCGGATCTGAGCGGCGCGGATTTCGCCGGCGCCAAGCTGCGCGAGGTTACGCTGACCGGCGCGGTGGTGGCGGGCGCCAATTTCGAGGGCTGCGATCTCTCGGGCGCCAATCTGCGCAATGTCGATCTCAGCCAGGCGAATATTTTCGGCGCCAATCTCAACGGGGCGATCCGCCGCCGCACCAGCGCCTCGCTGCCGGAATGGCTGAAGCCGCTGATCGAGGCCCATAGCCTGTGGATCAACACTTCGGGCCAGAGCGGCCAGCGGCTGGATCTGGGCGGCCGCTCGCTGATCGGGCTGGATCTTGGTGCCGCCGACCTGCGGGCCGCCATGCTGCGCGCCGCCGATCTGCGCGATGCCATCCTGGCCGATGCCGACCTCACCCTGGCCGACCTGTCGGACGCCCAGATGATGAAGGCAATCCTGGATGGCGCAGTGGCCGATGGCGCCAATTTCAGCGGTGCCAATCTCAGCAACGCCAAGCTGCGCGGCACCAAGTTCGAGCCGGTGCCGCTGCGCGATCCCGCCGGCAAATCCACCGGCCGGTCCTGGCCGGCCAATCTGAGCAATGCCGACCTGAGCCGGGCCGATCTGCGCGGCAGCCGGCTGAGCCATGCCAAGCGTTCGGGCATCAAACTGGATGGCGCCAACACCGCCGGCTGTGATATTTGACGGCAGATCGGCGGAAATGCGGGGGGGTTATCAGTGCACAGTCTCGATATTGCCGACGGTTTTTCCTATAGTGATGCCATGATCGCAAAAACCCAACCGCCAACCCAGCCCTCGGCCGAGCCGCGTATCCGCATCTGCGTGGTGGAGGATGAGCCTTCGCTGCGGGTGGATTTGGTCGATTATCTGGAGGCCCATAACTACGCTGCCTTCGGCTGCGCCAGCGCGGCTGAATTCCGCGCCAGCCTGGCCGAACAGGGCACCCCGGATATCGTGCTGCTGGATGTGAACCTGCCCGATGGCAATGGCTTCGACCTGGCCCGCGATCTGCGCGCGCGCTCCACCTGCGGCATTGTGATGCTGACCATGCGTTCGGCCGCCGACGACCGGGTGGAAGGCCTGGAAAGCGGCGCCGATGCCTATCTGGTGAAGCATGCCTCGCTGCGCGAAATCGATGCCACGCTGCGCTCGGTGCAGCGCCGGCTGGAAAGCACCCGCCCAGCCGCTGTCGCCGAACCGGCCGCCGATACCTGGCAGTTCCAGCCGGTGCTGTGGCAATTGCTCACCCCGGGCGGTGCCGTCGTGAAGCTGACCGGCAGCGAAGTGGCCTTCCTCACCGCGCTGATCGAACGCGCCGGCAAGCCCTGCCCGCGCGACGAAATCGTGCGCATGCTGGCCCGTCCCAGCCTGCGGATCGAAGACCGCTCGATCGACGCCCTGGTGCGCCGCCTGCGCCGCAAGATCGCCGAAGTGGCCGGCGGCGATGTGCCGATCAAGATGGTGTATGGCGTGGGCTACAGCTTCGCCGCCCCGGTGCGCAGCGTGGAAACCCCGCCGCAGGGGTGACGGCTTGCGCGGCTTTCGCTAAGGCCATATCGCGTTACGGCACGATCGGCGCGCTGGGTATCGTGTCGGCGCGTTGCCGGCGCAGGCCCAGGGTTTTGATGCGCGAGGCCAGCGTGGTGGGTTTCACGCCGAGCAATTCCGCCGCGCCGCCGGGGCCGAATATCTTGCCGCCGCAGGCATCCAGGGCCGCGCGGATATGGTCGCGGTCGCGGCGGCGGCGCTCGCTCTCGGTCAGCCAATCCGGTTCCGCCCATTGCCCATTGCGCTGGGCGGTATCGTTGCGCGGATTGGGCGGTTCCGGCGCTTCCGTATCCGGCAGGTCGATACGCAGTCGGCCCTGGCGCGCCAGAATCGCGGCGCGTTCGATCACGTTTTCCAATTCACGCACATTGCCCGGCCAGTCATAGCGCGTCAGCCGCCGGATATCGCCTTCGGTGAGGCGCAGGTCGGCGCTGTCCAGCTTGCGATGCGCGCCGCGCAGGAAATGCAGGGCCAGCAGCGGAATATCCTCGCGCCGCTCGCGCAAGGGTACGCTCTGGATCGGCACGACGTTGAGGCGGAAATACAAATCCTCGCGGAAACGGCCGCGCCGCACTTCCTCGCGCAGGTCGCGGTTGGTGGCGGCGATCACCCTCACATCCACATTGCGGGTGCGTTCCTCGCCCACGCGTTCGAATTGGCCCTCCTGCAGCACACGTAGCAATTTGCCCTGCAATTCCAGCGGAATCTCGCCCACTTCATCCAGGAACAGCGTGCCGCCATCGGCCAGCTCGAAGCGGCCGATGCGATCCCGCAGCGCGCCGGTGAAGGCGCCGCGCACATGGCCGAAGAATTCGCTCTCGAACAATTCGCGCGGGATGGCGGCGCAATTCACCCGGATCAGCGGGCGGTCCGAGCGTTTGCTGGCTTCGTGGATGGCGCGGGCGATCAATTCCTTGCCGGTGCCGCTCTCGCCGCTGATCAGCACGGTGGCATCGGTGGGTGCCACCAGTTCGATCTGCCGCAGGATATTCTGGATTGCCGCCGAGCCGCCGATGATGCCGCGATGCTTGGCTTCCAGCTTGATCTCTTCCTGCAGATAGGCGTTTTCCAGTTCCAGGCGCTGGCGCAGGCTTTCCACTTCCTCCAAAGCCGCGCGCAGTTTTTCTTCCGCCTCGCGTTTGTGGGTCACGTCGCGGAACACCACCACCGCGCCCACCACGGCGCCGCGGTCGCGGATCGGCGTGGAGGTGTATTCCACCCAGATCGGCTTGCCATCGCGGCGCCAGAATACTTCGTCGTCCACCGTATGCACTTCGCCGTCGCGGAAGGCGGCATAGATCGGGCAATCATGGCCGGGATAGGGATTGCCGTCGTGCCGCGTGTGATGCACGCGCGAATGGATGTTGTGGCCCACCAAGTCTTCCGCCGACCAGCCGAGCAGGCGCTCTGCGGCCGGGTTGACGAAGGTGGTCTTGCCTTCCGCGTTCACGCCATAGATGCCTTCGCCGGCAGCGCTGAGGATGAGTTGATTCTCGCGCTCCATGTCGCGGAAAAACCGTTCCACCCGCTGCCATTCGGCGATGCCGTCGCGCAGATAGGCATCGGCCTCGGCATCCACGCTGCGGCGGCGGCGCTCTTCCAGATCGGAGAGGGTGAAGAGCAGCATTTCCGGTTCGCCGGCGCGGCGCGGCAGCGGGGCTGCGCTGTATTCCAGCTTCAGCGTCTTGCCGCTGGCATGTTTGGGGGTGAGGTCGCGGGTCCAATGCCCGCCCAGATTCAGCGCCGCCTCGGTGAACACGATCAAGGCCGGCATCTGCTCGGGATGCAGCAGGCTCAGCCGGCTGTCGCGCAAGGCCGAGCGGTGATAGCCCAGCAACCGGCAGGCCGCCGGATTGGCATCCAGGATGCGGTCGGCCATCGGGTCCAGCACCAGCATGGCCTCGGTATGGGCCTCGAAGGCGGGCCCGAAGCGGCTGGCTTCCTGGGCGATTTCGGGCATGCCTGTTCCCCCGGAGAATGGCCTCACAATCTACGAAACATCGTAATCGCAATTACGAAACTTCGTAAAGTACGAAATTTCGTAATACGTGTTTTCCCGCATGTTTCCGGCAAATCGCCGGCCTGCCGCGATAAACGCGCCAGAGCATGGGCTGGCACGATGCTTGCTGAATGTCATGCAGAACCGGAGAGACGTCTTCGGGCCAAAAACAAGGAGGCAGCTGCATGTCGTTGTTCCAGGATCCCTTCGACGCCAAGTCCGAATTGGCGGCCTGCCCCTGCGGCAAGCACCATTCGCTGTCCGAACATGATGCCGCGGTGGCGGCCTGGCAGCATGAAGCCCAACTGCGCACCGCCGCCGACGAGGAAAAGCGCCTCACCAATGCGGTGGACCAGGCCGTGGTGCGCGCCTTGCTGCCCAACGATGCCACCCGCCGCCGCGTGTTGCATGCCATCGGCGCCGGCACCCTGCTGGCCGCCATCGAACAATTCTTCCCGCTGGGCCATGCCCGCGAGGCTTTCGCGCAATCGGGCAAAATCGAAAAGACCGATCTCAAGGTCGGCTTCATCCCGATCACCTGCGCCACGCCGATCATCATGGCGCATCCCATGGGCTTCTATTCCAAGCATAGTCTGAATGTGGAAGTGATCAAGACCGCCGGCTGGGCGGTGGTGCGCGACAAGGCGCTGAACAAGGAATACGACGCCGCGCATATGCTGTCGCCGATGCCGCTGGCGATCACCACCGGCACCGGCTCGAACCCGATCCCCTACACCATGCCGGCGGTGGAGAATATCAACGGCCAGGCCATCACCCTGGCGATGAAGCATAAGGACAAGCGTGATCCGAAATCCTGGAAGGGTTTCAAATTCGCCGTGCCGTTCGATTATTCGATGCATAATTATCTGCTGCGCTATTACCTGGCGGAGCATGGCATCGACCCCGATACCGATGTGCAGATCCGTTCGGTGCCGCCGCCGGAAATGGTGGCCAATCTGCGCGCCGACAATATCGACGGCTTCCTGGCGCCCGATCCGGTGAATCAGCGCGCGGTGTATGACGGCGTGGGCTTCATTCATATCCTGTCGAAGGAAATCTGGGATGGCCATCCCTGCTGCGCTTTCGCTGCCAGCCAGGAATTCGTCACCACCATGCCGAATACCTATCAGGCCTTGCTGAAGGCGATCATCGAAGCCACGGCTTACGCGACCAAGCCGGAGAATCGCAAGCAGATCGCCGAAGCCATCGCGCCGGCCAATTATCTCAACCAGCCGGTGACGGTGGTGGAACAGGTGCTGACCGGCACATTCGCCGATGGTTTGGGCAAGGTGCAGAAGGTGCCCGACCGCATCGACTTCGCACCTTTCCCCTGGCACAGCTTCGCGGTCTGGATCCTCACCCAGATGAAGCGTTGGGGCCAGCTCAAGGGCGATGTGGATTACAAGAAGGTGGCCGAGCAGGTCTTCCTTGCCACCGATGCCGCCAAGCTGATGAAGGAAGTCGGGCTTGCCCCGCCCACCAGCACCTATTCATCGTTCAAGGTGATGGGCAAAACCTTCGATCCCGCCAAGCCGAAGGAATATATCGACTCCTTCGCCATCAAGCGGATCTGAGGCACGCCCAGCATGAAGATGTCCTTCCGCCTCCGCGCCGCGGTTCTGTCCGTTGCCCTGCTGGTTGCCATGTTGGCGACCTGGCAGGTGGCCACAATGGGCAGCGGCACGGCGGCGGATATGGATCCCGAATATGCCAAGCTGATGGGCCTCACGGCTACGCAAGGCAAATCCGCCATGCCGGGCCCATTGGATGTGGGCAAGATTCTGTGGAAGCACCTGGCCGATCCTTTTTATGTGAAAGGCCCGAACGATCAGGGCATCGGCATTCAGCTTGCCTATTCCATCGGCCGCGTGGCGCTGGGTTTTTTCCTGGCGGTGATCGTGGCGGTGCCGCTGGGATTCCTGATCGGCCTGTCGCCGTTATTCCGCCAGGCGCTGGACCCGTTCATCCAGGTGATGCGTCCGGTCTCGCCTTTAGCCTGGATGCCGCTGGCGCTTTACACCATCAAGGATAGCGGCATCTCCTCGATCTTCGTGATTTTCATCTGCTCGGTCTGGCCGATGCTCACCAACACCGCGTTTGCGGTGGCCAATGTGCGCAAGGAATGGCTCAACGTGGCGCGCACCCTGGAAGTGAGCACGCTGCGGCGCATCTTCCGCGTGATCCTGCCGGCAGCGGCGCCCACCATCCTCACCGGTATGCGCATCTCGATCTCGATTGCCTGGCTGGTGATCGTGGCGGCCGAAATGCTCGTGGGCGGCACCGGCATCGGCTATTTCGTCTGGAACGAGTGGAACAATCTTTCGATTGCCAATGTGATCAACGCCATCCTGTTCATCGGCGTGATCGGCATGGCGCTGGATCAATTGCTCGGCTGGGTTACCCGGCTGGTCACCTATCCGGAATAGGCCGCCATGACCCAGCCTTTCATCGCCATGCAGGATCTGGCCCGGCGCTTTCCCGCGCCGGATGGCGGCAGCACAACGGTATTCGAGCAATTCTGGCTCGGCATCGAGCGTGGCGAATTCGTCTGCATCATCGGCCATTCCGGCTGCGGCAAAACCACCGTGCTGAATATCCTGGCCGGGCTGGATCAATCATCGGCCGGCGCCATCCTGATGGAAGGCAAGCCGGTGGATGGCCCCAGCCTGGATCGTGCCGTGGTGTTTCAAAGCCATGCCTTGATGCCCTGGATGAGCGTGGAGGAGAATGTCGCCTTCGCGGTCTCGTCGCGCTGGCCCAAGCTGAAGCATGCCGAGGCGCTCAAGCATGCGCATAAATACATTGCCATGGTGGGCTTGGCCGGTGCGGAAAAGAAAAAGCCGGCGCAGCTATCGGGCGGCATGAAGCAGCGCGTGGGCATCGCGCGCGCGCTCAGCATCGAGCCGAAGATGCTGCTGATGGATGAGCCCTTCTCGGCCTTGGATGCACTCACCCGTGGGACATTGCAAGACGAAGTGCTGCGCATCCGCGCCGGCAGCGACCTCACGGTGTTCATGATCACCCATGATGTGGATGAAGCGATCCTGCTGGCAGACCGCATCGTGCTGATGACCAACGGACCGAATGCGCGGGTGGCGGAAGTGCTGGTCAATACGCTGCCGAAGGATCGCCAGCGCGAAACCCTGCACGAGCAGCCGGACTATTATCCGATCCGCAACCATCTGCTGGATTTCCTGGTGCGGCGCTCGAAGAATTTCGTGCCGCCTGCCGGTTACGATCCGCGCAAGCCGCCGCATGTTACGGCTGGCAAAGCGGGCGGTATCGTTGATGCCGCAGATTGATTAAGTGTCGTCCACGGAGAGAACGCCATGAAGCGCAGTGAAGTGACCGAAAAGATCCTCGATGCCAAGCGCCTGAAGGGCCTGAGCTGGAAGGAGATCGCCAAGAAGATCGATCCGAAGCAATCGGAAATCTTCCTCACCGCCGGCCTGCTCGGCCAGATGAAACTGACCCCGGATCAGGCCAAGAAAACCGCCAAGCTGTTCGGCCTTGGCAAGCTGGAAGAGATTCTGCTCACCGAAGCGCCCTATCGCGGCTCGCTGCCGCCGGGCCCGCCCACCGATCCGCTGATCTACCGCTTCTACGAATTGGTGCAGGTTTACGGCACCACCTGGAAGGAATTGATCCAGGAAGAATTCGGCGACGGCATCATGTCTGCCATCGATTTCAACATGACGATGGATCGTCAGCCCGATCCCAAGGGCGACCGCGTGAAGATCGTGATGACCGGCAAATTCCTCGATTACAAACGGTATTGATTCGAAGGCAAGATCGTCGTCGTTCCGCTATTCGTCATGCCCGTAAAACAAGTGCGGGCATGACGGGTTGTGGACGTGACGATGGTCAGGTTGCCGTAAACCGCACGCGCAGCAGGCGGGCGGCATCCAGGCGCAGCAATACGTGGCTGTCGTCCAGCAGGGCATCGCCGGAATCCGGCGGTGCGTCGCTGTCGGGCGCCACCACCGATACATCGCAGGCCAGGCCGCAATCGCGGCGCAGCATCACGTTGATCACCGTACTGGCGCCGGCCGCGAGTTTGAAATCCAGCAATCGCCCGCCATCGAAATGCAATGGCAGGAAAGGCCGGCGCAGCATCACGGTTTCGCCGTCGTCATGGAAACGCAGCGCGCCGCCTTCGCCTTGAATCAAGGTGATCCAGCGATCATAGCCGGCGAAGACCGAGAATTCGGAATCGCGCACGATGGCGGCGCGGCTCACCCGCCAGTGGAAGGCATCGTCGGCTGTATCCTGCGGTTGGCTGGCGATATCCCAGGTCACGCCCAGGCCGTTGCGCCAGGGCCGCGCACGCTGTTCGGCCTGCCGCAATAGCTTCATGCCGGGCAGCTTCATGCCGCCACGCGGGTGAGCGCCCATTTCAGCACCAGCGGTTCGCCGGCCACCGAGCCTGCCATCACGATCTGCTGGCTGCGGCGCTGTTCACCGTTCTGGCCGAAATACACACCATGCTCCAGCCGCACCACGCCGCCCTGGCCGCGCCAGCGCCAGCCCTGGCCGGATGCGGATTTCAGCAGCACGGTATCGCCATTGCCCAGCGCCGAGGCCTGCACGCCGGGATGCAGATGAAAGCGCAGGGCCACGCCGAACGGGCGTTCACTGCTGCCGCCATCCACGCTGTCTTCGCCGCGCAGATCGTCGCCACTGGCATTCAGATACAGCCGCCGGCGATGCAATGCACCAAAGCCCGGGCGCCAGCCATCATGTTCGGCTTCCAGCCAGGTATGGCCATCCTGTTCGTTGCGTTCCACCTTCACAGTGAAATTCGCCGCCGGCACCGCCTGGTCGATACACAGCGTGCTATGGGCGGCCGGTCCGGCCAGGGCGCGCAGCCAATCGCCGCCGGCGCGGCGGGTATCGCCGCAATTCACCAGCAGGCGATCCTTGCCCCAGGAGAATTCCATCGCCAGCGGTGCGGCATGGGGCCGGCTGCCGGGTTCGTTCAAAGGCGGTGCGCCGCTATCCAGCAGCAGCAAGGCGCGTTTGGCGGTGAGGCGTTCGAAACCCGATGCGGCGGCGCTGGCCGGCGGCTTGCCATGTTTGCCCTGCAATTGCGCTTCCGACAGTGCCAGCGCACGATCCACCGCGCCATGGGGTTCTTCCTCGGCGCCATGGAACAGCGCCAATCCGCCATCGCCGTGGCGGAAGAAGCGCAGCATGGGTGCCATGCGGTCCTGCAAGGCCAGCAAGGGCCCTGAGGTTTCCGCCTGCAGCAGCGCCAGATATTGATGCAGGCCCACGATATCGCGGAATTGCCGCAGCAGCCGGCTGGGATTGCGGCCGCGCGGCCCGCCATCGCCGCGCAACTGCGCCTGCCAGGCTTCGATCAGCAGCGGAAATGCGGGTTCGCCCCAGGCTTTCCAGCCTTCAGGCAGGCTGGCGGCGGCATGCACCAGGCCCAGCAAGGCCTCGCTGCGCGCCAGCGGATCGCGTTCCAGCTTGGCCACGCGGCCCAGATGGGTGGTTTGCCGCGCCACGCTCAGCAGCAGGTCGTGGCCGAAATGCGCATCGGCGCCATCCAGCAGGAAATGCCCGTTGCGCAGCCAGCTGACCAGCCGGCGACCCAGCACCGGCGCCGCCCAGGCGCGGGCATCCCAGTGATGATGATGCTTGATCCAGCTATGCACCAGGCTGCGGCTCATCCGCCGCGCCATGTCGCCGCCCTGGGCGAAAAAATCATCCAGCCAGGTGAAGCCATGCAGATTGGCGGCCCAGCTTTCCGCGCTTTCGGCATCGGCATCCAGCCGTTCGATGCCGATATCCCAGGGGGCTGCATGGGGCGACACGATTTCCAGCCCGGCGAAATCGAAGCGGCCCTGAAACAGCTTGTCGGCGCGCGCCGGCTGGCCCGGCCAGGGATTGTCGGGCAGATGCGGAAATTCCAGCGGCGCCTGGCGCGGCAGCAGCGCGCCATAGAGCGGCGAGCCGAATAACAGCTTGTGCAGGCGATATGCCAGGCCGTCGGGCAAGGCCTTACCCTCAGGCCTTCAGCCTGGCGATATTGCCGGCATAATTCTGCGGTCCGCCCTGAAAGCCGGCGGTGCCGGCCACCAGCACATCGGCGCCGGCCGCCACCGCCAGTTTCGCGGTTTCGGCATTGATGCCGCCGTCGATTTCCAGGTCGATCTCGCGGCCCGTGGCATCGATCGCCGCGCGCAGGCGCTTCACCTTCTCAAGCTGGCTGGGGATGAAGGCCTGGCCGCCGAAACCGGGATTCACGCTCATCACCAGCACCAGGTCCAGCATGTCCAGCACCGCCAGCGCGGTTTCCACCGGGGTGCCGGGATTGAGCGACAGGCCGGCCTTCTTGCCCAGGGATTTGATCAGCTGCAGCGTGCGGTGCACATGCGCGCCGGCTTCCGGATGCACGGTGATGATATCGGCGCCGGCCTCGGCGAATTGCGGCACGAAGGCATCCACCGGCGAAATCATCAGATGCACATCGAAGGGCTTGGCGGTGTGTTTGCGCAGCGCCTTCACCACGGCGGGGCCGATGGTGAGGTTGGGCACGAAATGGCCGTCCATCACATCGATATGGATGTAATCCGCCCCGGCGGCATCGATGGCGGCCACTTCCTCGCCCAGCTTGGCGAAGTCGGCCGACAGGATGGAAGGGGCGATGCGGGTGGCGCGCTGCATGCGGGGCGCTTTCCTAGATAATGGCAAGTCATTGGAGAATATAGCCGAGATGGGGGATTTGGGCCACCGCCGCGGCCATTTTGCGTGGCCGCGCGCTAATTTGTGTCCAGCAGCGCTTTCAGCTTGGCCAGTGCCAGCCGGATGCGGGATTTCACCGTACCCAGCGGCAGGTTTTCCCGCATGGCGATATCGCGGTGAGACAAATCCTGAAAAAACGCCAGACGCAGCAGGCTGGCCTGTTCCGCCGGCAGCCCGGCCAGGGCCTCGCGCAGGCGGTCTTCCTGCTGGGCGCGGTCGATGCCAGTGTCGGGGGCGGGTTCCGGATCGGGCTGGAAGGCCGGGTCGGCCGGATCGAATTCCGGGCGCGCCTCGCGGCGGATACGGTCGATCCGCTTGTTGCGGGCGATGGTGAACAGCCAGGTGGCCACGCTGGCCTGGGCCGGATCGAAGGTTTCGGCCCGGCGCCACAGGGTGATCAGGCTGTCCTGGGCGATATCCTCGGCCACGTCTTCGGCCACGCCCTGGCGCTGCAGAAAGCCCTTCAGGCGTGGCGCAAAATAATCGTAGAGCGCCGCGAAGGCTTCGCGGTCGTTCTGCGTGACTATGGCATGTAGCAGGCTGGCTTGCCGCGCCCTGTCCATTATCCTGTCGCCGGTTGGCTTGCCGCGATCCTTGCCATGGTGCGGCAATGCGGGTGATTATGCAAGTAGGATCAAATGTTTATGACTAAAGCCAGGCAGCCCAACAACGGGGTGGAAATCGGCCGGGCTTGCGGTTATGGTCCGGCCATGATCCGACAGTTCACATCCTTTTGCGCTGCTGTAGCGCCGCGTGCGGTTTTGTCGCTCGCGCTGGTCGCGGCACCGGTCGGGCTGCTGGCCGGGTCGCAAGCTTGGGCGCAGGCCAAGAAGGCCGCCGCCACGCCGCCGGAAACCAAGCGGCTGGGCAGTTTCAAATCCTGGCAGGCCTATCAGCTGGATGGCAAGGATGGCCGCATCTGCTATCTGCACGGCCTGCCCGCCAAGCAGGAACCGGCCAGCGCGCGGCGCGGCGAAATCTACCTGCTGGTGACCCACAAGCCGGCGAAGAATGTGCGCAACGAGGTGAGCATCTTCTTCGGCTATACGCTGAAGGACAAATCCAGCGTGGAAGCGGTGATCGACAAGGATGCGCTGTCGCTGTTCACCCATGAGCAGGCGGCCTGGGCGCGCGACCCGGAAACCGATGCCAAGCTGGTGGAGAATTTCAAGCGCGGCCGCCAACTGGTGGTGAAGGGCGAATCCGATCGTGGCACCAAGACCACCGATACCTACGATCTGAGCGGTTTTTCCGATGCCTTGAAGACCATCGACAAAGCCTGCGGCGGGCCCAGCTCATGACCTTGCAGGCAATCGTTCCCGATATCGCCGCCAAGCCCGACAAGCCGGCCCTGCCGCTGCCCGATGGCCGGGTGGAATTGCTGGGCCTGACGCGCGGCGAAATCGCCGAAGCGCTGATCGCTGCCGGCGAGGCTGAAAAAGGCGCCAAGATGCGCGCCAACCAGCTCTGGCATTGGATCTATCATCGCGGCCAGCGCGATTTCAGCCAGATGACCACCTTGGCGAAGGATCTGCGCGAACGCCTGGCGCAGCGTTTCCATATCGGCCGGCCGTTGGCGGCGCGCGATCTGCAAAGCAGCGACGGTACCCGCAAATGGCTGCTGCGCTTCGCTGATGGCGAGGAAGCCGAAAGCGTGCATATCCCCGAAGAGGATCGCGGCGCGCTGTGCGTTTCCTCGCAGGTCGGCTGCACGCTCACCTGCCGCTTCTGCCATACCGGCACCATGAAGCTGGTGCGCAACCTGAATGCGGCCGAGATTGTCGGCCAGGTGATGCTGGCGCGCGATGCGCTGGGCGAATGGCCTTCGCCGCCCGATGGTCGCATGCTGTCCAACATCGTGATGATGGGCATGGGCGAGCCGCTGTATAATTTCGATCATGTGGCGAAAGCCTTGAAGATCGTGATGGATGGCGAAGGCATTGCGATTTCCAAGCGCCGCATCACCTTGTCCACCGCCGGCGTGGTGCCGATGATCGAGCGCTGCGGCGCCGAGCTGGGGGTTAATCTCGCAATCTCGCTGCATGCGGTGCGCGACGATATCCGCGATGTGATCGTGCCGCTGAACCGCAAATATCCGATCAAGGATCTGCTGGCCGCCTGCGCCAATTATCCCGGCCTGTCGAATGCCCGGCGCATCACGTTCGAGTATGTGATGCTGAAGGGCGTGAACGATACGCCGGCCGACGCGCGCGAATTGGTGCGGCTGCTGAAGGGCATTCCGGCCAAGGTGAATCTGATCCCGTTCAACGCCTGGCCCGATGCGCCTTACGAATGCTCATCCGACAAGGCGATTCGCGATTTTTCCGAGATCGTGTTCAATGCCGGCTATTCCTCGCCGGTGCGCACGCCGCGCGGACGCGACATCATGGCCGCTTGCGGGCAGCTGAAATCCGCCAGCGTGAAGCGCAGCAAGGCCGATATCCTGCGCGAGCAGGCGGCAAAGGAAACCGCGCTGGCCCAGGCCCAGGCCGCGGGGCTGAGCGCATGAGCGGCCT
The DNA here is from genome assembly GCF_019636075.1 of Ferrovibrio sp. Lineage (GTDB taxonomy): Bacteria > Pseudomonadota > Alphaproteobacteria > Ferrovibrionales > Ferrovibrionaceae > Ferrovibrio. The sequence continues at coordinate 77,603 of NZ_JAHBYG010000007.1, forward strand.
GGCGAAAGCATCGGCCGTTGCATTGCTGGTGGCGGTATCGGCTCCGGCGCCGGCCTCTGCGCAGAGCAATTTCGTGTTCGCGCCCGATCCGGCCCTGCAGGCCGCGCCGCAGGAACCGCCGCCGATCAATATGCCGGCGCGGCTGCGCTATGCCCCCGATGAAGGCCAGTATGCCGCCAATCCGGAGGCTGTGCAGGGTTTCACGTCGCCGGATAAATGGATCATCCCGCGCTATTTCGAACTGCGCCGCGACAAGCAGATTCGGGCCCGCGCCAGCCGCTCGATGATGCCGCGCGATCTGCCCAACGGGCTCAGCGAACCGCCCAAGAAGGGCGATCTGCTGCCGGCTTTCGAACTCAATGAATTGCCCGCGCCGCTGTTGCGCGACCTGCCGCGCCTGCCGCAAGGCCTGGTGCGCGCCGTGGTGGGCCACGATGTGATCCTGCTGCGCCAGCGCAACAACGAAGTGGTCGATGTGCTGGAAAAAGTGATCCGCTAGGCGCGCGCCTTAAGCGTTTACATCCAGCACCAGGCGGCCGCGCTGTTTGCCGGCCAGGATTTGCGGCGCCAGCGCGAACACATCGGAGAGCGGGCGGAGTTCCGTCATCGCATCCAGTTTGTCGATGGGCAATTCTTTGGCCAGCTGCCACCAGGCGCGGCGGCGGCGATGGGCTTCGGCCATCACGCTGTCGATGCCCAGCAGGCTGACATTGCGCAGGATGAAGGGCAGCACGCTGGCCGGCAGATCGGCGCCCCCGGCAAGCCCACAAGCCGCGACCCAGCCGCCATATTTGATCTGGCTGAGCAGGTTGGCCAGGGTGCTGCTGCCCACGCTGTCGATGGCGGCGATCCAGCGTTCCTTGGCCAGCGGCGGGGTTTTCTGCGTCAGTTCGGCGCGGTCGATGCAGCTCTCGGCGCCCAGGTCTTTCAGATAATCATGGGTCTCGGCGCGGCCGGTGCAAGCCTGCACGCGATAGCCGCGCTTGGCCAGCAAGGCCACCGCCACTGAGCCCACGCCGCCGGCCGCGCCGGTCACCAGCACGGGCAGGGCCTCGGGCCGCGCATCGGGCACCAGCCCGGCGTCTTCCAGCGCCATCACGCAGAGCATGGCGGTGTAGCCCGCCGTGCCGATCGCCATGGCCTGGCTCAGCGTGAAAGCGGATGGCACGGCGGTCAGCCATTCGCCTTTCAGGCGCTGGTATTTGCTGTAGCCGCCCCATTGGGTTTCCGACAGGCCATGGCCGTTCACCAGCACCTTGTCGCCAACTTTCCATTCCGGATCGGTGGATTCCACAACCGTGCCGGCCAGATCGATGCCCGCCACCATGGGCAGCTTGCGTGCGATGCGGCCGCCGGTCAGCGCCAGGCCGTCCTTGTAGTTCAGCGTGGAATAGGCGATTTCCACCAGCACGTCATGCTTGGGCAGGGCATCGAAGCCGATCTGCTTGAAGGCGGCTTTGGGTTTGCCGTCCACCTCCTCTATCAGCACGGCCCTGAACGTTTTTGACTGGGAATCGCCGCTCATCTATTTCACCGGATCGGTTCGAGGATCGACACGTAATTGGCGACAGCGACGCCGCCCATGTTGAACACGCCGCCGATCTTGGCATCCTTCACCTGCAAGGCGCCAGCCGAATTGTTGAGCTGCATCGCCGCCATCACATGCATCGACACGCCAGTGGCGCCGATCGGATGGCCCTTCGCCTTCAGGCCGCCGGAAGGATTGATCGGCAGCTTGCCGTCCTTCTGGGTCCAGCCTTCCTTGATGGCGCGGGCGCCCTGACCCGGCGGCACCAGGCCCATCGCTTCGTATTCGATCAATTCGGCGATGGTGAAGCAATCGTGGCTTTCGGCAAACGACAGATCCCACACATTCAACCCGGCTTCCGCCAGCGCATCGGCCCAGGCCTTGGCCGGGCCTTCGAAGGCGATCACGTCGCGCTTCGACATCGGCAGGAAATCCTGCACATGCTGGGCGGCGCGGAAGGCGATGGCCTTCTTCATGCCCAAGGCGGTCTGCACATCGGTGAGCACCAGGGCGGCCGCGCCATCGGAAACCATCGAACAATCGGTGCGCTTCAGGCCGCCCACCACATAGGGGTTCTTGTCCGATACCGTGCGGCAGAAATCATAGCCGAAATCGCGCTGCATATGCGCCAGCGGATTCACCGAACCGTTTTTATGGTTCTTCGCCGCGATCATCGCGGTGGCATCCGACTGGTCGCCGTATTTCTGGAAATACTTGCTTTGGATGCTGTCGAACACGGCGGCGAAACCGCCCTGGCCGAAATGCTCTTCCTTGCGATAGCTGGCTTTGAGCAGGATGTTGCCCACCACGTCGTTGGGCGCCGAGGTCATTTTCTCCACGCCCACGCACAGCACGAAGCGCGCCTTGCGGGCGGCAATCGCGTTCAGGCCCTGAAACACCGCCGCCGTGCCGGTGGCGCAGGCATTTTCCAGCCGGGTGGCCGGCTTGAAGCGCAAAGCCGGATCGGCTTGCAGCACCAGGGAGGCCGGAAAATCCTGATCCACCAGGCCGCCATTGAAGGTGCCCAGATAGATCGCATCCACATCCTTGGCCTCGATGCCGGCATCCTTGATGGCCTGGGCGGCCACTTCGGTGATCAGGTCTTCCTGGGTCTTGTCATCCAGCTTGCCGAATTTGCTGTGGCTCCAGCCGACGATGCAGGCGGTCATGGCGGTTTCCTCAATGTGATTTTTAAAGGCTGGCAACAAGGGTGATGGCCCGCCCGGCGCAAGTCAATCGCTGCCAGGGGTATGACGCGGCGGCAGGCAGAGCCGTATCCGCAAGGCATGCAGCGACCGCCACCACGCGGCCGCTGTCCTGCCGCGCAAGCAAGGTTCCATGGCGGCTGGGCAAGGGATTGATTTTGCAGGATTGGGAGAGTCGATTAAGAACATAATAGAAAATAATAGGAATATTATATTGACATTTTGTTCCGATATGCTCTTATAAGGGGAATTATAACACAAGAATATATAAAACGTCTCCCTACGCCTCCCTGTTCGGCCCCCGCCGCATGAAAGCCAATCCGTCTGAGTCCGAAGCCATCCGCGATCCTCTGGGCCGGGATAGCTATCTCTGGGACCAGGAAGAGGAACAGCCCGATCTGAACGGCAAGCTGGAAGCCGCCCGCGCCGATTGGCGCAATGATGCCTCGCTGCATTCGCTGTTCGGCCCCGGTGGCGCCTTCACGCTGGAAGATACCGTCGGCAAGAATGGCAAGAACCGCCCCGGCGATGTGTTCAAGGTGCAAAGCCTGCTGCATCGCGAAGGCTTGCTGGATGCCGACAAGACCGATGGCCCCACCGGCTTCCTCGGCATCTACGACCACGAGGCCATCGAAAAATTCCAGAAGGAAAACGGCCTCAAGCAGGATGGCTGGCTCGGCCCTGGCGGCGAAAGCATCAAGGCTTTCCAGACCCTCTACGCCCCGGTGAAGAACCAACCGCAGCAACCGCAGCCGCAACTCCCCAGGAAGGATTACAGCCTCAACCTGTTCGATCCGAAAACCTGGGCCCTCTGGGACAAGATGGATGAACGCGAGCGCAATTTCTACGAACAGCAGGCAGCGCAGCCGGAAGAGCAAGCTGGACAACAGACAGATGCACAATCAGCTGCCGACGCAAAAGAGCCTGAAAGCGCGGAACGGCCCAACTATACGCCCAACACTTCAAAAGCGTGGTTGGAGAAGCAAGAGGCGGATCGGCGGTTTGATCGGGCCCTTGGCCAATTATTCGCGCATGAAGGAGGTTATGTAAATCGAGCAAGCGATACAGGCGGTGAGACCAATTACGGCATTACGGCGGATACATTGGCCGCCTACCACGCGGCATATAAAGATCAAACCATTTCTAAAGACGTTGATAAAATATCAAAGAAAGATGCAAGGCAAATTTACCGAACAATGTTTTTCGATCGATATCGCACAGGCGAAATAATCGATGAGGGGCTGGCCGAGCATATTTTGGATATCACGGTGAATCCAGGCCCAGCACGCGCGGCATTATGGGCGCAACAATCGATAAACACCATCTCTCAGAAAAAGCTGGGCGAGGATGGTGTGATGGGTAGTAAAACGATTGCGGCCCTCAATGCACTTTCACCGCGGGATCGTGCCAAGGTGCATAACGACTTGATGTTGAAGCGCATGCGCCATTATGAAGCTGTTATTGCGGCAGAACCAAAAAAGGAAGAGTATCGTAATGGTTGGGCCAATCGCGTGGCGCATTTCGGGAAATACGCGAGACAATAGCCCTCGGATATGATCCTCGATCAGAAGCCTTCTCGTTGGCGGTGAGTAATGATGCCGCGCAGAATATCTTTCAGCAACCCAATATGCTGGCCGAGATGGAATACATGTAGATCGGTGCCGCATCTGTTGGTCTGGCAGAATGTATTCTCATTATAAAATTCCCACCAGATTCTCTGGTGAGAATGGCTGAGTTGTTGAAGATATGCCTGATAGCGTTGTGCGGCTTCATTCGGATTGGGCATCGTTGCGCGCACTTGATCCAGGATCAAAGCGTTCAAACAATCTATGATATCGGCGGAGCCGGCCCGCATTCGCCCGGTAACGCCGCTATCCAGTTCCTGGCGGTATTTGTTTACACAGCTATTGATGAGACTCTCTGGATCAATATTTGCCGCCGGACCGGTGACTCGCCCCGGCTTTACTTGTGCTGAGAGCGCGCCCGCCGCCAACATTACCAACAATCCGATGCATAACCCGATAGGCCGACGCATAAAGCTCTCCCTCATGGATTCATGCAAATCTGCGGCAGATGCAGGGGGGAATGCAAGCCGAGATTTTCATTGCCAATCCAAGTAAAAATGTTGCAGCTGGCGCCTTTCAATTTATAGATAAAACATGGAATCGAAATGCCAAAGAAGTTGATGTGAACGATTTATCAAAGGATTCGCAAGATCGGCTGCGGCGCATGTGTTGAGTAAGCTGGGCGTTATAGATTTTTTGTATAAAAATAACTTGAAAGCAGCCATCATGGCCGCTGGAAAAAATGGGATGTTTTTTCCAAAAGATGACGCGGGAATAAGCCTTAAGATGACGCGGGAATAAGCCTTGGGGGCAAGAAACGCTCGATGGATCCAATCCTGGAAGACTATCGAAGGCGTTTGGATGGTTTGGAGAGGCAGTGACGAAAATGATCGGCGCGCGATATCTAAAAATTCGAATGCTGCTGCTTCTTGCTTTCATGGCGATGCATTCAAGCAGCATCGGGGCCGAGGCGGAAACATAGCCGGCAAACTCTGCCCTGTGGGAAGGGCGGCCGTTTCTGGATGCGCGGCGCGATTTGCTGAAGCAAGGATGGAAGCCTTTTGAGTCGCATGAGCTGGACCCAACGGGCTCGCCATATAATCGCAGCGCCGGCATGGAGGATGTTCATTATCGCGCCGGAATCATCGAAGTGCAGAAATGCTCACAAGGGCAGGTTTACTGCCGGTTCAATTACACGCGCGGGAAACAATGCCTTTTTCTCATCACCAAGGGTGAAGGCGATCCGCGTATCTCGCTTTGGGACGATACGTGTTTCCAGCCTTTGGGGGCGCGATAGGAAAGTCAAAGGCGGCGGAAATGAAAAAGGCGATTATATTCGCACTTGCAGAGGACCACGTGCAGCACTGTCGCCTGTGGCTCAGATATCACTGCCGGTTTCGCCGTCGCGGGTGAGCGAGGATAATGCAATGGCCGAGGCGCCGGGAAACAGCGTCACGATCATCTCTGTGCCTTGATCGGGCGCGCTGCGCACAATGATGCGGCCGTGGTGCAATTCCACCAATTGGCGGGTGATCGCCAGGCCCAGGCCGCTGCCTTCATGGCGCCGCGCCATCGGGCCTTCAACCTGCCAGAACGGTTCGAAGATGCGTTCCTGGTGTTCGGGCAGGATGCCGATGCCGGTATCGCGCACGATCAGGCGCAGGCCATCGGCTTCGGGGGCTGCGGTGAGAGTCACCTTGCCGCCGTTGGGGGTGAACTTGATGGCGTTGGTGAGCAGGTTGATGGCAATCTGCTTGAGTGCCTGGGCATCCACCGCCACGTCGTCGAGCCTTTCGTCGATCTCGCTTTCCAGGCTGAGGCCGCGGGTAAGCGCACGGCCGCGCACCAGGCGGATCGCGCCATCCAGGATCGCGGCGGCATCGGCATGGCGGATATCCAGGTCGTAGCGTCCGGCCTCGATCTTGGCCATGTCGAGAATGTCGTTGATCAGGCTGAGCAGATGGCGGCCGCTGGCCAGGATATCCTCGCCGCATTCCAGATAGCGGGCATCGATCTCGCCGAACAGCTTGCTGGTGATGATCTCCGAAAACCCGATCACCGCGTTGAGCGGCGTGCGCAATTCATGACTCATCGAGGCGAGGAAATCCGACTTGGCGCGGCTGGCCTCCATGGCGCGCTCGCTTTCCAGGCGATAGCGTTCGGCCAGTTTCTCTAGCTGGCGGGCCTGCTGGCTCACTTCGGTTTGCGCGGCCCGCGCCACGGCCTCCACTTCCTTCAGCGCGCTGATGTCGAAGGCCACGGTGAGCATGTATTCCGGCTTGCTGCCGCTGTTGTTGGGCAGCGGCAGCTTGGCAATCCACCAATGCTGCGGCCCGCCATCGACATAGGTGCGGTGCACCTCGGTGAAGGGCAATGCCTTGCCCGCCATCACGGCGGCATCCTCGGCGTCGGTATCTTCCGCCAGCGGGCCGGGGCGGATTTCGCTGAAACGCTTGCCCACCAGATCGGCTCCGGGCGCATGGTCGGGCGGCAGAAACAGCTTGCGTGCATAGGAATTGGTGAAGCGATAGCGCAGGTCGGCATCCTTCACCACGATCATGCAGGGGATCGCATCGATCACGTTCTGCATCAGTTGGGCCATTTCCGCCAGGGCCATTTCGGCGCGTTTGGCGGCGTCTACGTTGCGCATCACGCCAAACAGCCGGGGATGGCCATCGGCATCGCGCTGGGCCATCAGCACCACATCGAACCAGCGATACTCCCCGTCGCGCCCACGCAGGCGGATCTGGTTTTCATAGCGCTCGCCGCTTTGCAGCACCTCGATGGCCTTGGCTTCGTGGGCGGCGCGTTCATCGGGATGCAGCAGATCCAGCGCGGCATCCCAGGTGATGCGCTCCTCCTCGCCGGGCGCGCCCTCGGCCATGCCGCCCCAAGACAGCACTTCGCGGCGGATCGGATCCACCACCCAATAGCTCAGCCGGCCCACGCGGTGGCTTTGCAGCAATTGCAGGCGCTGCTGTTCCAGTTTGGCGTAGAGGCTGTCGCGTTCATCGGCGCGCTGGCGCAGCGCGGTCATCCATCCGGCCCAGCGTGCCACGCCGGCCAGCACCAATCCCAGGCCGGGCACGTAAAGCGCTACCGCGCCGATATGCCAATGGCTTTCCGCTTGGCGCAGGCTGGCCAGCACTTCCAGCCAGGAGGCCGCGGCAACGATGGCCACGCCCGAACAGAGCATCACATAGCCGGGATCGGCGCCCACCTGCCGATGTTGCGACAGCAGCAAAAGGAACAGCAGCAGCAAGGCTGCCGCGCGCAGGATCAATGGCAGTTCCGCAACGACACTATCCATGCCCACCCTGCCAATGGCCCACCCGGCCAATGGAAATTCCCTACAGGGGAAATGCCCTACAGGCTACGCCCGAAACGCTCCGCGAGCAAACGGCGTGCGGCCGCTGCCGGGGTGATTGCGCCCGCCCCCACGGCGGTTTCCAGTTCGGGCAATGCGCGGGCCACTGCCGCATCGGCGCGCAGCCAATCCCACAGCCCATCCTGCAATTCGCGATTCAGCCAGCCGCGCGCCTGCTTCTGGCGCTGCGCCGCCAATGCGCCGGTGGCCTCCAGCGCTGCGCGGAATTCGCTGATCGCGGCCCAGGTTTCGGCAATGCCCTCGCCGCGCAACGACGATACCAGCTCCACCCGCGCCCGCCATTCCGGATGACGCGGACGCATCAGATGCAATGCCGCACGGTAATCCGATTGCGCCAGGCGGGCGGCTTTCAGCAGATCGCCATCGGCCTTGTTCACGATCACCAGGTCGGCCAGTTCCATGATGCCGCGCTTGATGCCCTGCAGATCGTCGCCGCCGCCCGGCGCCAGCAGCAGCAGGAACATGTCCACCATCTCGGCCACGGTGGTTTCCGATTGGCCCACGCCCACGGTTTCCACCAGCACAACGTCGAAACCGGCGGCCTCCACCAGCACCATCGCCTCGCGGGTGCGGCGCGCCACGCCGCCCAGCGAGCCGGCCGAGGGCGAGGGGCGGATGAAGGCGCGGATATCGCGGGAAAGCGTTTCCATCCGGGTCTTGTCGCCCAGGATCGAACCGCCCGAGAGACTGGAGGAGGGGTCGATGGCCAGCACCGCCACCCGCAGCCCCTGGTCCAGCAGAAACATGCCGAACCGTTCGATGAAGCTGGATTTGCCCACGCCCGGCGTGCCGGTGATGCCCAGCCGGATCGCCCGGCCCGAAGCCGGCAGCAGGCTGGATAGCAGCGCATCGGCCGCCGGCTGGTGCGCGGGGTTGCGCGATTCAACCAGGGTGATGGCGCGCGCCAGGGCCCGGCGGTTGCCGGCCAGCACCCCCGCGGCCAAGTCTTCCTGTTTCACCTGCAAGCCGGATTCAGTTGCCATTGCCAGACCTTACCCAAGCCTTGCGGGACTGGCCAGCATCGTGCGGGCGGCCTGGCGCTGGCAAAGGGCGCTTGACCGATTCAACCTGGGATGAGAAGATTCTCCGGAAACGAATCACCCTGTGCTTTCGTTCGCGGGGTTGGTCCAATGGATAGGCATCCATGAATCTGTATGCGTTAGATCGCGAGAAGCGCGAAAAACGGCTACAGGCGATGATGGGCGATATGGGCATGGCATTGCCCGACGCCCCGCCGCCGCCGCCGCCCGAGGCGTTTATCGAACGTCCGCTGGCTTCCGATGCCCTGCCTGATGCCCTGCCCGATGCGCTTCCTGGCACCCCTCCGGGTTTGGACGAACCGCCTTGCGCCCCGCTGCCGCCGGATCGCGGCGAATTGCTGCGGGCGCTGGAAACCCTGCGCGAGACATTCGAGATAGCTCGCCAGGAACCATTATCGGCCCTGATGGTGCTGGCCGATGTGGAGCGCGGCGTGCAGGTTCTGCGCGATGGTTGCCTGCGGCTGAACCTGCGCAGCATTGCCGATCTGCTGGCGCTGTTGTCGGCCACATTGCAGCGCACCGAACCGCTCAATTCCGCCCATATGGAGCTGCTCAGCCTGGAGCTGGAGGCGGCCCGGGCGATGTTCCGCCTCGGCATCGACCAGGTGGATTCCAGCGCCGAATTGCTGCACGCCCTGCGGGTTGCGGCGCGCCGCCAGTTCAACGGCGTTTTCTGATCACTTCTGGGCGCATCCGTAAAAAACCCCTTGAAATCCTGCCGGAATGGCCAAAACTAAGGGCCATGCCGAACGCTCCGCGTTATTCCGCTGTCGCGCTGTTGGCATTTCTGCTCTTGCCAACATCCCTGCTGCCGGCAGCGCCAGCCGCCGCTTCCGATCAGCCTGCCCCCAGGCAGGCCGATGTGAAGTTCGGCGTCTATGCCCTTGGCGGCCAGGTTTTCGATGTGGATCTGTCGCTGCGGCCCGATACGGGCCGGCTGGGCAATGCCGCCGGGCCGCATCGGCTATCGGTGAGTTCGGCCATGCGCAGCACCGGCGCGGCCAATGTTTTCCTGCGCTTTCAGATGCAGGCCGATCTGGATTTGCGGCTGGGCCAGGATGGCCTCAAGCCGCTGCGGTATGCCAGCGAAAGCGATGGCAGTTTCAATCGCCGCTCGATCACCATGGTATGGGGCCCCGATGGCCTGCCGCGCACCGAATTGCTGCCGCCCGCCGATCAGGACGACCGCGACCCGGTGCCGGTGGACCTCACCCGCAACACGCTGGACCCCACCACCGCCATCCTGGCCCGCAGCCTGGTGGCCGGCGACCAACCCTGCCAGGGCAGCGACCCGATCTTCGATGGCCGCCGGCGCTATAACCTGCATTACAGCCCGGTGCGCTGGGAGGCGCTGCCGGCCTATCGCCGCTCGGCTTATAGCGGCGATGCCCTGAAATGCACGGTGAAAGTGGAGCCGATTGCCGGCTATGCCCGCAAATACATGGAAAACACCCGCAAGCTGGAAAACGAGGTGACCGAATTCTGGCTGGCCCGGCTGCCGGCAGAAGGGATTTGGCTGCCGGTGCGCCTGCGCAGCCAGTGGATGCTGGGCGAGGTGGATGGTTTCATTTCGGCTGCTGCCCTGGATGGCCGCACCCTGCTGCGCCCCATCGAAGGCCTGGCCTGGAATCCGCCCGAGAGCAGCAGCAATTAGCGCCGGAACAGCCGCTCGTCCCAAATCAGCGGTTGCGGCTGTGTGCTGGTGATTTGCGCAAAATCCGGGTGATCCTGGTTGATCAGCAGATTGCGTTCGCCGCCTGCCGGCACTGAAGGAACGGAAAGGCAGAGGCTGCGCCGCTCATCGGCCCAGGCATCGCCGGCCCGGCGCGCAACGGCATAATCATGGCCGTTCCAGCCGGGCAGCGCCCGTTCGTCGAGGCTTTCGACCGATGCATCGGGCAGGACGATTTCGATCCATACCTGACTGGCCGGCACGCCGCCGAACGGCAGATGCACCAGCAATTCCAGCCGTGCCACGGCCAAGCTGGCGGCGGCATAGATAATGCGCCGGCCGGGGCTGTTCCAGCGCCCGCCACGCAACGCCGCGCCGGTGCCATCCAGCAATGGGTGCCGCCGGTCGCCGATGCGATAGGCTTTCAGGCGGGCAATCCGTAGAAGATACGCCAGAGGATGGCTTCCACCTCGCGGGCGCCGATCTCGCTCAGGATGGCATTCACTGGCTGGTCCCCAGCCAGTTCGGGATGCGGGTGGTTTAGAAAGCTGCGCACCATGGCATCGTCGCCCAGCACATGGCGAGCCAGCGCCAGTACATGGCCGATCCGTACCGCCTTGTCGCTTTCATCGGGGCTTAGCCGGCCGGCTTTCTGCCGCCGTTTCCAGGTGGAATCCGGCAGAATGGATTGCGGCCGGATGCCATAACCGAGTTGCAGGCTGGCGATGCTGGTGGCGGGCAGGCCCTGGCGCACCGCTTGATCGAATTGCCGGGGGGTGTCGAAGCGGCGGTGAAACACCGTCCGCCCTCCCAGAATATCAACAGTTTCCTGAAGAAACTCCATCACGCATCTCCATTTGAACCTTAATATAAGGCCAAATGGACTTGGCGGCAAGGTGGCTTGACTTTGGGGGGCGGAGGGGGTTTATTGCGCCCGCTTTCCGGTTTTTAAGGAAAACGCCCGGTCCCAAGATCCTTGCGGTTGACCAACCCCCCTTGCGGTTGATCAACCCTGAGATCCGTGGATCGACGTCCGTCCGCGAGTGTCGCGCACGGGCGCGTTTTTCGTTGTTCTGTTCCGGGAAGCGGTAGATGGAGCTTTCGGACGCATGTTCGAGAATCTGAGCGGCAAGCTAAGCGATGTGTTCGAGCGCCTGAAACGGCGCGGCGCACTGAGCGAAAGCGATGTGAACGAGGCCCTGCGCGAAGTGCGCGTGGCCTTGCTCGAGGCCGACGTGGCCTTGCCGGTTGTAAAGAGCTTCATCGATTCCGTCCGCGCCAAGGCGGTCGGCCAGGATGTGCTGCGCTCGGTAACCCCGGGCCAGATGGTGATCAAGATCGTGTTCGATCACCTGGTGGACATGCTGGGCGGCAATGTGGAAGCCGGCGAGGATGCCACCGGTATCGATCTCGCCGCCGTGGCGCCGGTGCCGATCCTGATGGTGGGTCTGCAGGGTTCGGGCAAGACCACCTCCACCGCCAAGATCGCGCTGCGCCTCACCAACAAGGAGCGCAAGAAGGTGTTGATGGCGTCGCTCGACGTGCATCGCCCTGCCGCGCAAGAGCAGTTGAAGATTCTCGGCGAGCAGACCGGCGTGGCCTGCCTGCCGATCGTGCCCGGCCAGATGCCGGTGGATATCGCCAAGCGCGCCGTGCAGGCCGCCAAGCTGGGCGGTTTCGATGTGCTGCTGCTGGATACCGCCGGCCGCCTGCATGTGGATGAAGCGCTGATGCTGGAAGTGGCCGCGGTGCGCGAAGTCGCCCAGCCGCATGAAGTGCTGCTGGTGGCCGACAGCCTCACCGGCCAGGATGCCGTTACCGTTGCCAAGGCCTTCAACGAGCGCCTGGGCGTTACCGGCATCGTGCTCACCCGCGTGGATGGCGATGGCCGCGGCGGCGCCGCGCTGAGCATGCGCGCGGTTACCGGCAAGCCGATCAAGCTGATCGGTGTCGGCGAAAAGATCGATGCCATCGAGCCGTTCCATCCGCAGCGTATCGCCCAGCGCATCCTCGGCATGGGCGACATCGTCTCGCTGGTGGAAAAAGCCGCCGAGACCATCGAGAAGGAAGAGGCCGAGCGCCTGGCTGCCCGCGTGCAGAAGGGCCAGTTCGATCTCGACGACATGGCCAGCCAGCTCAAGCAACTGCGCAAGATGGGCGGCATGTCGGGCGTGATGAACCTGCTGCCCGGCGTGGGCAAGATCAAGCAGCAGATGGCGAATGCCAATATCGATGAAAGCGTGATCAAGCGTCAGGAAGCCATCATCTCTTCCATGACGCGCCAGGAACGCAAGAATCCCAAGATCATCCATGCATCGCGCAAGAAGCGCATTGCCGCCGGCTCGGGCACCAGCGTGCAGGATGTGAACAAGCTGCTGAAACAGCATCTGCAGATGTCGGACATGATGAAGCGCATGTCGAAGCTGGGCCAGAAGGGCTTCGCGCGCAGCATCATGGCGGGCATGGGCGGGGGTTTCCCCGGCCTGCCGAAAATGTAATTCGCGTATTTGAAGATCAACCTGTGAAAGGACGAATGGTATGTCTGTTAAGATCCGCATGACCCGCGGCGGCGCCAAGAAGCGGCCCTATTACCGCATCGTGGTGGCCGATTCCCGCAGCCCGCGCGATGGCCGTTTCATCGAGAAGATCGGTTCCTACGATCCGATGCTGCCGAAGGACCGCGAGCGCGTGCAGCTCAATGTCGAGCGCGTGCAGTATTGGCTGAGCCAGGGCGCGCAGCCGTCTGATCGCGTGGCCCGCTTTTTCACTCAGGCCGGCCTGATGAAATGGGAACACGGCAACAATCCGGAAAAGGCCAAGCCGAAGGCCAAGGCGCAAGAGCGCATCAAGATGGAAGCGCAGAAGGCTGCTGAAGCCGCCGCTGCCGCTGCCGAACAGCCGGCCGGCTGATCGGTAGGGTCTAGGCTGCGTATCCGCACGCAATGACACGCAAGGTCTGTCTGGGCATGATCGTTTCGGCGCATGGCATCAAGGGCGAAGTGAAGCTGCGCAGCTTCACTGCCGATCCGCGCGCCGTTGTGGATTACGGCCCGCTGACCGACCAATCCGGCCGCGTCTACAAGCTGCGCCTGCGTGGCCAGCCGAAGGGCGAGATGCTGGTGGCGGCGGTGCAGGGCGTGACGGATCGCAATGCGGCTGAAGCGTTGCGCGGCATCCAGCTTTTCGTCGATCGCGCGGCCTTGCCGCCGGCGGCGGAGGCGGATGGCGAGTATTACCACGAAGACCTGATCGGCCTGGCGGTGCATGCTGCTGGCGATGGTCAGGGTCTGGGTGGCCAGATCCTGGGCAGCGTTGTCGCGGTGCGCAATTTCGGCGGCGGCGACATGCTGGAAGTATTGCCTGTCGGCGGGCGCGGCGGACGCGACACGGTCTATGTGCCGTTCAACGACGACGCGGTGCCCGAGGTGGATGTTGCCGCTGGGCGGCTCACGGTGGCGCCGGGCTTCTGGCTCGTGTCGGAAGCCGGGGACGCCGCCGAACGGGCGAAGGAAGAGTAATGCCGGATGCGGCGGGGCCCAATGCCTGCTGGCAGGCAAGGGTTCTGACCCTGTATCCGGCAATGTTTCCAGGGCCGCTTGGCCAGAGTTTGGCCGGGCGTGCGTTGGAGCGCGGTGTGTGGGCGTTGCAGGCGGTGGACATTCGCGATTACGCGCGCGATAAACACCGCTCCGTGGACGACACCCCCGCAGGCGGCGGGCCTGGCATGGTGATGCGGGCCGACGTGCTGGCGGCGGCGGTGGACGATGCGGTGGCTGCTTTGCCGGGCAAGCCGCTGATCTATTTTTCGCCGCGCGGGCGGCGGATGGATCAGGGGCTGGTGCGGCAGCTGGCCGATGCCGGCGGCGCCGTGATGCTGTGCGGACGCTTCGAGGGCGTGGACGAGCGGTTGCTCGAAGCACGCCCGATCGAGCAGGTCAGTCTCGGCGATTTCGTGCTTTCGGGCGGCGAGATCGCGGCGCTGGCTTTGATGGATGCGGTGGTGCGGCTGCTGCCCGGTGTGATGGGCGAGGCGGAATCGGCCATCGAGGAAAGTTTTTCGGCCGGGTTGCTGGAATATCCCCAGTATACGCGGCCGATGGAGTGGGAAGGCCGGAGCATCCCCGAGATTTTGCTCTCTGGCCACCACGCCAGGATTGCGGATTGGCGGCGTGCCATGGCGGAGGCGATCACCGCCGAGCGCCGACCGGATCTGTGGGACGCGTATCGTCGCGCCCGGCCCAGCCAGGATCGGCGCGGCCGGCGCGGCAAAACGGATTGATGGTTTTTAGGTTCTGACGAGGAAAGGCGAAGTGCCATGAACATTCTGCAGCAGCTCGAAGCCGAGCAGATTCAAGCCCTGGCGGCGGCCCGCGCGGTGCCCGAATTCGGCCCCGGCGACACGCTCCGCGTGAACGTGAAGGTTTCGGAAGGCGGCCGCGAACGCGTGCAGGCCTATGAGGGCGTGTGCATCGCGCGCTCCAACCGCGGCGTGAATTCCAATTTCACCGTGCGCAAGATTTCGTATGGCGAAGGCGTGGAGCGTATCTTCCCGCTCTACAGCCCGCGCATCGAATCCATCGTGGTGGTGCGCCGCGGCGATGTGCGTCGCGCCAAGCTGTATTACCTGCGCGGCCGTACCGGCAAGTCTGCCCGTATCACCGAGAAGCGCAGCGATCACGCGGCCGAAGCCAAGGCGTAATCGCCTTGGCTGGCTTGCCAGCCTGCCCAGTTTCAAGCCGCCGGCGATGGCAGCATCGCGGGCGGCTTTCGTTTGTCTGAACACCACCGTTTGCCTAAACACCACCGTTAGCCTGAACACCACGCAAAACATCCGGGAGAGAAATCATGCCGCAGCTCAATTTCTTCTTTGGTCCGGGCGCTTGCTCGCTGGCCAGCCATATCGCGCTGGAGGAAACCGGCGCGCCGTTCACCGCCAAGGCGGTGGCGCTGCGCAAGGGCGAACAGCAGGCCCCGGAATACCTGGCGATGAATCCCAAGGGCAAGGTGCCGCTGCTGGTGATCGACGGCAAGCCGCTCACCGAAAACGTGGCGATCCTCAGCTATCTGGCGAAAACCTTTCCGCAGGCCAAGCTGCTGCCCACCGGCGATGCGCTGCAGGAAGCCGAGGTGCTGTCTTTCCTGGCCTGGTGCACGGCCGGCATCCATCCGGTGTTTTCCCGCATGTTCGGCCCGCAGCGTTTCTGCGACCTGCCCGACAGCGCCGACAATGTGAAGAAGCTGGCTGTCGGCCCCACGGCGCAGAATTTCGCGCTGATCGAAAAGATGCTGGCTAACACGGTGCAGGCTGGCAAGGATTGGCTGTTCGGCGATTTTTCGGCCGCCGATGGCTATCTCTTCGTGTTCTGGCGCTGGGCGCAGTTTCACAAGCTGGATGTCTCGGCCTATCCGAATTACGCCAAGCATTTCGAGCGCATGCTGGCGCGGCCCAGCGTGCAGCGGGCGATGGCGCGCGAGCAGGCGGCGCAGGCGGAAATCGAAAAGGCGGCCTGAGCGGTTGCTCCAGCATTTCTCCCGTCTGGGGGTGTGCTTGCAGGTGATCGTGGTCACAGCCGCGTGAAAATCGGGGGGTCTGGGCATTTTTCCTGCCTAGGCCCCCTTTTCTTTTGACATTGGTTCCATAAAGTAACCAATGCAATTTTTGCAACCAACCCCAGATATCAACCCTAGACTTGGGATACAAAGAAAATGCCTGCTCTCGAAAAATTCGGCCCGCTGCTGGGTCGCATCCTGATCGCTCTGCTGTTCGTGCCGGCCGGCATCAGCAAGATCACCGGCTTCGGCGGCACGGTGGGCTATATCACCTCGGTGGGCCTGCCGCTGCCGCAGGTTGGCGCCGTGCTGGCCATCGTGATCGAACTGGGCCTCGGCCTGGCCTTGCTGGCCGGTTTCAAGACCCGCTATGCCGCGCTCGGCCTGGCGGTGTTCACCCTGGTGGCCAGCTTCTTCTTCCATGCCTTCTGGGCGGTGCCGGATGCGCAGATGGCGTTCATGCAGCAGCTGCTGTTCTTCAAGAACCTGGCGGTTGTCGGCGGTCTGCTGGCCTTTGTCGGCTTCGGCGCCGGCGCCTATGCGCTGGATAACCGCGCCAAGGCGTAACACTTCCGCATCGTTGCGAAAAAGGCCATCCGGGCGAAACCCGGGTGGCTTTTTTTTGTTTCAGGCGTGCGATTTCACGCGCGCGATTCAGGCGCGCAGCTTCACCGGCTGGCCATGGGGCGTATGGGCATAAGCCTCGGCCCAGGCATCGCGCATCTGCAAGAGTTCGTCGGCGGCAACGATGCCCTTGCGGGCCAGCAGGGTTTGCAAGGCCGCCAGCCAGCGTTCGTAATACACAGAGCCGTCATTCGGTCCGCAATCGGCACGCTGCGAGGAAAGCTCCGCGCCCAGGCTGTCGGCCCATTCGGCCCAGGTGAAGGCGCCCAGTTCATGCAGACGCAGGGTGAGGGCGAAGGCGCTGGCCTGCCAGGGCTCGGCGAAAACCGGTGTGCCATCCTGGTCCAGCGGCAGCGGACCCAGCCGATCGAGCGGCAGGTCAGACGGCTTCAAGATGCGCCTCCCACAGATCGGCGCGGACCGTGCCTTTGAAGCGCGCATCCGCGCCCCAGACTTCATCGGCCTCGAATACCACATTGTAGAGATGCTGCGGCTGCTCGCCTTTGAAATGCGCGTTGCTGTCGGCAAAGACATGCAGGCCGTGATCCATCATCACCACGCCGGTCTTGCCGCGCAGATAGCGGGGCAGGCGGGTATGGCCGGCCGGATTGATGTTGATCGCACGCACGCGCTGGCCGATGCGCAGGCCGGCAGGTTTGCCTTCGCTGCGCGTGGTGGGGCCGCCGCGCGCCAGGATGGCCGGCACCTGATCGGCGGTCACGGCGGGCTTGATCGGTGCCATGATCGGTGCTTGGCCGTTCGGCTCGCCGCTTTGCAGCTCCGCCTCGGTCAGCAATCCGCGCTGCACCAGCAGGCGCTCCAGGCCGCTCATCCAGCGTTCGTAATAGCTGGAATTCAGATACAGCGCCGGCGGCGTCAATTCGCGGGCATGGCGGCTGGCATCGATATTCCATTGCCCCAGGCTGCCGGTGGCCAGCGTGATGGCCAGCGCGCGCTTTTCCCAATCGGCATGGAAAAGCGGTTCGTCGGCTTCGGGCTTCACCGGGCCGAAGCCATCCATGCCGCCCATATCGTGGATGCCGTTCATGGCGATGTCCCGGGCGCGCGCGCCGCCAAACCGGTGCCGATCATGCTGTCGCGCGTCACCAGATCGGCGAGCTGCTCCTCGCTCAGGCCTGCGCTGCCGGCGGGGCGTTCGGGAATTACCAGATAGCGCACTTCGGCGGTGGAATCCCACACGCTGATTTCGGTGCTCTCCGGCAACGTCACGCCGAAATCCGCCAGCACGCCGCGCGGATCGATCACCGCGCGCGCGCGATAGGCATCGGATTTATACCAGACCGGCGGCAGGCCCAGCACGCTCCACGGATAGCAGGAGCATAGCGTGCAGACGACAAGGTTATGCTTGCCCGGCGCATTCTCCACGATCACCATATGCTCGCCCTGGCGACCGCCATAGCCAAGCTCGGCAATCGCTGCCGTGGCATCCTGGCGCAGGCGGGCCAGATAATCAGGATCGCTCCAGGCGCGGGCCACCACACGGGCGCCGTTGCGCGGGCCGATCTTGGTTTCGTAGGTGTCGATATAGGCGTCCAGGGCCGCCGCATCCACCAGCCCCTTGCGGGTGAGCAAGGTTTCCAGCGCCTTCACCCGCAGGGCGGGATCCGGCGGGATATCGGAATGCCCATGATCATGCCCATGATCATGGTCGTGATGATGATCGTGATCGTGATCGTGGTGGTGGTCATGGTCATGGTCATGCGTCATGGCATCAGCCTATGCGGCTTTTTTCACACCGGCCAGCAATTCCGGCAGGCTGTTGATGATGCGGTCGGGCTGGATGCCGCAATCGGCGGGCAGGCCCTGGCGGTAGGGATCGCACCAGATGGCGTGAATCCCCAAACGTTGCGGTACCACCACTTCCCATTCCAGATTGTCGCCGACCATCCATGTCTGTGCGGGAGAGACTTCCAGAACCTCCATGGCATGGCGGTAGGCCTGCTCTTCGGGTTTGCCGAAGCCATGCTCGCCTTCGATCTGGATATGGTGGAAGCGATGCGCGAGATCGAAGCGCTCCACCTTGGCGCGCTGGGTCAGCGCCGCGCCATTGGTGATCAGCGCCAGCTTCACATCGGTCTGGCGCAACGCGTCGATGGTTTCCAGCGCGCCGGGAAAAAGATGCATCTCCTCGCGGCGCATTTCGGTGAAACGGTCGGCCATGGCATCGGCGGCTTCCAGCGCGGGCATGGCATGGCCGGCTTCCGCCATATGCTCGAAAGCCCGGCGCACCACGGCGCGGCGCGCTTCGGGCAGGTTCAGGCGCCAGTATTTCTGCACCTCCGGCGTGCTTTCATTCCAGAACCGGCGGCCCACCTGCGCCAGCATGGCGATCAATGCCGGCACATCCAGTCCGCCCAGATTATCGGCCTGTTCGGCGGCGATGCGTGTCCAGGCCAGATGCGGCTGGCCATAGGCGGACAGGATGGTGTCGTCCAGATCGAACAATATTGCCTTGGGTAAGCCACTCACGACGCGGTTTCCTCCAACAACCAATCGCGCATCGCCTTGATGCGCGGGGCCTCGGCCATATGGTCGAGGCAGACAAGCCAATAAGCCCCGCTCACCGGAAAGCTGCGGTCGAACAACCGCACCAGCCGGCCGGCCTTGATCTCCTCGGCCACGAAGGCCGGGTCCATCACCGCCACGCCCAGGCCCTGCAGGGCGGCCTGGATGGTGAAGCTGCGGGTCTCGAAAACCGGGCCCACGGTGGGATCTATATCATTGGCGCCCATCGCCTGCAGCCAGATCCGCCAATGTTCGATGCGATTTTGCGAATGCAGCAGGCGCAGCCCGGCCAGATCGGCGGGTTTATGGATCTTGCCGGCCAGGTCGGGATGCGCCACCACCGCCAGTTCTTCGGTGAACAGCTTGGTGGCGGTGAGGCCCGGCCAGTCGCCATTGCCATAGCGGATGGCGCAATCCAGCCCCTCGCGCTCCAGGTCGATGGGTTTCATCGAGGTGGTGATGCGCACGTCGATATCGGGATGCTTGGCCTGGAAGCGGGAAAGCCGGGGGATGAACCAGCGCATCGCCACGGTGGAGAACATGCTGATGGTGAGCGTGCCCTCGGTGCGCCGGGCTTCCAGCTTAGCCAGGGCCTGGGCCAGATAATCGAAGCCGCGCTGCACATCGGGCAGGATGGCCTGGCCCTCGGGCGACAGCACCAGGCCGCGCCGCGTGCGGTGGAACAGCGGCACCCCCAGCATCTCCTCCAACTGGCGGATCTGGTGGCTGATGGCCGAAAGCGTGACCGAAAGCTCCTCGGCGGCGGCGGTGAAATTCAGGTGCCGGCCGGCCACTTCGAAGGCCTTGAGTGCGTTCAGCGGCAGCAACCGGCGGCTGAAGGCACTGGCTGTGGGGGCGGCGGCCATGAATTTTCCTCGATTTCCGCTTGATGTTAATTCCACCGGATTCCGGCCCTCGGGGCTGTTTAAGCCCTTGCGGTGGCGGGCATCCGCCCTAGAATCCGGCCCCACTTTCGGAAACGCTCCAACGATAGTCAACGGATATCGCCCTATGACCGCGCCCCGCACGCTCTACGACAAGATCTGGGATAGCCATCTGGTTGCCGAGGATCTGATCTATATCGACCTGCATCTGGTGCATGAAGTGACCAGCCCGCAAGCCTTTGCCGGCTTGCGCGCGGCCGGTCGCAAGGTGCATCGCCCGGATGCAACCGTGGCGGTACCCGATCATAACGTGCCCACCACGCCGGATCGCCTGAAGGGCATCATCGCCGACGAGGAATCCCGCATCCAGGTGGAAACCCTGGATCGGAATGCCAAGGAATTCGGCGTCAATTACTACCCGATGAACGATATCAACCAGGGTATCGTGCATATCGTGGGGCCGGAACAGGGCTATACCCAGCCGGGCATGACCATCGTTTGCGGCGACAGCCACACCGCCACCCATGGCGCTTTCGGCAGCCTGGCCTTCGGCATTGGCACCTCGGAAGTGGAGCATGTGCTGGCCACCCAGACCCTGCAGCAGAAATACGCCAAGAACATGCGTATCGACGTGGAAGGCAAACTCGGCCCGGGCGTGACCGCGAAAGACATCATCCTGGCGGTGATCGGCAAGATCGGCACCGCCGGCGGCACCGGCTATGTGATCGAATATACCGGCAGCGCCATCCGTGGGCTTTCGATGGAAGGCCGCATGACGGTCTGCAACATGACCATCGAGGCGGGCGCCCGCGCCGGCCTGATCGCGCCGGACGATATCACCTTCGACTATCTCAAGGGCCGCCCGCATGCCCCCAAGGGCGCGGCCTGGGAACAGGCTCTGGCCTGGTGGAAGACCCTGCCGTCCGATCCGGGCGCCAAGTATGACGCCGAAGTATTCCTCAAGGCCGAGGATATCGTGCCGCATATCACCTGGGGCACCAGCCCGCAGGATGTGGCGCCGATCACCGGCGTTGTACCCAACCCGGCCGATATGGCCGACGAAGCCAAGCGCGCAGCTTTGATCCGCGCGCTGGATTACATGGGCCTGAAGCCCGGCGAGAAGCTGGATACCGTGCCGGTGCAGCGGGTGTTCATCGGGTCTTGCACCAATGGCCGCATCGAGGATCTGCGCGCCGCCGCCGCCGTGGCCAAGGGCCGCAAGGTGGCTGCCGGCGTGAATGCCATCGTGGTGCCGGGCTCGGGCCTGGTGAAGCATCAGGCCGAGGAAGAAGGCTTGGACAAGGTGTTCCTCGAAGCCGGCTTCGAATGGCGCGAACCGGGCTGTTCGATGTGCCTGGCGATGAATGCCGACCGGCTCAGCCCCGGCGAGCGCTGCGCCTCCACCTCGAACCGCAATTTCGAGGGCCGCCAGGGTCCGCGCGGCCGCACCCATCTGATGAGCCCGGCCATGGCCGTGGCCGCTGCCGTCACCGGCAAGCTGGCCGATGTGCGCAGCCTGTAAGCGCCCGTAAGCGAAGATAAGGAAAGCAAGCCATGGATAAGTTCACCACGCTGACCGCCGTCGCCGCTCCGCTGCCGCTGCTGAATGTCGATACCGACATGATCATTCCCAAGCAGTTTCTGAAAACCGTGGAGCGCACCGGCCTGGCGCGCGGCCTGTTCTTCGAATTGCGGCAGACCCCGGATGGCGCGCCGGTGCCGGAATTCTTCATGAACCAGGCGCAATATAAAGGCGCGCAGATTCTGGTGGCCGGCGACAATTTCGGCTGCGGCTCGTCGCGCGAGCACGCCCCCTGGGCGCTGCTGGATTACGGCATCAAATGCGTGATCTCCACCAGCTTCGCCGACATCTTCTACAATAACTGTTTCCAGAACGGCATCCTGCCGATCAAGCTGCCGCAGGCCGATGTGGACAAGCTGATGGACGATGCCAAGCGCGGCCAGAATGCTCGCATCACCGTCGATCTGGAAAAGCAGGAAATCACCGGCCCGGATGGCGGCACGATCAAGTTCGAGATCGATCCGCACAAGAAGCATTGCCTGCTCAACGGGCTCGACAATATCGGCCTCACGCTGGAGAAGAAGAAATCCATCGACGATTTCGAAACCCGCCAGCGCGCCGCCCAGCCCTGGCGCTATGCCCAGGCAGGCCGCGTGAGCTGAATCGATTATCCGTCACCCCCGGATTTGTTCCGGGGGTCCATGCCAACTTTCCACGCGTTTTATCGGCGCGTGGATGCCCGGAACAAGTCCGGGCATGACGATGCGTTAGGAGCAATCATGTCTAATCGTACCATGTTGATGTTGCCCGGCGACGGGATCGGCCCGGAAGTGATGGGCGAGGTTCGCCGAGTCATCGAATGGATGGACAAGCGCCGCCATGTGTCCTTCAACGTGAAGGAAGATCTGGTGGGCGGCTGCGCCTATGAAAAGCATGGCGCGCCGCTGGCCGACAAGACCATGCAGGATGCGCTGGATTGCGGCGTGGTGCTGCTGGGCGCCGTGGGCGGCCCGCAATGGGATAACCTGCCTTTCGACAAGAAGCCCGAGCGCGGCCTGCTGCGCCTGCGCAAGGAGATGGACCTGTTCGCCAATCTGCGCCCGGCGAAATGCTTCGATGCCCTGGTGGAAGCCAGCAGCTTGAAGCCGGAACTGGTGCGCGGCCTCGACATCATGATCGTGCGCGAACTCACCGGCGGCGTGTATTTCGGTTCGCCGCGTGGCATCGAGACGCTGCCGAATGGCGAGCGCCGCGGCGTGAACACGCAAGTCTATACCACCAGCGAAATCCGCCGTGTGGCCGCCGTGGCCTTCGAGCTGGCGCAAAAGCGCGGCAACAAGGTCACCTCGCTTGAGAAGGCCAATGTGATGGAATCCGGCGTGCTGTGGCGCGAGGAAGTCACCAAGCTGCATCAGGAAAAGTATAAGGATGTGCAGCTCGAGCATATGTATGCCGATAACGGCGCCATGCAGCTGGTGCGCAACCCGAAGCAGTTCGACGTGATGGTGACCGACAACCTGTTCGGCGATATCCTGTCCGACGAAGCCGCCATGCTCACCGGTTCGCTGGGCATGCTGCCGTCGGCCTCGATCGGCGCCGCCGATCCCGCCACCGGCCGCCGCATGGCGCTGTTCGAGCCGGTGCATGGCTCGGCGCCGGATATCGCCGGCAAGGGCGTGGCCAATCCGTTGGCCACCATCCAGAGCTTCTCCATGGCCCTGCGCTATGCCTATGATCTGGGTGCCGATGCGGACTTGATCGACAAGGCGGCGGAAAACGTGCTGAAGAGCGGCGTGCGCACCGCCGATCTGGGCGGCGGCTCGGCCAAGGTGGGCACAAAGGGCATGGGCGATGCCCTGATCGGGGAACTCGACAAGCTGGCAGCCTAAACCGCTTCCCGCTACACTCTTCCCGACGTAAGGGATCGGGAGAGATTGCCATGACAAGCCTGAAATTGTTCGGTCGCAATCTCTCCCCCTATACGCGGCGCGTCGCCATCGCGATGACGCTGCTCGATATCCCCCATGAGCGCGACTATCTCTCCGTCACCACCGATCCGGCGCGTGGGCTGCAGATCAACCCGGTGGGCCGGGTGCCGGCCTTGCAATTGTCGCCGGACGAAACCCTGATCGAATCCGCCGCCATCCTGGATTACCTGATGGAACTGGCCGGGCCGAAAAGCCTGATCCCGGCGCGCGGCAAGGCGCGGCGCGATTGCCAGCGCCTGATGGCGATTGCCAGCGGCGTGCTGGATAAGGCGGTGGGCGCGGTCTACGAAGTGCGCCGCCGCCCGGCCGAGAAAGTGCACGAACCCTGGCGGCAGCATCTGCTCAATCAGGCCAATGGCGGCTTGAAGGCGCTGGAAGCCGCAGCCGCGCAGATCGGCCCGGCCCATCCCTGGCTGCTGGGCGAAGAATTCAGCCTGGCGGATATCACCCTGGCGGTGACGATCAGCTTCCTGCGCGTGATGCAGCCCGATCTGCTGGCCGATGGCGCTTATCCGCATCTGGAAAAACTTACCAATGCCTGCGAGGCCATGGCGGCTTTCAAGGCGCATCCGGTGGAAACCCCCTGAAAATACGCAAAAGTTGTAGTATTAAATTTTATGCTCTTGATGGGTCGAATTGTTCATGTTATGTTCAGTAAACCATGATCAAGGAATACAGCAGCATGACCCAGCTTCCTGACCCGCTCACCGAAGCCAGCCTCACCGCCATGATGCGCGACCGCCGCTATTGGCATCCTACCCAGCGCGACCCGGCTTTTCAGAAAACCGTCGAGCAGGGTTTCCGCCTGCTCTACCCCGAATCCCGGCGCGATGCGACCGGCAGGCTGATCCGCATGCCGCCGCGCGAAGGACGTTTGCAACAGGAGAATTCTTCAAGCGGTCGCGTGCCAGACGGTCGTGTGCAGGTGGATGCCTATAGCCGTCATCAGGATGGCCAGCTTGTCCAAGTATCCGATCACACGCGTGCATTGCCAGGGCAGGGCCAACAGGCGCCGCGCGCCAGCCAGGAAAAGCTCGATGCCATAGCCAAGGCCGGCACATGGGTGGGCGAAAGCCGCGAATGCGTGGCGTTGGTCAAGCATGCGCTGCCGCAACTCGGCCCCACCCGCAACTGGCGTCGCGGGGCCGATATCAAGGGACCGAACGATCCGCCCTTGCAGCCTGGCACGCCGATCGCCACCTTCGACAAGGAAGGCCGCTATCCCAATAAACCCACTGGCAATCATGCCGCGATCTTCCTGGGTTATGGCAAGAGCCTCCGAGGTAAGGATGGGATTCGCGTGCTTGACCAGGATAAAAACAACAAGCCGCGTGAGCGAGTGATCGAATTCAATCCACCAGTAGGAGCAAGCCCGTCCAATACAGGAAATGCTTTTAGCGTGGTCGAGACTCGGAAATGAGGCGAGCTATTGGCAGAGGCGTTTTGTTCATGTGCGAGATGATATCCGCATGTATCCCGGCATTGCCGGCAAAAGCGCAGTTTGTTGAAACGGAATGCCCGCTTTTACATCCACAGTTTCCGAATGGCAAACTCAACTCTGCACAATGGCAGGAGGGGCAGGAAACACATTTCGTACCCGAGATAGAGTATAGGCTTGAAAATGGGAATTACTATGCCGCGCTGGATTACAGGTACCCAGAGTACTACAGAGATTTCCGGAAATACGGGGTTCGCCTCTGGTGCCGCTATCGTGGCGCGCCCGATCTCTACATCGACATTCCTGGACTGGTGAATAAATGCGTCTTGATCTGGCATGATCCAGCCGATCCGAAGGCTGATCCCATCTATCGCCGTGCCTATTGCGAGTCCGATGTTTCTGGGGCGGCTGAGTAAAAGACTGCGATCTTCCTGGGCTATGGGAAGAATGCCGAAGGTCAGGGCGGCATCCGGGTGTTGGATCAGGCAAGAGATTTCATGCCAAAAGAGACATTTATTCCCTTTGGCCGTCCTGCTGCGTCAGTCTCTGCATCGAGACGCGCGGAAGCCTTCAGTGAAATTTCAACCCAGAAATAAGGCTGAATTATATGCGTGTCGCGCTTTTATGCCGGAGTGTTGTGTTTCTTATTATTGTTTTTGCGACACAAGCTTCGGCGGAGATCAAGATAACGCGCTGTCCTTTGCAGCACCCGGATGCTTCCGGAGGACGATTGAAGACGGCTGTTCCGCATGAAACAGGCGACATGTCGAATGATTTACCGGAATATCCGCCTCATGCGCCGGGCGAAGTATCGATCGCTGTATATGAATACGGCTTGCCGGGAGAGCCGATATTCCGAAATGCAAAACTTCTATGTCGGTACAGTATGGGGCCTAATCTGTCTTTACCCGTCCCCGGGCAATTAAAGCGATGCGAAATGCGCTGGCGCGAGCCCTCCAATCCGAAGGCCGATCCGATTTACCTGTCGGCTTATTGCGAATCCGAAATCTCCGGGGCCGCTCAATAGCCATGAAGTTATACTCAGTAAATCCACTGGCCAGCATTCAGCGTTATTCTACCTCAAAAATAGGGTGGTAGAGAATGCGTCCATCATTATTGCAATTTTCTTTGGTTCTGTTGCTGTTTGGCATAAGCGGTAAAACCGCGCATGCACAATTCATTGAGACAGAATGTTCTCTCCTTCACCCGTTCAATTCCGATGCACGATTGATCGGCGCGCAATGGCAGGAAGATGGGGAAACACATTTCGCGCCGGAAATAGAATATCGGCTTGAGAATGGCGATTATTATAGCGCGCTTGACTATCGCGTCGGGGGGTATGTTGCAGATCGTCAACGCAAGATTCGGCTGCTCTGCATCTATCGTGGAGCGCCCGATCTGTATGTCGACATTCCCGGGCTGGTGAATAAATGCGTGCTGATCTGGCGCGATCCCGCCAATCCGAAAGCTGATCCGGTCTATCGCCGCGCCTATTGCGAATCCGATATATCGGGCGGGGCCAACTGATATGCCGCAGCCAGCCGGATCGCGCCCTGTTCGATATGGATCAGGCGCAGGCCATCGCAGCGGGCCTGCAGCGGCGGCGTTACATCGCGGCCATGCTGGCGCAGCAGCGCCTTGGCGGAAAACACCGCGCCGAAGCGGGCGATGGTGACATGCGGTTCGAACGGCGCGCGATCACCGTCTGGCGCGCTTGGGCCTGGCAAAGCGTCATGCAAGGCCGTGCAATGCGCGGCGGTTTGCGCATCGGGCAGCAGATAGACGAGATGCGGATATTTGCCGCCGCCCGGCACCGAAAAAATCTCCAGCCGGTCGAAATGCGCGGCGAAAGCTGGCGTCATCGCAGACAGCCTTTCCGCTCGCGCCGCGGCATCCTGTGGCGTCACGGCATCGGTGGGAAACAGCAGGGTCACATGGGGCGGCACGGCCTTATGCTGCGGATCGTGCTGGGCGCGGATGGCATCAAGCCAGCTTGCGGCATTCTCGGCCCAGGCGAAGGTGAGGATGATGGCGATCTGCATGGCCGCAGCTTGCAGCCGGCCATGCGCTATGCATAGCTTCAATCCATGGATATTTCGCTTTTCATCGCCACCATGCTGGCGGGCGCTGCCTATGTGATCCTGCCCGGCCCGGCCTTTCTGGCTTTGCTCGGCATCGGCGCGGCGCAGGGCCGCCGGGCCGGCGCGGGCTTCGTGATCGGGCACCTGGCCGGCGATCTGGTCTGGGCCAGCCTGGCGATCACCGCCATCGTGGGTTCGGCCAGCTTGGGCACATTGGTATTCGATCTGCTCGGCCTGGTCTGCGGCTGCTATCTCGGCTGGCTGGGCTGGAAGGCGCTGCGGGCGAAGCCGGCCGCCGATGGCGGGCTGGATAACGCGGTGAAGCATCCGCTGCGGCGCGGCCTGGCTTTCGGGCTGACCAATCCCAAAGGCTATCCGGTCAGTGTGGCGATGTTCACCGCTTTGCTGGCCAGCCATGCGCAGGAATTGGGCTGGAGCCTGTTTCCGCAATTGCTGGCCGCCGCCTTCGTGGGTTTCGTGCTGGCCGATATCGTTCTGGTGGCGCTGATCGGCTCCGGCCCGGTGCGGCGCATCTATATGCGGCACCAACTCGCCATCACCCGCGCCTCAGGCCTGCTATTCATCGGCTTCGGCCTGCAGGCTTTATGGCAATCGGGCAGCAGTTTGCTGTTCAGGCGCGGCTAGACCAGCCACAGCAATCCCAGCGCAAACGCCGCCGGCACAGCCTGGATGCGGATGATCCGGCGATTGGCGGTGAAGCCGCCATAGAGGCCGGCCACCAGGATGCAGGCCAGGAAGAAGCTCTGGATATGCTTGCCGGCCAGTGGCTCGGGATAGAGCAGGCCGAAGATCAGCCCGGCAGCGAGGAAGCCGTTATACAAACCTTGATTGGCCGCCAGCACGGCGGAGGCCTGGGCCTGTTCCAGCTTCTGGCCGAAGGCGCGCAGGCCGAGCGGCTTGGTCCAGAAAAACATCTCCAGCACCAGGATATAGACATGCAGCAGCGCGATCAGCGCGACGATCAGGATTTGGGCGATCTGCATGGCTTTTCCTGTCAGGCTTTGAGCGCGGCTTCCACCAGGCTCAGCCGGTCGTTGCCGAAATACATGTCGTGGCCATCGACGAAAATCGTCGGGCTGCCGAAACCGCCGCGCTGCACCAGTTCGTCGGTATTGGTTTTCAATTCGGCCTTGATTGCGGGATCGTTGCAGGCCGCCAGCATGGCATCGGCATCCAGGCCGGTGCGGGCGCAGGCCTCGCGCAGCACGGCTTCCTGGCTGATATCCTTGTCTTCGCCCCAATAGAGTTCGAACAGCGCGCGGGCCAGCTCTACCTGCTTGGCGCTGTCGGGCGCCTGGCTGTCGGCCCAGATGCAGCCGCGCATCGCCTTCACGCTGTTCACCGGAAACACGCTGGGCGGAAACTTGATCTTCAATCCGGCCTGGCGCGCCCAATCGCCCAGATCCTTCAGCATATAGGCATCCTTCGCGGGCACTGGATTCTGCCGCATGATGTACATGCTGGGATTGGCCGCGTTGAACACGCCGCCCACCAGGATCGGCCGCCATTGGATCGGTTCGCCCAGGCGCTTGGCCAGGGGCTGGAGATTGTGGAAACCCAGATAGGTCCAGGGGCTCGATACGTCGTAGAACATTTCGATGCGGGGCTGGCTGGCTGTCATGGTTTCCTCCTGGTGTTTTTTATCATGTTAGTTGGTCGCGCAGTTTGCGCAACAGCCGGGGAAACGCCGTGTCGTCTTGCAGCGCGCGCGCCAGGGTGAGTGCGCCCTGAATGCCGGCCACCAGGCTTTCCGCCCTGACTTGCGCATCCGGCAGGCCGCCGCGCGCCAGCAGGCCGGCCAGGGCTTCGATCCAGGCGGCGAAATAGCCGCGCAGGCGTTCGGCGAACAGGTCGCGGGTATCGTCCAGCGCGAAAGCGCCCATCAGGCAGATACGGCCGCCGCTTTGGAAATACGCATCCGTCGCCGCCAGCATGGCATCCACGCCACTGCGCCAATGTAACGTGGGCCAATCTGGCGCTTGCCGCAACGGCGCGTAAATCTCGCGCTCGAACCAGCCGTCGATCTCCTCCAGCACACAGGCTGCCATCTGCTGTTTGCCGCCGGGGAAGTGATTATACAGGCTGCCCTTGCCCAGGCCGGTGGCAGCCGTGATGCGTTCCAGCGAGGCGCCGGCATAGCCATGCTGGCGGAACACTTCCGCCAGCTTGCGGATCAGCTCCGCACGGCTGAGTTTGGCGGCGGGCATTACAAGCCGAGTTCGGACAAGCCCGGATGATCGTCCGGGCGCCGGCCCCCGGCCTGCTGCCTGGGCCAGTGGAATTTGCGCGCGCCTTCCGGGATGCGCACATCGTTGATGCTGGCCTCGCGGCGGCGCATCAGGCCGTGGGCGTCGAATTCCCATTGCTCGTTGCCATGGCTGCGATACCAGTTGCCGCTATCGTCGTGCCATTCATAGGCGAAACGCACGGCGATGCGGTTCTCGGTAAAGGCCCAGACCTCCTTGATCAGCCGGTAATCCAGCTCGCGCTGCCATTTGCGCGCCAGAAACTCTTCGATCAGCGCCCGGCCGGAGAAGAATTCGGCGCGATTCCGCCAAAGGCTATCCTCGGTATAGGCCAGGGCCACCCGGGCCGGATCGCGGCTGTTCCAGGCATCTTCGGCCAGGCGGGCCTTCTGGGCGGCGGTCTCGGCGGTGAAGGGCGGCAGGGGTGGGCGGCTCATGGGATTTCTCCGGTTTATTGTACCGAACGGTACAATAGCGCAATCCATAACCCAAGGCAATGCACCGCGACAATTCAGCCCTTTACGGGCGTAAAATTCCGCCCTAATTTCCGCGCCGTCCGCCGGGTGCTGACCTGCCGGGCAACAGAAGTCCCTCAATCGGCCTGCCGGATGTCGATCCGCCGGGTGTTTTGGAAAGGCATACAAAGATGGGCTACAAGGTAGCTGTGGTCGGCGCCACCGGTGTGGTGGGCCGCGAAATGCTCAACATCCTGCATGAGCGCAAGTTCCCGGTTTCCGAGATCGTCGCGCTGGCCTCGCGCCGCAGCCTGGGCAAGGACGCCCATTTCGGCGACCAGAAGATCAAGGTGAAGGCGCTCGACGATTACGATTTCCGCGGCGTGGATATCGCGCTGTTTTCGGCCGGCGGTGCCACCTCGAAGGAATGGGCGCCCAAGGTTGCGGCGGCCGGCGCGGTGGTGATCGACAATTCCAGCCAATGGCGCATGGACCCCGATGTGCCGCTGATCGTGCCGGAAGTGAATGCCGATGCCGTGGCCGGCTATACCAAGAAGGGCATCATCGCCAATCCGAATTGTTCGACCGCGCAGCTGGTGGTGGCCTTGAAGCCGCTGCATGACCGCGCCGGCATCAAGCGCGTGGTGGTGGATACCTATCAATCGGTGTCGGGCGCCGGCAACGATGGCGTGACCGAACTCGAACGCCAGACCAAGGCGATCTTCGTCAACGATCCGGTGGAGAAGCAGAAGTTCACCAAGCAGATCGCCTTCAACGTCATTCCTCATATCGACGTCTTCATGGACGACGGTTACACCAAGGAGGAATGGAAGATGATGGCGGAGACCAAGAAGATTCTCGACCCGAAGATCAAGCTGACCGCCACCTGCGTGCGCGTGCCGGTTTTCATCGGCCATTCCGAAGCGGTGAATATCGAATTCGAGCAGCCGCTTTCGGCCGATGAGGCGCGCGAAATCCTGTCGGAAGCACCGGGCGTGCAGGTGCTGGATCGCCGCGAAAACGGCGGCTATATCACGCCGCTTGAATGCGCCGGCGATTACAACACCTTCGTGTCGCGCATCCGCGAGGACATCACCGTTGAAAACGGCCTGTCGCTGTGGGTGGTCTCCGACAACCTGCGCAAGGGCGCGGCGCTCAATGCCGTGCAGATCGCCGAAGTTCTAGCGGCCCGCTTCCTGAAGAAGCAGGCGGCCTGATTTAACTTCACGTCCAGAAAACCCGCGCATCGGGAGACCGCTGCTCGGGTTTTTTATTCCGCGAAGATTTGCAGCATCTGGGTGCGCAGCCAGCGATTGGCCGGATCCTCGCGCATGGATGCATGCCAATAGAGATAGAGATCGAGCGTGGGCGCATCGATCGGCAGCGGCAGCACCTGGGTTTCAAAACTGCGGCTGAGCAGGCGGGCATAGCGTTCCGGCATGGTCAGGATCATGTCGCTATGGCTCACCACGCGGGTGGCGGCGAAGTAATGCTGGCAGCGCAGGCGGATGCGGCGCTCCAGGCCGAGGCGGTTGAGTTCCACGTCTTCCAGGCCGGGGCCGCCGCGCCGCGAGGAAACCAGGATATGGTCCTGGCGCAGATAGGTGGCGAGATCGAGATCGGGGCCCACGGTGGGATGATCGCGCCGCGCCACCACGGCCAGGCGCCCGGCCTCCACGCGCTGGCGCTGAATCTCCTCCGATAGCGGCAGCAGGATGTCGATGGCCAGATCGATGCTGCCTGCGGCGAGGCCGGATTCCACCGCGCGACGGTCCACCCGGATGGACGCGATGTCGATGCCCGGCGCGGTTTCTTCCAGGCCATGCAGCAAGGGCGGCAGCACGGTGGATTCCAGGATGTCGCGCAGGCCCAGGGTGAAGCGTTTGCGGGTCTGGCCGGGATCGAAATGCGCCGTCTCGCTCAAGGTGAATTCCAGCAGCCGCAGCGAGCGTTGCACCGGTTCGATGATGGTGCGGGTCAGCGGCGTCGGCTCCAGCCGGTGGCCACGCCGCACGAAAAGCGGATCGTTGTAGATATCGCGCAACCGGGCCAGGGCATGGCTGATGGCCGGCTGGGTCAGGTTCAGCCGGGCGGCGGCGCGGCTTACACCGCCCTCGGCATGGATGGCCTGCAACACCGTGAAAAGGTTGAGATCGATACGTCGTATATTAGTCTTATTCATATTAATAATTCTAAACATTCATTTGATTGATTGGAAGCCCGCCCTTAGCTTTGCCGTATCGGAAACCAATCTGAGGCGGCCATGACCCGGGCTCCGACCCCCCGTGAACTCTTCATGCGGCAGAAAACCTATTCCATCGCGGCCCTGGCCGAGGAATTCGGCATCACGCCCCGTGCTTTGCGTTTCTACGAGGAAAAGGGCCTGCTGACGCCGTTTCGTCAGGGGCTGGAACGGCTCTATACCAAGCCCGATCGCGCCCGGTTGCGGCTGATCCTGCGCTGCAAGCGCTGGGGTTTCACCTTGACCGAGATTCACGCCCTGCTGGAAGCGCAGGACGAAGCCGGTTCCAGACCTGGTCCTGGGCCTGGTCCTGGGGCTGGGCATCAGTTGCGCCTGTCGCTGCAATTGGGCCGCGAGAAGCTGCAGGCGCTGGAAAAGCAGCGCGACGAGATTGAATCCGGCATCGCCGAATTGCAGGCCACCATGGCCGATCTGGAGCGGCAATTGGATGCCCGCCACGCAGATCGGGATCACGCAGATCGGGGCCAGGCAGATCGGGGCCAGGCAGATCGGGCCCGCATAACGCTGTTGCGGCCGGTGCCGCGCGGTGAGGCGGCGGCGGCTTAAGCAAGCCCGCGCAGCACGGCCTCCACCGGCGCGGTCCAGCCCACGATGCCGCCTTGCGCGCGGATCATGGCAATCGTGGCGGCCTTGAATTCCGGGAAATAGCTTTCGGTGGCGTCTTCCGCCAGCAGGCATTCATAGCCGCGATCATTGGCTTCGCGCATGGTGGTCTGCACGCAGACCTCAGTGGTCACGCCGGCGAAGATCAGGTGGCCGATGCCCAGCTTTTGCAGAATCTCCTGCAACGGCGTGGCATAGAACGCGCCCTTGCCGGGCTTCAGCAACACGATCTCGCCGGGCAGGGCCGCCAGTTCGGGCACCAGGTCGTTGCCCGGCTCGCCATCCACCAGGATGCGTCCCATCGGCCCGGCATCGCCGATAGTCAGGCTGCCGCTGCCCGGCATTTGCCCCCGCGCGCGTTTGGAGGGCGGGCAATCCGACAGGTCGGGCTTGTGGCCTTCGCGGGTATGGATCACCGGCAGGCCGGCGGCGCGAAACCCGGCGATCAGCCTGGCCACCGTGGGCACGATGGCCTGCAAGGGCCGCACATCGTTGCCCAAGGCAGAGCCGAAGCCGCCTTCCTCAACGAAATCGCGCTGCATGTCGATCACGATCAGCGCCAGCTTGCCGGCCGGAAAGCTGTAATCATAAGGCGCGGCTACGATACTCGGCATGGCTTACCTATCCGGTGTTTTTCCGTCATTGGATCAGCAAGCGGCGTGCCAGGGGCAAAGTCTTGATTTCGTTAAGTGCCATGCATTCAATCGGCAGAATCCGCACAAAAATTCACCACATCCGCATGGCTTCCGAGCAGCGGGCAAACCACTATAGGTTAGGCCGAAAGAAGAGACATGCGAATGGGAGCAACGCGGTGAGCAGCCAGCCAAAGGCCGACATATTGCAGGATATTCTGGCGGAGCGGTTTTCCTGCCGCGCATTCAAGCCCGATCCGGTGCCGCGCCCGGTGATCGAGCGGATCCTGGCCATGGCCCAGCGCGTGCCATCCTGGTGCAATGCGCAGCCGTGGAAAGTCGAAATCGCCAGCGGCGCCAGCCTGCAGGGATTCCGCAGCGGCTTGCAGGCGGCGGTGCGGGCCGGCGAAGCCAAGCCCGATTTCGCCTGGCCGCGTGCCTATGAAGGTGTGTATCAGGAG
>NZ_JAHBYG010000070.1:2500-11175 GCF_019636075.1 Ferrovibrio sp.
CGCCCAGCCCGATGAGTCGCAGCGCGCCATCGAGGCACTGGGCCGCAAGTTCAATCCGCGCCGCCTGCAGGTGGGCCAGGAAATCACCCTCACCTTCGAACGCCTGGGCAGCGAATCCCTGCGGCTGTCTGAAATGGCGCTGACCCCCAGCGTGGAGCGCGAAGTCAGCGTGGTGCGCGATGAAGGCGGTTTCATCGCCAATGAAATCATCCGCTCTTTCGATATCGTGCCCGGCCGTATCGGCGGCGAGATCAGCGACAGCCTCTATAATGCAGGCCTGGAAGCCGGCCTTACGCCCAGCCTGCTCAGCGAGTTCATCAAGCTGTTCAGCTTCGATGTGGACTTCCAGCGCGAAGTGCAGCCCGGCGACAGCTTCATGGTCTATTTCGAGCGCCATCTCGACGATCAGGGCAGGCTGGCCAAGACCGGCCGCATCATATCGGCGGCGCTCACCCTGTCTGGCCGCGAACTGCGCTACTACAATTATCGCCCCAGCGATGGCGGCGAAGAGGATTACTTCAACACCCAGGGTCAGAGCGTGAAGAAGGCGCTGCTGCGCACGCCGATCGATGGCGCCCGGCTCACCTCGGGCTTCGGCCGGCGCAAACACCCCATCCTGGGCTACAGCCTGATGCATAAGGGCGTGGATTTCGGCGCCGCTACCGGCACGCCGATCCAGGCCGCCGGCGAAGGCACCGTGGAATTGGCCGGCTGGAATGGTGCCTATGGCAATTATGTGCGCATCCGCCATGGCAACGGTTATGCCACTGCCTATGCCCATATGAGCCGCATCGGCGTGAAGAATGGCCAGCGCGTGCGCCAAGGCCAGATCATCGGCGCCGTGGGCACCACCGGCCGCTCCACCGGCCCGCATCTGCATTACGAAGTGATGGTGCAGGGCCAGCAGGTGAACCCGATGAATGTGCGCTTCCCCTCCGGCCGCAAGCTGGAAGGCAAGGAACTCGCCAAATTCCGCCAGCATATCGAGCTGATGGATACCGAGATCCGCAAGACGCCGGAATTGCTGGCACTGGGTGGCGGCGCGGGCAGCAGCGCGGGCGGCAGCGCGGGCGGCAGCACTGGCAGTAGCGGCGCTTCGAACAACTGAGCCACGAAAGCATCGTTGCCACATGAAAAGCCGGGCGGGCACCATTCGTTGGTCTTTGCTGCCGGCCCTGGCCTTGCTGCTTTCGGGCTGCGCCACGCCGGAATGGACGCACGAAAAGAATATCTGCGCCACGCGGTATTACGCTGAAATTCCGGCCGTCTATTCCCAGGTGATGGTGAACAAGACGCGCTATATCCAGGTGCCCGACGGCAATGTCACCTGCACCACCAGCGGCTCGGGCAACACCACGACAACCAACTGCATTCAGGGCACCCGCTCGGAAGCCGTGCCTTACACCGCCGTGGAAACCGTGGATTTGAACAAGGACCAGCGCGATGCGGCGATCAAAAGCTGCGCCGCTTCTGCCTGCGTGGCGAAATACGGCAACCCGGATTGCCGGATCAGCAAATAAACGCCGCAAACGGCTTCATATCGGGCTGAATTCTCTGCGCCAGCAGCCAATCGAGCACGGCGCGCAGCAATGGCCGGCGAAAATGCGCCTCCGGCGCCACCACATGATAAGCCCAATCGGCCTTCCAGCTTTGCTGGCCGATCCGTACCAGATGCCCGCGCGCAAGCAGATCGCCCAGATGCGGCGCGCGGCCCAAAGCCACGCCTTGACCGGCAAGAGCCGCCGCCAGCAACACGGATGAATCCGTAAAGCCTATCCCGGCGGCCGTCTCTGGCGCCGGCAGGCCGATCCGGCGATACCAATTCGCCCATTGCAGCCAGGGCTGCGGCGGCAACGGGCCGATATCGATATCGCTATCGTGCAACAGCATGTGCGGTGCCAGATCGCCAAGATCGCGGCCGCCGAGCCGCATCGCCGGGCTGGCCACCGGATACACATCCTCATCCATCAGGTGATGCGCCACCAAATCCTTGCTGGCGCCCGGTGCCGGGCGCGGCCCGAAGCGGATCACCATATCCACATCCTCGCGCGCAAAGTCGGTCAGCCGCCGCGTGGTATCCAGCTTCAATGCCGTGCCGGGAAAGGCGCGGCGAAAATTCTCCAATCTTGGAATCAGCCAGCCCGAAGCCAGCGCAGGCAACAAGCTGATAGTGACACGTCCGCCAGAAGCCGAAGCCAGCCGGCTGGTGGCTTCGGCCAGGCGGTCCAGCCCGTCGCTCAGGCCCGGAAGATAGGCTCGGCCGGCTTCGGTGAGGGTCAGGCCCTGGGGTGCCCGGCGGAACAGAGCCGTATCGAGCTGCGCTTCCAGCCCCTTCACTTGCTGGCTGATCGCCGCCGGCGTAACGCCGAGTTCAGCCGCCGCCGCCACGAAGCCGCCATGGCGGGCAGCGGCCTCAAAAGCGCGCAGGGCATTCAGCGGTGGTAAGCGGCGACCCATGATAAGAATAGCATAGACTTAGATTATCTATCCCTAAAGCCAATAATTACTGGTTTGCAGAAAAGTTTATCTTAATCAACACTGGGGCGACCCAGAGCTTTAGGGACGATCATGCTGACATTGTATGACTATCAGGATTCCGGAAACGGCTATAAATGCCGCCTCGCCCTAGCCCAATTGGGCCTGCCGCACCGCATCCTGTGGCGGGATATCGACAAGGGCGAAACCCGCACGCCGGACTTCCTGGCCAAGAATCCCAATGGCCGCATCCCCCTGCTGGAGCTGGAAGACGGCACCTGCATTGCCGAATCCAACGCCATCCTGTGGTATCTGGCGGAAGGCAGCGCTTTGCTGCCCGATGATCGCCTGGGGCGCGCCCAGGCGCTGCAATGGCTGTTTTTCGAGCAATATAGCCACGAGCCCTATGTGGCCACGCCGCGCTATATCCTGCGTCATCTCGGCCGCCAGCATCCGCGCATGGCGGAAATGCCCGAGCGCCTGGCCAAGGGCCACGCCGCGCTGAGCGTGATGGAGCAGCATCTGGCGCGCCATGATTTCTTCGCCGCAGGGCGCTACTCGGTGGCCGATATCGCGCTTTATGCCTACACCCATCGCGCCGACGAGGCAGACCTCGATCTCGCGCCCTATCCGGCCCTGCGTGCCTGGCTGGCACGGGTGGCTGCACAGCCCAGACATAGCCCGATGTTCGCCAGCACAACAAACGGATAGCCGCGGCGCCACGAACTGAGTAGACCATCCCCATGACCACACCGGCCCGCCCGATGAATGCCCTTGAATGGGGCATGCTGCTGACGCTTTCGCTGCTCTGGAGCGGCTCGTTCTTTTTTGTTGCCATTGCCATCCGCGAAGTGCCGGTATTCAGTCTGGTGACCGCACGGCTGCTGGGCGGTGCGCTGATCCTGTGCAGCTGGCTGGCCTGGCGTGGCATACGATGGCCGCGCGAATGGGCCGCGTGGCGCGCCTTCTTCGTGATGGGCCTGCTCAACAATGCGATACCCTTTGGCCTGATCGGCTGGAGCCAGAACCATATCCCAAGCGGCCTGGCCTCGATCCTGAATGCCACCACGCCGCTCTGGACCGTGCTGTTTGCGCATTTCGTGGCCGCCGACGAGCGCCTCACTCCGGCCAAGCTGCTGGGGCTGCTTGCCGGCATCCTGGGGGTGATGGTGCTGATCGGGCCGCAAGCCTTCGCCTTCAAGGACGGTGGAAATCTGACGGACTGGCTGGCCCCCTGCGCGGTTCTGCTTGCCACCTGCTCCTACGCGGTGGGCGCGCTCTATGGCCGCCGGTTCAATCGCATGGGCATCCAGCCGATGCTGCCTGCGGCCCTGCAGGGCCTGATGGCGAGCAGCTTGATGCTGCCGGCGGCCTTGCTGCTGGAACACCCCTGGACCCTGCCGATGCCCAGCCCACAGGCGCTGGCCTCGCTGGCAGGGCTTGGCTTGTTTTCCAGCGCCCTGGGTTATGCGCTGTATTTCCGCATCCTGGCCTCGGCTGGGGCCACCAACATCAACCTCGTCACGTTTCTGATCCCGCCCACCGCCATTCTGCTCGGCATCGGTTTTCTGGGCGAAAGCCTGGCGCCCCAGCATATTGCCGGCATGGCGCTGATCGGCCTCGGCCTGGCCGCCATCGACGGCAGGCTTTTACGCTATTTCAAAGTGGCCAGGTAATCGCTGAATTGCTGGAAAGTGCCGCTCCAGCCCTGGGTCATGCTGGCGAACCCGCCCTTGAAGGTGGCGATCTCGGCTTCGCTGGCATCCAGCGCCGTGGTGGTGACGGTGATGCGCGTCTTGCCATCGGCCTCGTCGTCGAACAGCGTCTCGCCCAGCATATGCAGCGGCCAACCCGGCGCCAGCGGATGCCGCGTCACCCCGCCCTCGGCATCGGAAAAGGACGTGACCGTCACCAGCCGGCGCGGCGGCTCGATGGCGCGGAATATCCAGCGCCCCCACATCTCGCTGCCGCCGCCCGGCATTTGCAGGCAATAATGGAACATGCCGCCGACGCGCAGATCCATGCTGCAATGGGTCATCGGAAAACCCTTCGGGCCGAACCAGTTTTTCAGATGATCGGCCTGGGTATACATGCGCCAGACCAGCTCGCGCGGGGCATCCACAACGCGGGTGATGACAAAGGCGGATTCGTCGCCGCCGGCGTCAGTGCTTTTCATCGGATTTCACCTGTTGAAGCTGCTGTAGATAGGTATCGAGCCGGTCGAAACTCTCGTCCCAGAAACGCCGATAGCCGTCGATCCAGCCGGCCACTTCCTGCAACGGCGCGGCTTCCAGCCGGCAGGGCCGCCATTGCGCCTTGTGGCCCTTGGCAATCAGCCCGGCCTTTTCCAGCACCTTCAGATGCCTGGAAACCGCCGGCAGGCTGATGGCGAAAGGCGCTGCCAATTGCTTCACCGAAGCCTCGCCGCCGGCCAGACGCGCCAGAATCGCCCGCCGCGTGGGATCGGCAAGCGCAGCCAGGGTGAGGCTCAGGCGGTCGGCGGACATTTATATTTAACTCATACGTTAATTAACGTATGAGTTAAATATAAGAGAAACGGTCACCGATCAAGATAAAACCGATCAAGATAAAAAAGGGCGGCCCGAAGACCGCCCTTTTCGCTTCATGCATCTACATACGCGCTTCAATGCAGCGCCTGGCCCTGGATTTCCAAGCCATCCGGCCCGGCGGAGACCGCCACCACGCTGCCATCCAGCACCTTGCCTTCCAGGATCAGGCTGGCCAGCGGGTTTTGCAGTTCGCGCTGGATCACCCGCTTCAAGGGCCGTGCGCCATAGACCGGGTCGTAGCCGGAATCGGCCAGCCAGGTCTTGGCCTTGTCGTCCAGGTCCAGCGTGATCTTGCGATCCGCCAGCAGGGCCGTGAGGCGCTTGAGCTGGATATCCACGATGCCGGTCATGTTCTCGCGGCTGAGGCGGCGGAACAGGATGATTTCGTCCAGCCGGTTCAGGAATTCGGGGCGGAAATGCCCGCGCACCACTTCCATCACGCGATGGCGCACCACCTCGTCGATATCCTTGGCTTCCGCCTGGGCGAGATATTCGCTGCCCAGGTTGGAGGTGAGGATGATCACGGTGTTCTTGAAATCCACCGTGCGTCCCTGGCCATCGGTGAGGCGACCATCATCGAGCACCTGCAGCAGCACGTTGAACACGTCCTGATGCGCCTTCTCGACTTCGTCGAACAGGATCACCTGATAGGGCCGACGGCGCACGGCTTCCGTCAACGCGCCGCCTTCGTCATAGCCGACATAGCCCGGAGGCGCGCCGATCAGGCGGCTGACCGAATGCTTCTCCATGTATTCCGACATGTCGATACGCACCATGGCGCTGTCGTCGTCGAACAGGAATTCGGCCACCGCCTTGGTCAGTTCGGTCTTGCCCACGCCGGTGGGACCGAGGAACAGGAAGCTGCCGATCGGGCGATTGGGATCCTGCAAGCCGGCACGTGCACGCCGCACCGCGTTGGCCACCGCCACCAGGGCCTCATCCTGGCCCACCACGCGGGTGGCCAGCTTCTTCTCCATGGTGAGCAGCTTTTCGCGCTCGCCCGACAGCATCTTGTCCACCGGAATGCCGGTCCAGCGCGACACCACGCCGGCGATATCGCTTTCGGTGACCGCCTCGCGCACCATGCTGGCCTTGCCGTCGCCAGCCTTCTCGGCTTCCGACAATTGGCGCTCCAGATTGGGGATCACGCCATAGGACAATTCCGACGCGCGATTCCAATCGGATTTACGCTGCGCCTGCTCAAGGTCGAGCCGGGCGCGGTCGAGTTGCTCCTTCAGGCTCTGGGCCGAGCCGAGCTTGGCCTTTTCGCCCTGCCACACGGCCGTGACGCCGCGCGACTGCTCCTCCAGATCGGCCAGTTCCTTTTCCAGCTTGCTCAAGCGGTCCTTGGAAGCCGCGTCGGTTTCCTTTTTCAGCGCCTCGCGCTCGATCTTGAGCTGCATGATGCGGCGATCGAGTTCGTCCAGCTCTTCGGGCTTGCTGTCCACTTCCATGCGCAGCCGCGACGCTGCCTCGTCCACCAGGTCGATGGCCTTGTCGGGCAGGAAACGGTCGGTGATGTAGCGGTTGGAGAGCGTGGCGGCGGCAACGATGGCGCTGTCGGTGATGCGCACGCCATGGTGCACTTCATACTTCTCCTTCAGGCCGCGCAGGATGGAGATGGTATCCTCCACGCTGGGCTCACCCACGAAGACCGACTGGAAGCGCCGCGCCAGCGCCGCATCCTTCTCGATATACTTGCGGTATTCATCCAACGTGGTGGCGCCAACGCAATGCAATTCGCCGCGCGCCAAAGCGGGTTTCAGCAGGTTGGAGGCATCCATCGCGCCATCGGCCTTGCCGGCGCCCACCAGGGTGTGCAATTCGTCGATGAACAGCACGATCCGGCCCTCGGCGGAGGTGACTTCCGCCAGCACGGCCTTCAAACGCTCCTCGAATTCGCCGCGGAATTTCGCGCCGGCGATCATCGCGCCCAGATCCAGCGCCATCAGGCGCTTTTCCTTCAGGCTTTCCGGCACGTCGCCCTTGGCAATGCGCAGGGCCAGGCCTTCCACGATGGCGGTCTTGCCCACGCCGGGCTCGCCGATCAGCACCGGGTTGTTCTTGGTGCGGCGCGACAGAACCTGGATCGTGCGGCGGATTTCCTCGTCGCGGCCGATCACCGGGTCAAGTTTGCCGTTTTCCGCCGCCTCGGTCAGGTCGCGGGCATATTTCTTCAGGGCGTCGTAAGCCTGTTCGGCATTGGCGCTATCGGCCTTGCGGCCTTTGCGCATGTCCTGAATGGCCTTTTCCAGCGCCTGCGGCGTCACCTTGGCGGCCTTCAATGCGTCGGCGGCCGGGCTGGGCGTGATGGCGATGGCCTGCAGCAGCCGCTCGGCAGCCACGAAACTGTCGCCGGATTTCTCCCGCAGTTGCTCGGCCTGCTCGAACAGGCGGGCAAGCTCAGGCGCCATGTAAAGCTGGCCGGCACCCTGGCCTTCCACCTTGGGCATCTTGCCCAGGGTTTCTTCATTCTGCGCCTTGGCCTTGGCCGGGTCGCCGCCAGCCGCACGCACCAGGCCGGCCGCCATGCCTTCCGGATCGTCCAGCAGCACTTTGAGGATATGTTCAGGGCTGAACCGCTGATGCCCACGGGCCAGCGCCAGGGTTTGCGCCGCTTGCAGAAAACCGCGGGCGCGCTCGGTGAATTTTTCCAAATCCATAACTCACTCCTTGTAGCAGCGACCCATTCACTGCCCCCGGCTTGGCGGCAGGCAGTATCGGGCCCCACGCAGCAGATGTGGGATCGGCCGGATTTTCCACAAGGGGGCGGCAGCGGTTTGAGGCGGATTTTTTCGGGCAATTTTCTTCCGAAACCTGCCGATATCGGGCTATTTCAGGGGCGGCCGGCCCAAGGGGCGGTTCGTTGACAGCCCCCCCGCCGGGTTATAGTGTGCAGCGCGAAAAAACTGACGGCATGCCCGGGTTGACCGGCCTTTCCTGGCTGGCTGGAGCTGTCGCCATAACCCATTTCGTCTCGATAACACCCATTTCGTCTCGATAACAATAGGGTTGCACGTCCATGAAGGTTCTGGTCGCGGTCAAGCGCGTGGTGGATTACAACGTCAAGATTCGCGTAAAAGCGGACAAGACCGGCGTTGATCTCGCCAACGTAAAGATGTCGATGAATCCGTTCGACGAAATCGCCGTCGAGGAAGCCGTGCGGCTGAAGGAAGCCGGCACCGCCACCGAGGTGATCGCCGTCTCCATCGGCCCGGCCCAAGCCCAGGAAACCCTGCGCACCGCGCTGGCCATGGGCGCCGATCGCGGCATCCTGATCAAGACCGACGCCGAAGTGCAGCCGCTGGCCGTGGCCAAGCTGCTGGCCAAGGTGGCCGAGGCGGAAGCGCCGCAGCTGGTGATCGTGGGCAAGCAGGCCATCGACGACGACAGCAACCAGACCGGCCAGATGCTCGCCGCCCTGATGGGCTGGCCGCAGGGCACCTTCGCCAACAAGCTGGCACTTGCCGATGGCAAGGCCAGTGTGGTGCGCGAAGTGGATGGCGGCCTGGAAACCGTGGAACTGAAGCTGCCGGCGGTGATCACCACCGACCTGCGCCTCAATGAACCGCGCTATGCCTCGCTGCCCAACATCATGAAGGCCAAGAAGAAGCCGATCGACGAGAAGAC
>NZ_JAHBYG010000071.1 GCF_019636075.1 Ferrovibrio sp.
CACGTGATTGTAGATCACTTCGATATTGTTCACGCTGAGAAGCGGCGTTGCGGCTGTCATGGCGCTGGACCTGTCATTCTGGCGACCTGTCATTCGGGTGGAAACCTCTCCCGCCCTGCGGCGGGAGAGGCATCCGGTTGGCTTACGACTTTGCGCAATTCTGCGCGGTAATGTTCTTCTCGCGGGCATAGGCTTCGGCGCCAGCGATATAGAGCGGCATCAGCTTCTGGTTCTCAGGCGTGATCCAGTCGCTCACATGCTTCCACTGATTGCCATCCCACTGCACGACGAGAATCTTGCCGTCGCCCTGGTGGTTGTCGCAGCTCAGCTTGATCGGCTGGATGAAGCCCTCCAGGCCCAACTGCTTCAGCTTGGCGGCGGTAAGGTCGAGATTCTCGAAGCCCCAGCGCGATTGTTCGCCATCCATCACCTTGTTGCCGAAGCGGGCCTGGGCGGTGCGCAGAGCCTCGGTGGTGAACACCGCGTTCAGCACGCCGCGCAGATAGCCGATTTCGCCCAGATGCTTGCCACCCTGGCTGGCCTGGCCCTTGTCCACCACATGCTGCTTGATGGTTTTCAGCAGCGGCAGATCGCGGGATGCGCCATGGAAGGTGAGGCCGCGGAAGCCCTTGGCCGCGGGGCCGGCGCCCACGGTGTCGCTATCCTGCGAGGTGTACCAGCCGCCGAGAATCTTCTCGCGTGGATAGCCCACGGCGGCGGCTTCCTTCAGCGACACGGCATTCATCGCGCCCCAGCCGGTGAGGTAGACGAAGTCCGGCCGCATCTGGCGTACCTGCAGCCAGATCGACTTCTGCTCCAGGCCCGGCGCCGGCACCGGCACCAGCTCGAGCTGGAAACCGAGTTCCTCGGCGTAATTCTGCAGAACCGGATT
The DNA here is from genome assembly GCF_019636075.1 of Ferrovibrio sp. Lineage (GTDB taxonomy): Bacteria > Pseudomonadota > Alphaproteobacteria > Ferrovibrionales > Ferrovibrionaceae > Ferrovibrio. The sequence continues at coordinate 893 of NZ_JAHBYG010000071.1, forward strand.
GGGCTCCTTGCCGTAGGGGATGTCGATGAACACATGGGCGATCTTCTTGCCCTTCAGTTTGTCCTTGCCGCCGGCTTCCTTGGCAAAGAACTGGATCGCCGCCGAAGCGCCCGACCAGTAGGTGACCGGTGCATTGAACACCCAGGGGAAATACTGCCCCACCATGGCCGATGCGCGGCCATAGGCCATGGAGAAGATCACCGACTTGTCGGCCGCCGCGCGGTCGGTCAAGGCATAGGTGATGCCGGTGGAATAGGGGCTGAAGATGGTGCCGCCCTGGGCCTTCAGGCGGCCATAGCATTCAACGCCGCGTTCGGTGTTGTACTGCGTTTCGCATTCCTCCACCTTCAGCTTCACGCCGTTGAGGCCGCCATCGCGGGTGTTCAGCAGGGTGATGTAATCCTGGAATCCGTCGGCGGTGGGGATGCCCGAAGGCGCGAACGGCCCGGTGCGATACACCATCGAGGGAATCAACTGCTCCTGCGCCGAGGCAGCGACATGCGCCCCGAGCAGAACGGCACCGGCCGCGATGGCCAGGCCAAGCTTTTTGATCATCATGTTTTTTTCCTCCCATTGACCGCCCTTGCCGGGCGGATTGCCTAAACCCTAACAGACTCAAGACGCCTACCAAAGCTTGGTTTCTTCCGGTCTTAAGTACAGGCCGGTTTTAAGTATGGACTGGTCTCAGTAAGGGAAGGGCCAGATGCGGAGCTTCTCTTTGGCAATCTGCCACAGCCTTGCCAGGCCATGCGGCTCCACGATCAGGAAGAACACGATCAGCGCGCCGAATACCATGAACTCGGTATGCGCGATGGCGGCCGTCGACATGTCGAGGCCGATCAACGGCGGCACGCGGGTGAGGAAGATCGGCACCAGCAGGATGAAGAAGGCGCCGAGGAAGCTGCCCAATATCGATCCCAGGCCGCCGATGATGATCATGAACAAGGCCTGGAACGACAGATTGATGTTGAAGCCGTCCGGTTCGGCGGAACCGAGATAGACGAACAGATACAGCGCGCCGGCAATGCCGATATAAAAGGACGAGACGGCAAACGCGCTCAGCTTGGCCACGATCGGCCGGATGCCGATGATCTCGGCGGCGATATCCATGTCGCGGATCGCCATCCAGCGCCGGCCCGGATTGGAGCGCACCATGTTTTTCGCCGCCAGCGCCAGTATGGTCACCACGCCCAACGCAAACAGGTATTTCTCCATCGGCGTGTTGATCTCCCAGCCGAACAGCGTCATGCGCGGCACGGTGATCACGCCCGACGAATTGTGGTTGGTGAACCAGCTCACCTTGGTGAACAGCCAGGGCAGGAAGAATTGCGCTGCAAGCGTGGCCACCGCCAGATAGAAGCCTTTGATGCGCAAGCTGGGCAGGCCGAACACCACGCCCACGGCGGCGGCCACCAGTCCGGCCAGGCCAAACGCCACCAGCAGGTTCAGCTCCGGGATGCGGAAGGCCAGGTTCCAGGCCACCACGGCACCCACGCCCATGAAGGCGCCGGTGCCCAGCGATACCTGCCCGCAATAGCCGGTCAGGATATTCAGGCCCAGGGCCGCCAGCGCCATGCACAGGAAGGGAATGATCAGCGCGGTGTAGAGATAATCGGTGGCCACCAGCGGCACGCCCACGAAGGCCGCCAGCATCAGCAGCACGAAGAACCAGCGATCTTGCCGGATGGTGAAGATCGCCTGGTCGGCGGGATAGCTGGTTTTGAACTGACCGGATTCACGATACAGCATGATGTTTCCCGCCGTGGTTAGACACGTTCGATGATGCGTTCGCCGAACAGGCCTTGCGGCCGGATCAGCAGGAAGCCCAGGGCAAGCACATAGGCAAACCAGTTTTCGATGCCGCCGCCGAAGAACGGCCCGATGAACACTTCAGCCAGCTTCTCGCCGGCGCCGATGATCAAGCCGCCCACGATGGCGCCGGGAATGGATGTGAAGCCGCCCAGGATCAGCACCGGCAGCGCCTTCAGCGCCAGGCTGACGATGGCCGGCTGCACCCCCAGCTTGGAACCCCACATCACGCCGGCCACCAGGGCCACCAGGCCGGCAATGCTCCACACGATGATCCAGATGGTGTTGAGCGGAATGCCCACCGATTGCGCCGCCTGGTGATCATCGGCCACAGCGCGCAGCGCGCGACCCACGCCGGTGCGCTGAAACACCACCAACGCCGCCAGCAGCGAGCCGGCCACCAAAGCGGCCCAGAGATCGAAAGCCTGGATCAGGATATCGCCATCCATCAGGAAGATCGGGTCGGTGGGCAGGCCGATATCCAACTGCCGCACATTCGAACCCCAGATGGTCTGGCCGAAGCCATCCAGGAAATACGATACGCCGATGGTGGCCATGAACAGGATGATGCCCTCTTGGTTCACCAGATGGCGCAGCACCAGTCGCTCCACGGTCCAGGCCAAGGCCACCATCACCAATACGGTGAGCGGCAGCGCCAGCCAGATCGACAGGCCGATCTCGATGAAGCCGACGAAGAACAGCGCCGCGAACAGCACCATGGCGCCCTGGGCGAAGTTGAACACGCCGGATGCCTTGAAGATCAGCACGAAGCCCAGCGCCACCAGGGAATACATCACCCCCGCCATCAGGCCGCCGATCAGAACTTCCAGGAAGAATGCCATGCCTGCCTGCCCCGCCTAATGCTGCCGGTTTAATGTTGAACGCCCAGATAGGCGTCGATCACTTCCTGGTTATGCTTGATTTCCTCGGGCGCGCCGTCGCCGATCTTACGGCCGTAATCCAGCACCACCACGCGATCCGAGATATCCATCACCACGCCCATGTCGTGTTCGATCAGGCAGATGGTGGTGCCGAATTCGTCGTTCACATCCAGGATGAAGCGGCACATATCCTGCTTTTCTTCCAGGTTCATGCCGGCCATCGGTTCGTCCAGCAGCAACAGGGTGGGTTCGGCGGCCAGCGCGCGGCCCAGCTCCACGCGCTTTTGCAGGCCATAGGGCAGGCGGCCCACCGGAATCTTGCGGATCGCCTCGATTTCCAGGAAGTCGATGATCTTTTCGCAGAAGGCACGATGTTCGATCTGCTCGCGTTCGGCGGGCCCTTTATAGAAGGCCGAGGCGATGATGCCGGATTTCATTTTCAGCATGCGGCCGGACATGATGTTGTCCAGCGTCGACATGCCCTTGAACAGCGCGATGTTCTGGAAGGTGCGGGCGATGCCTTGGCTTGCGGCCTCGTGCGGCTTCATGCGGCTGCGGGTCTGGCCGCGGAAGGTGATGCTGCCCTGCTGCGGATGGTAGAAACCGTTGATGCAGTTCAGCATCGAGGATTTGCCGGCGCCGTTGGGGCCGATAATGGCAAGCACCTCATGCTCGCGGATATCGAAACTGATATCGGTGAGCGCCTTCACGCCGCCGAAGCTGAGCGAGATATTCTCCACGCGCAGCAGCACATCGCCCAGTTTCTTGCCGTTCGGGTTCTTGTCGTTCGGGGTGGTGGCGGAAACATCCATCTGGTTCACCTGTTTCAGCCCGCTTTGCGCAGCGCAGCGAAGGTTTGCGCATCGGCCACCGGCAGGTTGGCCTTGAAGCTGCCGGTGCGGCCATCCTCGAAGGTGATCCTGGCATCCACGGCGATGCTGCTGGTGCCGGAATACAGTGCCTCGATGATATCGGCATAACGGTCGGCGATGATGCGGCGGCGCACCTTGCGGGTGCGGGTGAGTTCGCCGTCATCGGCATCCAGTTCCTTGTGCAGGATCAGGAAACGCTTGATCTGGCTGTCGGCCATGGAGGAATCCGACGACAGGTCGCGGTTCACCGTTTCGATGCAGCCGCGGATCATGTCATACACCTCGGGCCGTGCCGCCAGGTCGGCATAGGAGGTGTAGGCGATGCCGTTGCGTTCGGCCCAGGAACCCACCGCGCCGAGATCGATATTCACGAAGCAGGCAACGAAATCGCGCTTGTCGCCGAAGGCCACGGCTTCCTTGATCTGCGGAAAGAATTTCAGCTTGTTTTCGATGTATTTCGGCGCAAACAGCGCGCCGTTGCCGAGCCGGCCCACATCCTTGGCGCGATCGATGATGCGCAGATGGCCGTTATCGGCAAATACCCCGGCATCGCCGCTATGCACCCAGCCATCCGGCGTCTTGGCTTCATCGGTGGCCTCGGGATTCTTGTAATAGCCGACGAATACGCCGGGGCTGCGGAACATCACCTCGCCGGTGGCCTCGTCGATACGCACTTCCACGCCCGGCGCCGGCTTGCCCACGGTATCGGGCAGCACATCGTCGTCGGTATGCATGCAGAGATAGACCGTGCATTCGGTCTGGCCGTAAAGCTGTTTCAGGTTGATGCCGAGCGCGCGGAAGAAATCGAAAATATCCGGGCCGATGGCTTCGCCGGCGGTGTAGGCCAGGCGCAGGCGGCTCATGCCCAGCACGTTTTTCAGCGGGCCATAGATCAGCATTTCGCCCAGGGCATAGAGCAGCCGGTCGGCCAGCCCCACCGGCTTGCCTTCCAGGATCGGCCGGCCCACCCGGCGCGCCAGACCGATGAAATACTTGAACAGCCCGCGCTTGATGCGGCTGGCATCTTCCATGCGGATCATCACCGTGGTCAGCAGGTTTTCGAAGATGCGCGGCGGCGCGAAGAAATAGGTCGGGCCGATCTCGCGCAGGTCGGTCAGCACCGTCTCGCCGGATTCCGGGCAATTCACGCAGAAACCGGCCAAGGTGGCTTCGGCATAGGAGATGAAATTGTCGCCCACCCAGGCCAGCGGCAGATAGGCCAGGATTTCGTCGGTTTCGTTGATGGCGTCGAAGGCAATGGCCATATTGGCCGAGCGCACGATGTTGTCGTGGCTCAGCATCACGCCCTTGGGCCGGCCGGTGGTGCCCGAGGTATAGCAGATCAGCGCCAGATCGCTGCCCTGGCCCCTGGCAATCTCGGTTTCCAGGAAATCCGGGTGCTGTTGGGCATGCCGGCGGCCATCGGCCTTGATGTCGGCCATATCGCGCAAGCCGGGCTGGCTGTAATGCCGCAGGCCGCGCGGATCGGTGTAAACGATCAGATCCAGCAGCGGCAGCCGCTCACGCAGACCCAGCAGCTTGTCCACCTGCTCCTGGTTTTCGGCGATGGCGAAGCGGGCCTCGGCATGGTCCACCACATATTGCACTTCCTCGGCCACGCTTTCCTGGTAGATCGGCACCGGCACCGCGCCCAGCGCCTGGATCGCGGCCAGCGACCAGTAGAGATCGGGCCGATTGTCGCCGATCAGGGCCACCTTGTCGCCGCGCCGCAATCCGGCCAGGGCCAGGCCGCCGGCAATCAAGCGCACCTGCTCGGTCACTTCGCCCCAGGTCCAGCTTTGCCAGATGCCCAGGGTCTTTTCGCGCATGGCAGGGCGGTCGCGCCGGCCCTGGGGGGCTGGCCGCGCATTATCCAGCAGATATTTCGGAATCGTATCGCGTTCCGGGGCGCTCTGGCTGCCGGCTATCGGCTTCCCGCTACTGGCAACCGGTGAATCGTCTGCCCGGATTCCGGGCGTAATCTGCCCCTGTTTTCCCAAAACGCCGCCTCCCTGGTGGCTTGTGCAAGCTTAAGCCCACATCATTTGTGCGCCTATGTGACCGGTCTGGCTCGTCGCAGTCAAGTTCCGTGTCGAGAGCATTCGCTTTAGTCCGACTGCGCTGCTGGTGTTGACGCCGCGGCAACGGGCTTGAAACCAACGCGACACCCCTTGAGGAGAATTCACGTCCACGACGAAGGGAATTCGCCGGAACCCCTTGGCAAAGCGCCGGATTTGCGGCACGAATCCCGCCAACACCCTCCAGGCCGCCAAGGCCTAGCCCCGCAGGAAGGAGCGCCCCGTGAAAAAGAAGTCCAGCAGCAAGAAGGCCCCGGCCACCAAGAAGCCGGCCCTCAAGAAGCCGGCCGCGAAGAAGAAGGTCGTCAAAAAGGCCGTGAAGGTGGCGAAGGCTCCGGCCAAGCAGGCGGCTGCCAAGCAGGCTCCGGCCAAGAAAACCGCCAAGAAGGCTGTTAAGAAGGTTGTGAAGGCGGTGGTAAAGGCTTCTGGGAAAAAGGCGAAGGCTGCGGGCGCCGCGCGCGCCGTGCCGATCGCTGTTGGCCAGGATACGCTGAAAACCCGCAAGACCCTGAAGGTCGGCAACAAGAGCTACGCCTATTACAGCCTGAAAGCCGCGGAAAAGACCCTGGGCGACCTGTCGCGCCTGCCGTATTCGCTGAAAGTGCTGCTGGAAAACCTGCTGCGCTATGAAGACGGCCGTTCCGTCACCGTCGACGACATCAAGGCCGTGGGCAAGTGGCTGAAGGACCGCAAGTCCGACCGCGAAATCGCCTATCGCCCGGCCCGCGTGCTGATGCAGGATTTCACCGGCGTGCCCGCCGTGGTGGATTTGGCTGCCATGCGCGATGCCATGGCCAAGCTGGGCGGCGATACCCGCAAGATCAACCCGCTTTCGCCGGTGGATCTGGTGATCGACCATTCGGTGATGGTGGATTATTCCGCCGCCGCCGGCGCCTTCAAGAAGAACGTGGACCTGGAATATGAGCGCAACGGCGAGCGGTATGCCTTCCTGCGCTGGGGCCAGTTCGCGTTCGACAATTTCCGCGTGGTGCCGCCGGGCACCGGCATCTGCCACCAGGTGAATACCGAATATCTGGCCCAGACCGTCTGGACCGGTATGGATGGCAAGACCGAGGTGGCCTATCCCGACACCCTGGTGGGCACCGACAGCCACACCACCATGGTGAACGGCCTGGCCGTGCTGGGCTGGGGCGTGGGCGGCATCGAGGCCGAGGCCGCGATGCTGGGCCAGCCGATTTCCATGCTGCTGCCCGAAGTGGTGGGCTTCCGCCTCACCGGCAAGCTGAAGGAAGGCACTACCGCCACCGACCTGGTACTGACCGTGACGCAGATGCTGCGCAAGAAGGGCGTGGTGAACAAGTTCGTCGAGTTCTTCGGCCCCGGCGTGGAAGACCTCTCGCTGGCCGATCGTTGCACCATCGGCAACATGGCGCCCGAATACGGCGCCACCTGCGGCTTCTTCCCGGTGGATGAAGAAACCATCGCCTATCTGAATGCCACCGGCCGCGATCCCGCCCGCGTGAAGCTGGTGGAAGCCTATGCCAAGGCCCAGGGCCTGTGGCGCAGCAAGAAGGCGCCGGAGCCGGTATTCACCGACACGCTTGAACTCGATCTCGGTTCGGTCGAATCCTCGCTGGCCGGCCCCACCCGTCCGGAAGGCCGTGTGCCGCTCAGCCGCACCGCTGCCGATTTCAAGGAATTGCTCGGCACGTTCTATGGCAAGAAGACCGGCCAGGATTTCCGCGCCAAGGTCGAGAAGGCCAATTTCGATCTCGGCCATGGCGATGTGGTGATTGCCGCCATCACCTCCTGCACCAACACCTCCAACCCCAGCGTGTTGCTGGGCGCGGGCCTGCTGGCGCGCAACGCCATCAAGAAGGGCCTGCGCACCAAGCCCTGGGTGAAGACCTCGCTGGCGCCTGGCTCGCAGGTGGTGACGGATTATCTCGCCAAGGCCGGCGTGCAGAAGGATCTCGACAAACTGGGCTTCCAGGTGGTCGGCTATGGCTGCACGACGTGCATCGGCAATTCCGGCCCGCTGCCCGACAATATCTCCAAGGCGGTGACCGACAACGATTTCGTGGTCGGCGCCGTGCTGTCGGGCAACCGCAACTTCGAAGGCCGCGTACATCCGCTCACCAAGGCGAATTATCTCGCCTCGCCGATGCTGGTGGTGGCCTATGCGCTGGCCGGCAACCTGAAGATCGATATCGCCAAGGAACCCCTGGGCCATGACGCCAAGGGCAAGCCGGTCTACCTGAAGGACATCTGGCCCTCCAACAAGGAGATCGCCGCCACGGTGCGCAAGTATGTCACCGCGCAGATGTTCAAGAAGCGCTATGCCGACGTGTTCAAGGGCGATCCGAACTGGCGCAAGATCAAGGTGGGCACCGGCCAGACCTATGGCTGGGACAACACCTCCACCTATGTGCAGAACCCGCCGTATTTCGACGGCATGAGCAAGACCCCCTCGGCAATCACCGATGTGAAGGGCGCGCGCGTGCTGGCGGTGCTGCCCGACAAGATCACCACCGACCACATCTCGCCCGCCGGCTCGATCAAGAAGGACGGCCCGGCCGGCAAGTATCTGATCGAGAATGGCGTGGCCTATGCCGACTTCAACTCCTATGGTGCGCGGCGCGGCAATCACGAAGTGATGATGCGCGGCACCTTCGCCAATATCCGGCTCAAGAACGAGCTGGTGCCGGGCACCGAAGGTGGCATCACCAAGTATCAGCCCACCGGTGAGGTGATGTCGATCTACGATGCCGCCATGAAGTACAAGGCCACCGGCACGCCGCTGGTGATTTTCGCCGGCAAGGAATACGGCAACGGTTCCTCGCGCGATTGGGCCGCCAAGGGCACCATCCTGCTCGGCGTGAAGGCAGTGATCGCCGAAAGCTACGAGCGTATCCACCGGTCCAACCTGGTGGGCATGGGCGTGCTGCCGCTGCAATTCCTCAATGACATGACCCGCTTCGATCTGAAGCTGGATGGCACTGAGAAATTCGACATCACCGGCGTCGCCACCGACCTGAAGCCGCGCAAGAAGCTGCCGATCACGCTCACCCGCGCCGACGGCTCGACCCAGACCTTCGAAGTGCTCTGCCGCATCGATACGCTGGACGAGATCGACTACTACAAGAATGGCGGCATCCTGCAGACCGTGCTGCGCAATCTCGCGGCCTGATTCTCAGGGCATCGAAAGCGAAACGGCCGGGGCAAAACCCCGGCCGTTTTTTTGTTCAAGTCATTGCCCGGCCTGCGGGTGCGCGATATACAATTTCCGCAATATTCATACCGTCTCAATTCGCAACTTCAAATCCGAGTGGCGCCAGGGTGAAATTCAGCGGCGGAATCAGGGGGGCTTTCGGTCGCGGCAGTCTGCTTGCCGCGGCCTTCGCTTTGCTGATGCAGATTCTGGCCTGGTCCTGGATGCCGGCCGCGCTCGTTCCGACCAATGCCTTGGCCGAGGCCGGCGGCGGCATCATCATCTGCACGGCCGAGGGCTTGGCCATTCTGGCCCCCGATGGCAGCAAAACATTGATCGGCGATTCCGGCGCCGATGAGAACGGCAAGGCGCCTGCCGGCCGATCCTGCCAGCTTTGCCCGATGGTGGCTGGCCTGTCCTTGCCGCCGCCGAATACAGGGCATGTTCCCGCCTTCCATGGCTGTGGAACCCATATTGTCGATTTCAATCCACAGATAACGCCCGGCGCTTTCCGTGCCACGGCGCTCGCCCGCGCCCCTCCAGCAGTCTGATCGATCCAACGCGCGCTTCGTCCATGGCTGTCGCAGCCATGGCAACGCATGCATGCGCGCGTCGCTTCTCAGACATTTAAATCGCTGGAGGAAAATCCATGACCCGCAATTTGCATTTTGTGCCTTCATCGCGCCTGGCCTTGCTTGGCGCCGCCGCCGCCCTGGCGCTGCTTGCCTCGACTGCGCGTGGCCAGACCGTGGTTCCGCCGATCACGGTGACGAGCAGCCCGGAACCGAATTCGATCACTGTGCCGACGACCGATCAGGCGCGCGAGGCGATCCTGAATACGCCGGGCGGCGTCGATCTGGTGCCGGATACCGAATTCAAGAATGGCCCGGCCAGCACGGTGCGCGATATTCTCGGCTGGGTGCCGGGCATTATCACGCAGCCGAAATCGAGCATCGACAACCGCATCTCGATCCGCGGCTCCGGCCTGACCCGCAATTACGGCAATCGCGGCGTCAATCTTTACATGAACGGCGTTCCGATCAATTCCTCCGAC
>NZ_JAHBYG010000072.1 GCF_019636075.1 Ferrovibrio sp.
GACTTCTCGGAATTGGCGTGAAGCTGGAGGCTCGCTCGGCCTCCGACAACGTCTCGAGCGCAGATCGCTCGCTTCAGATGGAGTTCACCTAAAAATATCGGTCGGCCTGAGGGTCAAAAGTTCTAGCCGAAATTGAAAACGAGCTTGTCGTCTTTCACGTCGACTGAGACCTTGCCGCCCTTCTCGAGGCGGCCAAAGAGAATTTCGTCGACCAACGGTTTTTTCATGTGATCGTCGATGGTGCGAGCCATCGGACGAGCGCCAAGAAGCGGATCAAAGCCTTTTTTCAGAAGCCACTTGTCGGCGGCTACTGTCGTCGTAAGCACGACTTTCTTTTTCAAAAGCTGTGCTTTGAACTCGTCGACAAACTTGGCGACGACTTTCAAGACGACTTCCTCAGGAAGTGGTTGGAACTGTACCGTGGCGTCGAGGCGATTTAGGAATTCAGGCGTGAACGCGCGCTTGATCGCTTCGCTCTGCTTATCAGTGCTGGAACCAGCACTCGTCGCACCTATACCGATGGCGCTCTTTTGTGCATCGGCTGCTCCGGCATTTGTTGTGAGAATTACCACCGTGTTGCGGAAGTCCGAAACTTTGCCGTGTGAGTCGGTCAGTGTACCGTTGTCCATCACTTGAAGCAGAATACTCATAAGATCGGGATGAGCCTTTTCGACTTCGTCGAGAAGTACGACGGAGTACGGATTGCGCGATACAGCCTCGGTGAGCAGCCCGCCCTGATCGAAACCGACATAGCCCGGAGGCGCGCCGATCAGCCGCGACACGCTATGGCGCTCCATATATTCCGACATGTCGAAACGGATCAGCTCCACGCCCATGATCATGGAAAGCTGGCGCGCCACTTCGGTCTTGCCCACGCCGGTTGGGCCCGAGAACAGATAGCTGCCGATCGGCTTTTCCGGTTCGCGCAAACCGGCCCGCGCCAGCTTGATCGAAGAGGCCAGCGCCTCGATGGCATTATCCTGGCCATAAACCACGCGCTTGAGATCGGCTTCCAGGTTGCGCAAGGATTCCTTGTCCTCGCGGCTGACCGATTTGGGGGGAATGCGGGCGATCTTGGCCACGATGGCCTCGACCTCCTTCACGCCGATCACCTTGCGACGCTTGTTCTCCGGCTTCATCAACTCGGCAGCGCCCACTTCGTCGATCACATCGATGGCCTTGTCGGGCAGCTTCCGGTCGTTGATGTATTTCGCCGCCAGTTCCACCGCCGCCTTGATGGCATCCTCGGTGTAGCGGACGTGATGATGTTCCTCGTAATAGGTCTTGATGCCCTTCAGGATCTTGATGGCATCGGGGATCGAGGGCTCGTTCACATCGATCTTCTGGAAACGGCGCAGCAGCGCGCGGTCCTTTTCGATATAGGACCGGAATTCCTTATAGGTCGTGGAACCGATGCAACGCAGCGCGCCGGAAGCCAAGGCGGGCTTCAGCAGGTTGGAAGCATCCATGGCACCGCCGGAGGTGGCGCCGGCGCCGATCACGGTGTGCATCTCGTCGATGAACAGGATGGCATTGGGCTGGGCTTCCAGCTCCTGCATCACCTGCTTCAACCGTTCCTCGAAATCGCCGCGATAGCGCGTGCCGGCCAGCAGGCTGCCCATATCCAGCGCGTAGATCACCGCATCCTTCAGGATGTTTGGCACCTCGCCGCGCACCACGCGGCGGGCCAGGCCTTCCGCAATGGCGGTCTTACCCACGCCGGGATCGCCCACATAGAGCGGGTTGTTCTTGGTGCGGCGGCAAAGAATCTGGATGGTGCGTTCGATCTCGGGTTCGCGGCCGATCAGCGCGTCGATCTTGCCGGCCTTGGCCTTGTCGTTGAGATTGACGCAATAGGCGGTGAGCGCCTCTTTATCCTTGTCCTTGGCCTGGCGGCTTTCGCGCTCGGCATTGCGCTGTTCGCGGGCCGGCTGATCCTCGCTCGAGGGCGCATCGGCGCCACGTGCCGGCGGGCGGCGTTCGGCGCGGTTGCTGCTCTTGGCCACGCCATGGCTGATATAGCTGACCGCATCCAGCCGCGTCATGTCCTGCTCCTGCAGGAAATGCACGGCATGGCTTTCGCGCTCGGAGAAGATGGCGACCAGCACATTGGCGCCGGTCACTTCCTCACGACCGGAGGATTGCACATGGAACAGCGCGCGCTGCACGGCACGCTGAAAGCTGAGCGTGGGCTTGGCATCCTGCGCCACGCCGCCGACCACCAGGCCGCGCAGGTCTTCGTCGATGAAGCTGCCGAGCCGCAGCCTGAGCTTTTCCAGATCGACATTGCAGGCCCGCATCACCGCAATGGCATCCTGATCCTCGGTGAGCGCGAAGAGCAGATGCTCGAGGGTGGCGAATTCATGCTTCTTGGTGGCAGCCAGTGCCAGGGCCCGATGCAGTGTCTGTTCCAGCGCGCGCGAGAAACTTGCCATACGGTCCTGTCTCCTGGGTCAATCACGTTCCATGGTGCATTGCAGGGGGTGCTGATTCTGACGAGCGAAATCCACCACCTGGGTCACCTTGGTTTCCGCCACCTCGAAGGTGAACACGCCGCAGACACCAACGCCTTTCTGGTGAACATGCAACATGATCTGGGTGGCTTCCTCACGCGGCTTGTTGAAAAAACGCTCGAGTATGTGAACGACGAACTCCATGGGAGTGTAGTCGTCATTCAGCAGCAAGACCTTGTACATGGGCGGCTTCTCGGTCTTGGGCTTGGTCTTAGTGACCACCCCGACCTCGGTGCGTCCGCCGCCCGTGTGTCCATCCCGCTCACTCATGCCTGCCTACTCATCGTTCCCAGGATATGGCGCTCTGGTTAAAAAATACCAGCACCGGAGCATTAAAAAAAGAGGCCCGGTCTCACGACCGGGCCTCTCGTTACGGATTGGAAACGTGGCCGGATCAGGCAGCCAGCGGCTTCACAAGCTTTTCAACGGTGGCCTGCACCTGCGCATTGATCGGCGCAAAGGAATCCTGCGCCAGCTTGGTGGCGGCCTCGCTGAACTTGCTGAACTGGGCCGTATAGGCCTCGAAAGCCGACTTGGTGAAGCCATTCTGCAGTTCCACAACTTCCTGCAGCGTCTTGGCGGCAATGATCGCCTTGGCGGCGGCAATGTTGCCTTCATACTGGCTCTTGGCGAAGGCCAGCAGATCGGCATTGAGGTTTTCCACACCCTTGCTGGCCACGGTGCCGGCGGCAACGAAGGCCTCGACGCCATCCTTGCTCAGCTTGGCGGCATCGCCATAGCTCTTGGCAACAGCTTCCAGGCGCTGCTTGGTGGCGGCGAAAGCCTTCTCGGTGGCTTCGGTGGACGCCTTCACGGCCTTTTCGATCTGCTCCTTGGTGGCGAAGATCACGCTCTCCAGCGGCGCGGTGCTGGGCAGAGCTTCGGCAATGGTTTCGGCTTTCGGGGCGGTCTTACGCTTGGCGGTCATGATGCGGTTCCTTTATCTGGTCATGTGACGCGGCATCGCCGACAGGGCGACGGGGGTCTGGGAGGCGCCCCGGCTGCCTGTGGGTGGCAAACACGGACCGGGACGACAAAAAATGCTGCGCTGCAACATGAACTTTATATAGGAATGCCCGCTAAAGCGTCAATAGGAAAATATTGCATCGCAATACGTGTTGTTGCAATGCAGCATGGCGCTGATTTCAATGGCATTTTGCCTAAATTCTTAGCGCACGCCCGTAATCGAGCCCGTTATCGCCGACCCGGAACCGGTGCGGTTGGGGCCGCATGCTGTCCTGAGTCTGGCCCGGCCAGGAACCATAGGGCAATAGCGCCACCGCACGCGGTGGGTTGGGCTCCACGCCGGTTGCATCGAACGGCGCCAGCAGGGCCAGGAACGGCAAAGCGGCAAAACCCGGCTGTTCGTTGTTCCAGGCATGGAAATGAAACGCCCCATTGATGCAGGCGCTGGCGGTCCAATAGAAATCGTCGCCACGCAGGAACATGCCCTTGGGCGCCGGCTTGCTGAAGCCCGCCTGCTCCAGCCCAGCCTTGATGCCGGCGAATTCCGCTGCTGTCAGCTTGCGCAGACTGGCCGCGCCGCGCCAGGGGCCGATGGGATCGTTCAGCTTGATGGTGACCAGATTGGCCGGCGCCATGGCACGGGCTTCCAGCATCATCGCGCCTTTATCCTGGCCGGCCTCGTCCAACGGGGTGAAATCGTAGGAACGGCGCTGCTCATCGTAAATCGCGTTGTAGACCATGCGGTAGCGATCGGGCGAACCAGGCGCGCAACTGCGGGCGATATCGTCGCCGCCCACATAATATTCCCAGGAGAAATGCCGGGCGACCGGATCGTCGGTCGGGCCCTGGGAGGCACAGCCGCTTAAACCCGCCACCAGTGCGGCGGCAGAAATCAGCAGCATTTTCGGGGCTGAAAAGGCTTTGTTAAGAGCAGGCATGGCAGAATCCATAAGTTGTGGCCCTGACTCGGACAACCACCATCGGTGAATCCAAGTGGAATCAATCCGTTATGGGAGTTTTCCACTGGACACGGCGAATCGGCATCCATACACTCGGAGCCAGCGAATCGGGCTGTTTGCCCGGCAGTTCCAGTCAAGCAGCTTAAGTATGGGGGAGCAATGAGGCATTCCGACGCGGTGAAAGGCTGGACTCCGTCCCGCCTTGTAACGATTTGTTTCACCCTGCTGCTCAGCATAGCCGTGCTTGCCCCCGCAGCGCCTGCCCAGGCGGCCCCCTATTCCGCCATCGTGGTGGATGCCGAAAGCGGCCGCGTGCTGCATGCCCAGAATGCCGACGACCCGCGTTTCCCCGCCTCGCTCACCAAGATGATGACGATCCACATGGCCTTCGATGCCATCAAGGCCGGCCGGCTGCGCCTGGATCAGCAACTCACCGTTTCCAGCTATGCCGCAGGCCAGGCGCCTTCGGTGATCGGCCTGCGTCCCGGCCAGAAAATCACCGTGCGCGAATTGATCCTTTCCGGTGTCACCAAATCGGCCAACGATGCCATGGTGGTGCTGGCGGAAGGCATGGGCGGCACCACGCCGAAATTCGCCGAGATGATGACCACCCGCGCCCGTGCGCTGGGCATGAGCCGTACCACCTTCCGCAATCCGAACGGCCTGCCCGATCCCCATCAAAAGACCACGGCGCGCGACATGGCCACGCTGGCGCAATCGCTGCTGACCACACACCGCGACTATTACCATTATTTCTCCACGCCGGAATTCGAGTGGAATGACAAGGTTTTTGCCAATCACAATCGTCTGCTGCAGCGCTATCAGGGCGTGGACGGCATCAAAACCGGCTTCATCCGCGCTTCCGGTTTCAACCTGGTCGCCTCGGCCAAGCGCGATGGCCGCCGTGTGATCGGCGTGGTGTTCGGTGGCACCAGCGCGCCGGCACGCGATGCCCGCATGGTACAGCTGCTGGACATGGCCTTCGACACCCCGGTGCGCCGCGGCAACGAGCCGATGATGGCCAGCACCGCGTCAGATGGCGGCGGCTTCGGCCTGATCTCGTCGGCCCAGGCTGCCGAAGTCAGCCCGCGCGCAATGAGCAAGAAAGAGCGCCAGGCCGCCCGCAAGGCCGATGCCAAGGCCAAGCTGGACAAAGCCAGCCTCAACACCAAACCCGCCAGCACTGCCGCCAAGAGCGGCGGCAAAAGCAGCTGGGCCGTGCAGCTTGGCGCCTTCCGCCAGCCCAGCGCCGCCGAAGCCGTGCTGGCCAAGGCACAGCCCCGCGTACCAGCCGGCGAACCCAGCGTGGAGAAGCTGCGCAGCGACGATGGCCCCCTCTTCCGCGCCCGCCTGGTGGGGCTGAGCGAAACCGACGCCCGCAGCGCCTGCGACAGCCTGAAACGCCGCAATCTGGCTTGCACGGTGGTATCGCCCACAGCAGGATAAATCGGGCGGATAAATCAGGCGGATAAATCGGGCGCTTAAATTTGGCGGGTCGAGCGTACCGCCGTCACACATCATCATGTTTATCCCGCGAACGCGGCCTCCGGCACAGCCAGGGGCCGCGTTCGTGCTTTCAGGGCCATGCGGTCGGCAGTATGATCCAGCGATTATCATGAACCATAAAAACGCGCCGCCATGATTCAATCCGACCGCAAGCGCCGCCTGCTCGGCCTTGTCGCCCGTTTCATTGCTATCGGCATTGTGGCGGGGGCGATTTATGGCACCACCATCACGATGATCCTGGTCGGCTGGTCGCCCGAAGCGATGGCCGGCGGCCTCTTGCGCGGCATCGTCACCGGCGGGCTGGTCTCCGGCCTGATCAGCAGCTTCGAGCTGTTCTACGCGAATGCCTCCGTGGGCCAGTCTTTTCGCAAACTGCCATTCCGCTGGGTGCTGACCTGGCGGGTGCTGTTATACGCCTTCGTGATCGTGACCTGCGACAAGCTGGGCGACTGGCTGGTGCGGATCGACAATGCCGCCCCGGTGGCCTTCAACATCGCCACGCTGGTCACCCTGGCGGTGGCTCTGGTCTTCTCGTTTCTGGTCAACTTGATGTTCTGGATCGCCCAGACCCTGGGCCCCGGCGTGCTGCCGAGCTTTCTCGGCGGCCGCTATCATCAACCGCGCTTTGAAACCCGGCTGTTCCTGTTCATCGATATGCGCGGCTCCAGCGGGATTGCGGAAAAGATCGGCGATCTCGACTTTCACCGCTTGCTAAATCTGTTCATGACCGATATGGGCGATGTAGTGCATCGTTATGGCGGCCGGGTGCATAAATATGTGGGCGATGAGATCATCGCCACCTGGATTGCGCCGCAGCAGAATGAAAACAAGACCGGGAAGACCGTAAGGCAAGACAATTGGGCCCAAGGGGCTCTGCAAGCGGTGTTTGCCGCGCAGGACAGGCTGACCAATCAGGCGGCCCTGTATCGGCGGCAATTCGGCCTGGTGCCGGAATTCCGCGCCGTGTTGCATGCCGGCCCGGTGGTGGTGGGAGAGATGGGAGAGATCAAGCGCGAAATCGCCCTGCTGGGCGACACGATCAACACCACGGCAAAGCTGGAGCAGCTTGCCAAGGCCCTGCCCTACGACATCGTGCTGAGCGAGGCGGCGCTGGAGGTGATCGGCGATACCGGCGGCTGCGATATCCTGCCGCTCGGTCCGCAGGCCATTCCTGGCAAGCGCCAGGATATCGTGGCCTATGCCATTCGTAGCCGCACCTGAGAACACGGCCTGAAATAAAGAGCTGTCTCATGTCTGATTCCAATAATACCGCACAAAAAAGCGTGCTGTTCATCGCCCTGAGGGTGTTGCTGCCTTTCGCCGCCGGCTATTTCCTGTCGTATCTGTTCCGCTCGGTGAATGCCGTAATCGCGCCCAACCTGCAAAGCGATCTGGGCATCGGCGCCGGCGACCTCGGCTCGCTCACTGCTGCCTATTTCGTATTCTTCGCTCTGGCGCAGTTTCCGCTCGGCGTCTTGCTGGATCGCTATGGCCCACGCCGGGTGCAGGCCTGTTTCCTGCTGTTTGCCGTGCTGGGTTCGGTGATCTTCGCGCTGGGGCAGAGTCTGTACATGCTGGCATTCGGCCGTGCGATGATCGGGCTTGGCGTAGCCGGCGGATTGATGAGTGCGATGAAGGCCATCACGCTATGGCTGCCGCAGGAGCGCTGGCCGCTGGCCAACGGCATCTTCATGACCGCTGGCGGATTGGGCGCCCTGGCGGCAACCCTGCCGGTGGAAATGCTGTTGCATTGGCTGGCCTGGCCCGCGCTGTTCTGGCTGCTGGCGCTGTGCAGCCTGCTGGCCTCGGCGACGATCTTTTTCGTGGTGCCCGACAAGCCAGGCAGCCTGGCGCAGACCGAAGGGCTGTTTGCGCAGATTCGCGGCTATACCGTTTACCTGACCGACCGCCGGATTTGGCGCATCACGCCGATATCCATGATCGGCATGGCCACCGGCATTGCCATCCAGGGCCTGTGGACCGGGCCTTATCTGCGCGATGTGGGCGGGCTGAACCGCCAGGAAGCCGCCGAACTGCAATTCTTGCTGGCACTGGCGCTCACCTTCGGTTTCACGCTCACCGGCATCGTGGCCGACCGGCTGGCGCGCATCGGCATCACGCTGAAAAGCATGCTGTGCATGTCGATCACCGGCTATGCCATGGTGATGCTGGTGATGGCCGGCGGCTGGGCCGCCACCAATCCGCTGCTATGGATCGCCTTCGGGCTGTTTTCCAACACAACGGTGCTGGCCTATCCGATCCTGGGCGCGCAATTCCCCATCCAGGCCATCGGCCGGGTGAATACCATGCTGAATGGTGTGGTGTTCGGCTTCGCTTTCGTGGCCCAGGCCGGCCTGGGCTGGATCATCGATCTGTGGCCGCGCGGGCCGCAGGGCCAATATCCCGCCGAGGCCTATAGCTGGGCTTTCGGGATTCCGGTGGTGCTGATGATACTGGGGGTGATCTGGTATCTTCAGGAACCGGCATCGAATGCGCCGGCCGGCGGCTCGAAACCGCAGGATTGAAGATAGCGCGTCAGATCCGCGATCAGGCTTTCCAGGCCATTGGCGCTGTCGGCTTCGGCGCGGGCCACCACGATGGGCTGGGTGTTAGACGCCCGCAGCAGCCACCAGCCCTCGGGCCGCTTCACCCGCACGCCATCGATATCGATGAACGGCACGCCATCGCGCGCCACGCGGTCGCGCATCTCCTGCACCAGCGTGAACTTGCGCGCCTCGCCGCATTCCAGCCGGATTTCCGGCGTGTTGTGCAAGCGCGGCAGGCTGGCCCGCAGCGCAGCGGCGCCGCCCTTGGTGGCCGAGGCAATGTTGAGGAAGCGCAGCGCCACATACAGCGCATCGTCATATCCGTAATAGCCATCGGCAACGAAGATATGCGCACTCATCTCGCCGGCCAGCGGGCTGCTCTCCTCCAGCATCTTGCTCTTGATCGGCGCATGGCCGGTCTTCCACATGATCGGGCGGCCGCCATGGCGGGCCACGTCGTCGAACAGCGCCTGGCTGGATTTCACATCGGCGATGATCGGCGCGCCGGGATGCCGCGTCAGCACATCGCGCGCCAGCAGGGTGAGTATCTGATCGCCCCAGAGAATATCGCCATGGGCATCCACGATACCGATGCGGTCGCCATCGCCATCGAAAGCCAGGCCGATCTCGGCGCCCTGCTGGCGCACCAGGGCGCGCAGTTGCGCAAGGTTGGCCGGAATGGTGGGATCGGGATGATGATTGGGGAAACGGCCATCGATCTCGCCATTGATCACCCAATGCCGGCCCGGCAGTCGCGCCGCCAGAGCCTGCGCCACTTCGCCTGCCGCGCCATTACCCGGATCCCAGGCCACCAGCGGCGCCTGACCGAAATTCACATCCTGCAGCATGCGGTCGAGATAGGCATCGAAGACCGGCACATCCTGCCGATTGCCGCGCGGCCCGCCGGCATAGCTGCCGGACGCGGCAATCATACCAAGCTGCTGGATGCCGGCGCCGAAAAAGCTCTTGCGCCCCAGCATGAATTTGAAGCCGTTATGATCCGGTGGATTATGCGAGCCGGTGACCATGATGCCGCCATCGGCAGAAAGCGCGAAGACCGAATAATACAGCATCGGCGAAGGCCCGCGCCCGACCAGCAGCACATCGGCCCCGGCCGCTTGCAAACCATCGCACAAGGCATCGGCGAGATCCGGCGAGGTAAGCCGGCCATCATAGCCAACCGCAACCCGGCGCCCGCCGCCCGCCCGCAGGATCGTTGCATAAGCCGCACCGATGGCGCGCGCATCATCGACAGTGAGCGTCTCGCCCACCACGCCACGGATATCGTATTCACGCAGGATCGAAGGATCGAAGCGATGCGGCAGCAGGGCCATGATCAGGCCTTGGGCGCAACCGGTGGGCGGCCGACAGAGTGATACGTGAAACCGGCCGCCGCCATTTCATGCGGCTTGTAGATGTTGCGCAGGTCCACCAGCAACGGCTTGCGCAACAGGCTTTTCAACCGCACCAGGTCGAGCGCGCGGAACTGGTTCCACTCGGTGATGATCACCGCCGCATCGGCGCCATTGCAGGTATCGTAAGCATCCTTGCACTCGACCATCCCGCCGAGCAGCTTGCGTGCTTCATGCAGGCCTTCGGGATCATAAACCCGGATGGTGGCACCGGCCTGCTGGAGCGCGGGCACGATCACCAGGCTGGGGCTATCACGCATGTCGTCGGTTTCGGGCTTGAAGGTGAGGCCCAGCACCGCGATGGTCTTGCCTTTGGCATTGCCATCCAGGGCCGCGAGAATCTTGTCGGCCATGCGGCGCTTGCGCACCTCGTTGATATCAACCACGGTTTCAACGATGCGCAACGGCGCGCCATGCTTGCGGCCGGTGGCCACCAGCGCCTGGGTATCCTTCGGGAAACAGGAACCGCCATAGCCCGGGCCGGCATGCAGGAACTTGCCGCCGATGCGGCCATCCAGGCCGATGCCCTTGGCCACATCCTGCACATTCACATTGGTGCGCTCGCAGAGATCGGCAATCTCATTGATGAAAGTGATCTTGGTGGCCAGGAAGGCAT
>NZ_JAHBYG010000073.1 GCF_019636075.1 Ferrovibrio sp.
TCACCGAACCGGTGGATATCAGCCGGCCGGACGAAGATATTGTCGATCAAGTCTTCAGCAATCCGTCGATCTGGCGCATGTGCAATCGGGCTATGGCGCAACTCTATCAACTGCCCGAACATCTTGAGTTGAACGATCAGAGCGTACGGCTTTACTGGCCCCGCAGCCCTGCCAATGAAGCATTCGTGCGCCAGATCATTTCATCCGGCTTTGCCGTCAACAATGCAATTTCGGTAGATCGTCGCCACGATGGCAGTAGCATCTTCATCGATAATGATGTGCGTGCCGATATCCATGATGGCTGGCTGCTGCGCATCTGGGGCAATTGCCGCAACATCAGCCCGCAGCGCGATGCGCAAAACGAGGCGGAGAAGAAGCTGCTTTCCTGGACGCGTGTTTTCAACGCCATGCCGCAAGCTGTGCTGGTGCTGGATGGCAATGGCCGCGCGGTTTGGCGTAATACCGGATTTCAGCGTCTGTTCGGTGAGGATCAGACTGTGGATGAGCAATTCTTGGCGCTGTCTGACAAAAACGGCTGGCACAGCGCGGCACTCACCGGCCTTGACGGGCTGAAGCGCCAATACAGTTTCCATCTGGATCGTGTTTTGGGTGATGACGACCAGCCCTGGATCGTGATTGCAATCGATCACAAGGCCCAGGCGCCTTCCTCGCCCTAGCAATGGAGTGACGGCATGTTGATGGCAACCAACCTCCCTCCTCTGCAGATCGGTGTAATCGATGGCGGCATGGCAAATTGGGCTGAGTTGGCGCAATGCGTAAGCAGCGCAGCCTTTCGAGCCTTCTGCGATGTGCATGGCGATGGCATCGTGGTTGCCGATGCCGACCGCAAGATCTTACTGGCCAACAAAGCCGCTGCAAGAATGCTTTGCCTTGAGCGCAAGGAAATCGAAGGCCGGTTCTTGGATCGCCTACCGGCGCGCAGCGCCGTTGACCTGGAAGGTTTTCTGGCCGCCTCGGAGGCTGGAGCCTTTCTCACCATTCTGAAAGACCGGAAGGGTCTGGCCAGCTATCATGTGCAGGGCAAGATCATCAATAGCGGTGAGGCAAATCGCCATCTAACCATTCTTTTCATGCGCGAACAGCAGAACGGTGACGACGCGGCGCGCATCACACGGAAAGCGCCTGGCGCCGAAGCCCGCACCACCTTTCTGGCAGGGCCCACGGCAGAGTCTTTGGCCAAAAGCATTACTGCATATAATCGCAATGCCCGGATACTGATCCTGGGCGAATCCGGTGTCGGCAAAACCGCAATTGCGCAATACATCCACAAAAGCGCTGCCGCCAAGGGCCGTCCCTTCGTGCACGTGAATTGCGGCAGCATCCCTGAAACGCTTTTTGAATCGGAAGTCTTCGGCTATGAACGCGGTGCTTTCACCGGCGCTCTGCAGAATGGTAAGCGCGGCTATATCGAAAGCGCCATGGGTGGCACGCTTTTTCTGGATGAAATTGCCGAGATACCGCTGACCAGCCAAGCCAAGCTGCTTAAGTTCCTGGAAGATGGCAGCATTCAGCCCGTTGGCGCATCTGCCAGCAAACATGTGGCCACACATGTCATCGCCGCCACAAATCGCAATCTGCGCGAAATGGTAGCCGCCGGCAGTTTCCGCCGCGATCTCTATTACCGCCTGTCGCATTTTACCATCCGCATTCCTTGCCTGCGCGAGCGTGACGATCTGAATGAGTTGATCCATCTGCTGCTGCAAGACGTGAATGAAACCCGGCATTCTCCACTGCGGCTTTCCGAGGATTGCCTGTCAGCTATGCTGGAGTATCACTATCCCGGCAACATTCGCGAATTGCGCAACATCCTTGAGCATCTGGCGATCATGGCCGACGAAATCGCCCGGCCTGAGGATTTGCCCGATGATATGCACCTGGAAATGCGCACCCCTGCCGACCCGACGCAGAAAACCGCCATGCCCAACCTGGCGCATATATCCGATGGCCTGAGATCCATGGTGCAGGCTTACGAAATGGATGTAATCGGCCAGGCCGTTGCCAAATACGGCAGTAAGCGCGAAGCCGCGCGGCATCTCAAAATCGATGTGGCCACGTTGATCCGCAAGATGCGGCGAGAAGGCTGAACAGCGCGGCCATCAACCGCTGCAAACCGGGCTGCAGCAAGCTCTTCCTATTCGATTCAATCCTTGAGAACTCGGCTCAATTTGTCCAAACACTCGATCAAATGGGCCCGGAAAACCGGCGCCAGGTTATCTGCCATGGCGTTATCCCCCCTGCGGATCGTGCGTTCGAACATGTCTGCGATCTCGCAAAAATCTGAAACGCCGAAATAACCCGCCGCGCCTTTTATCTGATGGACCAATTCCGCCACCTGGGGCAATGCTCTTTCTTGATAGAGCGCATCGAATTGCCTTGGCGCTTCGCTGAAATCCCGCAAGAAGCTGTTGACCATTCTTTCCGCCCGCTGCCGGTCGCCGCCGAATCGCTGCTTAAGAGATTCCATTTCGATATCGGATGACGTTACGTTTCTCCCGTCGCCTTGCGGATCGGTCGGCGGCAGGCTGCCATCCAAAACCTGCATAAGCGTTTGATAGAGGGTCGCCTCATCGATCGGCTTGGTCAAATGCGCAGTCATGCCGGCCTCAAGGCTAGCGCGGCGATCCTCCACGCGCGCTTGCGCAGTCAATGCGATCACAGGCAAATCCGCCCATTTCTCGTATGTGCGGATTTTTTCCACTGCCGCAAGGCCATTCATATTCGGCATATGCATGTCCATGAGAACCGCATCAAAGTCGCTCTCTTCCATCTTGGCTAGAGCATCCAGGCCATCCACTGCGGTTTCCACTTCCACGCCAACCAGGCTCAGGAATTCAGACGCCACCTCGCGATTCAGAGCATTGTCATCCACAACCAGAACGCGGCGGCCGGTAAGCGCGCGCGTTACTTCATTCTGGGTCATTGCGGCCGACGGCACCTCCTTGGCCGTTGCGATTTCCATTTCATTGGACAGGATGCCCAAAACAGTATTGAACATGACAGATTGTGTAACCGGCTTGAGTAACAAGCCATGCAAGCCGATTTCCTCCACCGCTTTTATCACAATTTCATGGCCGTAGGCGGTCACCATCAGCACGGCCGGCATTTTTCGCAGGTGCAAATCCGATTTGATATGCCGCGCGGTTTCCAGCCCATCCATCCCGGGCATCCGCCAATCCAACAGCACGATATCAAAGCTGTTTCCTTCCGTTGCCCTGGTGCGCAACAGATTCAGCGCCTCCTCGCCTGACGATACGGCCTCCGTGATCATCCCAAAATTGGAAACCATTTCGGATAGTGCAACCCGGGCATTTTCATTGTCATCTACGATCAGGATGCGGCGATTCTGAAGATTCCCGCCGCTCTGTTCTGCCAAGGCAGTGGCCAAGCGTTCTTCTTTCACACGCTCCAGCGCCACAGTGAAAATGAAAGTACTGCCCACACCTGGCTGGCTTTCAACGCGTATGCTACCGCCCATCATTTCCACAAGGCGCTTGCAAATGGCCAAGCCAAGCCCGGTGCCGCCATATTTCCGCGAAGTGTCTATGCTTGCCTGGGTAAAGGGCCGGAACAATCCCTTTATCTGATCTTCGCTCAACCCAACCCCGGTATCACGCACCGAGAATTGCAGCAAACAACGGTTTGCATTCTCCGCAGCCTGAGCCTTGGATAACAATGTTGCTGGCAACGTTACCGGCGCGATGGAAACGAGGATATCGCCATGTTCGGTGAATTTTACTGCGTTACCAACAAGGTTGGTAAGAATTTGCCCAAGTCGCAGAGCATCGCCCTTGAAGCGGGTAGGTGTGCCGGATTGTACCGAGAAGGCTATTTCAAGCCCCTTCTCCTCCGCCTTCAACACCGTAACCGTCGCCACCGATTCCAAAATGGACTCGATTGTGAAAATCGAAGTTTCCAATTCGAGGCCACCGGCCTCTATCTTCGAAAAATCCAGAATGTCGCTGATGATACCAAGCAATACTTTGGCTGAAGCGTTTATCTTCTCCAAATAATTGCGCTGCTTGGAATCGAGGCTGGTTTGCAACGCCAGTCGCGCCATACCAATAACCGTATTCATCGGCGTGCGGATTTCATGGCTCATGGTCGCCAGGAAATCGCTTTTTGAGCGTTCTGCAGCTTCCGCAGCTTCCTTCGCCAGTCGGAGTGCCTCAGCGGCTTCACGTTCGGCCGTAATATCGCGGGCAATGCCGTCCCAGATTGTGCGCCCATCACCCAGGTTTCGGACGGCGGCACGGTAATGCGCCCATATCGTACGCCCATCCCTGGTTATAAGTCGGCATTCACAATCCAGTATGTCGCCCTGTTTGCGCGATTGCTTCAGTGCCGCAAGAATGCCGCCGCGGTCTTCTGGATGGAGTGCGCGGAGCACTTCATCTGAATTAGACATGATCTGCGCGGCGGGAATCCCTGTCAAACGCTCTGTGCCGCCACTGACGTAAACAACCCTGTATTTCCGCTCTTGCGTACGCTCAAGCCTGAATATCACGCCGCTTGGAAGATTATCGGCCAGCGCCACCAGGCGATCACTCTGCTCCTTGCTCTCGCTGATATCCTGTACCGTACCGGCTAGTTTTATAATGCGGCCGGTATCGTCCTTTATCGCGCCACCACGCACATAGGCCGGAAAGCTCGTGCCATCATCGCGCAAATGCTCCACTTCCAGCCAATAGGATTCGCCGGTTGCCACGCAATGATTTATGGCTTTTGTTACGCGCTCATAGCTTTCGGGCGCCAGCAGGGCGGATAAGCCTTCAACCGTGAGAGGCGGACCATTTGGATCGACCCGGTTGAGTTCGTAGAGCATATCCGAACTGGTGAAACTGTTTGTCTCCAGATCCAGCGACCAGCTGCCAATACGGGCAATTTTTTCAGCCTGCCGCAGCGCTTCGCTGCTCTCTCGCGCCAAAAGCTCCGCCTGCTGGCTTTCGAGCAAAGTTTTTTGCAAAACCTTTTCCGCTTCATCCAGACTGATGCGAAGGGTTTCAAATTCAGACACGAAGGATGGAGGAATATCGACGACGATCTTGCTGCTGCTGGCATTCTGGCTATTCGCAACGGCGCGCGCACGCCTGGCCAGCCGGCTTACGGGCTGCAAAATACGCTGCACCAGAGCAATCGCCAAAGCAAGCGCAACCAAAATGGTAATGCTGGACGCCACCAGCATCACATAAATCGGCTGCTGCCAGCGCCCATCGAAGCTTGCGGCGGTTTCGCCGGCCACGGCAAACCAGTTCGGAGTACCGCTTATCTTCTGGAAGCCTAAGACGACCTCGCCACCTTCCAGAGTCTTTGCGCGAAAAACTCCGTTATCCGCACCAAGAGCAACGAGGCGCTCCCAATCCGGCACCGGCCTGCCGATGAATCGTTCGCCATCCACAGTGCGGCCGATAATGCGTCCAGTCCCATCGACAACGGCTAGAATTGCCGATGATGATGAAACATTCGGCCGATAAAGAGATTGAATCATCACCGAAGGACTGGTCGCCAATACAGCAACCTCTACTGCCTGCACGCCCATCCTATCCGGCACAGCAGCCAGTAGCCGCATTGTTGCCTTCTGGGTTTCATGCGCGGTGACGATATTGGAGAGCTTTATTTCCCCTGAAGATGCCGCCTCGGTAATCACCCGAACGACTTCCGGATCTTGCCCCGGATCAGGCTTTATGCTGCCATCGTTTGCAACTGAATATATGTCCAGCCCCACACCCATGAAGGGGCTCAAGGCCTGCAACGTATTCGTCGAAGCATCATTTGGGTGATCATGCCGGCGGATTTCAGCGAATCCGAGGATAAGTCGCGCCGTTGCATTCAACTCGCTATCAACGGATTGGGCGACCATTTGCGCCGTTTCGAGCAGACGTTGGCTTGAAGCCTCACGATAGGATTCGCCAGCACGAAACAAAGCCATCGCCACAACGCCGAGCGTGGGAAACAAAACCAACAAAACAATGCCCACAAGGCATGTTCTAAGCGATGGACGACCTGGCCAGCCAGGGAAGCGAAGCAACATTCCCACCCCACAAACTGTCTGCATTGCAACGCAGCGTCCCGGTTTAAAGCAACCAAGACAACTTAGTTTAATATCGAGTAGGCCAGGTTGCACTTTATTTTGAGGAAAACGGCACGTCCGCCCTTAATTCGTGTAAATCAAATCGAAAAACATATATTAGCCGCCGGCATGAAAGTATTTTAGCCTCCAAATTAATTAATCGAGAATTCTAGAATTAAACCGAAATGCAAAGAAATTCTTCAACTTATATATTCGAGTTTTTATCATGAATTTCTTTTATTACTGCAAAAATCAGCGGACTTTTATTCGCGAATTACCATGCCTAAACAATACACATAATATGCTGCCGAACAGGAGAGAGAAGATTGGCATCAAGACACGGCATCTCTGCCACGGTTAGTCCAGGCTGGCACGAATCGCAATCAACTGCTGCCGCATATCCTCGGTCAGAGCCTGTAACTCCACCAAAAGCGGCGCAGCGGATTCCAAATCGGTCGAACTGATCTGCCCGAAGCGTTCGGCCAAGGCCGCAATCATCACCGCGCCCAACTGCCCGGCCATCCCCTTCAGGATATGCATTGCCTTATGAAAGGCCTCCAGATCCTTCTGCTCATAGGCCTGACGCAACTGCTCCAGTGGTTTTTCCACAGTATCGATCGCAACATTCAAAATCCTGCGCATATGCTCAGGCGGCCGCCGCATCTTCATCATCTGCAGCATGGTAAGATCAAGAATGTTGGCCTCAGGTTCGTTTTCTATAATGGAATAGCTATATTCTGTACGTGCCTGATACGGAAGATTGGCAATCCTCCTCAGCAGGCGCGGCCAATCCAGTGGCTGCGTGAAGATTTCGGTGAGGCCAGACGCTGCGGCATATCCGCGATCATAAAAAGTGCCGTCTGCGACCAAAGCCAGAATAGGAATTTCAACAAATTTTCCGCCCTGGCTGCGCAGACTTTCGCAAAGCATATGCGGGTCCATGCCGGCTGTTCCGGGATCAACATTGCCAAGCAACACCACATCGAAGCGCGGTTGAAGCAGCAACGCCTCACTGCCCATTGCCTCCAGCATTTCAGCGCCAGTAGCGGCAACCGTTACCTCATGGCCAATGCGGCACAGAGTATCAGCCACCAACATCCGCATCACCGAATTACTGTCAGTATAAAGGACAGCTTTTGCCCGCATCTCTATAGCTTCTCTAAATACACGCTATGATAATCAAATATATGCATTGTACATTCTTATAACAACAAAAAGTTACTCGCTTTGTAATCAAAAATTGCAAACTTCAATATTTGATGAGGCCATGCACGCCATTCACACAAAACATCTAACGAGGCGTATGACGCGGCGTGCACAGATTGACCTTGCGGCAAACAAGTTTCGTATCTTGCCAGATTTCAAAGCCGGAAATGAATGGCTGGCGGCTGGCATGAATACGTTCGGCGGCAATGATAACGTCTTCTTCCGAGAGCCCATCGTAACGAAGCTCGTCCACGATCCGCTCTGATCTGCCGAAGAAATAGATCATATATCGGGTCATGCAGAGGAAGCCTTCCGCAATCGAACGAACATCGTATGCCGGATTGGTATGCATCAGTGTGTCCACGCCCATTTGCGGGCAGCCTGCAATCCGCCATCGATAATCTCCGCCGGCACCCGCTCTACCATATGCTTGATGGCGCCCCGTGCGGTGTTTTGCAGTTTGCTGTCGGCCGAGGTGGAGGCAAGGGCAAACCATTTCACGGCCTGGGTAAGCTGCTCGCGCATTTCACCACCGGCCTCGCCAGTAGCGTAGATGAAGCCGGCATTCAGCTGCGCCGGACCATAGCCGTTTTCAGCCGCAAGCAAGTACCAGCGCAAAGCCTCGGCGATATTCTTGTCGATAGCCTCACCCTTTTCATATATCCAGCCAAGATTATGCTGCGCCTCGGTAACGCCTGCATCTGCGGCCGTCTGTGTCAATTCCAAGCCCTTCTGCAGATCCTTGGTGACACCCAGTCCGTTCATGTAGAGAAATCCGAGATTGGCCATTGCCTCGTTGTTGCCCTCGGCAGCAGCCAGGCGGAACCATTCGGCCGCAGCAGCAGGGTCGCGGGGCACGCCATTGCCCTTATGCAACATCTGCCCGAGTGCATTACGCGCTTCATTGTTGCCGCTTTTCGCAGCGGCCTGCAAAGATTGCCAGGCAAGCGCCGGATTCCGGGTTACGCCATGGCCATTCAGATACACAACGCCAAGCAAATATTGCGACGCCGCATGGCCGGCAGAAGCTGATTTCTGCAACAGCCGGACAGCCTCCGAAAGAAGTTCCTCCGGCGTATCTTCCGCGCTCAGGGCCGCATAGGCCGCGGCATATTGCACCTCGGCATCACCTTGTTCAGCCTTCTGCAGAGCCTCTTGCATGCTGCCTGTCACTTGCTGCGCCATGACAGGAAATTGCAAAGCAATGCCGGCAAGAACACTGGCGGCAAACAGCATGGAACGAAAAGTGCGGGATGAAACAACCATGACCAACCTCCGGATACATACTGAAGCATAGTTCCGCGCAGGGCAGACTGAAGCAGCAAAGCTGCTTCAGCGGTCGCCGTCGGGATGATGCCCTTTGCGGCCCTTATAACCACCCTTCCGGGTCTGGCTGTATTTATCGCCGATACTCACTTCGGTGCTCGCATCAGCGCCCTGATTGCCATTGTTATCCTGGTCCCCCTTCACGGTTACCTGAGAATTGTTGCCAACCGTAACGCTGTTGTAATTGCCGATGGATGTTGACGACGAGCTGTAGACGTATTGCTGCAAAGCGCCCAGGCCGCCGCCAGATCCGCCGCTGCCATCGCCGCTGCCGCCGAGCTGTTGAGTGATCTGCGCCTGCGCGGCGAAAGAATTGTTGCGAGCGGGGAAGTTATACGGGGCGCTGCCCATCAGCATCTGCGCCTGTGCGCTCTGATCTGCGCCAAAGACCACGAAGGCGCCAACGGAAAGCAAAAGCTTCCAAGCCATGTGTTTCATCTCAAACTCTCCCTTTGCAAGCCAGAGATCGCAATCATCCGGCATATTGAGTATTTGCATGGAATCCGGCGGTCGTTGGGGGGTGAATCGCTTCACCCCCCAAGCCGATTACTTCTTCATCACCGAGATGTTGACGTTGTTGCCAACGGCGGTGGCGACAGAGTTCACCAGCGGGCCTTCAACGCCGCCGATGTTCTTGAAGTTGGAGATCTTCACGTCGCGCACGGCCGAAAGGGCCGTCACATCCATGCGGTTGGTCTGCACCGCATTGGCCACGTGGGTGGCATCCTGCAGGTTGGCCAGCGCATTCTCCAGGTTGATGTTGTTGCCCACCGCAGTGGCCGTGCTATCCACGGTCAGGTTGCGGATGGTGCGCACGGTGGAACGGGCAGTCACCTCACCCAAGCTGCCGCCAGTGCCACGGGCAATCTGGCTCAGATCGGTGAACATGGCCTGAGTGTCGGCGGTGACGCTGATGTTGTTGGCCACGGCGGTGGCCGAGCTCACCAGATCACCCAACTCGTGCACAGCGTCGAGGGCGCCGCTGCTCACGTAGCTGTGGCCCCACTTGCCCTTGGTCTTGATCTTGCTGCCGGGCTGTTCCACAGCGATATCGTGCACCGTGGAGGTGGCAACGATATTGCCCACGGAGAGCTGCTCCAGTTCCACCGTGGTCATCGACGAGGGATCGAGATTCAGGCGAATATCGATGCACGGGTCGACGGTCAGATAGAACTGCCAGTAGCTCTTGTCGAAAGCTTGCGCCGAGCCAGCCGACAGGCCGAGGGCGAGAACACCGCCGGCAGCGGTCGCAAACAGGGTCTTCTTCAGCACATTACGCATGTTACTTCTCCTTTTTGGTTAGATAATTGTCGAAGTGACCGGTCTGCACGATTTCGCATTCAGGCTTGGTCGGCAGGCCAATAAAATCCGTCATGATCTGGTACACGCCCATTTCGACAACGGATCTCACGCCGAGCTGAAGCGGTTCATTTCTGATCCGTCCCGCATCAAACTCGACTGATCCACCCCCACGAGGTGGTCCGGTAGGTATTTTAGTTTAGTCGTGTGGTTTTGGGCAA
>NZ_JAHBYG010000074.1 GCF_019636075.1 Ferrovibrio sp.
ACCCGGAAACCCATCACCGGCACGCGGTTTTCGTCCAGCCGGCCATAGAACGGGCCGTTCTGGATCACGAATTCGGCTTCGATGGGCAGCGGCTTGAAGCCATCGGGGATTCCGGCCGCCGACCCAGCCTGGGCAAGATTTTGGGGAGCATTCATGGGCGGGGGTTTTACCATCCCCCAGGGTCTGCGGCAACGCAGCATAAAGCCCAAAAAATCCCGATTTTTAGCCGGTCACCCCGCCGCCACGGCTTCGGCCACCGCCTTGCCGAGATCGCTGGTGCTGGCCTGGCCGCCCATATCCGGCGTGCGCGGGCCGAATTCCAGCGCCTGCTCGATGGCTTTCACCACGGCATCGGCGGCATCCTTGTGGCCCAGATGCTCCAGCATCATGGCGCCGCACCAAATCTGGCCCACCGGATTGGCGATGCCCTTGCCGGCAATATCCGGCGCCGAGCCATGCACCGGCTCGAACAGCGAGGGGAATTTCCCCTCGGGATTGAGATTGGCCGAAGGCGCGATGCCGATGGTGCCGGTGCAGGCCGGGCCGAGATCGGACAGGATGTCGCCGAACAGGTTGGAGCCCACCACCACATCGAACCAATGCGGATGCAGCACGAAATGCGCCGTGAGGATATCGATGTGATACTTATCGGTGCGCACTTCGGGATAACGTTTCGCCATCTCCTCCACCCGCTCGTCCCAATAGGGCATGGTGATGGAAATGCCGTTCGACTTGGTGGCCGAGGTGAGATGCTTTTTCGGCCGGCTCTGCGCCAGGTCGAAGGCGAATTTCAGGATGCGATCCGTGCCGATGCGAGTAAGGAAGGTTTCCTGAACGACGAATTCACGTTCGGTGCCGCCGAACATGCGGCCGCCCACCGAGGAATATTCGCCCTCGGTATTCTCGCGCACCACATAGAAATCGATATCGCCCACCTTGCGGTTGGCCAGCGGGCTGGGAATGCCCGGCATCAGCCGCACGGGGCGCAGATTCACATATTGATCGAATTCGCGGCGCCACTTGATCAGCGAGCCCCAGAGCGAGATATGGTCGGGCACCCGGGCTGGGTCGCCCACCGCGCCGAAATAGATCGCATCATGGCCGCCGATGCGATCCTTCCAATCCTCCGGCATCATCATGCCATGCTTGAGGTAGTAATCGCAGCTCCAATCGAAGCTGTCGAAGCCGAGATCGATGCCGAAGCGGCGCGCCGCCGCATCCATCACACGCAGGCCTTCGGGCATCACTTCCTTGCCGATGCCGTCGCCGGCGATGACTGCGATCCGATGCTTGGCCATATTCTATTCCCTCAGGCTTTTTTCCATACCGCGCTTTCGGTCACCACATAATCGATGCGGCCTTCCACCAGCGCGCGCAGGCATTCCGCCGGCGTGTTGATGATCGGTTCTTCATGTACATTGAAGCTGGTATTCACCAGCACCGGCACGCCGCTGCGCTCGGCATAGGCGGTGAGAATATCGTAATAAAGCGGGTTCGGTTCGCGTTCGATCACCTGCGGCCGTGCGGTGCGATCCACATGCACCACGGCGGGAATGCGCATGCGCCATTCATCTCGCACCTGGCAGGTGATGGTCATGAACCGCGCGGCATAGAGCGATTGCGGCAGCAGATCGAAAACCCGCGTGGCATCCACATCGCGCACCACCGGCGCAAACGGCATGAATTCCGAGCGTTCCAGGCGGTCGTTCAGGGTCTGGTTGATCTCGTTGCGCAAGGGCGCGGCCATGATGGTGCGGGCGCCCAGCGCGCGCGGCCCATGCTCCATGCCTTTGGCGTAAATCGCCACGATCTTGCCATCATGCAGCAATTCCGCCGCCGTCTGCACCGGATCGCCCCGCACAGAATCAGCATGCACGAGCGCCGCGCCGCCATTGGCCAGGATCGGATCGATATCCGCCGTGTAATCGCGGCCCAGATAGAGATGCGGAAAGCGATAGCGTTTGGAAAGCCAGGTCTGCAAACCATCGCGCGCCAGCAGATAATCCAGCGCGCCGCCGGCGGCCAGGCCCTGGTCGCTCATCGCCGGATAGATGAACACTTCATCCACCGGCAATTCCTCGGCCAGGCGCTGGTTCAGCTTCACATTGGCGAAGACGCCGCCAGACAGGCCGAGTTTGCGCAGGCCATGCTTTTTCAGCAACCGGCCCACCGCCAGCAGGATGAAATCCTCCAGCACCTTCTGCACGGAAGCGGCCACCACTTCGCGCGGATGGCCCTCCGCCCAGGCGAATACCCAGCGCCGCATGGCGGGGTAGCTGTCGAAATCGCTGCTCACGCGACCATCGTCGTCCACGCTGAAATGCGAGGCCAAGGCCTGGGCGATGGCGGGTTCGCCAAGGGCGGCCAGGCCGGTCAGCTTGCCTTCATGCTTGTTGATTCGGAAGCCCAGCGCCTGGGTGGCATAGCCATAAGCCAGGCCCAGCGAATCGATACGCATCGGCTGCAACAGGCCGTCATCGCCGCCATACAGCGTTTCGAGTTTTCCATCGCGCAGAATGCGGTGGCTGTATTGCACATTGTCGCCGCCGCCATCGGCGGTATAAATCAGCGCCTCATCCCAATCGGTATGGAACAGCGTGCCCAGCGCATGCGAGCAATGATGATTGTAGAAATGCAGCTTGGTATCGGGCCGCAGCCCGGCATCGCGCAGAAAGCCCGCGGCATCGAACATGTTGATGCTGTCGGTGCGGCCATAGCGCACGCATTCGCGCTCCATGCTTTTATTCTTTTCCAGCCCCACCATTTCGCGCACGCGATTCTCTACCAGGCGCGGCAGCGGAAAATGCTTGAAATAACGGCTGGGAAACGCGCCGCGCGAAAGCGCCACGGCAGACACATCCTGCGCCGTGATGCCGGCGATGCCCAAACATTCCGCAATCGCCTCGTCGGGGATGCGGCCGCCATCGATCTTGCGGCGCGTCATGCGCTCCAGCGCCACGGCGGCCACCAGTTCGTAGTCGCGGTAGAGCGCCGCGCAGGCATCGTGATAGCCGGAATGAATGCCAAGCGTGTACATGCGATCAGGCCCGCAGCACGGCGCCGCAGGCCTTGGCCGCCGCGTCCACCACCTTCTTGCCCACCGCCTCGATCTCGGCATCGGTAAGCGTGCGATCCTGCGGCTCCAGCCGCACCGAGATCGCCACGGACTTTTTGCCGGGTTCGATATTGTTGCCGGCGAATACGTCGAACACGCTCACCCGTGCGATCAACGCCTTCTCGGCACCGCGCACGGCCTTGAGCAGACTGTCCACCGCAAGCCCGGCATCCACCAGGAACGCGAAATCGCGCTCCACCGCCGGATATTCCACCAGCTTCAACGCCGGCTTGGCGCGGCCGGATTTGGCACGCGCTGCCGGAATGCGGTCGAGAAACACCTCGAAGCCCACCAGCGGTCCGCGCGCATCCATGGTTTTCAGCACGCGTGGATGCAACTCGCCGAAATGCGCCAGCACCACTTTCGGCCCCAGGCGCAATGTGCCCGAACGGCCGGGGTGATACCAATCCGGCGCCCCATCCATCACCATCAGGTTTTCCACCGGTGCACCGGCGGCGGCCAAAGCGGCAATCGCATCGGCCTTGGCATCATAGGCATCCACATTGCGCGGCTTTTCCCGCCAATGACGCGGGCCGCTCATGCCGCGCCGGATGCCGCTGGCCACCAGCGACTGGCCTTCCGGCGTTTGATCGGCATATTGCGGACCGAGTTCGAACAAAGCCACATCGCCGAAGCCGCGATCCATATTGCGCTTGGCCGCTTGCAGCAGGCCGGGCAGGATCGAGGGCCGCATGGCATCCAGATCGGCGCTGATCGGGTTGACCAGTTGCAGATCGTCCTTGCCGCCGCCAAACAGAGCGGCATCGGCACGGCGGATGAAGGAATAGGTGACAGCCTCCACCAGCCCGCGCGCGGCCAGGCCACGGCGGGCCAGCCGGGCGCGGCGCTGCGCGGCATTCACCGCCGGCAGCGGCACGGCACGATCCACCGGCAGCGGCGTGGCCGGAATCAGGTCGAAACCGGCCAGGCGCGCCACTTCCTCCACGATATCGGCTTCGCCATCGATATCCGGACGCCAGGACGGCACGTCGATCTGCAAGCGCTCGTCGGCTTCGGAAACCCCAAAACCCAGCGCGCGCAGCAATTCTGCCTGGCGCGCAACCGGCAGATCGAAACCCACCAGCCCCAGCAGGCGCGAGGGACGATACGCCACCCGGCGCGACCAATCCGGCTCGTCGCCGGCCACTTCCACGATGGAGGCCGAGCCGCCGCATAATTCTAGGATCATGCGGGTGGCCAGTTCCATGCCGTCATGCAGGAAGGCGGGATCGACGCCGCGTTCGAAGCGATGGCGCGCATCGGAATGGATGCCCAGCTTGCGGCCGGTCTGTGCCGTGCGCACCGGATCGAACCAGGCGCATTCCACAAACACATCGGTGGTGGCTTCCGAACAGCCGGAATGCTCGCCGCCCATCACGCCGCCGATGCCTTCCGGGCCGTTATCGTCGGCGATCACGGTCATGGTTTCATCGAGGGTGTATTCGCGGCCATCCAGCGCCAGCAGCTTTTCGCCGGGCCTAGCCAGGCGCGCCACGATATCGCCCTTCACCTTGGCGGCATCGAACACATGCAGCGGCCGGCCAAGATCGTAGGTGAAGAAATTCGTCACATCCACCAGCGCCGAAATCGGGCGCAGGCCGATGGATTTCAGCCGGCGCTGCAACCAGGCCGGCGACGGCCCATTCTTCACGCCACGGATCAGGCGGCCGACGAACAGCGCACAGGCATCCTGGGCATCGGCGGGAAAATCGCGCCGCACCTTGATCGGGCTGTCATACATGCCGGTGGTGGCCACCACGGTGAGCGGCTTCAAGCTGCCGATGCCGGCAGCGGCCAGATCGCGCGCGATGCCGCGCACGCCCAGGCAATCGCCGCGATTGGGCGTCAGCTTGATTTCGATCACCGGATCGTCCAGCCCCATCACACTGGCGAACGGCGCGCCCAAGGGCGCATCGGCCGGCAGGTCGATGATGCCGTTATGCTCGTCCGACAGGCCCATCTCGCGTTCCGAGCAGAGCATGCCGTTGGAGGCCACGCCACGGATGGTGGCGGCCTTCAGCGTGAGATCGATGCCGGGCACGGTGCTGCCCACGGGCGCGAACACGCCCTTCATGCCGGCCCGCGCATTCGGCGCGCCGCACACCACCTGCAACGGTTCGCCTTCACCGGTATCCACCAGGCAAACCCGCAGCTTGTCGGCATTGGGATGCGGATCGGCCTTCAGCACATGCGCCACACGGAACGGCTTGAAGATGGCGGCCGGATCGGTCACGCCCTCCACTTCCAGGCCGATGGCGGTCAGCTTGGCGCAGATGGCATCCAGCGATGCATCGGTTTCGAGATGGCTTTTCAGCCAGGACAGCGTGAATTTCATCGCGCCACCCCCTGGCCCAATGTGGGTATATCCAGCGGCACGAAGCCGTAATGCTTCAGCCAGCGCAGATCGGCATCGAAGAAGGCGCGCAGATCGGGGATGCCGTATTTCAGCATGGCGATGCGGTCGATGCCCATACCCCAGGCGAAGCCCTGCCATTCATTGGGATCGACGCCGCAATGTTCCAGCACCTTGCGATGCACCATGCCCGAACCGAGAATTTCCAGCCAATCGTCGCCCTCGCCCACGCGCAGCACGCCGCCCTCGCGCGAGCAATTGATATCCACTTCCGCCGACGGCTCGGTGAAGGGGAAATAGCTGGGGCGGAAGCGCATCTTCACCTTGTCGGTCTCGAAGAAGGCCTTGCAGAATTCCACCAGCACGCCCTTGAGATGGCCCATATGGATGTTGCGGTCGATCACCAGGCCCTCGATCTGATGGAACATGGGCGTATGCGTCATGTCGTAATCGGAGCGATAGGTGCGGCCCGGCACCACGATGCGATGCGGCGGCTGCGCCGAACGCATGGTGCGGATCTGCACCGGCGAGGTATGGGTGCGCAGCACCATCTGTTCGCCATCTTCGCGCGGCGGCAGATAGAAGGTGTCCTGCATCTGGCGCGCGGGATGCGCCGGCGGAATGTTCAGCGCGGTGAAATTATGGAAGTCGTCTTCGATATCCGGGCCTTCGGCGATGGTGAAGCCCATGGCGGCGAAAATCTCGGTGATCTCGTCGATCACCTGGCCGATCGGATGGATGCGGCCGAGGTTTTCCGCGCCATCCAGCAGCGGCAGCGTCATGTCCTGCTTCTCTGCCGCCAGCCGGGCATTGATCGCGGCATCTTCCAGCGCGCCGCGCTTGGCGTCCAATGCGCCGCTCAGACGATCCTTGATCTCGTTGAGCTGTGCCGCGCGCTGCTTGCGCGCCTCGGGCTCCAGCCCGCCCAGTTCCTTCAAGGCGGCACTGAGCCAGCCCTTCTTACCCAGCGCATCGAGCCGCGCCTGTTCCAGCGCCTCTGGCTTCTCGGCCTGGGCGATGGCGCGCTCGGAAGCCTGCGCCTGCGCTACGATATCGGTCATCTGATTGCCTCTGGAGAGGGACAAAAACAAACGGGGATGAAAACAAACAAAGGGGGCCGTTGGCTGACGGCCCCCTTCGCAAGCAATCGCTGAATTACGTTTCGCGCGCCGCTTAGGCTGCCTCTGCCGGCAGCGCGGCCTTGGCCTGCGCCACCAGAGCGGAGAAGGCCTCCGGCTGGGTGACGGCGAGATCGGCAAGCACCTTGCGGTCCACCTCAACGCCGGCCAGCTTGAGGCCGTTCATAAATCGGCCATAGGTGAGGCCTTCCTCACGCACGGCGGCGTTGATGCGCTGGATCCACAGCGCGCGGAAATTCCGCTTGCGGGCGCGGCGGTCGCGATACGCGTAACGCAGGCCCTTCTCCACCTTCTCGATGGCGGCGCGGAAGGCATTATTGCCACGGCCGCGATAACCCTTCGCGGCCTTGATGATCTTCTTATGCTTGGCGTGGGCGGTAACGCCGCGCTTGACACGTGCCATTGCGGTTTACTCCTCAGCCAGCTAGATAGTATTTTTTGATCTTGCGCGCATCACCCTCGAACACGATGGCGGTGCCACGGTGGTCGCGGATCTGCTTCGGTGTGCGCTTGATCATGCCGTGACGCTTGCCCGCCTGGGCACGCTTCACTTTGCCGGTGGCGGTCAGCTTGAAACGCTTCTTCGCCCCGCTCTTGGTCTTCAACTTGGGCATTTTGCGATAACCTCCATGAGGAGTAAGTTGCATTCTAGGCAGACACGGCAGCCCTTTCAGCCGGAACGCCCGATAGAGGCGCAGGTTCTAACGGCCCGAAAGCCTAATTGCAACTGCCTTCCGGGGAGTCTGCCGGAATCCCGGGCCCCATCTTCTAGCCCGGCTTCTGGCCCGGCTTCTGGCCCGGCTTCCGCTCGGCCCGACCGGGTTCTGACTCATGACCAAACAGCCGCTCGGATATGCCAGAGCCGACAAGAACGATAGGAATTTTTACCAGAACATCGACATTCAACGAGTCGAAACCCGATTTGTGGATAAATCCATCGATATTGCCGTAAATAATAGCTGCCAATAAAAACGGCATTATCGTTCGTGGAAAATTCAGATGAAAATAATGCTTTATTTTCAAATCATTAGCAGTTTCCCCGTGGCAAAAATGTCACGCTGAATTTTCGCACTTGCAAAAGCCGGAAGGGTGGGTACTATCCCCGAGTTCGCGGCTCCCCCGCCGGGAAAATCCGCACTAGCCCTGGACTTAATATCGATTGTCTAGCAGGGCCGGGTTTCTAAACACCCACTCTTTTCGTCTGGTAGCCGTTGGCGCCGGGATGGGGTGGCATTCTCCGGTGGGACTCCGTGTTGTGATTTGCCCGTGTTGTGAAAAGATAGTCGGACGATGTTGAACGCCTCTTTCTCGCAGCTTGATCTCGTGGAACCCATTCAGCGCGCCTTGGCCGCTGAAAAGCATCAGGCGCCCACCACCATTCAAGCGAAAGCCATCCCGCATCTGTTGCAGGGCCGTGATCTGCTGGGCCAGGCCGAAGCCGGCGCTGGCAAGACCGTGGCCTTCACCCTGCCGATTCTGCAGCACCTCTCGATCGACCGTCATCCGGCTGGCGCCCGCAAGGCCCGCGCCCTGGTGCTGACGCCGGCGCGTGAGCGCGTGCAGCATATCCATGAAAGCTTCCGTGCCTATGGCCGTTTCGTGCGGCTCAGCCAGGCCACTGTATATGAAGGCCCGGGCAAGGCTGCCCAGGCCCAGGCGCTGGCCCGCGGCATCGACATCGTGATCGGCACTCCCGGCCGCGTGGTCGAACTGATCAATGCCGGCCAGCTGGAGCTGAACAAGCTTGAAATCCTGGTGCTGGACGAAGCCGACCGCATGCTGGATCTCGGCCTCACCGCCGAGCTGAAGGCGATCTTCGAGGCCGCGCCCACCGAGCGCCAGACCATCGTGTTCGCCACTACGCTGCCCGCCGAGATCAAGCAGCTGGCCGATAGCCTGCTCACCGATCCGGTGACCGTGTGGGCCAATCCGCCGGCGCCGCGCCTGATCACCACGGCGCAATCCGCCCGCATCCGCGAGCTGGAAGCCCGCCGCCGCGTGCGCGACCTGCTGCCCGAGCGTATCGCCTCGCGGCGCTAAGGCGCATTGCCCCACGGCGCTAAGGCGCATTGCCTCGCGGCGCGGCGCTAAGGCGCATTATCTCGCGGCCTGATCTGAATCAATCGCCGGATTCAAACCTGCTGGACCCTGGCTTCCTGCTGTGAAAAACTGCGCAGCGGAGGTTGCGTTACGTGGCAAGCCAGCCAGGCAACAAGCATACCGATAAACACCCAGACTCGCCGTCGGGCAAGCCACCCGGCTGGCGCGCCAAGTTGCGTGCCTGGTGGGAAGGCGATGCCGCCGGGGCCGATGATATGGCGGATGGCCAGCCATATGCCGCCGAAGCCGAGCCGCCGCCGCCCGATCCCGAGGATACCGAACCCACCATCGCCAGTTGGCCGCCGCGCCGGCTGGCCGTGGTGCAAACCCTGTTCGGCGAGGGCTTCGATAAACCTGGCGGCGAGGCGCTGATCCGCCAGCTGACCCAGCCATTGGGCCTCAATCCCAATCATTCGATCACCGAACTTGGCTGCGGCATGGGTGCCATGACCCGCCTGCTGGCCCGCGAGGGCATGTGGGTGGATGCCTGGGACAGCGATGCCGCGCTGGTGGATACCGGGCTTGGCCTGGCCCGCAAGGAAGGCTTGAAGCAACGCACCAATATCCGCGCTTCAAGCCTGGACGATATCCAGTTCAAACGCCGCAGCATCGATGCGGTGCTGAGCAAGGAAGGCCTGATCGGCGTACAGGACAAACGCCTGCTGCTGGCCAAGCTGCGCGGCGCGCTGCGGCCCGGCGGACAGTTGATGTTCACCGATTTCCTGCTCACCGGTTCGGAAGAAAGCCGCGTCTATGAAGTGTGGTTGGAACGCGAGCCGGTGAAGCCGCATCTGCTGACCCTGGAAGGCCTGCAGGCCGAGCTGGAAAGCCTGAATTACACAGTGATGTTCCTGGAAGATGTGTCGCAGGAATACAAGGCCGCGCTGCTCGATGCTTTCTCGGCCTATGCGGCGCAGATCAAGCTGCAAGGCGCCAATGCCGATCCCATCGAACGCGATTGGGCGATTTCGGAGGGCGAGCATTGGGCGATCCGGCTCAGCGCCATGGATGCCGGCTGCATCCGGCTCTATCGCTGCTTCTGCCGCGTGAACGATTGAAACAAGCCTGGGCGCCGCTCAATCGTGCCAGGCAACCACGTCATCCAATGTCGCACGCTGGGTGCGGAACCCATTGGCCGGCGCATCCATATCGGCATAGCCGAATGAAATGCCGCAAACGACCAGCCGGTTTTCCGGCAGGCCGAAAAAGCTGCGGATGAAAGCTGCGTAGGATGCGATGGCGGCCTGCGGAATCGTGGCCACGCCCAGGCTTTGCGCCGCCAGGGTGAAGCCGGCAACAAAGCCGCCGCAATCCACCGCACCATAGGGGCCGAGCGCTTCCTCGCTATGGATCACCGCCACA
>NZ_JAHBYG010000075.1 GCF_019636075.1 Ferrovibrio sp.
CGAATACCGCAAGGAATTGCAGGATCTGCAAAAGCGCGGCTTCCAGCGCGTGAAGGTGGATGGCAAGCTGTATGAAATCGGCGAAGTGCCGGCGCTGAACAAGAAGCTGAAGCACGATATCGAAGTGGTGGTAGACCGCATCGTGGTGCGCGACGGCGTGCAGACCCGGCTGGCGGATTCCTTTGAAACCGCGCTCGGCCTGGCCGATGGTATCGCCATTGCCGAAAGCGCGGACAAGCCGGACCAGCGCACGATCTTCTCCGCCAAGTTCGCCTGCCCGGTTTCCGGTTTCACCATCGACGAGATCGAACCGCGGCTGTTTTCGTTCAACAACCCGTTCGGCGCCTGCCCCACCTGCGATGGCCTGGGCAGCAAGATGTATTTCGATGCCGCCCTGGTGGTGCCCGACGACAACCTCACCCTGCGCGAAGGCGCGCTGGCGCCCTGGTCGAAATCGGCTCAACCTTCCCCCTATTACATGCAGACCCTGGAGGGCCTGGCCAAGCATTACAAATTCTCGCTGAACAGCAAATGGAAGGAATTGCCGGCCAAGGTGCGCCAGGCGATCCTGAACGGCTCCGGCGAGGATATCGTGCCGATCGCTTACGACGACGGCATGCGCAGCTACACCATCAAGAAGCCGTTCGAAGGCGTGATCCCCAATCTGCAACGGCGCTGGCGCGAGACCGAAAGCGACTGGATCCGCGAGGAGCTGGAACGCTATCAATCGGCCACCGCCTGCGAAGCCTGCGGCGGCCATCGTCTGAAGCCGGAAGCCCTGGCCGTGAAGATCGGCGGCAAGCATGTGGGCGAAGTCTGCGAGCTTTCGATAGCCGATACGCGGCAATGGTTCCTCGATCTCGACAAGAAGCTGAATGCCAAGCAGCGCGATATCGCCGCCCGCATCCTGAAGGAGATCAACGAACGGCTGGGATTCCTGGTCAATGTGGGCTTGAACTATCTCACGCTTGCGCGCGCTTCCGGCACATTGTCGGGCGGTGAAAGCCAGCGCATCCGGCTGGCCTCGCAGATCGGCTCAGGGCTCACCGGCGTGCTTTATGTGCTGGACGAACCCAGCATCGGCCTGCATCAGCGCGACAATGCCAAACTGCTCGATACGCTGGTTTACCTGCGCGATATCGGCAACACCGTGCTGGTGGTGGAACATGACGAGGAAGCCATCCGCACGGCGGATTATGTGATCGATATGGGGCCGGCGGCCGGCGTGCATGGCGGCGAAGTGATCGCCGAAGGCACGCCTGCGCAGATCATCGCCTCGAAGAAATCCATCACCGGGCAATATCTGGCCGGCACCAAATTCGTGGCCGTGCCGGCCAAGCGCCGCCAGCGCACGCCCAACAAGACCGTGCGGGTGGTGAATGCGCGCGCCAACAACCTCAAGGGCGTGACCGCCGAATTTCCGCTCGGCCTGCTCACCTGCGTGACCGGCGTATCGGGCGGCGGCAAATCCACGCTTACCATCGAGACATTATTCAAGGCCGTGTCGCGCAAACTGAATGGCAGCCGCGAAATCCCCGGTGCGCATGATCGCATCGAAGGTCTGGAATGGCTGGATAAGATCATCGATATCGATCAATCGCCCATCGGTCGCACGCCGCGTTCCAACCCCGCCACCTATACCGGCGCTTTCGGCCCGATCCGCGACTGGTTCGCCGGCCTGCCGGAAGCCAAGACACGCGGTTACGCGGCCGGGCGTTTCTCGTTCAACGTGAAGGGCGGCCGCTGCGAGGCCTGTCAGGGCGATGGCCTGATCAAGATCGAGATGCACTTCCTGCCCGATGTGTATGTGCAATGCGATGTCTGCAAGGGCAAACGCTATAACCGCGAGACGCTGGACATCCATTACCGCGACAAATCCATCGCCGATGTGTTGGACATGACCGTTGATGATGGTGCGGATTTCTTCAAGGCGGTGCCTTCGATCCGCGAGAAATTGCAGACTTTGCAACAAGTCGGCCTGGGCTATATCAAGATCGGGCAATCGGCCACCACGCTTTCGGGCGGCGAGGCACAGCGCGTGAAGCTATCGAAAGAGCTTTCCAAGCGCGCCACCGGCCGCACGCTGTATATCCTCGACGAGCCAACCACCGGCCTGCATTTCGAGGATGTGCGCAAGTTGCTGGAGGTGCTGCATGCCCTGGTGGATAGCGGCAATACGGTGATCGTGATCGAGCATAATCTCGAAGTCATCAAGACCGCCGACTGGATTATCGATATGGGGCCTGAAGGCGGCGATGGCGGCGGCAAGATCGTGGCCGAAGGTACACCGGAACAGGTGGCGAAGGTTGCCGAAAGCCACACCGGCCGGTATTTGAAGGAATATCTGAAACCGGCCGCGCAACGCACAGCGCAACCGGCCAAGAGCAAGTCGCGGCGCGACGCTGCGGCCTGAAACGTAGCAAAAAGGAGAAATGCCGAGATGATCGACCGTAAAGCCCTCACCATCGCCGATGTCCAGAAGATTGCTGCGGCGGCCGAAGCGGAAGCCAAGCGCAACAATTGGAATGTGAGCATTGCGATTTGCGATGATGGCGGCCATCTGCTGCATTTCCAGCGTCTGGACGGCGCCGGTACGCAGACCACCTATATCAGTCAGGGCAAGGCCAAGGCCGCCGCTTTCGCGCGCAAGCCCACCAAGTCTTTGGAAGATATCGTGGCCGGCGGACGCAATGCCTTCCTCTCGGTGCCCGATCTGGTGCTGCTGGAAGGCGGCGAGCCGATCATCGTGGATGGCGTCTGCAT
Source organism: Ferrovibrio sp. (assembly GCF_019636075.1). Taxonomy (GTDB): domain Bacteria; phylum Pseudomonadota; class Alphaproteobacteria; order Ferrovibrionales; family Ferrovibrionaceae; genus Ferrovibrio. The sequence goes on from NZ_JAHBYG010000075.1 coordinate 2,764, forward strand.
CGGCGGCGTGGGCGTTTCGGGCGTGAAATCGTCTGACGACGCGCTGATCGCCCAGGCCGGCATCAAGGCCCTGCTCGGCTGAAATTATGGCAGCGCGGCGTCCGAAGGCGGTCGATCCCGCCTGGCTTGAGCGCGCCGCGCTGTATTATCTGGAACGTTATGCTTCCTCGGCCGACAACCTGCGCCGGGTTTTGCAGCGCAAGGCCAAGCGCCGGGTTTTCGGCGGCGAGGAATCCATTCCCGACGAATTGGATGCCTGGATCGCCGCGCTGCTCGAAAAGCTCATAAGGCTGAAACTGCTCAACGATCAGGCCTATGCCGAAACCCGGTTGCGCCGGCAATTGGCCGCGGGCAAATCGTTGGGCAGCATCAAGCGCGGCATGGCGGCCAAAGGTGTCGGCGAAACGGCCTTGAAGAACGCTTTCGCGCGCATGGAAGCCGAACGCGAGGAGCCGATTTCCGACTGGCCGGCCGCCCTGGCCTATGCCCGCAAGCGCCGGCTGGGCCCCTATCGCACTGATCCCGAGCAAAGAAAAGCCATGCGCCAGAAGGACATGGCCGCTCTTGCAAGGCGAGGGTTCAGCCAGGATGTGGCACGGCGTATACTGGCCGCAGAAAATGCGGATGCATTGGAGAGTTCAGACGATGAGTAAGCCCGTTCATGTAATTGGAGGCGGCCTTGCCGGTTCGGAAGCGGCCTGGCAATTGGCGCGCGCCGGCCAGCGCGTGGTGCTGCATGAGATGCGGCCCGAACGCAAGACCGACGCCCATCAAACCGATGGCCTGGCCGAACTGGTCTGCTCCAACTCTTTCCGCTCGGATGACGCCGACAATAACGCGGTTGGTCTGCTGCATGAGGAATTGCGCCGCTGCGGCTCGCTGATCATGCGGGCGGCCGATGCCAACAAACTGCCGGCCGGCGGCGCGCTGGCGGTGGACCGCGATGCCTTTTCGCAAGCCGTGCAAGCTGCCATCGAGGCCGAGCCGTTGATCGAGGTTGCGCGCGGCGAGATCACGGGTCTGCCGCCCCAGGATTGGGATAGCGTGATCATCGCCACCGGCCCCCTCACCTCGCCGGCATTGGCGCAATCCGTACTGAGCCTGACCGGCGAAAACAGTCTGGCGTTTTTCGATGCCATCGCGCCGATCGTCTACAAAGACAGCATCGATATGGACAAGGCCTGGTTCCAATCGCGCTACGACAAGGTGGGGCCGGAAGGCGATGGCGCCGACTACATCAACTGCCCGCTCAGCCGCGAGGAATACGACGCTTTCATCATTGCCCTGCTGGAAGCCGAAAAAACCGAATTCAAGGAATGGGAAAAGAACACGCCGTATTTCGAAGGCTGCCTGCCCATCGAGGTGATGGCAGAACGCGGACCGATGACCCTGCGCTTCGGCCCGATGAAGCCGGTCGGCCTCACCGATCCGCGCACCGGCAAACGGCCTAATGCCGTGGTGCAACTGCGCCAGGATAATGCGCTGGGGACGCTCTATAATCTGGTCGGCTTCCAGACCAAGATGAAGCATGCCGAACAGACCCGTATCTTCCGCATGATTCCGGGCCTGGAGAATGCGCAATTCGCCCGCCTGGGCGGCATTCATCGCAACACATTCCTGAATTCGCCCAAGCTGCTGGACGCGCAATTGCGTTTGAAGGCCGATCCGCGCTTGCGCTTCGCCGGCCAGGTCACCGGCGTGGAAGGCTATGTGGAAAGCACCGCCATCGGCCTGCTGGCCGGTCGCATGGCAGCCGCCGAACGCAACGGCGCTGCGCTGGCCGCGCCGCCCAACACCACGGCATTGGGCGCGCTGCATGCCCATATCACCGGCGGGGCGGATACCAAGAGCTTCCAGCCGATGAATGTGAATTTCGGCCTGTTCCCGCCCCTGCCCGACAGCGTGCGGCGCGAAAACCGCAAGAAGCTGATGAGCGAACGCGCCCGGGCCGCTTTGGCCGAATGGCTTGGAGAGCGGCAAGCGGCGGAATGAGCCGGGCGGAATGGCACGGTAGAATGACTGTGGCGCTAACCTTTCGGTCATCTTTGCCGGCCAGGATGCCGGCATGACATCCGATGCCGATATCTGGCGCGCCGCGCGCGACCTGATTGCCGATCACGGTGCGCGTGGCGCCGAGGCGGTTGCCGTCGAGCGTGTGGATGAAATGTTTTCCAGCGGCAATTTCATCGGCCATCTGCTGTGGCGGCGTATCCTGAAGGCGGTGCGCGGCATGGCCCAGGCGCGCCAGGTGGCCGACCGCGCAAATAATCCCGGCGCAAATAATCCCGGTTCAGGCAATCATCCAAGCCGGGGCATCGGTCGCTTCAAGCGCCAATAACGCCCTCAGCCAACCTTTACATGAGATGGCAGGCCGCGCGCGCCATCCACCGCCGCGCCGCGCATATCCGCATCGGTGAGATTGGCGAACATCAGATTGGCATCGCGCAGGTCTGTGCAGATCAGCTTGGCGCCATGCAGGTTGGCATTGGCCAGATTCACCCGGCGCAGATCGGCGCCGCTTAAATTCACCTGCGTGAGATGGGCGCGGCCGAGATACCAGCCGATCATCTGGGCCCGCCGGCCATCCTGGCCATCGGTTTCCACCCAGCGCAGATGCAAGCGCAGGGTTTCGGCCAGGATCGCGGTATCCACGGCCTCCGGCATCTTGGCATCGGTGTTGCCGAGCGTGGTGAACACGGCAGTATCCATGTCGGCCAGACGGAAATTCGCATCATGCAGCTTGGCATTGCGGAACTGCACATTGTTCAGCGTGGCATAGGAAAAATCCGCGCCTTCCAGGTCGGCGCCTTCCAGGATGGTGCCTTCCATCACAGCGCCCACAAAGGACGCCCCCACCAGCTTGGCCTGGCTGAGATTGGTGTTGTGCAGGCTGCTTTCGCTGAGCGACACAACGCCGCCCTTGCCATGCGGCAGCACCGGCGGCTCGGTCAGCGGCCGCATGTCGGCATTCTCGAAGCGTGTGCCCTTTAGGATGGCACGCGACAGGTCGGCACCGCGCAGGTTAGACCAGATCATCCGCGCATTGGTGAGATCGGCGCCGGAGAAATCGCACCCCGTCAGCACCGCCTGGCTGAAATCCGTATCGCGCAGATCGGCGCAATAGAAGCGGCAGCCCTGGAAGATGGCGCGTTGCAGGTTCAGACCCACCAGCTTGATGCCGGTGAGGTCCACGCCACTCAGCGAAAGCTGGCGGCCGCGGTTGAGCTTGCCATGCTTGCCCGACAGAAACTCGGCATGCAGCTTGATCTGGTCGAATAGATCAGTTAGGGCGGTCGTCAAAGAATCACCTGTCCAACGGGCTAGGGCGCTATGGCTTAAGCTACACGAAAGAAGGTGGGGTTTCTAAAGCAAAGAATCAATCGCTGGGGTTACCGCGATATTTCCGGGCCAATTCCACGTAATGTTGCGGACCATCGGCCAGGTTCTCCACCTCCTCGGGCGTCAGGTCGCGGAGGAATTTCGCCGGCCTCCCACCCCAGAGCTGGCCGCTGCGAACCCGCTTGCCCGGAGTAAGCAATGCACCCGCAGCGAGCATGCCGCGGCTCTCGATCACGGCTTCGTCCATCACGATGGCGCCCATGCCGACAAAGCTGTTGCTTTCCACCGTGCAGCCATGCAGCAGCACCATGTGGCCCACCAGCACATCGTCGCCTACGATGGTGGGAAAGCGGCCGGTGGTGACATGCACCACCGAGCCATCTTGGATATTGGTACGCGCGCCGATGCGGATGAAATGCACATCGCCGCGCAATACGGTGTTGAACCAGATCGAAGCGCCTGCACCGATCTCCACATCGCCGATCACCGTGGCATTCGGTGCGATAAAGGCATCCGGCGCTATCACCGGCTGCTTGCCATCGAAGGGCAGAACCAGCGGTTTCACGGGAAAACGGCCAGCTGATCCAGCCCCATGGTTTCAGGCAGGGCATGCATCAGGTTGAAATTCTGCACCGCCTGGCCGCTTGCGCCCTTCATCAGGTTATCGATGGCGCAGAACAGCATCGCCCTGCCCTTCATGCGATCGGCGAATACGCCGATCTGCGCCAGGTTGCTGGCGCGCACATGGCGGGTCTGCGGCGCGGTGCCGAAGGGCAGCAGCTTCACGAAATCCTCGTGGGCATAGCGCTCAGCCAGCGCGGCATGCAGATCCTGCGCGCTGGCGCCATTGGCCAAACGCACGTAGATACTGCTCAGCATGCCACGACTCATCGGCATCAGATGCGGGGTGAAATTCACCACCAGCGGCCGGCCCATGGCTTCGCTCAGAATCTGTTCGATCTCCGGGCCATGGCGATGCGAGGCCACGCCATAAGGATGCAGGCCTTCGGTCACCTCGCAATAGAGCGAGCCTTCCTTGGCCGCCCGGCCGGCGCCCGATACGCCCGACTTGGCATCGATCACGATGTCGTCGGCATCGATCAGGCCGGCCTTCAGCAGCGGCAGCAAAGGCAGTTGCGCCGAGGTGGGATAGCAGCCGGGATTGGCCACCAGCCGCGCCTTGGCGATGCGCTCGCGGTAATGCTCGGTCAGGCCGTAAACGGCTTCCTTCTGCAGTTCCGGCGCCCGGTGTTCATGGCCATACCATTTGGCATATTCCGCTGGATCGGTGAGCCGGAAATCCGCCGACAGGTCCACGATCTTCAGATGCGCCGGCAGGGCCGCGATCACTTCTTGCGTGGTGCCATGCGGCAGTGCACAGAACACCGCATCCACGCCGCTCCAATCCACCTCTGGGATCGAGACCAGCATGGGCAGGTCGTAGCCGTAGAATTGCGGAAACACCGTGTCGATGCCGGAGCCGGCCTTGCGGTCGGCGGTCAGCGCCACCAGTCGCACGCGCGGATGCCGCACCAGCAGGCGGATCAGCTCCGCCCCCGTGTAACCGCTGGCACCCAAAATCGCGACCCGGATCAG
>NZ_JAHBYG010000076.1 GCF_019636075.1 Ferrovibrio sp.
TTCCTACCGCTCGGTGTCATCGACATCGGTTCCAATTCGGTGCGCCTGGTGGTTTTTGATGAGCCCGCGCGGCTGCCCACACCGCGCTTCAATGAAAAAGTGCTATGCGGCCTGGGTCGTGGCCTGGGCGAAACCGGCATGCTGGACGAGGAGGGCATGCGCCAGGCGCGTATCGCCATCCGCCGTTTCGTGTCGCTGGCCCGGCTGATGCAGGTGGCGAAGCTGGAAGTGGTGGCCACGGCTGCTGCCCGCGATGCCGGCAACGGTGCCGAATTCATCCATGCGCTGGAAAGCGAAAACGCCATCGCGATCCGTATCCTCAGCGGCACGGAAGAGGCGATGTATTCCGCCTATGGCGTGCTGTCCGGCATACCCGATGCGGAAGGCGTGATGGGCGATCTGGGCGGTGGCAGCCTGGAACTGGTTGCCATCGACAAGCGCAAGGTGGCCGATAGCGTAACCCTGCCGCTGGGCCCGCTGCGGATCGGCGGCATCGGCGGCTATAATCAGATCAAGGCCTTCATAGATGCGCGGCTGGCCGACGTGCCTTGGCTGAAGCGCCAGCAAGGCAAGCCGCTTTATGCCGTGGGCGGCGGCTGGCGTGCGATTGCCCGCGTGCATATGGCGCAGACCAAAAGCCCGCTGCATATCATCCATCAATACACATTGCCGCGCGATCAGGCGCTGGAATTCACCCGCCTGCTGGCCAGGCAGGGGCGCGAGAGCGTGCTGCGCATGGAAGGCGTGCCGCGCCGCCGTCAGGATGCGCTGCCGCTGGCCGCCCTGGTGATGCGCCGGCTGTTGCGGGTGCTGATGCCATCCGAGGTGATCTTCTCGGCCCAGGGCCTGCGCGAAGGCCTAGCCTATGGCATGCTGGACGAGGCCATCAAGGCGCAGGATCCGCTGCTGGCCTTCTGCACTCATATGGCCGAACGTGAGGGCCGCTTTGCCGGCCATGGCCCCGAGCATGGCGCCGAACTCGACCGCTTCATCGCGCCGCTTTTCGAGCGCGAGAGCGCGGCCATGAAGCGGCTGCGGCTGGCAGCGGCGTTGCTGGCCGATATTGCCTGGCGCGTGCATCCCGATTATCGCGGCGAACAGGCGCTGGGCCTGATCCTGCATGCGCCGTTCGGCGGCATCACGCAGAATGAGCGCGCGCTGCTGGGGCTTGCGGTGTTTGCCCGCTATGCCGGCACGGTGAGCGATCCGGTGGCCGCGCCGGCCTGGCAGATGCTGGATACCACCCAGGTGGATTACGCCCTGGTGATCGGCCTTGGGCTGCGCCTGGGCCAGACGCTTTCGGGCGGCGTGCCTGGCGTGCTGAACGAATGCCGGCTGCGCTTTCTGAACGGCAATCTGGTGCTGGAATTGCCGCCGCGTTGCGAGGCGCTGAACGGCGAGGCGGTACAGCGCCGCACCGAGGCGCTGGCCAAGGCGCTCAATCGCGGCTGGGAAGTGCGCGTGGCGAAGGCGGGGTGACGGGCAGGCCCGGGCCTACTTCAATTCCACCAGCTTGATGCGGGTGGATTGATTGGCGCCCTGGCCCGAGGCCTGGGCGGCCAGCGCCAATTCGCCATGCTTGAGGCGCAGCGCATCGTTGCCGAATACTTCGCGGCGCCAGCCCTGCATGGCCGGCACATCGGCCTTGTCGTCGGCGGCGATCTTGTCGAGGTCGGACGAAGAGGCGACCAGTTTCTGCGCCACGTCATGCTCGTCGCATTTCAGCTTGAGCAGCACTTTCAGCAATTCCACCAGCGGGCCGATGCCGCGCGGCAATTCCGCCTCGCGTTCCACCACGGGGAAAGTTTCGCGCGGCTCGGCCAGGCGCGCCTGAATGGCGGCCAGCAGACCCTGGCCCATCTTGCCTTCGGCAAAGCCTTTCGACAGGCCGCGGATATGGCCGAGGTCTTCCGCGCTTTTGGGCGGATGGGCGGCGATTTCCATGGCGGCTTCGTCGCGCAGGATACGCTGGCGGGGAATGTCGCGGTTGCGGGCTTCCAACTCGCGCCAGGCCGCCACGGCCTGCAGGGCGGCAAGGTATTCCGGCCGGGTGGTGCGCGGGCGCAGGCGGCGCCAGGCTTCCAGCGGCGGCAGGTCGTAGGTGGCCGGGTCGTTGAGGGTGGCCATCTCGGCATCCAGCCATTCGGCGCGGGCATTCTTGCGCAGGCGGGCATCCAGCTTTTCGTAGACCTTGCGCAGGTAGGTCACGTCCGACAGCGCATAGCGGATCTGCTTCTCGGTGAGCGGACGGCGCGACCAGTCGGTGAACCGCGAGCTCTTGTCGATCTGCCCATTGGCCAGCTTGGTGGCAAGCGTTTCATACGACACCTGGTCGCCGAAGCCGCAAACCATGGCCGCCACCTGGGTATCGAACAGGGGGGCGGGAACCTCGCCCATCAGCTTCACGAAGATTTCCAGATCCTGCCGGGCGGCATGGAACACTTTGAGCACTGCGCGGTTGCGCATCAGCGCAAACAGCGGCTCCAGGTCGATACCTTCAGCCAGCGGATCGATCACCCGCGCCTGGTCCGGACCGGCCAGCTGAACCAGGCAGAGCTTGGGCCAGAAGGTGGTTTCGCGCAGAAATTCGGTATCGACGGTGACGAAGGCGCTGTCGGCCAGGGCGGCACAGAAATCGGCGAGTTCGGCGGAAGTGGTGATGGGGGCGAGATTTGTATCCATGTTCCCGTTGTCTTAGCATGATGAGACTTTCCGCCCAACCCAGACGGCTGGGAAAAACGCCGCCGCTCGGGCTTGACTTTCCCCGGCGTTTCGCGATTGTTCCCGCTGGATTTCCGCCCAAATCGCGCCCCTCGCGGGCCCATAGTCTAAGGTATTCCCCATGTCTCGTTACCGGTCCCATACCTGCGGTCAATTGCGCCCCGAACATGTCGGCGCCAGCGTGAAGCTGGCCGGCTGGGTCAACCGCAAGCGCGACCACGGCAACCTGCTGTTCATCGACCTGCGCGATCATTACGGCATCACCCAATGCGTGGCCGAAAGCGGTTCGGAAGCCTTCAGGCAGATGGAAGGCCTGCGGTCGGAATTCGTGGTGTCTGTCACCGGCAAAGTGGTGGCCCGCACGGCGGAAACCGCCAACCCGAACCTGCCCACCGGTGGCATCGAAGTGCGCGTGGAAAGCATCGAAGTGCTGGGCGAGGCGCAGGATCTGCCGATGCCGGTTTTCGGCGAGCAGGAATATCCGGAAGACATCCGCCTGAAATATCGCTTCCTCGATCTGCGCCGCGAGCGGTTGCACAACAACATCGTGCTGCGCAGCAAGGTGATCTCCTCGATCCGCCGCCGCATGATCGATCAGGGCTTCATGGAATTCCAAACCCCGATCCTGACCGCCAGTTCGCCGGAAGGCGCGCGCGACTTCCTGGTGCCCAGCCGTATGCATCCCGGCAAGTTCTACGCTCTGCCGCAGGCGCCGCAGCAATTCAAGCAGCTGATCATGGTGTCGGGCTTCGACCGTTATTTCCAGATCGCGCCCTGTTTCCGCGATGAGGATGCCCGCAAGGATCGCAGCCCCGGCGAATTCTACCAGCTCGATCTCGAAATGAGCTTCGTGGAGCAGGATGATGTGTTCGCCGCCGTGGAGCCGGTGATCCATGGCGTGTTCCAGGAATTCGCCAATGGCCGCGATTGCGGGCCGCAGCAATTCCCGCGCATTCCCTATCGCGAGGCGATGCTGAAATACGGCGTGGACAAGCCCGATCTGCGCAACCCCATCGTGCTGGCCGATGTGACCGAAGCTTTCCGCGGTTCGGATTTCGGCGTATTCGCCCGCGCCATCGACAATGGCGCCGTGGTGCGTGCGATTCCGGGGCCGGGCGCTGCCGCCAAGCCGCGCAGTTTCTTCGACAAGCTGAACGATTGGGCGCGCGGCGAAGGTGCGGGCGGTTTGGGCTATGTGATTCTCGATAAGGGCGAGGCCAAGGGGCCGATCGCCAAATTCCTGAATCCCGAACGCCTTGCCCTCATCAAGCAGGCCACCGGCGCCAAGGATGGCGACGCGGTGTTCTTTGCCTGCGACAAGGAAGCCGCTGCCGCCAAGCTGGCCGGCCAGGCCCGTATCAAGATCGGCGACGAGCTGGATATCTGCGAGAAGAACGTGTTCAAGTTCTGCTGGATCGTGGATTTCCCGATGTTCGAATACAACGAAGACGACAAGAAGGTAGACTTCTCGCATAACCCGTTCTCCATGCCGCAGGGCGGCCTGGAGGCGCTGAACACGATGGATCCGCTGGAGATCAAGGCCTACCAGTACGACATCGTGTGCAACGGCGTGGAACTTTCCTCGGGCGCCATCCGTAATCACAAGCCGGAAATCATGTATCGCGCCTTCGAGATCGCGGGCTATGGCCCCGAGGTGGTGGAAGGCAAGTTCGGCGGCATGCTGAATGCGTTCAAGTTCGGCGCGCCGCCGCATGGCGGCATCGCGCCGGGCATCGACCGCATCGTGATGCTGATCGCCGACGAGCCGAATATCCGCGAGGTGATCCTGTTCCCGATGAATCAGCAGGCGCAGGATCTGATGATGCAGGCGCCCAGCGAGGTGACGCCCAAGCAATTGCGCGAGCTTTCGATCCGCGTGATTGCCGACGACAAGAAATAAACCACGCCAGAGCCCGCTGCGTGATCATGCGCGGCGGGCCGGATGCGGACGGGGGGAAGCATGCTTGAAGCGTTCGATTACACCCGGTTCGCCATCACGCTGTTTTCCATTCTCGATCCGTTTGCCGCGATTCCGCTTTTCCTGATGCTGATGGAAGGGCGTTCGCAGGCCGAGAAGGCCCGCACCGCGCGCACGGCCGGCCTGGCGGTGTTTGCCGTATTGGTGGTTTCGGCGTTGTCGGGCGATATGATCCTGCGGTTGCTGGGTACGTCGCTGGCCGCCTTCCAGGTGGGCGGCGGCATCGTGCTGTTCCTGATGGCGCTCAGCATGGTCAATGCCCAGATGAGCCCGCAGAACCAGACGCCTGAAGAGGCCGAGGAGGCCAATAGCCGCAATGCCGTGGGCGTGGTGCCGATTGCCATGCCGTTGATGGTCGGCCCCGGTTCGATCACCGCCACCATCATCACCATGCAGCGCGGCGATGGCTGGCTGCATAATGGCATCGTGATCGGCGTGATTGCCGTGATCTGCGTGGGGGTTTGGGTGGTGCTGCGCCTGGCGGTGCCGATCGGCCAACGCCTGGGTAGAACTGGATTGAACATACTCAATAGAATTTTTGGCTTGCTGCTGGCCGCCGTGGCGGTGCAGATTTTCGCTAATGGCCTGCGTGGGCTGTTTCCGGGTTTGAATTGAAAACCAATTGAATTGAAAACAACGGAGCAAGTCATGCTCGATCAAGAAGCCAAGGCCCTGCTCGAAGCCGTGGCCAAAGCCAATCGTCCGGCCTTCGAGGCGATCGGCGCCGTAGCCGCCCGCAAGCTTTACAAGGAAACCCGCAGCGCCGTTACGCCGCCGGCACCCGATGTGGAACTGGCCGCCAATATCGCCGCGCCCGGTCCGCTGGGGCCGATTCCGCTGCGCTATTACCGGCCGGCAGGCGCCGAGCCGCGTGCACCGCTGCCGGTGCTGGTTTTCTATCATGGCGGCGGCTGGGTGGTCGGCGATCTCGATACCCATGATGTGGTTTGCCGCACGCTGGCCAATGAAGGCCAATGCGCGGTCGTGAGCGTGGATTACCGGATGGGACCGGAGCATAAATTCCCCGCCGCCGTGAACGACGCCTTTGCCGCGCTGAAATGGGTGCAGGCCGAAGCCGATCATCTGCATGTGGATGCGGCGCGTATTGCCGTGGGCGGCGATTCCGCCGGCGGCAATCTGGCGGCCGTGATGGCGCTGATGGCACGCGATGCCGGCGGCCCAGATCTGCGCCTGCAATTGCTGATCTATCCCGCCACCGACATGGCGATGGATACCGCCTCGCACAAGGCCTTCGCGGAAGGCCATCTGCTCACCCGCTCCAGCATGACCTGGTTTCAGATGATGTATCTGAACGGCCCCGCCGATGCTGCCGATTGGCGGGCCTCGCCGCTCAAGGCGCCGTCATTGGCCGATCTGCCGCCGGCCCATGTGATCGTGGCCGGCAACGATCCGCTGCGCGATGAAGGCGAGGCCTATGCCAAGGCCTTGCAGGCCGCTGGCGGAAAAGCGGTGTTCAGCGAATATCCCGGCTCGATCCATGGCTTCATCACCATGGGCAAGGTGTTGCCGCAGGCCGGCCAGGCGCTGGCCGAAAGCGGCGCTGCGCTGCGGGCGGCGTTTGCGGCGTTACTATTTCATTGACGTACTGCGTCATTGGCGTATAAAATGATCGCCAGAACCTATATCGGCCTTGTCGAAACGGCACAGTTTCTGGCGGATGCCAAAAAGCTGATAGGCGAAACCGAGATTGTTTCGTTGAAGAGTTTTTTGGCGCTGCATCCAGATGCTGGAGATGTGATCCCTGGAACTGGCGGCTTGCGAAAGCTGAGATGGGGTATCGGACAACGAGGCAAACGCGGCGGCGCCAGGGTTATCTATTACTATCATGACCAACGTATGCCGCTCATATTGCTGGCAGTGTATGCCAAGTCGAGCAAGGTGGATTTGAGTGCTCCCGAGAAAAAGGCCGCTGCGCGGATGGTGGCGCAGCTTGTGGAGCATTACCTCAAGCGTTGAAGGGGGCGATGAATGGCGCCGCGTAACAAGATTTTGGCTGGTTTGGAAGATGCCCTGGCGCATGTAAACGGTGAGACCCGTCGTGCGCGGGAAGGTCGGGTTCGCGTACCCAAACATGTGGACGTAAAGCTATTGCGCAATCGGCTCGGTTTGAGCCAGGCCGATTTTGCGCATCGTTTCGGCTTCACTGTTGCGTCGGTGCGCAATTGGGAACAGGGCGTGCGCCAACCTGAAGGCCCCGCCCGTATTTTGCTCACGCTGATCGATCGTATCCCGGAGCAAGTACAGGCCGCCTTGCGTCGTGCGGCTTGATGCTTCTCACATGCTTCCCGCCGGCATGAAGCCGAAGGCCTGATCCAGCAGGGCGCCGCGGAAATCGGCGTCCTTGAGGTCGGCCTGATTCAGGTTGGCGCCGCGTAGATCCGTGCAGATCAGGCGGGCGCCGCGCAGCGAGGCGCGGGCGAGGTTGGCCTGGCTGAGATTTGCGCCGCTCAAGTCGGCGCCATCCAGATTGAGGCCTACCATATTCATGCCGCGCAGATCGGCGCGCTTGCCCACCTTGCCATCGCTTTGCAGCCAACTGGCATGGTTTTCAACCGCCATATACACCTCCGACGGCGTGGCTGCCTTGGGCACTTTGCCGCCGCCGGCAATCACGGTTTCCGCCAGGGCGGGGGGCA
>NZ_JAHBYG010000077.1 GCF_019636075.1 Ferrovibrio sp.
TGCTGGACAATTTCAGCTGCTTCTCGATCTCCTCGCGGCCGATCACGATCACCGAGCCCGGGATGGCCGAAATCGGCTCCTCGGTACGATTGGCGCTGACCACCACGGTATCCAGCATGGCCGGGGCAGCCTCCTGCTTCTCCGCTGCCTGCTGAGCCAGGGCCGGCATCGCCAATCCCCCGCCAAAAGCCGCCACCACCACCAGAATGTTACGCCGCACCATGATTTGCATTCCCCAGAATGTTCTTAATGGGGGCGGATCGTAATTATATTGCGAGTTAATTGCAATTATAATTCTTGGGAATATTAATTGCGAACCAAGGAAATTTTTTACTGATTTTCCGGCAATTCAAATGATCGAATTGTCCATCAGCCCACTGCCCAGCCAGAAAACGAGCGGTTAGACTGCAGGTGAACCTGGCGAAAACGGATGAGCTGGTATCTCGGATCAGGTGATTAAGGGTTATGCCGCAGCAGTAGCGGCGTTGATGCCGCGCTACGAGCAAATCGCGCCGGCCGTGCTTTATGCCCCGATGGCCGCCTTGCTGCCGCAGAGCCGTTTCACGGCCCCGGCCCGCATCCTGGATATCGGCGCCTGCAACGCAGTGACTGAACGGCCGGCCTAGAATTTTTCCGTAAGCGTTGCCTGGATACGATCCAGCGCGGCGCCGAGCCGCTGGATATCGGCCTCGTTCCAATCGGCAAACACCTCACCCGCCGCGGGCACCAGCAGGTTTATCGCCTGCGCATGCTGCGCGCGGCCCTCGGGCGTGAGAAACAACAGCTTCTGCCGGGCATCGAAATCGCTCGGTTGTTCGCGCAGCAGACCGCGCTGCACCAGCTTCTGCACCCGCTTGCTCACGCCAGGCTGCGGCGCGTTGGTGGCCTTGGCAAGCTGGGTAACGGTGCGCGGCAGATCGGGCCGCTCGGCAAACAAATGCAGCAAGCCGAAAAGCGGCGCCGGCAATGACAGGGTCTCCAGCAAGCGCGTGGCCACCCCGGCCGAAAGGCTGTCGATCAGGCCGATCTTGTTGATGATGACAAAGCGCAGATCGAAGGCCATTGGCCCTGATGCTGTAGCTGGCCCTGATGCTGTAGCTGGCCCTGATGCCGCCGCTGGCCGGGAATCGCCCGGCACCAGGGCGATGGGTTTTGCCAATGGCCGGCTCATGGTTCTCTCCCGGGTTTTCTTCGGCGTATTCTCCGAACCATTGCCCGGTTCAGTCGCCGTCGACCATAACGCGGTTGCGGCCGTCTGCCTTGGCCTTATAGAGCGCATCGTCGGCGCGCTTGAGCAGTTTTTCGGCGCTATCGGCATCGATGCTTGAGGCCAGCCCCACCGAACAGGTGACCGACAATTCGCCCACCGGGGCGCGCACAGCCACCATGGCGCTGCTGATGGCGCGGTGCAAACGATCAGCCACCACGCGGGCGGCATCCAGCGTGGTATCGGGCATCAGCACCACGAATTCCTCGCCGCCATAGCGGCAGGCCATGTCCATGCCACGGATGTTGCGCACGATGCGTGCGCCGACTTCGCGCAACACGTCGTCGCCCACCTGATGGCCATAGGTATCGTTCACCAGCTTGAAATGATCGAGATCGAGGATCAGCACGGCGGTGCCATGCTGCTGCGCGCTTTCGGTGAGCAGCGTATCCAGATGCGAGGCCATGTAGCGCCGGTTATACAGGCCGGTCAGCGGATCGATCACCGCCATCTGGATGCTCTGCTGGTAATGCTGGCGCAGGCGTTCCTGATAGCGTTTGCGGCGCACCTGGGCACGCAGGCGGGCGATGAATTCGTTGCGATCGATCGGCCGCACCACATAGTCGGTCACGCCGATCTCCAGCCCCTTCACCAGGGCTTTCTGGTCATCCGGCCCCACCAGCAGCAGGATCGGCGCATTGCGGGTTTGCTCGGTGGTGCGTAATTGCGAGCAGAGCCGCAGGCCATCGGGCGATTTCAGGCCCAGGCTGACCACCACGGAATCGTATTCCTGCTTACGCGCCTCGGACAGGCCTTCCATGCCATCGGTGACCAGGTTAACCAGGAACTGGTCTTCGATCATGCGCATCAGGCGGGTCTGGTCGCGCGGATTATCCTCGATCAGCAAGATGCGGGCCGAGGAATAATCTTCGTCCAACGTGGGCACCGGCGGCGAGATCACGCCCAGCGTGGCCGACGTGCGCTCGCGCATGCGCAACTCATCCAGCATCAGCTTCACGCGCAGCAGCGACCGCACGCGGGCGAACATCGAGATGTCGTCCACCGGTTTGGTGAGGAAATCGTCGGCGCCGGCCGACAGGCCCTGCACCCGATCCTCCGGATCGCCCAGGGCGGTCACCATGATCACCGGCACATGGGCGGTTTCGGGATCGGCCTTCAAGCGGCGGCAGACCTCGAAACCATCCATGCCGGGCATCATCACATCCAGCAGGATCAGATCGGGATTTGTGCTATGCGCCTTTTCCAGCGCCTCAGGCCCGCTCGCGGCGGTGAACACTTCGTAGTATTCGCTGGTCAGCTTCGCTTCCAGCACCTTCACGTTGGTGCGGATATCGTCAACGATCAGGATTCGCGCCGTCATGGCGGCGACTTCAGGTCTTCGGTTCGAGGAACTGACGCACCGTCTCGATGAATTTGGCAACCGAGATCGGCTTGGCGATATAGGCGTCGCAACCGCCCTCGCGCATCTTCTCTTCGTCGCCCTTCATAGCAAAAGCGGTAACGGCAACCACGGGAATGCTGCGGAGGTTGTCATCCTCCTTGATCCACTTGATCACTTCCAGGCCAGACACTTCAGGCAGCTGGATATCCATCAGAATCAGGTCGGGCCGGTGCTGGCGCACGATAGCCAGCGCCTCCATGCCGTCCTTGGTCTGCAATGTCTTGTAGCCATGGGCGTCCAGCAGGTCGTGGAACAACTTCATGTTGAGTTCGTTGTCCTCGACGATCAGAACGGTCTTGCTCATCGGCCGGTCCCCTGCTGCTTCCTTTTGCCCGGCTGATGCCGGGCAACCCCACATATACTTTACACGCCGAAATCAGACGGCATTGGAATACCTGGCTGCATATACTGGCAGTTCGGCACACGCTTTCGGGCTATGTATCACTTCACCCAGAAACGGCCAAGTCGGTAATTGCTACAATCCCGGGCTCACCAATCCCAGTGCCTACAATATCGTGTATATAAAAAGCCATGACAAGCGATCCGTCCGCCGAATCCACACTTCCGCCGCTAATCCTGGCGCAGATTGCAACTCTGCAACGGAACCCGCTGCGCCCCCTGCTGGCGGTGGATGCCGACGAGGTGCTGTTCTACTTCATCCGCGGTTTAGCCGGCTGGCTGGAAAGCCGCGCCCTGTATTTCGATTGGAGCAGCTTCGCATTGGCGGGAAATATCCGCGCGCGCGGGGATAATCAGCCCGTGCCGCGCGAAGCCCTGGGCAGCCTGCTGGATGATTTTTTCAGCGAGGCCACCGCAGGGTTGGAGCCGGTGGATGGCGCTGCCGACAGTCTGGCCAGATTGTCTCGACATTACGACATTGTGGTGTTGAGCAACCAGCCGGCCTCGGCCAAGCCGGCCCGCGAACTGGCGCTGGCCCGCCATGGCATGGCCTACCCTGTACTGGCCAATAGCGGACCGAAGGGACCGGCCATGGCCGCGCTGATGGCGGCCAATGCCAGAATGCCGGCGGCCTTCGTGGATGATATCCCCAGCCATCATGGCTCGGTAGCCAAGCACGCCCCTTCGGCAAGGCGCGTGCATTTCATTGCCGAACCGCGCTTGGCGCCAATGCTGGGCAAGGCAGAGTTCAGCAATGTACGGCTGAATAGCTGGGCCGAAATAGAGACCGATCTCATGCAGTTCCTGAGCAAGGCAGCGTGATGCGCATAGGTGTCGATCTGGGCGGCAGCAAAATCGAAGCCATCGCCCTGGCCGATGATGGCCGCATTCTGGCCCGCCAGCGCGTGGCCGCGCCGCGCGGCGATTATCGCCGCAGCGTGCTGGCGATCCGCGATCTGGTGCTGGCGGTGGAAGCCCAGGCCGGCACGACCGGCAGCCCCGGCACGAGGGGTAGCTTGGGCGTCGGCATTCCCGGCACGGTATCGCCTGCCACCGGGCTGGTGAAGAATGCCAATTCGGTATGGCTGATCGGCCATGCGCTGGACAAGGATCTGGCCGAGGCATTAGGTCGCCCGGTGCGACTGGCCAACGATGCGAATTGCTTTGCGCTGTCGGAAGCCATGGATGGTGCCGGCGCGGGGTATAACACGGTGTTCGGTGTGATTCTCGGCACCGGCTGCGGTGCCGGAATTGTGATCAACGGCCATGCCCTGGTGGGGCCGAATGCGATTGCCGGCGAATGGGGCCACAATCCCCTGCCCTGGCCGATGCCAGACGAGCTGCCCGGCCCGGCCTGCTATTGCGGCCTGCGCGGCTGCAACGAAACCTGGATATCGGGCACCGGCCTGGAAAACGATTTCACCCGCGCCACCGGGCTGCAACTGGATGCCGAGGATATCGTTGCGCGCGCGGACACCGGCGATGCCGAGGCGGAAGCCGCCCTGCGCCGGCTGGAAACCCGCCTGGCCCGCGCGCTGGCAGCGGTGCTGAACCTGCTGGATCCCGATGTGATCGTGCTGGGCGGCGGCTTGTCGAATCTAGACCGGCTGTATCAGTCGGTGCCGCAGCTCTGGGAGACCTGGGCGTTTTCCGACACGATCGTTACACCGCTGAAGCGCAATCTGCACGGCGATTCATCGGGCGTGCGCGGCGCTGCCTGGCTATGGGCCATTGGCGAGCGGGCCATTGGCGAGCGGGCCAGCGGTGAGCGGGCCAGCGGTGAGCGGCTGCCATAGCCGGCCGCCGGAAACCGGATAGGCTGCCCCTGTGGTGCCCGGCAGGCTGAGCGGCAAACCCGCCACGGCCCGCGCCGCCAGATAAGCGAAGGCTTCCGCCTCCAGCGCATCGCCGCGCCAGCCGACCGCCTCCACCGGCTGCACCGGCATCTCCAGCCGCAAGGCCAACTCGCGCATGATGCTGGGATTATGCCGCCCGCCGCCGCAGACCAGGCAGCGCAGCGGAGGTTTCGGCAGCAGCTCCACCCCGCGCGCCACCGCGGCGGCCGTGAAAGCGGCCAGCGTGGCGGCGCCGCTGGCGGGCCAGAGTTCGGCCAGCGGATCGAGGGTGAAATCATCGCGATCCAGAGATTTCGGCGCCGGGCGGCTGAAATAAGGATGCGCCAGCATCGCTGCCAACACATCTTCGTCCACGCTGCCTTGCGCCGAAAGCCGGCCGCCCGCATCCATTGCCTCGCCGGTATGGCGATGCAGCCAATCATCCAGCAACGCATTGCCCGGCCCGGTATCGAAGGCCAGCAGATCGGCATCCTCGGGGCCGCCGATATAGGTGACATTCGCCACCCCGCCGATATTCAGCACCAGCAGCGGCAGGTTCAGGCCCGCCTTCTCCGCCAATGCACGGTGATACAGCGGCACCAGGGGCGCGCCCTGGCCACCCACCGCCACATCCTGGCTGCGAAAATCCGATACCGTGGCAATCCCGGTGAGCTTGGCCAAAAGCCCGGCATCGCCGGTCTGCCAGGTGCGGCCCCGATGCGGCCGGTGCAGCAAGGTATGGCCATGGAAGCCCAGCAGGCGGATATCGCCAGGTTTCAGCCCCGCCGCATCCAGCAACTCCGCCACCGCCTGGGCATGGGCCTCGGCCAAGGCGCGCCCCAGGCCGTGATCGCCGCCCCCATGCGCAACGGGGTTGAGGCTGGCCCTGATACGGGCGCGCAGCTCCGGCGTATAGGCCTGGGTGCGGGCCAGGCCGAATGCGGCCACCGCACGGCCATCGGTACGCAGCAGGGCGGCATCGATGCCATCCATCGACGTGCCGCTCATCAGGCCGATAATCCAGGGAAAATCCGACATGGGACTCGAATACTAGGCGTGGCGAGGCGCATATGTTAGACCATCGCCGCAATTCCGTCGCATATCGAGCCTGACAATGACCGCGTATACCTCCGATTTCCTGCGCCTGATGGCCGAGCGTGGCCATCTGCACCAAGCCACCGATCCCGCCCGCCTGGACGAGCAGGCCAAGCAGCCGCGCGGGCTGGTGGCCTATGTCGGCTATGATTGCACCGGCCCCAGCCTGCATGCCGGCCATCTGCTGTCGATCATGATGCTGCGGCGTTTGCAGGAATGCGGCCATAAGCCCATCGTGCTGATGGGCGGCGGCACCACCAAGGTGGGCGATCCGTCGGGCAAGGACGAGCAGCGCAAGCTGCTGACGCCTGAGATCATCGACGCCAACATGCAGAGCATCAAGCGGGTGTTCAGCCGCTTCGTGCGCTTCGGCGACGGCCCGTCGGATGCCATCATGGTGAACAACGCCGACTGGCTCGACAAGCTGAATTACATCGACTTCCTGCGCGATTACGGTCGGCATTTCTCGGTCAATCGTATGCTCAGCTTCGACAGCGTGAAGCTGCGGCTCGACCGCGAACAGCCGCTGAGCTTTCTGGAATTCAACTACATGATCCTGCAGGCCTACGATTTCGTGGAGCTGGCACGCCGCCATGGCTGCAACATGCAGATGGGCGGCTCGGATCAATGGGGCAACATCATCAACGGCGTGGAGCTTGGCCGCCGGGTCGAGGACAAGGAATTGTTCGGCCTCACCTGCCCGCTGCTCACCACATCCTCCGGCGCCAAGATGGGCAAGACCGCATCCGGCGCGGTGTGGCTGAACGAAGACATGCTGGCGCCCTACGATTACTGGCAATACTGGCGCAACACCGAAGATGCCGATGTGGGCCGCTTCCTGCGCCTGATGACCGATCTGCCGATCAGCGAGATCGCACGGCTGGAAAGCTTGCAGGGCGCCGAGTTGAACGACGCCAAGAAGATCCTGGCCACCGAAGCCACCGCGCTGTGCCATGGCCGCGAGGCAGCGGATGCGGCGGCCGAAACCGCGCGCAAGGCTTTTGAAGAAGGCAATTTCGGCGGCGACCTGCCCGTGATGCAGGTTGCCAAGGCGCGGCTGGCGGCCGGCATCGAAGCGTTTCAACTGGTGCTCGAAACCGGCCTGGCGAAATCCGGCGGCGAAGCGCGCCGGCATATCCGCGGCGGCGGCATCAAGCTGAACGACCAGGCGGTGAGCAACGAAACCCAGGCTATCGGGCTGGCC
>NZ_JAHBYG010000078.1 GCF_019636075.1 Ferrovibrio sp.
AAGCAGCGTGAGCGATCCGCGCATCATGGCAGCACAGCCTGTTGCAGGGCGGCCTGTTTCAGTGCGGCCTGAATGCGCCGCAGATCGGGCAGCCATGCGGCATCCAGCGGGTCGCGCGGACGCGGCGCATCGGTTTGTGCGATCAACTCCAGTTTTGCCGGGGTGCCGGCCAGCACATAGATGCGATCAGCCAGAGCCAAGGCTTCGGCGGGATCATGGGTAACGAAGATCACCGCACGCTGCCGCAGCAGGTCGCAGGCCAGCGCATGCAAATCGCCGCGCCGCACCGGATCCAGTGCGGTGAAAGGCTCATCCATCAACACCAGCGGACGGTTTTCCATGAAGGTGCGGGCCAGGGCCGCGCGTTGCCGCATGCCGCCCGAAAGCTGCGCCGGCAGTTTGTGTTGCGCCGTCAGCAGGCCGCAGCGACCCAGCAAGGCCAGCGCCGCATCGCGGTCTGGCACCTGGCCGCGCAGACGGGCGCCCAGCAGGGTGTTTTCCAGCACATTCAACCAGGGCAGCAGCAGATCGGATTGGGCCATCCAGGCGATATCGCGCAGTTTTCCGCTGCCTGTATGCCCCGGCAGCAGGCCAGCCATGGCACGCAGCAGGCTGCTTTTGCCCACGCCGCTGGGGCCCAGCAGGGCAATCCATTCGCCGCTGGCGAGCGCCAGATCGTAGGCTGCAAGCAGGGGTGGGGCCCCGGTTTCAAAACCGAAGGATGGCCCGGATAGCCGGATACGGAATCCGGAATCGGAATGAGAATAGGTCCGTGTCTCGCTCACGCCTCTGATCCCTATCGCCGGCATTACCCGGATCAGGTTCGAGGGGTCGTTCGCTCGCGCGAACCTCTCAGCCGTTCATCGGCTCCCCCTCAGGGCAGTGACGCATTATTAGGACGCAAAGGCGGCGCTGGCAAGCCCTGCGTCAATCTTCGGTTTTTTCCTGCAGGAACTCGCTGGCGAAATCCTTCGGCGCAAGCGGCTTGGCATAGAGATAGCCTTGCACCTCGTCGCAGCCCAGCTTGCGCAGCATCGCGGCGTCTTCCTCGGTCTCCACGCCCTCGGCCAGCACGCGCAGTTCGAGGTTGTGGGCCATGGAGATGATCGAGGCCACGACCGAATAGGCCTCGCGGCTGTTTCCCATCTGGCGCACGAAAGAGCGATCGATCTTCAGCGCATGTACCGGCAGGCTGACCAGGTAGTTCAGCGAGGAATAGCCGGTGCCGAAATCATCGATATAGATTTTCGATCCAAGCTGGCGCAGGCGGCCGAGAAACACATTGGCATGCTCGGGATCATCGGCCAGCGCGCTTTCGGTCAGCTCGATATCTATCATGTTGGCCGGCACGCCCCAGGTTTCGAGCAGGGATTCGAATGTATCGAGGAAACCTGGATCGTTGAGGCTCTTGGCCGATAGGTTCACGGCGATGGGCAGCATGCGGCCGTTTTCGGCCCAGGCATGCTGCTGGCGGATCGCGGCATCCACCACGAAATTGGTCATGGCGCGGATCAGGCCGGTCTCTTCCGCCAAGGGCACGAATTTGGCCGGCGGCAGATAGCCGCGCGTGGGATGCGGCCAGCGCACCAGGGCCTCCGAACCAGACATTTCGCCGGTCACCAGATCGAATTTCGGTTGGAAAACCAACTGCAATTCGCGCCGCGCGATGGCCGAGCGCAATTCGGCGGCAATCGCCAGGCGTTCGGGATTTTCGCGTTCGGTGGCGCCGCGATAGATGAAATAGCGCGCATCCTTATTGGCGCCTTCGCGGGCGGCGATGGAGGCCCGGCGCAGCAGCGCTTCGGCATCGTCGCCATGGCCGGGGAAGAAACTCATGCCGATGGTGGCGGCCACGTCGATCTGGGCTTCCCGCACCGGTACGGGCTCTTGAAAAGCGGCCTGCAGCCGCTTGGCGATCTTGGAGGCGCTGGGTGCATTCTGCCCCAGCAGGTAGAGGCCGAATTCGCTGGTGGATATCCGCGCCAGCATCGGGGTGATGTCGGGCATGGCAGCCAGCCGCTCGGCCACATGGCGGATCACGGTGTTGCCCGGATCATAGCCGAAGCCATCGAACACTTCCTGCAGGCGCGGCAGGTAGATCGACAGCACGCTGATCGGATTCTGCTCTTCCTTGCTGCGGTTGATGGCTTCGTCCAGCATCTGCACCAGCAGGGCGCGGTTGGGCAGGCCGGTGAGGCTGTCATGCGTCAGCACGCGCTCGGCCTCGCGTTCGGCACGCAGCCGGCGTTCATTGGCGCGGATCACCTGGATGCCGAAGGACAGATCCTGCGCCATTTCCTCCAGCAGCGTCACTTCCTGTTCGTTGAAGGAATCTTCCTCGGCGGCCAGCAGCGTGAAGGTGCCGATCACCTGGTTGTCCACCTTCAAGGGCAACGAGATGATCGAGCCGAAACCATGTTTATCGGCGGCTTCGCGCCAGGGTTTGAAGCGCGGGTCGTTGTGCAGGCTGCGCACGATATCGGGTTGGCCGGAGCGGATTGCCGTACCCACCGAGCCCTGGCCGCGTTCGGAGCTTTCATCCCAGGTGAGATCGAGCTGTTCCAGGAAACCGTGGTTGACGCCGAAATGCACCATGGTGCGCACGCTTTTCTGTGCGTCATGCTGCAGGTAGGTAACGAAGGCCAGGCGGTAACCGCCCTGGGTGACGGCCACCCGGCACATGGCTTCGAGCAATTCGGGCTCCACGCTTTCGTGCAGCAGGGTGCGGTTGCCGGCGCTGAGCGTGCGGAAGGCGCGGGTGGTGTTCTGGCCATGGAAGGCGAGTTCGTCCAGCTTGGCGGCCAGTGGGCCGAGGATATGGCTGTCATGCGGCAAGCCGGTGCGCACGGTCCAGTCGCCGCTGCCAAGCCTCTCGGCGGCATCCGACAATTGCCGGATCGGCCGCAGCAGCAGCCGGCTGGCGCCCAGCCAGGCAAGCGTGGCGGTGATCACTACCACGGCCAGCAGGGCCAGCATGCCGGCCCGCAGGGCTTCGGTGCCGGCCTCGTCGATGGCCATCATCGGTACGCCGACCCGTACATAGAGCCCGGCATCGGGCACCTGCGAATAGGCCACCAGGCGCGGAATGCCATCCAGGCCGGCGGAATGCGCAAATCCTTCAGGCTTGGTTTTCACTACTTCCTTGAAGCTGTCCGCCTCGCGCAGCAACTGGCCGACAAAACGTTCCGGCGCCGGCCAGCGGGCGATGATGCGGCCTTCCTCGTCGGAAATGCTGATGATGGATTGATCCGGCAGGCGCAGATTGGCCAGAACCTGTTGGGTGAGGCTGAAATCCAGCGCCGCGGCGATCACCGAAACCACGGCATCATCCACGATCACCGGCTGCGCGGCCACCAGGGTCCAGCGTTGCGCGGTGCGGGTTTGCAGCACATGGCTCAGCACGAAGCGGCGTTCCTGCATGGCCTGCTGGAAATACGCGCGGTCGGCGATGTTGATGGCGGGGGTCGGCTGTGCCGAGCAGGTGATGTCGCCCTTCGGGTCCACCACGGTGATCTGGAAGTAGTTGGGCTCCACCAGCATCAGGCTGTTCAACCGCTGCGCACAGGCTTGCGATGCCAGCATTTCAGGAAAGCGGGTGAGCGTGTCGAGCTGATTGCGCAAGCGCCGCAGGGTCAGCCCCTGCTGTTGCGCCAGCCCACGGGCCAGGATCAGGGATTCGGCCTGGATATGCTCTCGTTCCTGGGCGCGCCGATTATCGGTGAAATGCAAGGCAAGCAGCAGGGTGGGCAGGGCCACGATTGCCACCAGCGCTACAATCCTCAAAGACAATGCAGAATTTCTTCTGCCGGACATCTGCTTTCAGTACCTTTACGGAAAAACCAGTTACTAGGAAAAACCTTGGATGCGCAGGATTGGCGGTGCTGCGTGTGATTTTTTGGTCCCGGATTACACCATAAGATGTATGATACTACCTGTAATGCGGATATCAACAAATATTCGTGTCGTTGTTGTGTCCATGACTTAAAAAAGTTGTTATCTGCCGGAAATAAATAATTACTGCGGTAATGTGGTAGGTAAACACGCATTTATTTGCACATGAAATCATATCTGATGGGTTTCCAAAGATTGGCGAACGGCGCGAACTGGCCAAGAATGGCCCCGCCATGGCCACCCCGCTTTTCATAGGCAACGAGATCTACCGGCATTCCCATCTGGGCTCGAAGCACCCGCTGTCGATCCCGCGGGTTTCGGCCGTGATGGATGTCTGCGCCGCCATGGGCTGGCTGGACGCGGCGAACTACCGCGAGAGCCGCCCAGCAGGTGTGGATGAACTGATCCGGTTCCATACGCCCGATTACGTGGCCGCCGTGGCCGAAGCAGAGCGGCGGCTGAGCATCGAGCCGGAGCAGAGCGAGCGCTACAATCTCGGGCGTGGCGGCAATCCGATCTATGGCACGATGTTTCGCCGGCCGGCCACCGGCGTGGGCGGCAGCCTGATTGCAGCGGCGCATCTGTTGCAGCAAGCGGGCATCGTATACAGCCCGGGCGGCGGCACCCATCATGGCCAGCCGGCGCGGGCCTCGGGCTTTTGCTATTTCAACGATGCGGTGCTGGCGATACTGCATTGGCTGGATCGCGGCCTGGATCGTGTGGCCTATGTGGATCTGGATGTGCATCACGGCGATGGCGTGGAAGCCGCATTCAATGCCGATCCGCGCGTGCTGTTCGTTTCGGTGCATGAAGCCGGGCGCTGGCCCAAATCGGGCGCGGCGGAGGATCATGGCATCGGCAACCTGTTCAACTTTCCGGTGCCGCCGGGCATGCATGACGATGAGATGAGCCTGCTGCTGCATGACGCCATCGCGCCGCTGGTGGCGGATTTCGCGCCGCAGGCGCTGGTGATCCAATGCGGCGCCGATGCCTTGGCGGAAGACCCGCTGGCCAAGCAGGAGCTGGGCAATGGCGCGCTGTGGCAGGCGGTGGCTGTGTTGAAAGAACTGGCGCCGCGCCTGTTGGTGCTGGGCGGCGGGGGCTATAATCCCTGGACGGTGGCCCGCTGCTGGAGTGGCATCTGGGCCGGGCTGAACGGCTTCGAAATAGCCGAGCGGTTGCCGCCCGAGGCCGAGGCGGTGTTGCAGGGGCTGAGCTGGAACCGCCTGGCCGGGCGCAGCCAGTATGCATCCTGGCCGCCGGAGCATTGGACGACCCGCCTGGCCGATCCATGGCGCGGCGGCGCGATCCGCGATGGGGTGCGCGCCCTGGCCCGGCAGGCGCGCCAAAGAGGCGTGTAGCGTGAGAGCTGAGGTGAGTGAGATGACGCGGCGTTGGTTTCTGGCATTGCTACTGGTTCTGCTGCCGCTCTTGGCCCTCGGCCAGCTTGCGCCCCCGGCCTGGGGCCAGGCGCAGCCCACCTTGCCGCAAAGCGATCTGGTGATTCACACCGCCCAGGGCCCCAAGCGTTTCCGGGTTGAGTTGGCCGATACAGATAACAGCCGCAGCCGCGGCCTGATGTTTCGCACCCAGATGGCGGCCGATGCCGGCATGCTGTTCGATTTCAAGACCGAGCAGATGGCGTCTTTCTGGATGCGCAACACCCTGATCCCGCTCGACATGCTGTTCATCAAGGCCGACGGCACGATCCTGAATATCCACCAGCGCGCCATCCCGCGCGACGAGACCGGCATCAACTCGCTGGGGCCGGTGCGCGCGGTGCTGGAATTGAACGGCGGCGTTGCCAGCCGGCTTGGCATCAAGGCCGGCGACCGGGTGGATCACGCGATTTTCGGCAGAAAGCCGTAACCATAAAGCCTTGATGGCTAAGGCTGGCTGAACCGGGCTTGCCTGTGCTAAATAGCCCCGCGATAAGCTCGGAAAACCGGCCATCGGGGTGTAGCTCAGCCTGGTAGAGCGCCTGCTTTGGGAGCAGGAAGCCGGAGGTTCAAATCCTCTCGCCCCGACCAGCCGCCGGTTATTTGGCCCGCTGCCGGTTATTTGGTTTTTTGCAATCGAGGTTGCCCCGATGAAAGCCCGCATCTATCAGCCGCCGAAAACCGCCATGCAATCCGGCCGCGCCCAGACCCATGGCTGGCGCCTGGATTACGACACCGCCGATGCCCGCTTCGTCGAGCCCCTGATGGGGTGGTCGGGCAGCGAAGGCACGCTCAGCCAGGTCACCCTGAAATTCGACACCAAGGAAGCCGCGATCAGCTATGCCGAGCGCAAGGGCATTCCCTACGACGTAGAAGAGCCGCATGAGCGCAAGCTCGCCCGCCGCGCCTACGCCGACAATTACGCCTTCAACAGAGTCCGTTAACGCAGGGGCGCGCTATAATCCGGGCGCGCCATATCCTGGGCGCCCTTAGCTCAGTTGGATAGAGCAGCCGCCTTCTAAGCGGCAGGTCGGTGGTTCGAATCCACCAGGGCGCGCCAATTATATCCTTATGGCCTTTTCAGTAATTCGATTAAAGGCAGGGGAATGCCATCTTCGGCAGGTTGCCCAGGCCCTGGACGGAATAGCGCGTTTAGCGCAACAAGTTTTTCTTCTTTTTCTGTCGAAGAACTGACCATCGCTAAATAAGTTTTTGTCTGCACAGCCCTCA
>NZ_JAHBYG010000079.1 GCF_019636075.1 Ferrovibrio sp.
GGCTCTTTCACCCCACGCAATGCGTGGAAACCCAGGGATTCAAGCCTACAGCCGGGCTCCTGCCGGTCCTGGCCCAGCAATTCGGCAAAGGCATCGGAGGCCAGCAACGGGCGCTCCATGGTCTTGGTGGCGGCTTCCACGCGCGCCACTTCGTTCACCGCCCGGCCGATCACGGTGAAATCCAGCCGGTCGGTGGCGCCCACATTGCCAAACACCACGCGGCCATAATGCAGACCGATCCCCACCCGAAGCGGCGGAGCGCCGGCCATGCCGCGGCCCTGGTTCAACTCGTGCAACGCCTCGAAAGCCCCCTTGGCAGCTTCCAGCGCCCGGCGGCAGGCGGCCTGTCGCGGATCCACACCGGGCTGCGGGTTGCCGTCGCCAGAGCGGAAAATCGCCAACATGCCATCGCCGATGAATTTCATCACCTCGCCCTCGCGCTGCTGCACCGGGCGGGCCATGGCCTCGAAATAATCGTCCAGCATGCCGATCAGTTCGGCCGATTCCGTGCGGTCGGATATAGATGTGAAGCCGCGCAGGTCGCAAACCCAGATCGCCGCCTCCACCTCGAAGCCCCGGCCGCGGATGAAATTGCCCTTCAGCACCCGCTTCGCCGGCGCCCGGCCCAGATAAGTGATCAGCAGATCGCGGGTCATGCGCCGGGCCGCCTCGATTTCCAGCCGCAGGGCCATGATCGGGGTCAGTTCCATCAGATAGCTCAGTTCGGCGGGCAGGAAGCCGCCGGGCCGGTCGGTGGTGAAACTGGCGAAGCTGACATGGCGGTGGATGCCCTGGTCGTTCACCCCGTTGGAGGGGCCCTGGGTGAACCGCATAGGCAGCACCAGGTAATCGGTGACGCCTTTTTCCTTCAATTCGGTGAGGATGCCGTAATCCATCGGCGCGTTGGGGATATCCAGCCGGCGCCGGATGGCGGCGGCGCCCTGATGGATGGCATAGACCGGGCTGTTGAAATATTCCTTCGACTGCCGCACGTCGTGATTGGCCACGGCGGTGTTGACGCCCTCGCCGCGCACCCAGGTGAAGGCGCGGGCATAGACTTGCGGGTGCATGGAAGGCAGCGCCACGTTCACCCGCTGCAATGGCAGGCCCTCATCCAGCAACCGCTCGCACAAGCCTGCGATCAATGCCTGCATGGTGGTGGCTTCGCCGCCATGATCGATCAACCAGGCAGCCGCAGGCGTGAGCGTAAGCCGCGAATCGGGCCAGCTGACCAGGCGTTCGATGGCCGGGGCCTCACTCATTGCAGGCCCCAAGCCGTTGCCACGACCTGAGCCGAATCGGCGATTCTATCCACATGGATTAAAAATCTTTCCCATTAACGGCAGTTTACGCAACAAGATTTCCCAACCTAGGAAATCGTAACGATTTCTTTCTTGATATTTGCGGACCCCCTGACCAATTTCCAGGGGCGTTTCGGCCCCCCCTGGCAATTATGTCGTGGCTGGGTCTTTTACGCGAGGACCGATTGGAGCGGATGATGTTCATCCAGACTGAAACCACGCCGAACCCGGCGACGCTGAAATTCCTGCCCGGCCGCGATGTGCTGGGCGAGGGCAGTGCCAATTTCCGCGATGCCGAAGCAGCGAAGGATTCGCCGCTGGCCACGCGCCTGTTTGCCATTGCCGGCGTGGATGGGGTTTATCTGGGCGCGGATTTCGTCACCGTGACGAAATCCATGCAATCCGACTGGTCGGAGCTGAAGCCAGTGCTGCTGGGCGCCATCATGGAGCATTTCGTTGCCGGCCTGCCGGTGATGAATGATGGAGCCTCCGCCGGCGATGAGGATGAAGGCGAATTCGATCCGGCCGACCGCGAAGTGGTGGGCCAGATCCGGGAATTGATCGACACCCGGGTGCGGCCCGCCGTGGCCCAGGATGGTGGCGATATTGTTTTTCGCGGTTTTCAGCGCGGTATCGTGTTCCTGCATATGCAGGGCTCGTGCGCCGGCTGCCCCAGTTCCACCGCGACCTTGAAGCATGGCATTGAGAATATGCTGCGCCATTACGTGCCGGAAGTAACTGAAGTCCGGGCGGTTTGAGGCTTTTTTGTGATCAGGGCGGCCGTATTTCCGCCCGCTTAGATTGGTTCCTTGCGAGGGAATCGTACACAAGGCGGCGCCGAGCGTCGATCCGTGCGGGTGAAGTTGTCTGCCCGCAGCAAAGGTGAGAGCCGGTGCTGAAACTGTGGAGGTGCCCATGACGGCGGATACCAACCGCCCCGAGTTTGGTGGCGAGCAACGCGGCAAGCGGCTGCTTTCCATCGGTTCCGATGTTCGACTGGTGATGGCCGGGATAGGCCTGCTGGTGAGCGTTGGCATGATCAGTGGCGTTGGCGTGGGCTGGATGTCGGCCCGCATGCTGGCGCATGTGCCGGAAGCCGAAACGCAGCCGGTGGCGCTGAGCCAGACCGTGCAGGATGCCTGGGATCGCCTGGGCCGACTGGCGCAGGTGGAATGGCGCCTGCCGCAGATCAAGGCTCCGGAAAAGGCTGCACCCGCAGCACAGATCGAACTGGCCTCGGCCGTGGTTGCGCCGTCGGCCGACAAGCTTGGCCTGAACGACAAGCCCGCCATTCCCCCCGAGCAGGCAGCCCGCCGCTTGGCCGAGGTGAAGGCCTTGTCGCCGCATCGCAGCGCCGTGCGCGCCGAGGCCGAGCGGACCGTGGACAATCTGCTGCGCCGCTTCGAAAGCCAGGGTTTCGACCTGGCGGATATCCGCTCGGCCAGCCCGGGCCTGGAAGTGCCGCGCATTTTCATGGCCAAGCTGCCGATCGATCTGGCCGACGTGACCCTGACCGAAAAGCGCAAACGCGCCTTCGTGAAGGTGATGCTGCCGCATATCCTGCGCCAGAACGAGCGTATCCAGGCCGACCGCGACCGCCTGGCCCGCCTGCATGACCGCGCCGCCATGGGCCTGGAGCCGCGCGGCCGCGATGCCGAATGGCTGCAGGATCTGGCCCAGCAATACGGCCTGGAGGAAGTGGATACCCTGGAACTGCTGTTGCGCGTGGATATCGTGCCGCCGTCGCTGGCGCTGGCTCAATCCATCGAGGAATCCGGCTGGGGCACCTCGCGCTTCGCCATGCTGGGCAATGCCGTGTATGGCCAATGGACCTGGAATCCGGGCTCGGGCATCGTGCCGGAGAACCGCCCCGAGGGTGAGAAATACGAAGTGCTGCGCTTCTCCAGCCTGGAGAATTCGGTAGCCGCGTATATGCGCAACCTGAACACCAAGAGCAGCTATCGCGAATTCCGCGAGAAGCGCGCCGACATGCGCCGTCAGCAGCAGGCGCTGGACAGTCATACCCTGGCCAGCCAGTTGCACCGCTATTCGGTGCGCGGATCGGAATATATCCGTGGCATCCGCTCGATCATGCGCACCAATGATCTCGAGGTTTTCGACTCCGCCCGCCTTTCGGACGAGCCGCCAGCCCTGTTCAGCGGTTTCGAGTTCTTCAAGAAGTCCTGAGCGGATTTACACTTCCTTAAGGATAGGCTTAAGGATAGGCCGCAAAACGGCCTGTCCGCACCCAGGCACGGGGCGTAAAGCGACCTGTCCGGTGCGATACCGGGGCATTCCTTAACCCCCGCCCTTGCAGCCGGCAAAGCCGCGCCAATATAATTGGCCAGACCGATTTACTGGTTTGGGCCATTATATTGGTCAGGGGTGGCGTTTGTCTGGAGGATGTCTGTCATGACCATTGTTTCCCAATCCGCTTCGACCGGTTTCAGCGCCCGCAAGCTGCGCGCGATCGGCCTTGCCGCGCTGATGGCAGTGACGCTTGCTGCCTGCGAAGGCCAGCAGATGAACAAGGAATCCGTCGGCACCGTTTTGGGCGGCATCGGCGGCGCCGTGCTGGGTGCGCAATTCGGCAAGGGCACCGGCCAGCTGGTCGGCGTGGCTGCCGGTGCTTTGGCCGGCGCCTATCTGGGCAACCAGATCGGCAACTCGCTCGACAAGGCGGATCGCGCCCAGATGGAGCAGGCCAGCCATCGCGCCACCAGCGCGCCGATCGGCCAGCAGATTTCCTGGCGCAACCCCGATAGCGGCAATTCCGGCACCATCACGCCCACCCGCGAAGGCACCAACAATGCCACCGGCGAATATTGCCGCGAGTTCCAGCAGAGCGTGACCGTGGGCGGCAAATCCGAGCAGGCCTATGGCACTGCCTGCCGTCAGCCCGATGGCAGCTGGCGCGTGGTGCAATAATCGCCTTCAGCGCTTACGCCATGAGAGCCGCATCCCTGCTGTTGGCCGCCGGCCTGTTCTGGCCCGTGCTTTGGGCGAAACCGGCAGCCGCCGGCTTTGCCGAAGGCGTGGCTGCCTATGAGGCCGGCGATTATGGCCGCGCCCGCAGCGAATGGCAGCCGTTGGCCGAAAGCGGCGATCCGGCGGCGATGCGCAATCTGGCGCATCTCTATCGCATGGGCCTGGGCGGCCCGGCCGACATGGCGCAGGCTGTGCAGTGGTATCGCCGCGCCGCCGAACTTGGGCTGGCGCGTGCGCAGGCCAATCTCGGCGCGTTGTATCTGCATGGCGAAGGCGTGGAGCGCGATTATGCCGAAGCGGCGAAATGGTTCGAGGCCGCCGCGCGCCAGAATAATCCATCGGCGCAATTCAATCTCGGCCTGATGAACGAACTTGGCCTGGGCATGGCGAAGAACGAGCCGGTTGCCCTGGCCTGGTATAACACCGCAGCGCGCGCCGGCCAGCCCGAAGCGCTGGAACGCCTGACCAACCTGGTCACCAAGCAACCCGCACCCATCAACAGCCGGGCCAGCGCCCTGGAATTGCCGCCGCCGCCGCAAACCGCGCTGACGCCGGCTACCGAAACCACACCGGCTCCTAAAACTGCGCCGGCCCCTGAAACTGCATCGGCCCCTGAAATTGCATCGGCCCCTGAAATTGCATCGGCCCCTGAAATTGCATCGGCCCCTGAAACTGCGCGGGCGTCGATTCAGGCAGCAGCCCCGGCACAGGCACCGGTCGCCAATCCTGCTTCCAGCCAGGCCGCCTTGCTGAGCACCGCGCCGGAAAGCCCCGCACCGATGCTGGCCAGCAACCTGCCCGCACCGGCGGCGGCTGAAACTGCTGCTGCTGAAACTGCCCCCGTTGTCGCTGCGCCTGCTGCCGCTGCCCCTGCTGTAGCCGAGCCCGTTGTTGCTGCCGCTGCTCCAATTGTGCCGGCTCCTGCCCCGGCTGCGCCCGCGCCCATTGCTGCGCCCACTGCTGCGCCCGCTGTTGCGCCCGCTGTTGCGCCGGTCGCTCCGCCCGCTGCTGCCCCGGCTGCCGCTTCGGGCCGCGATGCCATCACCTGGTCTGCGCCTCCCGCCAAGATCGAGCCCTTCGATTCCGGTGCCAAGGCCTTTGGCGATGGCGATTATTTCGGCGCGCTGCATTACTGGCTGCCGCTGGCCCAGGATGGCGATATGCGCGCCCAGGCCCGGCTTGGCGAAATGTACCGCGATGGCCGTGGCCTGCCGCGCGATGCGGTGCGCGCCCTGGCCTGGCTGCGGCTGGCTGCCGAACGCGGCGACGAGAAGGCCGAAGCAGCGGCAGCCGATCTGGCCGGCATGATGAGCGACACGCAACGCGGCCAGGCAATGGATCTGGCGCCGCGCCTGCTGCGCAGCACCGCGCAATCCAAGGGCGGGTGATGGCCATGCGCGATCCTTACAGCGTTCTGGGTGTTGCACGCTCGGCCAGCCAGGCCGAAGTGAAGAAGGCCTATCACAAGCTGGCCAAGGAACTGCATCCCGACCGCAATCCCGACAATCCGAAAATCGCCGAGCGGTTCAAGGAAGTATCGGCGGCCTACGACATCGTGGGCGACCCGGAAAAACGCGGCAAATTCGATCGCGGCGAAATCGATGCCGGCGGCCAGCAGCGCGCGTCTGGTTTCGGCGGCGGCTTTGGCGGCGGTTTCCGGCCGGGCGGCGGGCGCGGACCATTCGGCGGCGGCACACGCGGGCCGTTCGGCGGCGGTTCGGGCGGCACCGGCAGCGGCCCGTTCGGCAAGGGCTTCGGCCAGAATGCCGGCGACAACCCGGAAGACTTTCTCGACGAAATCTTCGGCACCATGC
>NZ_JAHBYG010000008.1 GCF_019636075.1 Ferrovibrio sp.
GTTAAAGCTGCTGCGATAATTGCAACGTATATGGCAGTATTTCTAAATTGCTTGAAAGCATCGTCTCTCGTTTTTTTGAGTTCATCTACTTTTGCCATCCAATATGTTACTGGCGCTTCAAGCTTCATATGTTCATTATATTTTGCAGTAATTTCATTGAGTGCTAGCGTATGATTTTGCATGACTTCATTTAGAAGTTGGTTTTGTTTGTTTTGTGTTTCTCTGCTTTTATGGAAATTTTCATATGCTAGGTTTAATGCTTCGGTAAACGCGTCATGCTGCTTTTGAATTTTTGAAATCCAACTTTCTACGTCCGACTTAACTATTGATCGCTCTTGGTCCGCAAGAGTGAATAAACTTTCCCAAACTTGTTGAAAGATAGGTGTTGTATTTATTGATGCCGAAAATTCAGCAATGCCTTTGAAGCATTCCCTAACAACATCCTCTTGGTTAATTCTTCTTAGAGTGTTCCGCAGATATCCTTTTGTTCGTATAACTACCCCCATTAACGCAGCAATTTTATTTGAATTTTTAAATGATAAAATTGTAGCGTCGTCGGGATTCAAACTCACTAATCCACGGAAATTTTGCCTGTCTGATGAAAAAAAATCAAAAATTTTATTGATGTCATCATTAGACGAATTTTCATCCAATGCTTGAATCTTATCGTAATTAGGTTTGAGCCCATCGAGCAAATACGCTTGAGTCTCGTATAACCTATTCACAATGGATTGATTTAAACCGTTAAAAAAGCCAGGTAATAAAATTGGTTCCCAATGTTCATCCCATTCTTTTTTGAAAAAAGCTTTTAAAGACTGAACAGTGTCAAATTTTTGCTCGATACCTGGAGCCGCAATAAAAGTTATGGTTCTTTTATCATTCTCGCTGGTCATGGTACCTGATCCCCTTATTTCCCTAAAGAAAATTCTTATTGTTTGTCATTAAATCACTCTTCGTATCTTATTTCGCGTGATCTTACTTGAGATATACTCACTGCTGCTAACGTTTTCATTTTTTACTGAAATGTATCCGCCCCGGGCTCCTTACCCGGGGCGGTGCGTTTTCAGTCCAGCCTCACGCTTCTGTCCGTTCCAGTCCGGCCAGCAGGTGATACAGGATGATGCAGCCGAAGGTGGCTGTGCCGATGCCGCCCAAGGTGAAGCCGCCGAATTTCAGCGCCAGGTCGCCGGCGCCCACGGTGAGCGTGACGCCGACGGTGACGAGGTTGCGGGCGCTGGAAAAGTCCACGCGGTTCTCCACCCAGATGCGGCCGGCCGTGGCGGCGATCAGGCCGAACACCACCAGCGACAAACCGCCCAGCACCGGGCCGGGGATGGTGCCGATCAGCGCGCCGAATTTCGGCGAGAAGCCCAGCACCAGGGCGAACAGCGCGGCCACCACGAACAAGGCGGTCGAGAAGTTTTTCGTCACCGCCATCACGCCCATGTTTTCGGCATAGGTGGTCATGCCGGTGCCGCCGCCGGCGCCCGACAGCATGGTGGCGATGCCGTCGCCCAGAAAGGCGCGGCCGAGCAGCGGATCGAGATTGCGCCCGGTCATCACGCCGATGGCCTTCACATGGCCGAGATTTTCCGCCACCAGGATGATCGCCACCGGGGCGATCAGCGCCATCGCCGCCGGTTGGAAAACCGGGCTGGTGAAATTCGGCATCCCGAACCAGGCGGCATTGGCCACGCCGGAGAAATCCACCGGCTTGTCCATGCCCATGCCGTTGGCCAGCAGCACATAGGCCAGATAGGCGATCAGGCCGCCGATCAGGATCGGCAGGCGGCGCAGGCTGCCGGGGGCTGCCACCGCCACGATGCCCACCGCCACCACGGTGAGCAGGCCGATGAAGCTGGCAAAGCCCGAGCCGCTGACGCCCTTCACGGCGATGGGCGCCAGGTTGAGCCCGATCACCGCCACGATGGCGCCGGTGACGACAGGCGGCATCAGCTTTTCGATCCAGGCATGGCCGGCGAACATCACCACCAGGCCGATCACGGCATACAGCGCGCCGGCGGCGATGATGCCGCCCAGCGCCACGCCGATATTGCCGTTGGGGCCCGAGCCGGCATAGGCGGAGGCTGCGATCACCACGGCGATGAAGGAGAAGCTGGAGCCCAGATAGCTGGGCAGCCTTCCGCCGGTGATGACGAAAAAGATCAGCGTGCCGATGCCGGAAAACAGGATCGACACATTGGGGTCGAAGCCCATCAGGATCGGTGCCAGGGCGGTGGCGCCGAACATGGCTACCACATGCTGCAGGCCGGCCACGATGGTTTGCGGCCAGGGCAGGCGTTCTTCCGGCGCGATCACGCTGCCGGTCTTTTCGGTCCAGGTGGTGAGGATGCCTTTGCTGTCGGGTGCGGTCGTCATTGGAAACCCCCAATTATGATTATTGAGCAGATTCGGTCTGTGGTTCGGGGCGGGGGCCGACTCGGCGGCTGCCGGGCGGCCTCTGCCAGGATACTCCCACTGCGCCCCGGCGCGGCAAGCGCAGATAGGCGGCAGCGGGCGTTCCGTGGCGGCAACAGCGGCTCAAGCTTATGCCCGGAGGTTGTTTCTTTTCATGGAGTTTTCTCGGACGGCCTGTCTCCGGCAACCGGAGCAGGCTGCGGAGATTGCGTGGCAGCGGAAAAACACTAATATGATGTAAGGGGTTAATCTGCCCGCCGGCTGAAATAGCCGGTTGGCTGGGGGATGATAGAGTCGCATGAATCCGATGGAAGTCGAACGGATGTTGGCGCTCCATCGGGAATGGCTCGCCAAACGTCCCCGCGGCGCGCGGCTCAATTTGTCGCTGGCTGATTTGCAAGGCTACGATTTTTCCGGTGCCGACCTGCGGGCCGCCAAACTGTCTGGCGCCAATCTCTCCCGCGCCGTGCTGGCCGATGTAAACCTGTCCGAAGCCGATCTGTTCGCCGCCAATCTGGAGCGTGCCGACCTGTCGCGCGCCGATCTGTCCAAGGCCGATCTGCGCGGCGCCAGCTTGCGCGGTTCGCAACTGGCCGGCGCCCGCCTGCTGGGCGTGGATTTTCGCGGCGGCGCGCTGATGCAGGCATCCGAGGATGGAGTGGGCTTCGGTGCGCCCAATGCCGATGGCAAGAAGCCGAAGGCCAACACGTCGGGCGCCGATCTGTCGGAAGCCAATCTGCGTGGCTCCAATCTCACCGGCTCGAACATGACCGGCGTGAATCTCTCCGGCGCCAATCTCAGCAAGGCCAATATGTCGAAGGTCATGCTGCGCAAGGCCAACCTGGCCGGCGCCAATCTGTCCGGGGCGTCCTTGCGCGGCGCCGATCTGTCGCTTGCGTTGATCGAGGGGGCCAATTTCGAGGGCGCCGATCTCAAGGGCGCGGTGCTCGAGGATGTGGATATCGAGACCGCCAATTTCGCCGGCGCCGAGATGTTCGTGGATGTGGAAAGCTTCGGCAGTTCGGTGGCCAGCATCCTGCAGGACCATGAACGCTGGATCAAAAGCGATGGCCAGGAAGGCACCCGGGCCGATCTGTCTGGCGTGGCGATGGAGCGCATCGATCTGTCGGGCAAGGATTTGTCAGGCGCCAACCTGAAAGGCGCCAAGCTTTCCGGCGCCAAGCTGAGCAATGCCACCCTGGTGATGACCGATCTTTCCGAAGCCGATCTCAGCGGCGCCAATCTGGCCGGTGCGCTGATGAACGGAGTCAATCTCGCGCGCGCCATCATGCAGAAAACCGTGCTGCACCGCGCCACCTTGGGC
This sequence comes from Ferrovibrio sp., assembly GCF_019636075.1. GTDB lineage: Bacteria > Pseudomonadota > Alphaproteobacteria > Ferrovibrionales > Ferrovibrionaceae > Ferrovibrio. The sequence goes on from NZ_JAHBYG010000008.1 coordinate 3,743, forward strand.
CAGGTGCCGCTGCGCGGGCCGGATGGCAAGCCGATCGGCCGTTACTGGTCGGCCAGCCTGGCGGCAGCCGATTGCACCGAGGCGGATTTTTCCGAAGCCGTGCTCAAGGGCGCCAACCTGATTGATGCCAGGCTCACCCGCGCACGGCTGTGCAACGCCAATCTCAGCGAAGCCAAGCTGGCCAATGCCGACATGACCGAAGCCGATACCACGGGCGCGATCCTGCCAGTCGTCGAGTGAGGTCGGGCGTGATTGCGCCCCTGCCGCCGCAACCCAAAATCCTGGTGCTGTTTGCCCATCCTTATCCGCATGCCTCGCGGGTGAATGTGGCCATGCGCCGGGCGATTGCCGATCTGCCGCATGTGCGGGTGCATGATCTCTACGACCTCTATCCCGAATTCGATATCGACGTGGAGCATGAGCAGGCGGCTTTGCTGGAGCATGATGTGATCGTGCTGCAGCATCCGCTCTATTGGTATAGCTGCCCGGCGCTGTTGAAAGAATGGATCGACAGCGTGCTGCGCTATGGCTGGGCCTATGGGCCCGGCGGCGGCAGCTTGCAGGGCAAGGAACTGGTGCAGGTGGTTTCCGCCAGCAGTGCCGCCGACGGCTATGGGCCGGAAGGTTTCGATGGCCACGACTTGCCGGCGCTGCTGCTGCCTTTCACGCGTACGGCGCAGCTTTGCGGCATGACCTACCGCGCACCGCTGTTTTTCGACGATGCGAATACCCGCAGCAGCGATGAAGTGATGGCCCATGCCGCCGCGTATCGCAACTGGCTGCGGGATTACGCGCGGCCAAATATCGCGGCTTCATCGGATGGAGGCGTCTAGATGGCTGTGGTGCAGGATGGCCTGCTGGTCAATGCGCTGATCTATCTGGGCGCTGCGGTGGTGGCGGTGCCGGTTGCCAAGCGGCTTGGGCTGGGATCGGTGATCGGCTATCTCGCCGCCGGATTGATCATCGGTCCCTGGGGATTGCGCTTGATCACCGATGTGCAATCGATCCTGCATTTCTCCGAATTCGGCGTGGTGTTGCTGCTGTTCCTGATCGGACTGGAACTGGAACCGCGACGGCTGTGGCAGATGCGAATGCCGATCTTTGGCCTCGGCGGCGCGCAGGTGGCAGGCTGTGCTGTGCTGATCGGTGTTATAGGCACGGTTTTCGGCTGGCATTGGAGCACGGCGCTGGTGGCAGGGCTGGGATTGGCGTTGTCTTCCACCGCCATTGCCTTGCAACCGCTGACCGAACGCCACCTGCTGGGCACCGATGGCGGGCGTGCCACATTCTCCATCCTGCTGTTTCAGGACATCGCGGTGATCCCCATGCTGGCGGTGCTGCCGCTGCTGGCCGGGCGTAGCGCCGCTACGGATGCCGAAGGCGGCATCAAGGCGGTGATACTGGCGTTGCTGGTGATTGGCGCGGTGGTGCTGGGCGGGCGTTATCTCACCCGGCCGCTTTTCCGGTTCATTGCCGCCACCGGCATGCGCGAAATCTTCACGGCGGCCGCGTTGTTGATCGTTGTAGGTATTGCGGTGCTGATGCAATTCGCCGGCCTGTCGATGGCGCTGGGCACGTTCATTGCCGGCGTGCTGCTGGCGGAAAGCGAATACCGCCACGAACTGGAAAGCGATATCGAGCCGTTCAAGGGCCTGCTGCTCGGCTTGTTCTTCACATCGGTGGGCATGTCGGTGGATGTGGGTCTGCTGCTCAGCCAACCGGCTACCATCCTGGGCCTGCTGCTGGCTTTGTTGCTGGCCAAGGCCTTGGTGCTGGTGGCGTTGGCGCGGTTCGGCAAGGTGCCGGGCGGGCAGGCGGCGTTGTTCGTGTTTCTGCTGGCGCCGGGCGGTGAATTCGCATTCGTGCTGTTCGGCGCCGCCGGGCAGATCGGTGCCATGGCCCATGAAGTGGCCGCACAGCTTACCGTGGCGGTCGCGCTTTCCATGCTGGCCGGGCCGTTGCTGCTGGTGCTGAATGATCGGCTGATCCAGCCGCGCCTGGCACGGGGTCCGCAACGGCCGCATGATACGCCGGAAGACGAAGGCAATCCGGTGATCGTGGCCGGGTTCGGTCGTTTCGGCCAGATCATCGTGCGCCTGCTTTATGCCAACCGCATCGGCGCCACGGTGCTGGATCATGATCCCGTCACCATCGAAACCCTGCGGCCTTACGGCTTCAAGGCGTTTTACGGCGATGCCACGCGGATCGATCTGCTGGAGGCGGCGGGTGCTGCCAAGGCCAAGGTTCTGGTGGTGGCGCTGGATAGCCAGGAGGCATCATTGCTGCTGGTGGATATCGCCCAGCGGCATTTTCCCAACCTGCATATCGTGGCCCGCGCCCGCGATCTCACCCATGCGGTGGAGTTGATGAATCGCGCGGTGCCGGCAATAGAGCGCGAGACATTCCATTCGGCGCTTAAATTGGGCGAGGCCACATTGCGCGCGCTTGGCTTCGGCGGCTATGCGGCGCATAAGCGGGCGCAAACGTTCCGCCGGCATAATCTGCGGCTGTTGCAGGATATCCACGCCCATTGGGACGACGACGAAGCCCGCCATATCTCGCTGCAACAGCAGGCGCGCGCCCGCATCCAACAGAATCTGGATGCCGATGAAGCCGCCTTCACGCGCCATGAAGCGCCGCCGCCGCAACAGTCCGACAAGGATCTATAACAGCGGCGCCTCGGCGAGTTTCTTGCGCTGCACCTTGCCATTGGCGGTGCGCGGCAGGGTCGCAACCAGCCGCCATTCGCGCGGGCATTTGTAAGCGGCGAGGCGGTCGCGGATAAAAGCATCCAGTTCGGATGGGCGCGGGCGGGCATCCTCGCGCGGTACGATGAAAGCGGCGATCACCGAAACATCGGCGCGCACGCGCAGTTCGGTCACGCCCACTTCCGCCACGGCCGGATGATCGGCGATGGCGGCCTCCACCTCGGCGGGCGACACGCGATAGCCCATGGCATTCATCACATCGTCGTTGCGGCCATGATGCCAGACATAGCCATCGGCATCGATGGCGGCCAGGTCGCCGCCCACGAACCATTCGCCGCGATAGACCTGGGCTTCCTCGTCTGGCCGCTGCCAATAGCCCAGCATCAGCGAAGGGTCTGTGCGATGCACCGCCAGCAGGCCGATCTCGCCGGCAGGCAGCGGCTCGTTGCCGCCCTCCGCCGCCGCATCCACGGGCAGGATGGCCACGCGCCGCCCGCTCTGCGGCTTGCCGGGGCTGCCGGGTTTGATGGTCATGCCCGGCCCGGTGGAGATGTAGGTCGATACCTCGCTCATGCCCAAGGCTTCCAGCAGCGGCTTGCCCAGGGTTTCCTGAAACTCGGCCAGCAGCGCGGGCTGCAACGCTTCGCCGGCCGTGGCGCCATGACGCAGGCTGGAGAGATCATGCGCCTGTACTTCGCCGTATTTCAGGATCTGCCGATACAGCGTCGGCACGGCGGCAAAGATGGTGGCGCGGTATTTGGCAATCAGGCGCGGCCATACCGTGATATCGCGCTGACCGTTATACAGCACGGTGGTGGCGCCCATCGCCCAGGGGTCTACCAGGCCGACGCCCAGAGTGTAGGTCCAGTTGAAGGCGCCGGCATGCAGCAGCACATCATGCTCGCTGAGGCCCAGCCAGCCGGCATACATCGGGCGGCGGCCCCAGGCGGCGCGCTGGGCATGCAGCACGCCCTTGGGGCGGCCGGTGGTGCCCGAAGTGTAAACCAGATAAGCCGGATCGTTTGCTGCCGTATCGGCATAATCGGGCAGCGGGTCGAAGGCCTTCAGCCGCGCCAGGGTGGGCGGATCCAGCAGCACAACGCCGGCCGGCAAGCTCAGGTCACGCGCCAGATCAGCCGAGGCGGCCACGGCGGCGGCACCGGAATTCTCCAGCAGGAAAGCGGCTTCGCCCGGCGTCAGCTGCGCGCTGGAAGCCAAAGCCACATGGCCGGCCGCGATGGTGGCGAAATAGGTGAGGGCGTAATCGGCATCGTTGGCCATGCGGATCATGATGCGCGAGCCGCGCGGCAGGCCCAGGCTGAGCAGGCCATTGGCCAGGCGGCGCACCGCCAGGTCCACTTCCGCGAAGCTCATGCGGGTTTCAGCCCAATGCCCCGCCTTATCGGCATCGCCCACCAGGATCATCGCGGTTTTGTCGCCACGCAGCCGGGCATTTTCGGCCAGGCAATGGCGGGCGATGTTGAAGCGGCTGGGTACGGGCGCAGGTGCAAGCTCTGTCATGGCTGGCTATTTCGGTTTTGGAAAGGAAAGGACATGCGCCGGAATGGCGCTGATTTGCGTTTCTTGGGCGGGTGCGCCGGTGTTCAGATGTCGCACCAGATCGGCAGTGGTGGAACGGCGGCTCAGCATCAGGCAATCGGCGCTTTCGACCGGCACGCGCGTGGTGTGCCATATGCCCGGCCGCATGCAGATGCCGGTGCCGACCGGAATGACGAAGGCGCGCGCGCTGGTCATGTCGGGCCCGCCATCGGCTGCCGGCAATGCCAGTATCTGTATGATCGCACCGGTCAGCGGGATAACGGCCTGCTGCGTCAGGCTGTGTTTTTCACATTCCGTGATCGTGCGGTCGGTCGAACGATACACCACCCAGAGAATGTCGGTCTCGCCGCCCGGGCCGGTATCGAAGCCATGCTCATGCCAGAAATCCGTGGCCGGGCTGGTGAAGGCCAGAGCGGTATCGGCGGCGGCATCGGCGGCAGACACGGCCTTGCCCAGCAGCCAGCCGAACGGCGCCAGGGCGGCTGCCGAAACGGTTTCGACCGGCAAGGGTTTTTCAGGCAGTGGCGTCATGGCTTTGCCGCGTGGGGTTTGGCATCGGGTACCCGGAGATAGAACACTATGGCAGCCAGCAGCAACAGCGCCTGAATGCCGAAAACCACCCGGTAGGCGAATTCGTTTGGCTGCAGTCCGATGGGGGTAACGGCGCCCATCAGATAGCCGGTCAGCACCTGCTGAAAGGCCGCGCCGCCCATGGTGCCGATATTTAGCGCGGTCATGCCGCGGCCGGCGATATGGGCCGGAAAGATCGAACGGCCATGGGCGAAGATCACCACGGTGATGCCGTTCAGCACTCCCATGATGGTGAAGATCACCGTGGCGGCGAGCAGGCCGAGGCCCGGCAGCATTGCCAAGACCGACACGCAAAACAGCTGGCAGATCGTGCAGGGGATGATGATCCATTTCCGCGTATTGAAGATGCGATCCAGCGGCCCCCAGAAGAAATAGCTCAGCGCGGATGCCACGGCCATGTAGATCAGCACCTGGCCCCGCGCCGTGGAATCCAGACCATGCACATCATGCAGATAGGGGCCACTCCACAGGCCCATGATGGTGATGAACGTGGCATAGACGTTGAAGAACATCACGAACAGATATTTGAAATTCGGATTCCCGATCGCTTCGGCCACGCCGCGCATTGTCTCGGCCAGTGTTTCCGGCTTGGCGCTCGCTCGGTCGGTCCCGGCCGTGCTTGCGTTGGGCGGCGTGTCCTGCAGCACGAAAAACGAAGCAACGCCCATCACCAAAGTGATGCCGGCGGTGACATAGAAGGCGTTGCGCCAGCCATATTGCGCTGAGAACCAGGCCAGCGGAATGGTGGAGGCGATCACGCCCAGGCTGCCCACGGCGATCAGGATGCCGGAAATGGTGGCGAATTTTTCCGGCGCGAACCAGCGCGAGAACAGCACCATCGGCGCAATCAGCAGCGCTGCACAGCCGAAGCCCAATACGATACGCGCAGCAGTGAGTTCCGCCAGTCCATCGCCATTGGCGAACCACAAGGCGCCCAGGAAGGCGATGGCCAGCGTAACCAGGATGGTGCGGCGCGGGCCCCAGCGGTCGATGGCGATGCCGACCGGAATCTGGCTGACCGAGAAGGTGATGAAGAAGGCGCCGGTGAGAATGCCCAGGTCTTCCGGCGAGAGATGCAACTCGCGCATCAGGTCCGGCCCGATCACCGCATTTGCCGAGCGGTAGAACTGACTGATGACGTAGGTCAGACAGGTGCAGGCAAGAATGCGGTAGCCGACGGACACGCGGTGCTCAGGTTCCCATCAATACCTCGGGCAGCCAGGTGGCCAGACCGGGGAAGAAGCAGAGTATCAAGATTGCCAGCGCCATGCAGGCCATGAATGGCAGCGCGCCCTTCAGGATCACCGGCAGCTTTACGTCTGGCGCGATTCCGTTGATCACGAACAGGTTAAGCCCCACCGGCGGCGTGATCAATCCCATTTCCATGTTGATGGTGAGGATGATGCCGAACCAGATCGGATCGAATCCCGCATTGGCGATGATCGGCGCCAGGATCGGCGTGGTCATCAGGATGATGGCGGCCGGCGGCAGGAAACAGCCGGCTACCAGCAGCAGCAGGTTGACGAACAGCATCAACACCCATTTGTTGATATCCAGCGCGGCGATCCATTCGGCAATGGATTGGGTGATGTAAAGGCTCGACATCATATAGCCGAACAGGATCGAGGTGCCGATGATCATCAGCAGCATGCCGCTTTCGCGCATGCCATCGCGCAATATGTCCCACAGCTTCACCGGATCCCACACCCGATAAACCACGACCACCATCAGCAGGCAAAGCAGGGCGCCCACGCCGGCGGCTTCAGATGGCGTGGCGATGCCGCCATACAGCGCATAGACCACGCCCGCGATTACCACCAGGAAAGGCAATACGCGCGGCAGCAATTCCAGCTTTTCGGCCAGGCTGTAGACGCGCTCTGCGTCCACCAGCTTTTCACCGCGTTTCCAGGAGATGAACAGGGCCCAGGCCATGAACAGCCCGGTGAGCAGCAGACCGGGGATCACGCCGGCCAGAAACAGTTTGCCGATCGAGGTTTCCGAGGCGATGCCGTAAAGGATCAGGGTTACGCTGGGTGGAATCAGAATGCCTAATGTGCCGCCTGCCGCGATGGCGCCGGTGGCCAGATCGGCGGCATAGCCGCGCTTGCGCATTTCCGGGATGCCCATCTTGCCGATGGCGGCGCAGGTGGCGGGCGAGGAGCCGGTGAGGGCGGCAAACAATGCGCAGGCGCCGATATTGGAGATCACCAGCGAACCCGGCACTTTGTGCATCCAGCGTGCCAGGGCTTCGTAAAGATCGCTGCCGGCGCGCGAAGAGGCTACCGCCGCGCCCATGATCACGAACATCGGGATCGACACCAGCGTAAAATCGTTCAGGCCGGAGAACAGCGTCTCGGCCAGGAAGTTCATGCTGTTGAAGCCGTCGAAAACGATCAGGAATACCACGGCGACAATGCCGAGCCCGAAAGCGATGGGAATGCCGGTGCCGAGGACCAGCAAGGTGGCCATGCAGATCAGCAGGCCGGTTTGCAGCGGTGTCATGTCAAATACCATCCTCGGGCTTTAGCCCAAAGGGCAGGCCGCGTCCGGTCAGCAGGCAAAGAATATCGGCAACGTATTGCAGGCAGAGCAGCCCCATGCCGACCGGTACGGCGAGATAGGGAATCCACAGCCGGGCGCGCCACATGGATGAAGTGACATGGCCGCCTTCAAAGGCTTCCAGCCACCAATGCGCGCCATTCCAGGTTACCAATACGCAAAAGCCCAGGGCCATGATGGAGGCAAACAAGGCCAGCCGGATTCGGGCCGCGTGGCTGAGATACAGCGGCAGCAGATCCACATTCACATGGCCATGCGTCATCAGAATATACGGAGCGCCGACGAAGGTGGCCGCGATCAGCCCGAAGGTGACGAACTCGGTTTGCCAGATGGAGGATTCGCCCAGCACGGTGCGGACGAAGATCATCTGGCAGACCACGAGGATGGAAACCAGGATCAGCAGGGTGGAAACCACCCCGCTGACCCGAGACATCCATCGAACCAGGTCGATAAAAGCCTGCATTGGATTCCTGTGCCTGAAGGGTTACTTGACCGCCAGCGCTTTGGCGATCAATTCCTTGCCGCCGGGCACCTTTTCCGAAAAGGTTTTATAGGAGCTGGTGGCTGCCACATCGCGCCATTTCTGGGCCTGCTCGGCGGTCATGGTCACCACCTTCACATTGGCCTTGGTGAAAGCCGCCACCATTTCGTCGTCCAGCTTCTTGGATTCGCCGGCGAAATAATCTTCGCTCTTCTTCGCAGCAGCCATCAGGGCCGCCTTCTGCTTGTCGTTCAGCTTGGAAAAGCTGGCCTTCGACATCAGCACCGGCTCATACATGAACCACAGGGCATTGTCGCCCGGCGCGGTGATGCAGCTCACCTGCTCGTAAAGCCGGAAGGAGACGAAGCTGCCGGTGGACGTATCGGTGCCATCGGCCACGCCGGTCTGCAGCGCGTTATACACTTCGTTGGACGGGATAGACACGATGGAAGCGCCGGCGCCGGCCCACATTTCGGCGAAGGTTGCGCCTGCCGAGCGCACCTTCTGGCCCTTGGCATCGGCGGGTTCGAGGATGCAGTTTTTCTTCGAGGCGAAGGCACCGGCAAGCCAGGCATCGGCCAGCACGATCACGCCGGCATCCTCGATCACCTTCTTGATATCCTGCATGAACGGCGAAGTGTTCAGCCGCTTGGCATGCTCATGGCTCTTCACCAGGCCGGGCATCAGCGTGGCGCCGAATTGCGGATGGCGGCCCGAGGCGTAATCCAGCGGAAAAGCCGAGATATCGATCTGGCCCTTCAGCATGGCATTCCACTGCTCGTTTGCCTTCACCAGGCTGGCGCCGGGGAATACCTTGATATCCAGGCCCACATTGGCGGCAGCCACTTCGCGGGCGATGATCTGCACCATTTCATCGCGCACATCGCCCTTGCCGCCGGGAAATTGGTGCGAGGCCTTCATCTGGATTTGCGCCGAAGCCTGGCCTGCAAACAGGGCGCCAAAGGCAAAGGTGGCCGCAGCTATGCTGAGAGTACGAATGAGCATTGTTTCCTCCGAGTTATTTTTATGTGCAAGCGATACTAACGATTGCTCGCATCCGTCACAAGCATAGATGGTTGATGTCCGCGTATGTATCGCTGCGGTGCAACACCGAGCTGGCGGCGGAACATCACGCTGAAGGCGCTGGCGCTGTCATAGCCCAGCAGACGGGCGACCCGGGCCACCGGTTCTCCCTGGGCCAGACGGGCCATCGCATCGGCAAGCCTGGCGCGTTCGCGCCAGCGGCGGAAGCTCATGCCGGTCTCGCGCTGAAACAACCGCGCCAGGGTTCGGGCGCTGGCGCCGGCCTGGCTGGCCCAATCCTCCAGGGTCAGTGTGCTGCCGGGCTGGTTCAGCAGGCTGTCGCATAGCCGGCGCAGCCGGATATCCTGGGGCATCGGCAGGCCCAAAGGCTGGGCGGGCAGGCGGCGCAGTTCGGCCAGGATCAACTGCATCACCAGGCCGGCGCGGCCCTGGGTGTCGTATTCCACAGGTTCGGCGATTGCAGCCAGGATCAACTCGCGCAGCAGCAGCGACACATCCAGCACCCGGCAATCCTGCGGCAGCCCGGGATCGGCATCGGCGGCAATGTAAAGCGTGCGCATTTCCACCGGGCCGGCCATGTGCACTTCATGCTCCAGACCGGGCGGTATCCACACCGCGCGCAGCGGCGGCACCATGAAGGCGCCGGCCGGCGTCACCACCCGCATGGTGCCCGAAACCGCATGCAGCAATTGTCCGCGCGGATGGCTATGCGGCGGAATCCGGTGCCCGGCCGCAAAGCCCTTGGCCATGGCCGCCACCGGGCGGGGCACCATCTGGTAGTCTTCGGCTATTGTGCTGCGGGTCATGACTGTTTTGCGATAGTTTATGTCCGAACAAATTGAACCAGACAAGGTAGATTGTCCATCACAAGTCATTCTGGAGTCTCCCATGCCTGCCGCCGCGTCGCGCCGTATCGTCACTTTTGTGAACATCGCCCATGGTTTCGACCATATGCTGATGCTGATCTTTCCCACCGCCGTGCTGGCCATGGAAGGCGCCTTCGGGCTGCCCTATGGCGAATTGCTGGCGCTGTCGCTGGGCGGTTTCGTCGCGTTCGGTGCCTTCTCGATACCGGCCGGCTGGCTGGGCGATCGCTGGAGCCGGCATCGCATGATGATCCTGTTTTTCTTCGGCATCGGCCTGTCTGCCCTGGCCACCGGTTTTGCCAGCCAGCCCTGGCATTTGGCGGTGGGGCTGTTCTGCATCGGCATGTTCGCCGCGATCTATCATCCGGTAGGCGGCGCCCTGCTGATTGCCAATGTGCAGAAGATGGGCCGCGACCTCGGCATCAATGGCGTATGGGGCAATATGGGCGTGGCGCTGGCGGCGCTGATCACCGGTGCGCTGTCGGATTGGTTCGGCTGGCGCGCCGCCTTCATGCTGCCCGGTGCCGCCGCTTTGATCGCCGGCATCTTCTATCTGCTGCTGGTGCCGGATATGCATCAGGCCGCCAAGGCGGCGGCCAAGAAGCCGCTGGCGATTCCGCGCGGCGTGGTGATCCGGGCCTTTGCCGTGCTTTCGCTGGTCACCATCGCCGGCGGGCTCACCTTCAATGCCGGCACGGTTTCATTGCCCAAGCTGTTCGAACAGCGGCTGGATCTTGGCGGCTTGTCCACCTTCGGCGTGGGCGCGGTGGCGGCATTGGTGTTTTCGTTCGGCGCCGTGGCGCAGTTGATCATCGGCAATATCATCGACCGTTATCCGCTGCGCCGGGTGTTCATCCCGGTGGCGGCGCTGCAGGCGCCATGCTTTTTCCTGGCCGGTTGGGCGGTGGGCTGGCCGCTGGCCGGGCTGGCGGCGGGGATCATGTTTGCCATGTTCGGCCAGGTGACGATCAACGATGCGATGATTGCGCGCTACACCACCGATGAATGGCGGGCGCGGGCCTTCGCCTTGCGCTATGTGATGTCGTTCGGCGCCAGCGCCACGGCAGTGCCGTTGATCGCCTGGCTGCATGGCCGCAGCGGCGATTTCCAGAGTTTGTATATGGTGCTGGCGGCTTGCGGCGTGGTGATCTTCGCCGGCGCCCTGGCATTTCCATTGCGGCCGGAAGAAGTGGAACCCGCAGCGGTGAACCAGGCGGCGGAATAAAGCCCTTATTCCGCCGGGTGCGGCTCCGCTGTTGCCGCATGCTTATGCGCAAGCTTGCTGCGGTCGCGCGCCAGCAAGGTATAGGCGGTAGGCACCACGAACAGCGTAAGCAGGGTGCCCAGCAGCAGGCCGCCCACGATCACCAGGCCGATCTGATTGCGGCTTTCCGCGCCGGCGCCCATGGCCATGGCCAGCGGCACCGAACCCAGCACCATGGCCGCCGTGGTCATCAGGATCGGCCTCAGGCGCAGCGATGCCGCCTCGATCACCGCATCGAGCCGCGAACGGCCTTGCTCCTGCAGCTGGTTGGCGAATTCCACGATCAGGATGCCGTTCTTGGTGATCAGGCCAACCAGGGTGACCAATCCCACCTGGCTGTAGATGTTCATCGTGCCGCCGCCCAGCTTCAGCGCCAGCAATGCGCCGGTCATGGAAAGCGGCACGGTCAACATGATGATGAATGGATCGATGAAGCTTTCGAACTGCGCCGCCAGCACCAGGTAGATGAACAGCAGCGCCAGGATGAAGGTGAAATAGATGTCGCCCGAAGCCTGTTTGAATTCGCGCGACTGGCCGTTGTAGTCGATCTGCGCGCCGGGCGGCAGCACCATGCGGGCTGCTGCTTCCAACTGGGCCAGCGCTTCGCCTTCCGAATAGCCGGCAGCCACGTTGGCGGTGATATCGGCGGCGCGGATCTGCCCCATGCGGGTCAGTTCGCGCGCGGTGAGGGATTCCCGCACGGTCACCAGGTTGGATAGCTGCACCATCTGGCCGCCGCTGCCGCGCACATAGATTTTCGACAGATCCTCGGGATTGGTGCGTTCCACATCGGCAACCTGCACCACCACTTCGTATTGCTTGCCGTTCTGCTTGAAGCGGGTGACCTGCCGGCCGCCCAGCATGGTTTCCAGCGTGCGGCCGATGGTATCCACTTCGATGCCCATATCGGCGGCCTTGTCGCGGTTCACCGCCACCTTCACTTCAGGCTTGTTCAGCTTCAGGCGGGTGTCCAGATTGTCGAGCGCCGGCATCTTGCGGGCTTCGACCATGATCCGCTCGACCAGACGGTTGAGCTCGTCGGATTCCACGCTGGCCTGCACCACGATCCAGATCGGCGAGGAGCGCAGATTCTGGCCCAGCGACGGCGGATTGCTGACAAAGCCCTGCACGCCGGCCAGTTCGCGGAATTTCGGCACCAACTGGGTCACGATATCCTGCTGCTTGCGCTGGCGCTCATCCCAGGGCGCCAGGCGGGTGAACGACACGCCCTGCGACACGATGGGATTGCCCGATACCACGAAGCGCGAATAGGCCTCGGGGATGCCCTCCACGATGCCCTCCACCTGGCGGGCATATTTCTCCATGTAGTTCACCGTGGCGCCTTCGGGGCCATTGAAGCTGCCGATGATGGTGCCGCGATCTTCCACCGGCGAAAGCTCGGATTTCAGGCCCGCGAAAATGAAATAGCTGGCGGCGGCGAACACCGCGCCGATCAGGATCACCAGCGGCCGTACTTTCAACGAACCGCGCAGCAGGCTGGTATAGCCGTTGGTAATGCCCACCAGCACATTTTCCACCAGATTGTACAGGAAACCATGCTTGCTCTCATGCTTCAGCATGTGGCCGCACATCATCGGGCTCAGCGTCAGTGCCACGAAACCCGATATCAGCACCGATCCGGCCAAGGCCCAGGCGAATTCGGTGAACAGCCTGCCGGTGGTGCCGCTCATGAAGCCGATCGGCGCATACACCGCGGCCAGGGTAAGCGTCATGGCCACCACGGCAAAGCCGATTTCCTTGGCGCCCTTGAAGGCGGCGGCCATCGGCGCCATGCCTTCCTCGATATGGCGATAGATGTTTTCCAGCACCACGATGGCATCATCCACCACCAGGCCGATGGCCAGCACCATGGCCAGCAGGGTGAGGGTGTTAATGGTGAAGCCCAGCGCATGCATGATGGCAAACGCGCCCAGCAGCGAGGCCGGGATGGTGACAACCGGAATCAGCGTGGCGCGCAGATTGCGCAGGAACAGGAACACCACGGCCACCACCAGCAGCACGGCTTCGCCGATGGTGCGATACACGGAATCGATCGAGGCGCGGATGAAGATGGAGGTATCGTAGGCTATATCGGCGCGCATGCCTTCGGGCAGTTCGGCCAGGATGCCGGGCAGCGCCTCGCGCACGCCGGCAGAGATATCCAGCGGGTTGGCGGTGGCCTGCTTCACGATGCCCAGCGACACGGCGGGTTTGCCGTTGAAGCGCACATTCACGCGTTCGTCCTGCGGGCCGACTTCCACGCGCGCCAGATCGCGGATGCGTACCGGGTAGCCGTTCACCTCGCGCACGATGATGGCGCCGAATTGTTCGGCATCGCGCAGGTCGGTTTCCGACAGCACGGTGAATTCCACATTGCGGCTTTCGATACGGCCGGCCGGCACTTCAACATTCTGCCGGCGCAGGGCGGATTCCACATCCTGCGGGGTAAGGCTATAGGCGGCCAGGCGGCCGGCATTCAGCCAGATGCGCATGGCATAGCGGCGTTCGCCGAAGATGCGGGCTTCCGATACGCCGGTGATGGATTGCAGCCGGTCCTTCACGAAGCGGTCGGCGTAATCGCTGAGTTCAAGGGCGGAATGGCGGTCGGACGAGAAGGCGATGAACAAGACCGGCTGGGCATCGGCCTCCACCTTGGATACCACCGGCTCGTCGATTTCGGAGGGCAATTTGCCGCGCACGCGGCTGACGCGGTCGCGCACGTCGTTGGCGGTGGATTCCGCATCGCGCGACAGTTTGAAACGCACCACCACCATGCTGGCTTCCGGTCGCGTGATCGAACGCACGGTATCGATGCCCTCGATGCCGGAGATCGATTCCTCCAGCACGCGGGTCACCTGGCTTTCGATCACTTCGGCGCTGGCGCCGCGATAGGTGGTCTGCACCAGCACCACGGGCGGGTCGATATTGGGGTATTCGCGCACGCTGAGCCGGGTGAAAGACACCAGGCCGATCAGCACCACGACCAGGCTGAGCACCGTGGCGAAAACCGGCCGCCGGATGCAGAGTTCGGAAATCCCCATGGCTTACGACCCCTTCACCACGGGGGCGGGCGCCGTGGCGGGCCGCACATATTGTCCGTTGCGCAATTTCTGCACGCCTTCGGTCACGATCTTGTCGTCACGATCCAGGCCTTCCAGGATTTCCACCTGGCCGTCGCGGCGCAGGCCGATGCGCAGCTTGGTTTGCACGGCGCGGCCATCCGCCACTCGGAAGGCGTAGATGTCGCGGCCCGAAGGCACCAAGGCGGTTTCCGGCACCAGAATGGCGTTGTTGCGTTCTTCCACGATCAGGGTTACGCGGGCAAACATGCCGGGATTGAGCTGGCGCTCGGGATTGGGCAGGCGGGCGCGCAGTATCGCAGCGCGGCCATTGGGATCGAAAGCGGGATCGATGGCGTAGACCTTGCCATCGAAGGTCTTGCCGGGAATGGCATCCAGCCGCACGCGGATTGCCTGGTTCACGGCGACGAGCTGCGAATGCACCTCGGGAATGCGGAAATCCACCTTCAACTGATCCAGGCTTTCCACGTTCACCAACGCCTGGCCGGGATTGACGTAATCGCCCACGCTGACCTGGCGCAGACCCAGCACGCCATCGAACGGCGCCAGCAGGGTGCTTTTGTCCAGCGTCGCCTGGGCCAGTGCCAGAGCGGCTTCGTCGGCTGAAAGCTTGGCGATGGTTTCGTCGCGCGCCCGCTGGGTGCCGGCGCCCTTGCCATAGAGTTCCTCGGCGCGGCTATGGTTGGCCCGGCTGAGCGCGATGCTGGCCTTGGCCTGGTTCACCTGGGCGCGGGCGATGGCGGCATCCAGCCGCACCAGCGGCGTGCCGCGCTTCACCGGCTGGCCTTCCTCGAACAGGATTTCGCTGATCCGACCGGCAATCTCAGGACGCAGAATCACCGATTCATTAGAGCGCAGGCTGCCGACCGCCTCGATCTGGTCGCGCACCCGACCAAGCGTTACCTGGCGAATTTCTACTGCAATGGGGGCTTGCTGGCTGCCCTGCTGGGGCGCGCCGGGCGCCGAGGCGGCTGCGGTGGGCGCCAGCTTTTCGCGGATTTCAGGCCCATAAAGCCACCATCCGGCACCGCCTGCCACGGCAAGCGCCAATACACCGATACCAATGATCCTGCTCATCGACTGCCTGCGTCAACGTTCGTTTGGGGGAGTTTTCGTGGAACGGCGCTTTTGGAGCGCCTTGTACTCACAGGGATACTTGTACTCGCAGGGATAATAGCCCGGGTGGTGGAATTTAGCGAAGGCTAATTCCAGGGCCGGCGGTCACGTATGCGATAACCCTTAAAACGATAGTTTGGGGAAATATCGATATAATTTGTAAATAACGATTTTATCGATTGCCGCCGACAGGGAAAGGCAAGGCCGGATCGTCGTCGGTGGCGGCGGTGCTTACCACCTGGGGCCGCGCGGCATTGAGCGCCTGGCTAAGCACCTGGCTGGATACCTCGGCGGCGATACGCGAGGCGATTTCGCCCGATACCTGGGCGGCCACCTTGGCGGCAACCTGGGCGGCGATCTGGGCCGGCGAGGGGGCGCCGCCCGGCAGCGCCAACCCGGCCGCTGCCAGGGCGGGCAGCGCGGCAATGACGGCTTCCGGCGCCGAGGCCTGGCCTGGCTTGCCTTCCATGCGGCGGATGAATTCCTGCATGATGCGGCGATAGAGTTCGTCCTTCAGCACGGCGTCTTCTTCGCCCTGATTGATCGAGGGGTTGTCGTTCACCTCGATCACCACCACGCCCTTCGGGGTCTGCTTCAGGTCCACGCCATACAGGCCGTCGCCGATAAGGCTGGCGGCTTTCAGCGCCATCTGTACGATCTCGGCCGGCGCATCCTCCACCTTGATGGTGCGGAAGCCGCCTTCGGTGAAGCGGCCGCCTTCGCCATGCTTCACCACCTGCCAATGGCCGCGCGACATGAAATACTGGCAGGCGAAAATCGCCTCGCCGCGCAGGATGCCGATGCGCCAGTCGAAATCGGTATAAAGGTATTCCTGCGCCAGGATCACGTCTGACTCGCGCAGCAGCCGGTTGGCTTCATCCAGCAATTGCTGGCGGTTGGCCGCCTTCACGATGCCGCGCGAGAAGCTGCCATCGGGAATCTTGAGGATGATCGGGTAGGGGATTTCCTGTTCCACCGCTTCGATGCCGCTCTTATCCAGCACCACGGTTTTCGGCGTGGGAATCTTGTTGGCCTTGAGCAATTCGGCCAGATAAACCTTGTTGGTGCAGCGCAGGATCGAGGTGGGATCGTCGATCACCGCCATGCCTTCATTCTCCGCGCGTTTGGCGAAGCGGTAGGTATGGTGATCCAGCGCCGTGGTCTCGCGGATGAACAGGCCGTCATATTCGGCGAGTTCGGAATAATCCTTCTTCTCGATAAGCTCTACATCCACGCCCATCTGTTCGCCGATGCGGATGAATTTCTGCAATGTGCGGCGATCGGAAGGGGGCAGCGCCTCGGCCGGATTATGCAACACCGCCAGGCTGTATTTCGCCACGCTCTTGGCCTTGGGCGTGCGCCAGCCGGCGCGTGTATAGGCATCCAGCGTTTTCTCGAAGAATTCCTGCTGTTCGGGCTTGAGGTCCGACAGCGACATCGGGCGGATCGAGGCGATATGCCAGCCATCCTCGGGCGAGATGTTCAGCTTGAGCATCGGACAGCGGAATTCGTCGAACACCCGGCGCGCCAGGTCGGGAAAGCGCAGATCGTCGGTGCGGCCGAAAAACACATGCAGCGTGAAGGGCGCGGTGGGCATCATCACCAGCTTCTTCAATTGCTGCGCCAGCAATTCGTCCAGTTCGGGCAGGGTGTGGGTGTAGATGCTGCGCTCGCGCAGTTCCAGGATGGTTTTGACCCCGGGGATCACCTTCTGGTTCCGGGCTTCCGCCAGCAGCGAGCAGTAATAGCCATAGCCCAGATAGGAATAGTCTTTCGACAGATTGATGATCTTGGCGCGCTTGTCCTGCACCAGCTCGGGCCGGGTGATGTATTCGCGGTTGTTCAGCACCAGGCAACCGGGGTTGCGGTAGCGGAAATGCGTCTTGCGTTCGACGATGATGATATGCATCGGATGGTCGTCTCAGTTTGATCCGGGGCGGGGTGCGAGGGGCTTGGCCAGACGCAGGGCGTCGGCGCCATCCTCGTAATACCCGCTCACCCGGGCGAATATCTCATAACCCGATTCTTCGTAGAGCGCGAGGGCGGCGCGGTTGTTGATCGAAACTTCCAACCGCATTTCCCGTGCGCCGTTTTTTTGGGCAGCGATTTCCATATGGCGCAGCAAGCGGCGGGCCAGCCCCTGGCCGCGTGCCGCCGGATGCACGGCAATCGAATAGAGCCGCGCCGCCGGGCTGTCTTGCCTGGTATAAACCACGGCGGCGCCGAGCAGGCCGCCATCCGGGCCTGAACCCAGGCCTGAATTCGGGCCTGAACCCAGGCCTGAACCCGGGCCTGGCACAACGGCGATTTGCGCGCGCGGATTGCCCAGCGCGCGGCGGAAGGCGCGGCGCGACATACGGTCGCTTTGGAAACAGGTATTCTCCAAAACCAGCAATGCCTCCAGATCGTTGGCCTTGGCTGGGCGGATCCCCAGCGTAATCTGCTGCGCAGCCTGGGACGCAGCCTGACCCTTGCCGTTTGCGCGCTGCCTGCCTAAGGCTTGTCTATTGCGGGCGGAAACCATGAAAGCCACGACCATGAACAAAACATGTGGGCGCAACGCTTATCATAGCCTGCCGCGAAACAAAGGCGTTTTTGCGGCAGGCTTGTTATTTTCCGCTATCGTCGGCGCGGCTATCGCGGGCGGGGCTGTTGCCGCCGGCCCCAATATCGACGAACGCCCCTGCCGCTCGCAGGATGCCTATTGCCGGGGCTATGTGGCCGGTATCCTGGATAGCCTGCGGATATCCGGCAAGGTCTGCCTGCCCGATGCGGTGCCGCCGCCCCGGGTGGAATTCATCGTACGCGACTGGCTGGCGCTGAATCCCAGCCTGGTGTCTCGCTCCGGCGCCGAACTGATTGCCGGCGCCCTGGAAAAATCGTTTCCGTGCAAACGATAAGCCGGTACGGAAGGGCTATGGCTTTCCCCCGGGGCGGTAATTTTCTATGGTGACGCGGCTTGTTGGCTGGGAAGGCCCCGTATGCTGGTTTTGATCGATAATTACGATAGTTTCACCTGGAACCTGGTGCATTACTTCGGGATGCTGGGCCAGCGGGTGGAGGTTATCCGCAACGACGAGAAGTCGGTGGCCGAGGTGATGGCCCTGAATCCCAAGGGGGTGGTGCTGTCGCCTGGCCCCTGCGACCCCGACCGCGCCGGCATCTGCCTGGAGTTGATCGGTGCTGCGGCCGAGAAAGTACCGGTTTTCGGCGTATGCCTTGGGCATCAGGCGATCGGCCAGGCCTTCGGCGGCCAGGTGGTGCGGGCGCCGCAACCGCTGCATGGCAAGCTGAGCCGCATCCGGCACGACAATACCGGCGTATTCGCCGGCCTGCCGCAGGATTTCCTGGTCACGCGCTATCACTCGCTTACGGTGGCGCCGGAAAGCCTGCCCAATTCGCTGCGCGCCAATGCCCATGCTGAAGATGGCGTGGTGATGGGCCTGGCCCATGCCGCCCTGCCGATCCATGGCGTGCAGTTTCACCCGGAAAGCATCGCCTCCGAACATGGCCTGGCCATGCTGGCGAATTTCCTGCGTCAATGCGGCCTGAGCGTGGATGAAGAGGCGCTGGCGCGCTTCAATCCGGCCGGCAATATTTCTGGCGGGAAGGCCGCAGCATGACCGATCCGCGTAACGATGTGGCTGAATTCAAACGCCTGCTCGGCCAGGTGGCCGGCGGGGCCCGGTTGAATGTGGATGATGCCCGCCAGGCTTTCGATATCATGATGTCGGGCAATGCCACGCCCTCGCAGATGGGCGCCTTTCTGATGGCGCTGCGGGTGCGCGGCGAGACCGTGGACGAAATCACCGGCGGCGCCCAGACCTTGCGTGCCAAGGTGCTGGGCGTGAAGGCGCCGGCCGGCGCCATCGATATCGTGGGCACCGGCGGCGATGCCAAGGGCACCTGGAATGTTTCCACCTGCTCGTCGCTGGTGGTTGCGGCCAGCGGCGTGCCGGTGGCCAAGCATGGCAACCGTGCGCTGTCGTCCAAGACCGGCGCCGCCGATGTGCTGACGGCTTTGGGTGTGAACATCGATTGCGACCTGCGGCTGATCGAGCGCGCGATTGCCGAGGCCGGGGTGGGCTTCATGATGGCGCCGCGCCATCACGGTGCCATGCGCCATGTCGGCCCCACCCGCGTGGAGCTGGGCACCCGCACGATCTTCAATCTGCTTGGTCCGCTTTCCAACCCGGCCGCCGTGAAGCGGCAATTGCTGGGCGTGTTCGCCCGCGAATGGGTGGAGCCGCTGGCCCAGGTGATGGGCAAGCTGGGTTCGGAGCGGGTCTGGGTGATGCATGGCTCGGACGGGCTGGATGAAATCACGCTGACCGGCCCCACCTATGTGTCGGAACTCAAGGATGGCAAGGTGGCATCCTTCGAGATCGCGCCCGAGGATGCCGGCCTGTCGCGGGTGAAGTTCGAGGAGCTCAAGGGCGACGATCCCACCACCAATGCCGTGGCCTTGCGCGCGGTGCTGAACGGTGCAAAGGGTGCGTTCCGCGATATCGTGCTGTTCAATTCGGCGGCTGCCCTGGTGATTGCCGGCAAGGCCGCCGACCTCAAGGCCGGCGTGGCGCTCGCCGCCGAAGCCATCGACAGCGGCAAGGCCCGTGCGGTGTTGGCCAAGCTGATCGAAATCACCCATGCGGCACCGCCGCCGGCCGAAGAAGAATGACCGACATTCTGGAAAAAATTTGCGCCGACAAGCGCGTGCACATCGCCGCCAGCAAGGCGGCAAAGGCTCTGTCTGCCGTAGAAGCCGAGGCAGGGGCCACGGCCAAGCCGCGCGGCTTTCATCAGGCGCTGAAGGCAACGGTGGCGGGCGGCGGCTATGGCCTGATTGCCGAGATCAAGAAGGCTTCGCCGTCGAAGGGCCTGATCCGCGCCGATTTCGATCCGGCCAGCCTGGCACGCGCCTACCGCGCCGGCGGCGCAAGCTGCCTCAGCGTGCTGACCGACATGCCGTATTTCCAGGGCCACGACGATTACCTGCGCCAGGTGCGCGCCGCCGTCGATCTGCCGATCATCCGCAAGGATTTCATGCTCGACCCCTATCAGGTGGCCGAGGCCCGCGCGCTGGGCGCCGATTGCATCCTGCTGATCATGGCGTGTTTAAGCGATGCCCAGGCCGCCGAGCTTGAGGATGCGGCGATCCGTTGGGGCCTGGATGTGCTGGTGGAAGTGCATGATGCCGCCGAAACCGAACGGGCGCTGAAACTGAAATCCCGCCTGCTGGGCGTGAACAACCGCAATCTCAAAACCCTCAGCGTCGATCTCGCCACTACCGAGGCTTTGGCTGCCCTGGTGCCGGCGGGCTACACGCTGGTGAGTGAATCCGGCCTGTATGAAAAGGCCGATCTGGAGCGCATGGCGAAGGTGGGCGCAAGCTGCTTCCTGGTCGGCGAAAGCCTGATGCGCCAGGCCGATGTGGAAGCCGCCACGCGATTGCTGCTGACGGGCAAGAAGGCAGCCTGAATGGCTTCGCGCAAGACAGCATCGCTCACCCATCTGGATGCCGCAGGCAACGCCCATATGGTGGATGTGTCGGAGAAGGCGGAAACCGAGCGCGTGGCCGTTGCCGGCTGCCGGGTGAAGATGCTGCCTGCCACGCTGAAACTGATCCTGTCTGGCAACGCGCCGAAAGGCGATGTGCTGGCCACTGCGCGCATCGCCGGCATCATGGCCGCCAAGCGCACCCATGAACTGATCCCGCTCTGCCATCCGCTGGCATTGAGCAAGGTGACGGTGGAATTGACGCCCAAGCGCAAGGATAGCTGCATCGAGATCACCGCCACTTGCAAGCTGAAAGGCCGCACCGGCGTGGAGATGGAAGCCCTGACCGCTGCCAGCGTGGCGGCTCTGACTTTGTATGACATGGTGAAGGCGGTGGACCGCGCCATGCAGATTACTGATATTAGGCTGCTGCATAAATCCGGCGGCAAGTCCGGCGTTTTCGAGGCGCGATGATCCCCGTTGCCGAAGCCCGCACCCGCATTGTCTCCGCCTTGCCGAAGATGGCGGCGGAAACCGTTGCGCTGACCGCCGCCCATGGCCGCGTGTTGGCGGAAGGAGTGTCAGCGCGGCGCACCCAGCCGCCCTTTGCCGTCAGTGCCATGGATGGCTGGGCGGCGCGCCATGTCGACCTGGCGAATAAACTGAAACCCATCGGCAGCGTGGCGGCCGGCGGTCGGTTCGCGGGCAAGGTCGGTGCGGGCGAAACCGTTCGTATTTTCACCGGCGCGCCTTTGCCCGATGGCGCCGATGCCATCGTGATTCAGGAAGATGCCGATCTCGGGCCCGATGGCCTGCTGAGTGTGCGCGAGATGCCGAAGCCCGGGCAATGGATCCGCCGCGCCGGGCTGGATTTTGCCGAAGGCGATGAATTGCTGCCTATCGGGCGCCAACTCGGCCCCGCCGATATCGCATTGGCCGCGGCGATGAACCGGCCCTGGCTGGCGGTGCGCCGTAAGCCGCGCCTGGCGGTGCTGGCCACGGGCGACGAATTGGCGCGGCCGGGCGATCCGATCGGGCCGAACCAGATCGTGAGTTCCAACAATCTCGGGCTATGCGCCTTGATTGCGGCTTGCGGCGGCGAGGCGGTCGATCTCGGCATCGCGCGCGACACTGAGGCAGACTTGCGCGAAAAGGCCGAGGCTGCGCGCGGCTGCGATATGCTGCTGACGCTCGGCGGCGCCAGCGTGGGCGAGCATGACCTGATTCACAAAGTGTTGGGCTCGGGCGGCGCCGGCATAGATTTCTGGCGCATTGCGATGCGGCCGGGCAAGCCGCTGATGTTCGGCCGCGCGGCCCTGAGTTTCGGAGACATGCCGCTGCTCGGCCTGCCGGGCAATCCGGTTTCCGCGCTGGTTTGCGCGCTGCTGTTCGTGAAGCCTGCCATCCGGGCCATGCTGGGCCAGGACTGGACTTTGCAGCCCGAGATCGCTCTGGCCGCCGAAGCATTGGGCGCCAACGACAAGCGCGAGGATTACTTGCGCGCCAAGCTGGAAACCGATGATAAGGGCCGGCTGCTGGCGCGGCCGTTTGCGCGGCAGGATAGTTCCATGCTGCGGTTGTTGTCGGATGCCGATTGCCTGGTGATCCGCCCGCCGTTGGCACCGCCCGTGGCAGCCGGCGAGCCGGTGCCGTTTCTGAGGATGGCGCTGTGAAGATCACCTTGCTCGGCACCGGCTGTCCGCAAGTCTCCTCGGCGCGGCGCGGGCCGGCCAATCTGCTGGACTGGCAGGGCAAGCAATATCTGATCGATTGCGGCTCGGGCGTTACCCAGCGCCTGGTGGAGGCCGGTACCGCCGGCCGCGCTATTGAGGCGCTGCTGCTGACCCATCTGCATTCCGATCATCTGGTGGATCTGTATCAGTTGATTGTTTCTTCATGGCATCAAGGCCGCGACCGACCGCAGCGTATCTATGGTCCGGTCGGCACCAAGCGCTTCGCCGATGGCCTGATGGCTTTGTGGAAGCCCGAACTGGATGCCCGCATCGCGCATGAGAAACGCCCATCCACCAAGGCGCTGGAACTGGACGTGACCGAGTTGCAGCCCGGCGATGTGCTGCGCGAGGGCGACCTCACCATCACGGCGGTGGGCGTGCGGCACCAGCCGGTGACGAATGCTTTCGGATTCATCTTCCAGGATGCTCATCACCGCGTGGGGTTCAGCGGCGACACGGCCTATTGCCCGGAGCTGATCGAGGCATCGCGCGGCGCCGATGCGCTGGTGCATGAATGCTTCATCCACCGCGAAATCATGATCCGGCCCGGTATTCGCAGCGAGGAAGGCACACGCAATGTGGCCTCTTATCACACGCTGTCCAGCGAAGTGGGCAAGGTGGCGCGCGAGGCGCAGGTGAAATGCCTGATCCTGAATCATTTCGTGCCGGTGGAATTCGACCGCGCCGCCTTGCTGGCCGAAGTGCGCGCCGATTTCGCCGGCAGCCTGGTGGTGGGCGAGGATCTGATGCGCTTCGATTGCGCGGCCCGCAGCCTCACCCATAACGGCGCGGTGATCGGGTTTTAACCGACACCGAAACCGTCACCCTCGGATTCATTCCGAGGGTCCATGCCGGACACGGCAAAACAGCTGAACCATGGACCACCGGAACAAGTCCGGTGGTGACGAACGGGGGGCGGTTTAGCCCTTGATCCGGCGCGCGATGTCGCGGGCGAAATAGGTGAGGATGCCATCGCAGCCGGCGCGCTTGAAGGCCAGCAGGCTTTCCCAGGCCACGCGTTCGCCATCCAGCCAGCCGCGTTCGGCCGCACCCGCCAGCATCGCGTATTCGCCAGACACCTGATAGGCATAGGTGGGCAGGCCGAAAGCCTGCTTCACGCGCCAGCAGATATCCAGGTAAGGCATGCCGGGTTTCACCATCACCATGTCGGCGCCCTCGGCGATATCCAGCGCCACTTCGCGCAAAGCCTCGTCGCCATTGGCCGGGTTCATCTGATAGGTGCGCTTGTCGCCGCGGCCTAGATTAGCGCTGGAACCCACCGCATCGCGGAACGGGCCATAGAAAGCCGAAGCGTATTTCGCCGCATAGGCCATGATCTGCACATGCTCGAAACCTTCGGCATCCAGCGCGGTGCGGATGGCGCCGACGCGGCCATCCATCATGTCGGACGGCGCGATGATGTCGCAGCCGGCGCGCGCTTGGTTCAGCGCCTGCTGCACCAGAACCTCGACGGAGGCATCGTTGACGATTTCGTCGTTGCGGATCAGGCCGTCATGGCCATGGCTGGTATAGGGGTCCAGGGCCACATCGCACAGCACGCCGATATTCTTGGTCGCGGCCTTGATGGCACGCACGCTCTGGCAGATCAGGTTCTGCGGATTCAGCGCCTCGCTGCCGTCTTCATCCTTCACCTTGGGGTCGGTGGCGGGGAACAGCGCGATGGCCGGGATGCCCAAAGCCTCGGCTTCCTTGGCGGCTTCGGCGGCACCCGCCACGCTCAGGCGTTCCACGCCGGGCATGGAGGGCACCGGCACGGCCTTGTTGCCGTCATGCACGAAGATCGGCCAGATCAGGTCATCCACGCTCAAGGCATTTTCGGCGACCAGTCGGCGAGACCAATCGGCACGGCGCAGGCGGCGCGGGCGGGCGGCGGGGAAGGCGGGCAGGGTGGGCGGAAGTCGGCTCTGGCTCATTCAGATGGCTTTATCATACCTCTGCTGGAATGCAATCCAGACCCAGGGGCTGGTGCCCAGCATCCGGCTCAGCCGCATGGCGGTGCCCAGCTTGATCCGGCGCTTGCCGCTCAGCACCGCGTTGAACAGCCGGGGCGGCATGCGCGCCTCGCTGCGGAAGCTTTCCGGCGTATAGCCGCGCAACTGGATGGCGTTCTGCAGCAGGGCGGCGGGATGGATCGGCAGCATGGCTCAGGCTCCCATGAAGATTTGCCCGAAGTCTGCGGCCAGGGTGGTTAATAGGCCGTGAAGCGGGTTGTGAGCCCGGCGGCCATTGGTTAGCGTGCCTGCCATGACCGCCGCTTACAGCATCGCCGCTTATATTGGTGCCGCCCTTGCCGAGATCGCCGGCTGCTTCGCCTTCTGGGCCTGGCTGAAGTTGGACCGTTCGCCCTGGTGGCTGGTGCCGGGCATGGCCGCGCTGGCCTTGTTCGCCTTCCTGCTCACCCGGGTGGAGGCGGAATTCGCCGGCCGGGCCTATGCCGCCTATGGCGGGGTGTATATCGCCGCCTCGCTGTTCTGGCTCTGGGCGGTGGAAGGCACAAGGCCGGACCGCTGGGATCTTGCCGGTATGGCGCTTTGCCTGCTGGGCGCCGGACTGATCCTGTTCGGGCCGCGCTCAGCCATCCAATAGGAACAGCCCGCGCTCGTGCCGCACCAGATCGGCGATGAAATCGCCGCAGGCCCGGATGCGCGGCAGTTCGCGCTGGTCGGCATGGGTGATCATCCAATAGGTGCGGGTGAGGCGGATGCTTTCGGGCAGCACCGGCACCAGTTCCGGCTCGCCGGCCGCCATGAAACAGGGCAGCACGCAGAGCCCGGCGCCGGCCAGCGTCATGCGCATCTGGGCCAGCAGGTTGGAGGCGCGCAGACGCGGCTTCAGGCCGGGGCCGACAAGGTGCAGGTAATCCAGCTCCGGCGTGTAGAGGTAATCATCCACATAGCCCACCAGGGGATGGCCGGGAATCTGCTCCGGCGCGCTGATCGGGGCATGGCGGGCCAGGTAATCCCGGGCGCCATAAAGCTGTAAATGGTAGTCGGTCAGTCGCCGGGCAAAGACCCGCCCGGTCTTCGGCCGGCTCAAGCCGATGGCGATATCGGCCTCGCGTTTGGACAGGCTCAAAAGGTGAGGCATAGTGATAAGTTCTATATTCAAGCTACTATTTTGTAATGATAATTCCTTTATACGCGGCGCCAGGAAATGCGCCCCGAAACCATCCGGCGTGCCGATCCGCACGCTGCCGGCCAGGCCATCTGGCCCGGCGGTTTCGGCCTGCGCGGCCAAGGTTGCGCTTTCCACCGCCTGGGCCGTGGCGAGCAGCCGCTGGCCGGCCTCGGTAAGCTGGTAGCCCTGCGGGCTGCGCAGGAAAAGCTGACAATGCAGAGCGGTTTCCAGGGCTCGGAGTCTGCGGCTGACGGTGGTATGCTCCTGCCCGAGCCGCTTGGCCGCCAGGGTCAGCCGGCCCGCCCGGGCCACGGCCAGGAAATAGCGCAGATCGTCCCAATCGAATGCGGTTTCCGCCATGGCCTTGCACCTTCATAAGCCCGCACATCGAATGTGCGAAGATTCCCATACCATGGGGCATTAAGACCTGTCATATGTGCAAGATCAACAATGCCTTTTAGAGCGCCAATCAGGGGACGGAAATGACCAAGGACCTTTATCATTTTATCGGTGGCAAGAAGGTGGCCGGCACGTCTGGCCGCTTCCTGGACGTGTACAACCCCACCACGGGCGAAATCGGCGCCCGCGCCCCGCTGGCCACCAAGGCCGAGGTTGAGGCCGCCATTGCCGACAGCCAGAAGGCCTTCGAGACCTGGTCGCGCACCTCGCCGCTGGTCCGCGCCCGGGTGATGTTCAAGTTCAAGGAGCTTTGCGAAAAGCATGCCGATGAAATCGCCCTGCTGATTTCCAACGAGCATGGCAAGGTGGTGTCGGATGCCAAGGGCTCGCTGCAGCGCGGCCTTGAGGTGGTGGAATTCGCCTGCGGCATTCCGCATCTGCTGAAGGGCGAATATTCCGACAGCGTGGCTACCGGCATCGACGTGTATTCCATGCGCCAGCCGCTGGGTGTGGTGGCGGGCATCACGCCGTTCAACTTCCCGGCCATGGTGCCGATGTGGATGTTTGCCGTGGCGATTGCCTGCGGCAACACCTTCATCCTCAAGCCCAGCGAAAAGGATCCGAGCTGCCCGCTGCGCCTGGCCGAGCTGATGATCGAAGCCGGCGCCCCCGCCGGTGTGCTGAACTGCGTGATCGGCGACAAGATTTCGGTGGATACGCTGCTCACCGATCCGCGCATCCAGGCGGTCAGCTTCGTCGGCTCCACGCCGATTGCGCAATATGTTTACGCCACTGCCGCCGCCAATGGTAAGCGCGTGCAGGCCATGGGCGGCGCCAAGAACCATATGATCATCATGCCCGATGCCGATTTGGACCAGGCCGTGGATGCGCTGATCGGCGCCGGCTACGGTTCGGCCGGCGAACGCTGCATGGCCGTGTCGGTTGCCGTGCCGGTGGGCAAGGCCACCGCCGACAAGCTGGTGGAAGCCCTGGCGCCCCGCGTGCGCGCCCTCAAGGTGGGCCCCAGCACCGACAAGGATAGCGAGATGGGCCCGCTGGTGACGGCGGAGCATCTGGCCAAGGTGAAGGGCTATGTGGATACCGGCGTGAAGGAAGGCGCCAAGCTGGTGGTGGATGGCCGCGGCCTGAATCTGCAGGGCTATGAGAAGGGCTTCTTCATGGGCGGTTGCCTGTTCGACAACGTGACGCCGGACATGCGCATCTACAAGGAAGAAATTTTCGGCCCGGTACTCAGCGTGGTGCGCACCGAAAGCTTCGAGGAAGCCGCCAAGCTGCCCACCGAGCATGAATTCGGCAATGGCGTGGCGATCTTCACCCGCGATGGCGATGCCGCGCGCGACTTTGCCGCCAAGGTGCAGGTGGGCATGGTGGGCGTGAATGTGCCGATCCCGGTGCCGCTGGCTTTCCACACCTTCGGCGGCTGGAAGAAATCGGCTTTCGGCGATACCAACCAGCATGGCCCCGAGGGCGTGAAATTCTTCACCAAGATCAAGACCGTGACCGCGCGCTGGCCCACCGGCATTCGCTCGGGCGCCGAGTTCAACATCCCCACCATGAAGTGAAGCCGGAGGGCGCCATGACCCTCCACCTCACCGACGACCAGCGCGCCATCCAGGAGATGGCGCGCCGTTTCGCCGCCGAACGCATGCTGCCCAATGCCGCCCGCTGGGATGAACAGAAGCATTTTCCCGTGGATGAATTGCGCGAGGCCGCCGGGCTTGGTTTCGGCGGCATCTATGTGCGCGAGGATGTGGGCGGCTCAGGCCTCGGCCGCCTGGATGCGGCGCTGATCTTCGAGGAACTGGCTGCCGGCTGCACCTCCACGGCCGCCTATATCTCGATCCACAACATGGCGGCGTGGATGATCGACCGCTTCGGCAATGAAGAGCAGCGGCAACGCTTTCTGCCCAAGCTGTGCAGCATGCAGCATTTCGCTTCCTACTGCCTCACCGAGCCCAATGCCGGCTCCGATGCGGCAGCTTTGCAAACCCGCGCGGTGGATGCCGGCGATCATTATGTGCTGAACGGCACCAAGGCCTTCATTTCGGGCGGCGGGCGTTCGGACATCTATGTGTGCATGGTGCGCACCGGCGAGGCCGGCGCGCGCGGTGTGAGTTGCCTGGTGGTGGAGAATGGCACGCCGGGCCTGAGCTTCGGCGCACAGGAGCGCAAGCTGGGCTGGAATAGCCAGCCCACCGCCATGGTGATCTTCGAGGATTGCAAGGTGCCGAAAGCCAACCGCATCGGCGCGGAAGGCGAGGGCTTCAAGATCGCCATGAGCGGCCTGGATGGCGGGCGCATCAATATCGGCGCCTGTTCGCTGGGCGCGGCCAAGGCCTGCCTGAATATCACCAGGGACTATGTCGGTCAGCGCAAGCAGTTCGGCCAGCCGATTGCCGGCTTTCAGGCCACGCAATTCAAGCTGGCAGACATGGCCACCGATCTGGCGGCAGCCAGGCTGATGATCCGCAATGCCGCTGCCATGCTGGATGAAAAGCATCCCGAGGCGACGCTCTATTGCGCCATGGCGAAGCGCTTTGCCACCGATGCCGGATTCACTATCTGCAACGATGCGATGCAGTTGCATGGCGGCTATGGCTATTTGAAGGATTATCCCATCGAGCGTTACCTGCGCGATGCCCGCGTGCACCAGATTCTGGAAGGCACCAACGAGATCATGCGGGTGATCGTGTCGCGCTCGCTGTTGTCAGGCAGTTTCACGGAGTGAGAGTATGAGTGAAGAGATTCTGTTTTCGGTTCAGAACGGCTTAGGCATCATCCAGCTTAACCGCCCGCAGGCGTTGAACGCGCTGAACCACGATATGTGCGTGCCGCTGGAAAAGCATCTGCGGCTTTGGGCGAAAGATGCTGCCATCAAGGCGGTGCTGATCAAGGCGGCCGGCGAAAAGGCATTCTGTGCTGGCGGCGATATTCGCAAGCTGGCCGATACCGGGCCCGATGGCGTGGCCTATCGGCGGAATTTCTGGGGCGATGAATACCGCGCCAATACGGTGATCGCCGAATATCCCAAGCCCTTCATCGCGCTGATCGACGGCATCTGCATGGGCGGCGGCGTCGGCCTTTCCGTGCATGGCAGCCATCGCGTGGTTTCCGAATTCGCGCTGTTCGCCATGCCGGAAACCGGCATCGGCCTGTTTCCCGATGTGGGCGGCACGTATTTTCTGCCGCGCCTGCCCGGCGAAACCGGGATGTATCTGGGGCTGACCGGCGCGCGGCTGAAGCATGCCGATATCATGGCGCTGGGCGTTGGCACCCATCATGTGCCCCGCGCCAGACTGGCCGACCTGGAAGCCGCGCTGGTTGCGGCATCGCTGCCGGATAACGCCGCGGTGGATGCGGTGATTGCGCAATTCCAGGCCGATCCAGGCCCGGCGCCGATCGACGCTTTGCGGCCCGAGATCGATGCGCTGTTCAAGGGCGATAGCGTGGCGACCATCATGGCGGCACTGGAGGCATCGCCTGGTTTCGGCGAGCAGCAGGCCAAGATCATCCGCGGCAAGTCGCCTACATCGGTGAAGCTGACTTTCGCGCAATTGCGGCGCGGCCGCAATCTGGCCTTCCGCGATTGCATGATCCTGGAATGGCGCATGTGCAATCATGTCGGCCAGGGCCATGATTTCTATGAAGGTGTGCGCGCGGTGATCGTGGACAAGGATCATGCGCCGAAATGGCAGCCGGCCACGCTGGAGGCGGTGTCGGATGAGTATATCGCACGTTATTTCGCGCCTTTGCCGGATGGCGATTTGAAATTCGATTGATGGCCTTACCAGGGAGGAAAGAATGAAAAATATCGGTTTCATCGGCGTGGGCAATATGGGCGGGCCGATGGCACGCAATCTGCTGAAGGCCGGCTTTGCCGTTAAGGCTTTCGATCTCAGCGCCGAGGCGGTGGCGGCCGTGGTGGCAGCGGGCGGAACCAAGGCGGCCAGCGCGCAGGAAGCGGCAACCGATGTCGACCTCGTGGTCACCATGCTGCCGGCGGGCAAGCATGTGCGCGATGTGTATCTTGGCGCCAAGGGCATTCTGGCCGTGGCGCGCAAGGGCACGGTGTTCGTGGATAGCTCTACCATCGACGTAAAAACCGCGCGCGAAGTGATCAAGGCAGCAGAAGCCGCCGGCATGCTGATGCTGGATGCGCCGGTATCGGGCGGCGTAGGCGGCGCGGAGAATGCCGCGCTTACCTTCATGGTGGGCGGCAGCGATGCGGCCTTTGCCGCCGCCAAGCCGGTGCTGGAAAAGATGGGCAAGAAGATCGTGCATGCCGGTGGCGCCGGCAACGGCCAGGTCGCCAAGGCCTGCAACAACATGGTGCTGGGAATCACCATGACCGCGATCTCGGAAGCCTTCGTGATGGCTGAGAAGTTGGGCCTGGCACCACAAGCGATGTTCGACATCGTTTCGGCATCTTCTGGCGGCTGCTGGGCGTTGAGCAACCATTGTCCGGTGCCGGGCCCGGTGCCCACATCGGCAGCCAACCGCGATTACAAGCCGGGTTTTTCGGCCGAGCTGATGCTGAAGGATCTCAAGCTATCGCAGGAAGCGGCGCGTGCCGCCGGCATGTCCACGCCGCTGGGTTCGGAGGCCACGGCGCTGTATTCCGAATTCGTCAATGCCGGCAATGGCGGCCTGGATTATTCGGCCATCATCAAGCTGGTGCGCGGCGAGACCGCCTGAGCATTCTGGCTGACCATACTGGACCTGAGCATGCTTCAACTCGAACGTCGCGGCCGCCTGGCCCTCTTGCGCTTCGATCGTGGCGATGGGCGCAATGCGCTTTCCATTGCCGCGATGCAGGCCCTGCGCGCGGCTTTCGACGAACTGGCGCAGGAACCGCCGGTGGCTTTGGTGCTGACCGGTGCGGAGAGCGTATTCTCCGTCGGTTTCGACCTGAAGGATCCAGCGGTAAGCAATCTGGCCCAGGCCGCGATTCCTGAGCGCATGCAGGGTCCGCTGGCGGGTGCTGCCATGTGCAAGGCCTTTGCTGCACTGGAATGTTACACGATCGTTGCAGTGGAAGGGTATTGCCTGGGCGGCGGTCTGGCGCTGGCGGCGGCTGGCGATCTGCTGATTGCCGGCGAGGGGGCGCGGCTGGGTTTGCCGGAAGTGGATCGCGGCATGAATCTGAGTTGGACCGCCCTGCCGCGCCTGATTGCGCGCGCCGGGCCTGCGGCAGGCAAGCGGTTGGCCATTCTGGGCGAAGTGATGCCGGCCCATGAGGCGCGCACATTCGGCGTTGTGGACGAAACCGTGCCGAGCGGCACCGCGCTGCAGCGTGCGCTTGCCCTGGGTGAACTGGCCGCAGCAAAGCCGCCATTGGCTGTGCGCATGATCAAGCGCGGCGCCAATGCTTATCAGGAAGGCCTGATCCAGATGGCTTCCGCCCTGGATGCGGAACAATTCGCCTTGATGACCATGACCGAGGATTTCGCCGAGAGCCTGGCGGCTTTCAAGGCGCGCCGCCCGCCCAAGTTTGAGGGGCGCTGAAACCCCACGCATGCTATGCTGGCCCTGGTAACGGATTCACCGGGGTGGGTGAGATGGATCAGCAACGTGGCTTGATTTATGGCCAGCAGCAGGGCCTGCGCTTTGCCCTGTTGCTTGATGGCAGCGGCGGTGCGCGCGAAATCGGCTGGGATGGCATCCGTGCCTGGCATCCGGCGCAAGGCGTGCTGTGGGTGCATCTGGAGCGCGACGACGAATATGCCGCCCGCTGGCTGCGCGATGAAAGCGGCCTGGATGCCGTGCTCTGCGATGCGCTGCTGGCCGAGGAATCCCGCCCGCGTGTGCAGGAGACCAATGGCGGCCTGCAAGTGGTGATGCGCGGCGTGAACCGCGATCCCGATAATAACGTGCTCGATCTGGTGCCGATCCATATCTGGGGCAACGAGCAGCGACTGATCAGCCTGCGCGACAAGGATCATTATCTGCATGCCCTGCGCGATATCCGGGAAAGCCTGGCAACTCGGCGCGGACCGGTGCGGGCAGGGCATCTGTTTACCAAGATCGCGCGCAAGGTGATCAAGGGTATCGAGCCGGTGCTGGATCAGCTTGAGGATGAAGTGGACGATCTGGACCATGAGATCGAACAATGCGATGTGAAAGAATCGCGTTCCACGCTCAGCCTGCTGCGCCGCCGCGCCATATCCCTGCGCCGCTACATGGCGCCGCAGCGCGAGGCCTTGTTCAGGATGCAGGGCGCCGATGTGGAATGGCTGAAACCGCGCGACCGCCAGCGCATGCGCGATTTGACCGACAAGGTGCTGCGCAGCGTGGAAACCCTGGATGCGCTGCGCGACCGCACAACCATATTGCATGAAGATTTGACCACCCTGGTGACCGAGCAGATCGCCCAGACCTCCAATCGCCTGACCGCGCTGGCTGCCGTGCTGCTGCCGCCCAGCCTGGTGGCTGGTCTGCTGGGTGCGAATGTGGCGGGCATTCCCGGCCACGATACGCCCTGGGCCTTCGCCGTGATATGCGGCATCACGGCCTTTATGCTGGTGGCGGAAGTCTGGCTGCTCAGGAAGCTGAAGTGGTTTTGACGATTTTGTCGAACACCGCGTGGAACATCGCTTCGGTCAGCCGTCCGGTATTGGTGTTGTAGCGCGAGCAGTGATAGCTGGAAAACAGCGTGGCGCCGGTGGGCAATGGATAGGCCGTGTTATGGCCGAAGGGCGCTGTGCTGCGCTTCACCTTCAAGGCATCCAGCACGGCGATATGCGCGATCTGGCCCAGCGCCAGGATGGCTTTCACGCTTTTCATCTCGGCCATTTCGAGCGAGAGATAGCTGCGCAGGCAGGTTTTGGTTTCGGCCGGTGTGGGCTTGTTTTCCGGCGGCACGCATTTCACCGCGTTGCTGATGCGGGCCTTCAGCAATTGCAGGCCGTCATTCGGATCGGCGCGGAATTCGCCTTTCGAGAAGCCGTATTTCTTCAGCGTGCTGTATAGCAGGTCGCCGGCATAATCGCCGGTGAAGGGCCGGCCGGTGCGGTTGGCGCCTTTCAGGCCTGGCGCCAGACCGACGATCAGCAAACGCGGCGCCTCGTCGCCCCAGGCCGGCACCGGCGCATTGAAGAAATCCGGATAAGCGCGGCGGTTATCGTCGCGGAATTGCTTCAGGCGCGGGCAGAGATCGCAATCGCGGCCCGGAATGGGAGCGGAGAGCAGCGCCATCGGCGCGCCCCATTACCGCTGGTAGCCGCGCGGATTTGCGGTGTCGATGTCGTCTTCGTCGTCATAGGCGCCAGCGGGCGTGCTGGTGCCGGGGCCGACGCGCAGCGTGGCATTCACGCCGGCGGCGCGCTGAGACTGCACAGCCTCGCGGGCCGCGCCTTCGCGCATGATCTTCGGCATCAGATCCTGCAATTCAACGAAGGTATCGGCCTGGCGGCGCAATTCGTCGGCCACCATGGGCGGATTGCTGCGGGTGGTGGCCACCACGCTGACACGCACGCCGCGGCGCTGCACGGCTTCCACCAGGCGGCGGAAATCGCCATCGCCGGAAAACAGCACGGCATGATTGATATGCGGCGCAAGGTCCATCATGTCGATGGCCAGCTCGATATCCATGTTGCTCTTGAAACGGCGGCGACCGGATGCGTCGGTATATTCCTTGGCCGGCTTGGTCACCATGGTGTAGCCGTTATAGTCCAGCCAATCGATCAGCGGGCGCAGCGGCGAATAATCGGCGTCTTCCACCAGCGCGGTGTAATAGAAGGCGCGGATCAGATTCGATTCCCGGCGGAAATGCTCCAGCAGCCGGCGATAGTCGATTTCAAAGCCCAGGCTGCGGGCGGCGGAATATAGGTTGGCACCATCGATAAACAGCGCTACGCGCTCTTGCGGATAGAATTTCATATGAGGCTCCTGGGATTATCTGTTCAAGTAAGAACGGGAATAGTGTTTCGCAATGCCTGAATCTTCGTTGTCGGAACGCTGTCTTGATATACTTTCCAGTATGGATGGCAAGGGTCTGATCGTGCAAGCCAGCGTAAAGTCTGCGATTTATGTTGCAATTGGTGGCAATCTCACCATTGCGGCGTTGCCGGATTTGCGTTCCACACTTGAAGCGGGTGTGCGTGCATTGGGGGCCGCAGGATTGTTTGTGGCGGCGCGCTCTTCCTGGTGGCAATCGCCCGCATGGCCGCCACCTGTGGCAGGAGAAATCGCGCAGCCCGATTATCTCAACGCAATGGTACGCATCGATACGATTCTGTCGCCGCGCGATTTGCTGGCCCGCTTGCATGCCATCGAGCAGGATTTCGGTCGGGTACGCCGGGGCCGCTGGGATGCCAGGCCGCTGGATCTGGACCTGATCGATTATGCCGGCCAGGTGAGCCCGGGGGATGCCACGGGCGAGCCGGTATTGCCGCATCCTCGCGCCACCGGTCGGCTGTTCGTGCTGCTGCCATTGCAGGAAATCGCCCCGGATTGGCATGATCCCGCCAGCGGACGCTCCATTGCGACCCTGATCGAGGCGGCTGATCCTATTAAAATCAATAAGTTATCTTGATGTTCTGCCGCCGGAGCAGGGGTGCTTGCAGGGCTGCCGGGCAACAATTATCTTGCGCTGCATCACGATAGGCTGTAATCAGCCGGCTTTCCCGATTCCGTATCCTTGAGGATCCCGCCATGGCGCGCGTTACCGTTGAAGATTGCGTTCTGAGAGTGCCCAACCGCTTCGAGCTGGTGATGCTGGCTTCGCAGCGTGCCCGGGCTGTCTCGGCCGGCGCGCCGCTGACCGTGGATCGCGATAACGACAAGAATCCCGTGGTTGCCCTGCGCGAAATCGCCGACGAAACGGTGGATATCGAGACGCTGCGCCAGCGCATGATCGGCGGCATGCAGAAGCATGTGGAAGTGGACGAGCCGGAAGACGACAACATGGCCGCCCTGATGGAATCGGCCGAATGGTCTGGCATTCAGCAGGGCGACGACGAATTGCCTGAAGGCATGGGCCTGGAAGACGCCGCCGACGAAGCCGACGAAGCGGAAGAGCCGGACGCCGCCGAGGAGTAATCCTCACGCCTTATTGTGGCTTTTTTGTCACTGGCGCCGGCCTTGGCGCCAGCGGCACTTGCCGTTGCCCGATTTTAGCCCAAAATTCAGATTGTTGTGTAACCGTTGGCGCCCGGGAGAATCCGGGCTGGAGAACGGTAGAAAATGGCGCGCGCCCGCATTTTGAGACAGGTCGAACTGGTAGAGAAGGTTCTGGCGTATGATCCCGACGCCGATGAGGACCTGCTGAATCGCGCCTATGTGTTTTCGCTGAAGGCCCATGGCGCCCAGAAGCGCGCTTCCGGCGACCCCTATTTCAGCCATCCGGTGGAGGTGGCCGGCATCCTGGCCGGCATGAAGCTGGACGACAAGACCATCGCCACCGGCCTGCTGCACGACACGCTGGAAGACACCGTGGCCACGCCCAAGGAACTGGAGAGCGCCTTCGGCGGCGACGTGCTGCGCCTGGTAGATGGCGTGACCAAGCTGTCGCGCATCGAGCAGCAATCCGACCGCACGCGCCAGGCGGAGAATTTCCGCAAACTTCTGCTGGCGATGTCGAACGACATCCGCGTGCTGCTGGTGAAACTGGCCGACCGGCTGCACAACATGCGCACGCTGCATTACATCGCCACGCCGGAGAAGCGCAAACGCATCGCCAAAGAGACGATGGAAATCTATGTGCCGCTGGCCGACCGCATCGGCATGCAGCAGATCAAGGAAGAACTGGAAGACCTGGCCTTCGCCGAATTGAACGGCGATGCCCGCGCCTCGATCATCACCCGCCTGGAGCAACTGCGCAGCGAAGGCGGCAGCCTGACCGAGCGCATTTCCGATCGCATCAAGCGCACCCTGGCGGAGCAGGGCCTGGATGCCTGGGTTTCCGGGCGCGAGAAACGGCCTTTCTCGATCTGGGAGAAGATGCAGCGCAAGAACATTCCGTTCGAGCAGCTTTCAGACATCATCGCCTTCCGCATCGTGGTGCGCGATATCGGCGCCTGCTATCAGGCGCTGGGCATCGTGCACAATACCTGGCCATCGGTGCCCGGGCGGTTCAAGGATTACATCTCCACGCCGAAGCAGAATGGCTATCGCAGCCTGCACACCACGGTGATCGGCCCGGAGAACAAGCGTATCGAAATCCAGATCCGCACCCAGGATATGCACGAGGTGGCCGATCTGGGCGTGGCCGCGCATTGGCAATACAAGCAGCCTGGCGAAAAGGGCAATGCGCCCGATGCCGAAGCCAAGCAATATCGCTGGCTGCGCGAGTTGCTGGAAATTCTGGAACAGACCTCGGACCCGGAAGAATTTCTTGAGCATACCAAGCTCAATATGTTCCAGGATCAGGTTTTCTGTTTTTCGCCGAAGGGCGACCTGATTGCCTTGCCGCGCGATGCCACGGTGGTGGATTTCGCCTACGCGGTGCATTCCGATATCGGCGACACGGCGGTGGGCGCCAAGGTGAATGGCCGCGTGGTGCCGCTGCGCACGGTGCTGCGCAATGGCGACCAGGTGGAAATCCTGCGCTCGAAAGTGCCGGCGCCCAATCCGTCCTGGCTGAATTTCGTCAAATCGGGCCGCGCCAAATCCTGCATCAATCGTTTCATCCGCCAGCAGCAGCGCGGCCAGTATATCGAGCTGGGCCGGGCGATCCTGAACAAGACCTTCAAGGATCATGACCACCAGGTTTCCGAGAAGGGCATGGAAATCGCTGCCAAGGCGCTGAAGCTGCGCGGCGCCGACGATGTGTATGTGGGCGTGGGCGATGGCACGCTTACGCCGCGCAGCGTGCTGCATCTGGTGTTCCCGGGCGAAAAGGAAAAAGACCGCGAGGCCGACCGCCTGCCGGTGACGCAGAAGGTGAGCAAGCCGCTGGATCAGAACCGCACCAGCGGCGGCGGCATTCCGATCCGTGGCTTGATTCCGGGCATGGCGATGCATTTCGCCGGCTGCTGCCATCCGCTGCCGGGCGACCGCATAGTGGGCATCGTCACCACCGGCAAGGGCGTGACGATCCACACGATAGATTGCGAAAGCCTGGGCCAGTTTGCCGATCAGCCGGAACGTTGGCTCGATCTGGCCTGGGATGCGCCGCAGGATGGCGAAAAAGACAGCCAGGCCCATACCGGCCGCGTGGTTCTTATGGTAACCAACGAACCGGGTTCGCTGTCGGCGCTCTCCACCGTGATCGCCAAGCACAAGGGTAATATCACCAATCTGAAGATTACCAACCGCACCCAGGAATTCTTTGAAATGTTCGTGGATGTGGAAGTGCGGGATGTGAAGCATCTCACCAATATCATTGCCGCCCTGCGCGCCACGCCGAATATCCATTCGGTGGAACGGGCGAGGGGCTGAACCAGGCGGGAAAAGGGGCTTATGAACAAGGAAGACGTACTTCGCCATTACCGTGAAACCGGCGCCCTGCTGGAAGGCCATTTCCTGCTGACCTCGGGCCTGCACAGCCCGGTCTACATGCAATCGGCCAAGGTGCTGATGCATCCCGATCGTGCAGCCTTGTTGTGCAAGGCGCTGGCCGATGCGATCCGCGCCAAGCTGGGCCCCAAGCCGGTTGATCTGGTCTGTTCGCCGGCCATGGGCGGCGTTGTGGTGGGGTATGAACTGGCGCGCCAGCTTGGCGTGCCGTCGATCTTCACCGAGCGCGTGGATGGCGCCTTTACATTGCGGCGCGGTTTCGAGATTCCCGAGGGCGCGCGCGTGTTGATGGCGGAGGATGTGGTCACCACCGGCAAATCCAGCCGCGAATGCATCGCCACCATCCAGGCCAATGGCGGCCACACGGTGGCGGCTTCCTGCATCGTCGATCGTTCGGATGGCGAAGTGGATTTGGGCGTGCCGCTGTTTGCGCTCTGCGGCTACAAGGTGCCGGCCTATGCCGCCGATGCGTTGCCGCCGGAGATGGCAAAGCTGCCGGCCATCAAGCCCGGCAGTCGCAATCTGGCCTGAAGGAGAGCGTGATGAGCAAGCTGCGCCTGGGTGTGAATATCGATCATGTGGCCACCATACGTAATGCACGCGGCGGCCCGCATCCCGATCCCATCCGCGCAGCCAAGATGGCGGCCAGCGCCGGCGCCGATGGCATCACAGCGCATCTGCGCGAAGACCGCCGGCATATCTCGGATCGCGATATCGACCGGCTGATGGCCGAGATCGACCTGCCGCTGAATCTGGAAATGGCGGCCACCGAGGAAATGCTGGCCATCGCGCTGCGCCACAAGCCGCATGCCTGCTGCATCGTGCCCGAGCGGCGCGAGGAGCGCACCACGGAGGGCGGCCTGGATGCAGCGGCGCATCACAGCCACCTGCTGCCGATCATCGCCAAGTTGAACGATGCCGGCATTCGCGTGTCGCTGTTCATCGAACCCTCGCCGGTACAATTGGCCGTGGCCAAGGCGATGGGCGCGCCGGTGGTGGAATTGCATACCGGCCGGTATTGCGAGTTGGAAGGCGCGGCCCGCGAGGCGGAATTGCTGCGGCTGCGGAAAGCCGCCGAACACGCTGCCGAACTGGGCCTGGAATGCCATGCCGGCCATGGCCTCAGCTTCGATACGGTTGGCCCTGTGGCGGCCATACCCAGCGTGCAGGAACTCAATATCGGGCATTTTCTGATCGGCGAAGCGATCTTCGGCGGCCTGGATGGCGCCATCCGCCGTATGCGCAGCCTGATGGATCGTGCCCGCGGCAATATGGGGCTGACTGCCTGACATGATCATTGGCATCGGTTCCGACCTGATCGATATCCGCCGGATCGAGAAAACCATCGAACGCTTCGGCGACCGTTTTCTCGACCGCATTTTCACCGAGACTGAAAAGGCCCGCTCGGCGCGCCGGCCGCTTACCCGCACGGCCTCCTATGCCAAACGCTTCGCCGCCAAGGAAGCCTGTTCCAAGGCTTTGGGCACGGGTTTTCGCAAGGGGGTATTCTGGCGCGATATGGGGGTGGTGAACCTGCCCGGCGGCAAGCCCACCATGCGTTTGAGCGGCGGCGCCCTGGCCCGGCTGGAAAGCCTGCTGCCGCCAGGCCACCGGGCGCAGATCGACCTGACCATCACCGACGAGCCGCCATTGGCTCAGGCGTTTGTCATAATTTCTGCGATACCGATTTTAGATCAATAGGTTAGGGTGGTTTTTGGGGCGGTTTCGCCTGGGCGTGCTTGACAGCGCGCGGGGGATACCGTCTTTTGTCTCCGCCGTTGAAACACGGGGTGTCAAATGCAGCAGGAGCAGAGTGTGTCCAAGCCGAAATCCGATATCTGGGAGACGCTGCGCACGCTGTTCTATGCCATCCTGATTGCCTTGGGCATCCGCTCGTTTGCCTATGAGCCGTTTCACATTCCCTCGGAATCCATGCTGCCCACCCTGCTGGTGGGGGATTATCTGTTCGTCTCGAAATATGCCTATGGCTATTCGCAATATTCGCTGTTCATGAGCCCGCCGCTGTTCAAGGGCCGTATCCTGGAAAGCGTGCCGGAGCGCGGCGATGTGGCGGTGTTCCGCTATCCCGGCGATACCAGCAAGGATTACATCAAGCGCGTGATCGGCCTGCCGGGCGACCGCGTGCAGATGCGCGGCGGCGAATTGTGGCTGAATGGCGAGAAGGTGGAGCGTCGCCGCATTGCCGATTTCGAGGAGCGCGACCGGTTCGGCAATGTGCGTCCGCGCATCCGCCAGTATGAGGAAATCCTGCCCGGCGGCCGCAGCTATTTCGTGCTGGATTCCAGCACCACCGAGGGCGACGACACCCCGGTTTTCACCGTGCCGGCCGGGCATTATTTCGTGATGGGCGATAACCGCGACAATTCGCTGGATAGCCGCTTTCAGGTGGCCTTCGGCGGCGTGGGATATCTGCCGGCGGAAAACCTGATCGGCCGGGCCGAGGTGCGGTGGATTTCGCTGGATAGCTCGGCTTCGCTGTTCAAGCCCTGGACCTGGTTCGGCGGGTTCCGGTTCGAGCGCATGTTTACCAGTATCCGCTGATCGTGCCGGCCGACCTTCCAAAGCCCGATCTTGTTGGCCTGCAAAAGGCGCTGGGCCATCAGTTCGCCGATACAACCCTGCTGGAAGAAGCGCTGGTGCATCCATCGGCCAATCCGCGCCGCAGCCGCGCGCGGTCGGCCCGGCGTGGCAGCAGTGGAAAGACCGCAGATGCAGCCTCGCGCGATTACAATCGCCTTGAATTCATCGGCGACCGCGTGCTGGGGTTGATCGTGGCCACCATGCTGGCCAAGACCTACCCGGAAGCCGCGGCCGGCGAACTGGCACTGCGCTACAACGCGCTGGTGAAGCAGGAAAGCCTGGCGCGCTTCGCCCATGATCTGGGCCTTGGCGAGTATATCCAGTTTTCGCGTTCGGAGCGCGATTCAGGTGGCGCCGGCAAGCCGGCTATCCTGGCCGATGCGCTGGAAGCGGTGATTGCCGCGCTGTACCTGGATGGCGGCCTGGCGCCGGCCGAACGCTTCGTGGCCAAGCATATGCAGCCGCAACTGGCGGAATCGCTCAGCGGCGCCGCCAAGGATGCCAAGACCGCCTTGCAGGAATGGGCGGCGGCGCATCTGCAGCAGGTGCCGCGTTACGACGTGGTGAGTATCGAAGGCCCGCCGCATGAGCCGCGTTTCACGGTTTCGGTGGCATTGGGCGAGGGTGAACCGGAATTGGGTCGTGGCGGCTCCAAGCGGGCTGCCGAGCAGGAGGCTGCCGGCCGTTTATTGAAAAGGCTGGGTGGTGAGTGATGCCTGAAGAAACCCCGACACAGACCGAAACCGCGTGCGGCTATGTCGCCATCGTGGGCGCGCCGAATGCCGGCAAGTCCACTTTGTTGAATCAACTGGTCGGTGCCAAGATTTCCATCGTGTCGTCGAAGGTGCAGACCACGCGGGCGCGCATCACCGGCATCGGCATGGAAGGCCAGACGCAGCTGGTTTATGTGGATACGCCCGGCATCTTCGCACCCAAGCGGCGGCTGGACCGCGCCATGGTGCAGGCAGCCTGGAGCGGCATCGACGATGCCGATGTGATCCTGCTGGTGGTGGATGCCGCGCGCGGCTTCGATCAGGAGACCCGCGATATCCTGAAGAATCTCGATGGCCGCAAGGTGCCGGCGGTGTTGGCGCTGAACAAGGTGGACAAGGTGGCACGCGAAAAGCTGCTGGGCCTTACCCAGGCGCTGAACGATGCCTTCCCGTTCGCCGCCACCTTCATGATTGCCGCCAGCAATGGCGATGGCTGCAAGGAACTGCTGCGCGATCTTGTGGCCCGCATGCCCAAGGGGCCGTGGCTGTATCCGGAAGATCAGCTATCCGATGCGCCGATGCGCTTCCTGGCCGCCGAGATCACCCGCGAGAAATTGTTCAACGCCATGCGGCAGGAACTGCCCTATGCGCTGACGGTGGAAACCGAAAATTGGAAAGACCAGAAGAACGGCTCGGCGCGCATCGATCAGGTGATCTTCGTGGAACGCGAAGGCCAGAAGAAGATCGTGATCGGCGAGGGCGGTGCCATGCTGAAAAAGGTGGGCGCCGCCGCCCGGCAGGAAATGGAAAAGCAGTTCGAGCGGCGGGTGCATCTGTTTCTGTTCGTGAAGGTGCGCGGCGATTGGGGCGACGACCCCGAGCGCTATGAGGCCATGGGCCTGGAGTTTCCGAAGAAGTAGGCTGTGCACCGCTGAGGATTTCCGGACGGCTTTGGAGGAGGGGTTGCCATGGCCATGCTGCGTTCCATCGGTTCGAAGATTTTCTCCATCGCCTTGGTTCTGATCACCCTGATGCTGATCACCTCGATGGGCACCAGTTGGGTGGCCCGCGAAGTGGATGAGGAACTTGAGCGCGTCGAGCAGCATTATGTGCCGGCCTACGCCGATCTGTCGCAAGCCGAGGTGAAATCCCTGGAAGTGGCCCTGGCGCTGCGGCAATTCGTTTATCAAGCGGAGCATGGCGGCGATCCGGCAACCCTGAAATTGCTGCGCGAGCGCGTGGATGAACTTGAGAGCGCAGCGACCGCCGAGATCATCAAGGCGCGTGGTCAACTTAAATTCCTGCTGGCTGAGAACGATGCCTATGCCAAGGTCGAGCGCTTGGCGCGGCTGGATACGCGGCTGGAATTCCTGCTGGAGATGCTGGAGAAATACGAAGTCAGCGTGCGCGATATGATCCTTGCCGTCGAGGCCGGCGATCTTGCCGGATCGGAAAACCAGATGCGGTTGCTTGATCGTCGGCGGGCCGAGATCAACCGCCATCTCGAACGCGATCATGCCGATATGTATGCCAGCTTGAAATACGCCAGCGACAACCTGCAAATCATGCAGCATCGCGCTTCTCAGGCCAGTATGGCGCTGACGGTTATCGCCTGCATTCTCGGTTTGCTGGCGGCGGGCTATCTCACGCGCAATCTGGTGCGCCCGGTGCGGCGGTTGCTGGAAGGCGCGCGGCAGGTGGAGCATGGTTCGCTGGAAGTCGATTTGCCGGTGCGCAGCCGCGACGAAATCGGCGAACTCACCCAGAGCTTCAACATGATGGTGGGTGAGCTCAAGAAAAAAGAGCGCATCCGCGACACCTTCGGTCGCTACATGGATCCGCGCATCGTGGATGGCCTGTTGATGCGGCCCGATCTGGCGCATGATGAGGGCGAGCGCCGGGTGATGACGGTGCTGTTTTGCGACATGCAGGGCTTCACCGGCTTGAGCGAGCGGTTGACCCCGACCGCATTGGTGACGGTGATCAACCGTTATCTCACCCTGATGTCGGAACCGATCCGCGCCAATGACGGGGTGATAGACAAATATATCGGCGATGCGGTGATGGCCTATTGGGGCCCTCCCTTCGTGCCTGCAGAACGTCAGGCCGAACTGGCCTGCCGCGCGGCGCTCGATATGCTGGATCAACTCGAGCGTTTCCGCGCGGAATTGCCGGACCTGCTGGGCTTGCGCCGCGAGGTGCCGCCGATTTCAATCCGCATCGGCATTGCCACCGGCGATGTGGTGGTTGGCTCGATCGGCTCGGAATTTTCCCGCAGCTACTCGCTGCTGGGCGATACGGTAAACCTTGCCGCGCGGCTGGAATCCGCCAACCGTTATTACGGCAGCACGATCATGCTGGCGGAAGCCACGCGGCGCATGGTGGGGCCCGGCATGTCGTTGCGCGAGTTGGATCGCCTGCGGGTGGCCGGCAAACAGGAAGCCGAGGTGGTGTACGAGCTTTACGGCCGCCAGCCGCAGCCGCAGCGCGATGCCGCCTTCGCCGATGCCCTGGCTGCTTATCGCAGGGGCGATTGGCCGAAAGCCCGCAATGCTTTTGCCACGCTGGCCGATGGCGATGCGGTGGCGGCGACGTTCCTGCACCGGGTGGAAAAGCTGCAAGCCGATGCGCCGACCGATTGGACCGGCGACTGGACCTTTACCGAGAAGTAGGCTTCAAAGCCCCAGCAGGGCCAGGAAGATCGGCATCGTAATGAAGGCGCCCAGCGTGCTGGCCGTGACGATGGCAGCCATCAGCGGCGCGTTGCCGCCCATCTGGCGCGCCAGGATATAGCTGGCGCTGGCGGTTGGCAGCATGGCCCAGAGCACCAATATCTGGGTTTCCATACGATCCAGTCCCCAAAGCCAGCTGACGGTCAGCACAGTGCTGGGATAGACCACCAGTTTCAGCAATGTGGCTGTAATCACCGTCTTGCCGCCCTGGCGCGCCGCATCCATTTGCAAGGCCGCGCCAACGGTGAGCAGGCCAAGCGGTGCCGCCACATCGCCCAGCATCTTGAACATCGGGTCTATGCCCGGCGGCAAGTGCAATCCGCTCAGGTTGATCAGGATGCCGGCGAGGCAGGCCAGGATCAGCGGGTTTTTGCCAAGCAGCAGCAATTGATCGCGCAGGGATGTGCCGCCGCCATGGGCGCCGTAGCGCACCAATACCAGCACGCACAGCACGTTCATGGTGGGAATAGCCAGCGATATCACCACGGCATAGAGCGTGATGCCGGGATTGCCGGCCAGGGCTGCGGCCGCGCCGAAGCCTACGAAAGTGTTGAATCGCACCGACCCTTGAAACAGGCTGGTGAAGGAGGGGCCATCGATCTTCAGCCAGGGTTTCATGGCGAAGGCGAGCAAAGCATTCAGCAGCAATGCGCAATACAATGTGCCGAACAGGCCTGTGGGGTCTAATTCGCCAAGATTGGCGCGGGCCAGGTTATGCACCAGCAGCGCGGGAAAGAAGATGAAATAAACCGCACGATCGGCCAGCGGCCAGAAGGCGTCGCCGGGAAAATTCCAGCGCCGCATGGCATGGCCGATCACGATCAGAATGAAAATGGGAAGGACAGACAGGATGACGCTGAGCATGGTCT
This sequence comes from Ferrovibrio sp., assembly GCF_019636075.1. GTDB lineage: Bacteria > Pseudomonadota > Alphaproteobacteria > Ferrovibrionales > Ferrovibrionaceae > Ferrovibrio. The sequence continues at coordinate 48,171 of NZ_JAHBYG010000008.1, forward strand.
CGGCAGTTTAGACCGAACCCATGCCGAATTGCACCTGCAGGGAGAGATCGATCAGCCGATTGGCCAGCAGATAGCCGAGATACAGCGCCAGCGCCCGCAACAAGGTTTCGCCCCAGCCCAGCGGTTTGCCGGCATGGCGTTGGCGACGGTCGGTCTTGACGGCCTTTCTGGAATCTACCGTCAATGCCGGGGCGGGCTGGCGGATATCGTCGTTGGCAGCGGGCGGCGGCATCACCGCTTCGGCCTCCACATCGATCACCACCGGCAGGGCAGCCGGCGCGGCGCGGGAAACGGCGGGCTTGGCTTCGGAAAATTGCCCCAGCGAAGCGATCAGCGTGCGGCCCGGGCCATAGATGCGGCGCCAGCGGAAAGCCTCGGCCTCGGCGGCTTCACGGTCGCCCAGGGCAGCCCGGAATATCCAGCTATCGCCCAGCCGGGTCAGCACCGCATAGCGGGCAGTATCATGGCATTCATCCACGCTCATGGGACATATCGTGTCACTACAGCGTTAATGGAAGTTAAACAGATATTAAAAAATCTACTCGAAGCGCAACGCTTCCATGGGCTGCAGGCGCGATGCCTTTCTGGCCGGATAAAAGCCAAAAAACACGCCCACGGCAGCGGCAAAGCCAACCGCCAGGATGATGGCTTCCGGGGCGAAGCGCACCGGCCAATCGGTAAAATAGGCAATCGCGGTGGCGGCGGCCACGCCGAGTCCGACACCGATCAGGCCGCCGATGGCCGCCAGGGTTACGGCCTCGATCAGGAATTGCGCCAGGATATCCCGCCGCCTGGCGCCGACTGCCATGCGCAGGCCGATCTCGCGGGTGCGCTCGGTCACGCTGACCAGCATGATGTTCATGATGCCGATGCCGCCCACCACCAGCGACACCGAGGCGACGGCGGCCAGCAGCAAAGCCATCACGCGCTGGGCGGCCTGCTGGGTTTCCAGCACTTCGGAAAGATTGCGCAGCCAGAAATCGTCATCCTGATTGCTGCCCAGGCGATGGCGCTGGCGCAACAGGTCGCGGATCTGCGCTTCCGCCTCGCCCAGATCGGCGCCGTCGCGCACCTTCACCGATATCGCTACCACGGCGCGCTGTCGGGCCTGCTGGCCGCCGAGCAGGCGTTTGCGCGCGGTGCTGATCGGCACCAGGATTGTGTCGTCCTGGTCCTGGCCCTGCATGCTCTGGCCCTTGCGCGCCAGCACGCCGATCACCGTGAACGGCACTTTGCGCACGCGGATGGTCTGATCCAGCGGATCGGCATCGCCGAACAGATTGTTGGCCACGGTCTGGCCCAGCACCACCACCTTGGCGGCAGCATCCACATCCTCCTGCGCCAGCGGCCGGCCGGCCTGCATCTCCCAGTCGCGCACCTCCAGGTATTCCGGCGTCACGCCATAGAGCGTGGTGCCCCAGTTGAGATTGCCGAACACGGTCTGCACGGTGCCGCGCGTTACCGGCGCCGAAGCTTGCACGATGTCGATTTCGCGGGCGATGGCATAGCCGTCATCCTCGGTGATGGTGAGCTGCGAGCCGAAGCCGAGCCGTGCGCCACCCTGGGTAACGGCGCCGGACAGGATGATGATGAGGTTGGAACCGAGCGAGCGGATCTGTTCGCGCACGCGCTGTTGCGCGCCTTCGCCCACCGCCACCATGGTGATCACGGCTGCCACGCCGATCACGATGCCTAGCATGGTGAGGCTGCTGCGCAGCAGGTTCACCCGCAGTGCGCGCAACGCCACCACAAGGCTTGCCAGCGCATTCATGCAGCGGCTTCCGGCGGCGGCATTGCGACCAGTTCGGCGGCGGCATCGCGCGGTGCGGCTAGCGTTTCATCCTGCACCAGACGGCCATCGCGGAACAGCAGGCGGCGTTTGGCATAGGCGGCGATATCGGCCTCGTGGGTGACCAGCACGATGGTGATGCCGCGCGCATTCAGCGCCTGGAACAGCGCCATGATCTCCACCGAGGTGCGGCTGTCGAGCGCGCCGGTGGGTTCGTCGGCCAGCAGCAAGGCCGGATCGTTCACCAATGCGCGGGCAATCGCCACGCGCTGCTGCTGGCCGCCGGAAAGCTGCGCCGGCTGATGATCGGCGCGTTGCGACAGCCCAACCTCGGCCAGCCTCTGCGCAGCCAATGCAAGGCGCTGCGCATGGGGCAGGGCGCCATCGCGGCGATAGAGCAGCGGCAGCGCCACGTTATCCAGGGCGGTGGTGCGCGGCAGCAGATTGAAATTCTGGAACACGAAACCGATCATGCGGTTGCGCAGATCGGCGCGGGCATCGTCGTCCAGCCCGGCTACGTCATGGCCATCCAGCCGATAGCTGCCGCCGCTGGGCGCATCCAGGCAGCCGATCATGTTCATGAAAGTGGATTTGCCCGAACCGGATGGCCCCATCACCGCCACGAACGCGCCGCGCGCGATTTCGATATCGATGCCGGCCAAAGCGGTGACCGTGTTGTCGCCCAGCCTGAACTGTTTGCGCAGGCCGTGGGTTTCGATCAACGGCTGCATCAGAGGCGCAGCCTGGGCATGGCGGAATTGCTGCCGGGCGCTGCGTTGGCGCCTGAAGATTGCAGGCCGATCACGATTTCATCGCCTTCCTGCAAACCGCCGCCGAGGATTTCGGTGTAAGCGCCATCGGTGATGCCGACCCGCAATGGCAGCGCAACCAGCACGCCATCCTTGCTGCGATAGACGCGGCCTTCGCTGCCGCCTCCGGCATTGCCGGCATTCATCGCCTGGAATTTCTGGCGTTGTTCAGGCGTGAGCAGGCCCGCGATGCGGCCACGATTTTCGGCGCGCAGGCGTTCGATGCTCTGGCGCCGTTGCGCTTCGGTGAGCGATGGGGCCAAAGCCGCGATGCGGCTGCGGAATTCCGCGAAGGCGGCATCCAGCGCCTGAATCTGACTTTCCGACAAGGCCAGATCGCGGATCAGCCTTTCGCGCACGGCCTGAATGCTTCCGGCCGGTCCCGGCGCCGGCCCCGCATTGCCTGCGGAAGCCGTTGGCTGGCCGGCGCCATCGGTGGCCTGCACAGGCGCACCCGGCGGTGCGCGAAACCGCAGCGCTGCATTGGGCAGCTTCAGTGCATTGGGGCGCTGCTCCACCACGATACGCACATTAGCGGTCATGCCCGGCAGCAATTTCTGATCCGGATTATCGGCGGCGATCACCACCGTGTAGGTGACGACATTCTGCACTACCTGGGGCGATTTGCGGATCTGCCGGATGCTGCCTTCGAAATTGCGGCCAGGCAGGCTGTCCACCGTGAAACTGGCTGCCATGCGTTCCGCCAGACGCCCGATATCGGCTTCGTCAACGCTGGTTTCCACCTGCATCTTGGTGAGGGTTTCGGCAATGGTGAACAGCACGGGCGATTGCAGGCTGGCGGCCACGGTTTGCCCGGCATCCACATTGCGCAGGATCACCACGCCATCCACCGGGGCGCGGATATAGCTGCGTTCCAGATCGATGCGGGCCTGGCGCAAAGCGGCTTCGCGCTGCTTCACCACCGCCAGGGCATTGGCAAGCTGCGCCTCGGCCATGGTGCCGGCGGCCCGCGCGCCCTGCAATTGCGCCTTGGCGCCCAGGGCATTGGCTTCTTGGCGATCCTTGTCGGCGGCCGAACCGACGCCGCGTTCCGCAAGGTCGCGCTTGCGGCCGAATTCGCGTTCGGCATCCAGGCGGGTGATATCGGCACGTTGGGTGTCGGTGCGGGCGCGTTCCAGGCTGGCGCGCTGCACCAGCACGGCGGCCTGCGCGACTTCCAGCTCGGCAGCGGCCTGGGCCACCCGGGCCTCGAAGGATTCCGGGTCGATCCGGGCGATCACCTGGTTGGCGCGCACCTCGGTGTTGAAATCCGCCAGCACTTCCTTGATCTGGCCGGATACCTGGCTGCCCACCTGCACCTGGGTGACCGGCGCCAGCGTACCGGAAGCGGAGACCGTGCTGACCAGTGCCCCGCGCTCCACTTTCGCGGTGCGGTAGCGGGGCGCTTCTGGCACAGCGAAATATTGCCGCCATAGCAGGAAGCCGCCGCCGGCAAGGCCGACCAGCAGCAGCAAAACACCGATTTTACGCAGCAGACGACGCGAGGATGTAGCCGGCATTTGTGCATGTTCTATGTTTTTTCTTGGGCAGTTTAGCACGGCTGCAATCGGGAATCTTGCCCCGCTTTATCGCCTCAGGTTTATCGCTTCAAAATTTATCGGTTCAAATATGTGCTTTTGGGATCTCGGCGTATGAATTACGCAATTAACCAGCCACGTCTGGTACCAGGAGATGATTTTAATACGGTTGTGGTTTATATGACATGCACCATCTAAAAGTATTTATTCCATCACGGCGGGCATTGCCCATAACGTTTATTTTAAATATATTAAAAAAACAAACTAACTAAGAAAGGGAATATTAATGCGCTTGCTTGCCGTAGCACTAGTTTTTTCTGCTGTAATTTCCGCTCCAGTTGTGGCTCAGGAAAAGGCTAAGACGGGCTGGTATGGCTCGATTACAGCCGGTTACCTGATCCCCAACGACACGGATGGTTCCATTGGCAATACGCCCGTCAGCCTCGAAATAGATAACGGCTACTCCATATTTGGCGCGGCCGGTTACAAGTTCGGCAATGGCTTTCGCGTAGAGGGCGAACTTGGCTATAGCACGGCCGATCTGGACAAAGTTAAAATCGGGAGTACGCCGGTTACCCTGAATGGCGATGTCCAGCTGTTCACGGCCACTGGCGGTCTTTTCTACGATCTGACCACCAAGTCAGCGTTTACCCCTTATGTCGGTGTGGGCGTCGGCGTCGTTCGTGAAGAGTTGAGCCGCACGAGGGCTACCGCAAACGGCGTTACCGTCACGACCAATGGCGGTTCGGAGACCAACCTCACCGCTTTTGGCGAAGCCGGCGTTGGCGTGAGCCTGGGGTCCAAAATCGAACTGGTTCCCTCATACCGCTATCAGTGGATCGACGATGGCAGCGGCGGCCTAGACGATACGACCGCGCATCTGTTCCGCCTCGGTTTGCGCTACTGGTTCTAATCCGAAAAAGCTCAGAACCTATCGATGGAATGGCCGGTCGCAAGATCGGCCATTCTTGCTACTGGCTTTAAGCAGGAATCACATCCGCATAGACGAAGCCGTCGCGTTCCACCACTTCGCCCAGCCGCACATCTATGGCTGTATCGAACATCGGGCCGGCCACCACGGCGGTATGGAATTCGCCATTCTCGCCGCAGGGATCCACGTCTGCCGGCAGGTCGGCCAACAGGCTGGCATCGAAACGGCGGCCGGCGAAGCTCTTATCCAGCTTGCGCGGATCGACGGTGACGAGGTGGGCCACAAGGCCATCGGCGATCATACTGCGGGCCAATGCGCCGGTTTCGCGGCCCCAGAGCGGATAAATCGCCTGCATGCCGATGGCAGCCAGCTTTTCGTTGCGATAGGCGCGGATATCTTCCAGATACAAATCGCCGAACACCATATGGCGCACGCCCTGGGCGGCAATCTCGTCCATGGCCTTGGCCATGCGGGATTCGTATTCGTCGTTGGAGCAGGGCCAGGGCAGCGGCACTTTCAGGCAGGGCAGGCCGGTGGCGGCGATCTGGCGGTCGAGCAATGCGTTGCGCGTGCCGTGCATGGCCACGCGGTCGAAGGCTTCATTCGTTGTGGTGATCAGGCCGACTATATCGGCAAGCCCAAGACGCCGGGCTTCGAACAGCGCATAGGCGCTGTCCTTGCCCGACGACCAGGACAGATAGGCTTTCGTCCTATCCGTGTTCGGCTGGTTCAGGAGAAAGCCTGAATGCCGGTGATGGCGCGGCCCAGGATCAGGGCATGCACATCATGGGTGCCTTCATAGGTATTCACGGTTTCCAGGTTCACCATGTGGCGGATCACGTGGAAATCCTCGTGGATGCCGTTGCCGCCATGCATGTCGCGGGCGACGCGGGCGATGTCGAGGGCCTTGCCGCAGGAATTGCGCTTGATCAGCGAGATCATTTCCGGCGCGGCCTTGTCCTCGTCCTTCAGGCGGCCCACGCGCAGGCAGGCGGCCAGGCCGATGGCGATTTCGGTCTGCATGTTGGCCAGCTTAAGCTGCACCAACTGGGTTGCGGCCAGCGGACGGTTGAACTGCTTGCGGTCCAGCGTGTATTGGCGAGCCTGATGCCAGCAGGCTTCGGCGGCGCCCAGCGCGCCCCAGGCGATGCCGTAGCGGGCATTGTTGAGGCAGCCGAACGGGCCCTTGAGGCCTTCCACATTGGGCAGCCAGTTTTCATCCGGCACGAACACATCATCCATGACGATTTCGCCGGTGATGGAGGCGCGCAGCGAAATCTTGCCCTGGATCTTCGGGGCGGAGAGCCCCTTCATGCCCTTGTCGAGCACGAAGCCGCGGATCACGCCGTCTTCGGTCTTGGCCCAGACCACGAACACATCGGCGATCGGGGCGTTGGAAATCCACATCTTGCTGCCGGTCAGCTTGTAGCCACCGGGCACCTTCACGGCGCGGGTTTTCATGCTGCCCGGATCGGAGCCGGCATCGGGCTCGGTGAGGCCGAAGCAGCCGATCCATTCGCCGGTGGCCAGCTTGGGCAGGTATTTCTGGCGGGTCGCCTCGGTGCCATAGGCATGGATCGGGTGCATCACCAGGCTGGATTGCACGCTCATCATCGAGCGATAGCCGCTATCCACGCGCTCGACTTCGCGGGCGATCAGGCCGTAGGACACATAATTGGTGCCGGCGCAGCCATAGCCGTCGATGGTGGAACCGAGCAGGCCCAGTTCGCCCATCTCGCGGAAAATCGCGGGGTCGGTCTTTTCCTCGCGGAAAGCCTCCTTCACGCGGGGCATCAGCTTGGCTTGGGCATAGTCGCGCGCGGTGTCGCGGACCATGCGCTCTTCTTCGGTCAATTCGGCATCCAGCAGAAGGGCATCGTCCCACTGGAAATGAGCGCGTGTGTTTGCCATGTGTCTCTCGTTCGGTTGGTAGTCTGACTCGGCCGGTTCCGGCGGGGCAGGAGACTATATCAAGCACCCGAAAGTGCAATCCGTCGCTGGGTCAAACCGCCGTATTCACCTGGCAGACGGCCAGTATTCACTTGGCAGGGGGGATGACCGCCGTGGCCTCGATTTCAACTTTGGCTCGATCTTCCAGAAGCGCTGCCACCTGCACCAGGGTCATGGCCGGATAATGCCGGCCGAAGATGTCGCGGTAGGCCTTGCCGATGGCCTCGGCGGCGGCCAGGTATTCCCGCTTGTCGGTGACATACCAGGTCATCCGGGTCACATGCTCGGGCCGGGCGCCGCCCTCGGCCAGAACCCGGGCGATATTCAGCATGGCCTGGCGGGCCTGTTCGCCGAAATCATCGGTTTCGAACTCGGCCTGCGCATTCCAGCCGATCTGGCCGGCCACATGCACATGGCTGCCCTCGGCCAGGATGCCATTGGCATAGCCCTTGGGCTTGATCCATTCCGCCGGATTCAGGATGCGCATCTCGGGCTCCCTTTCTGAAAATACTTTAAATATAAAATAAACCGGAAATCCCGGCAGCGAAAGCCCCCGCTTGAGGGCCTGGGCGATTCAGGCTAGCAAAGGCCATGAGCGACGACGATCTCCAAGCCATTATCGAATTCCGCCGGGTTGGCAGCGTGCTGAAGGTGATCGCGGTGGACCCGGCCACGGGCATCGAGGTGTCGATGGTGGGGGATCCGCGCTATTCCCAGCAGGAACTGGGCCGGCTGGCGGCGCGCAAGCTGCGCTATGTGCTGGACAAGAAGGCCGGTAAGGCGTAGCCCGGCACAAAAATCCCTTAATGCTTGCAGGTCTGGACACTTGCAGCGCCTGGCGGTTTCGGGCCATGCTTGGTTCAACAACAGGGATTCATAACGGGGAAAAATGGAATATTTTCTCCAGCAGACCATAAACGGCGTAACTTTGGGCGCGGTTTATGCGCTGATCGCCATCGGATACACGATGGTTTATGGCATTATCGGCATGATCAATTTCGCCCATGGCGAAATCTACATGATCGGCGCCTTCATCGCGGTGATCTCGTTTTCCGTTCTGGGCCTGGCCGGCGTTACCTGGGTACCTCTGGCGCTGGTGATCGTGCTCATCGTTTCCATGACCATCACCGGTCTTTACGGCTGGACCGTGGAGCGCGTGGCGTATCGGCCATTGCGCGGATCGGTGCGCCTGGCGCCGCTGATCTCGGCCATCGGCATGTCGATCTTCCTGCAGAATTACGTGCAGATCGCCCAGGGCGCCAAGATCAAGCCGCTGCAGCCGATGATCCGCGGCGGCGTGCGCCTGATGGAAGGCGAGGGCTTTTCGGTCAATGTCAGCTATCTGCAACTGATCATCATCGCCATGACCATTGCTTTGATGGCGGGATTCACCTGGCTGATCGCGGCAACCTCGCTTGGCCGGGCCCAGCGCGCCACCGAACAGGATCGGGTGATGGCTTCGCTGCTGGGGGTGAATACGGATCGCACCATATCGCTCACCTTCGTGCTGGGCGCGATGCTGGCCGCCGTGGCCGGTGTGCTGGTGACGCTGTATTATGGCGTGGTGGATTTTTATATCGGCTTCCTGGCCGGCCTGAAGGCCTTCACGGCTGCTGTGCTGGGCGGCATCGGCAGCCTGCCGGGCGCCATGCTGGGCGGTTTGCTGATCGGCCTGATCGAATCCTATTGGTCGGCCTATTTCAGCAGCGAGTATAAGGATGTGGCCGCTTTCTCGATCCTGGTGATCGTGCTGATCTTCCGGCCCACCGGCCTGCTGGGTCGGCCCGAAGTGGAGAAGGTGTGAGCATGACGGTGCAGCAGCGGATGAAGGATGCCGCTCTGGCCGCTTTGGTGGCTGCCATTCTGGCTTTGCCGCTGCTGGGCTTTGAAACCGTGGATACCGGCGGGCCGCTGGGTATCAAGACACGCTGGCATTATGTGGGCTATGCCGCCGCCGCCGTGTTCATCGGCCGGCTGCTGCTGATGCTGTGGCGCGACCGCCGGCTTGGTGCGCAAGCCGATAGTCAGGCGGGCGGCAGCGAGGCCGGGCGCGCATGGCTGGCCAAGCTCAGCCGCAAAGCCGATAGCTGGTTGATGCCGGCGCTGATCGCCTTTGCCGTGGCATTGCCGCTGATGCCGTTCGCCGACCGCACGGTGGTGGACCTGGGCACCGTGGTGCTGATCTATGTGATGCTGGGCTGGGGCCTGAATATCGTGGTGGGCCTGGCCGGCCTGCTCGATCTCGGCTATGTGGCCTTCTATGCCGTGGGGGCCTATTCCTACGCATTGCTGTCGAAAAACTTCGGGCTGAATTTTTGGGAATGCCTGCCCTTGGCCGGATTGTTCGCCGCCATGTTCGGCGTGGCTTTGGGCTTTCCTGTGCTGCGACTGCGCGGCGATTACCTGGCCATCGTGACGCTGGGCTTCGGCGAGATCATCCGCATCGTGCTGTTGAACTGGCAGCCGGTGACCGGCGGGCCGAATGGTATATCCGGCATTGCGCGGCCGAGCTTTTTCGGCTTTCCGTTCACCGCCAATCCGCCCGAAGGCACCACGGCCTTCCACGAATTATTCGGCCTGGATTTCGCCTCCACGCACCGCATCGTGTTTCTGTATTACCTGATCCTGGCGCTGGCGCTGCTGACCAATCTGTTCACGCTGCGCATCCGCCGCCTGCCGGTGGGACGCGCCTGGGAGGCGTTGCGCGAAGATGAAATCGCTTGCCGCGCGCTGGGCATCAATCCCACCAACACCAAACTCACCGCCTTTGCCATCGGCGCGATGTTCGGCGGCTTTGCCGGCAGCTTCTTCGCCACGCGGCAAGGTTTCATCAGCCCGGAAAGCTTCACGTTCATTGAATCCGCGGTGATCCTGGCCATCGTGGTGCTGGGCGGCATGGGCAGCCAGGCCGGCATCGTGCTGGCCGCCGCCTTCCTCACGCTGCTGCCGGAACTGGCGCGCGAATTCTCGCTGTTCCGCATGCTGGCTTTCGGCCTGGCCATGGTGTTGATCATGGTCTGGCGGCCGCAGGGCCTGCTGTCGCATCGTGATCCCACCATCCGGCTGAAACCCGCCGCGCATGGCGGGGGAGGCGGCGGATGAGCGCCGTGCAGCCTCTTCTGCAGGTGGATCACCTCACCATGCGCTTCGGCGGCCTGGTTGCGGTGAATGACGTATCGTTCGTGGCGCGGCCCAACGAGATCACTGCCATCATCGGGCCGAACGGCGCCGGCAAGACCACGGTGTTCAACTGCATTGCCGGTTTCTACAAGCCCACCGTGGGCCGCCTGCTGATGCGCAGCCAGGGCCAGGAATTCCTGCTGGAGCGCATGCAGGGCCACGATATCGCCGCCCAGGCGCGGGTGGCGCGTACTTTCCAGAATATCCGATTGTTTCCCAAGATGACGGTGCTGGAAAACCTGATCGTGGCCCAGCATAACCGGCTGATGCATGCCTCGGGCTACACATTGCTGGGGCTGATCGGCTGGCCGGGTTATCGCCGTGCCGAGGAAGCGGCGGTGGAACGCGCACGCTATTGGCTGCAGCGCACCGCGCTGGAAGCGGAGGCAGATTCTCTCGCCGGCAGCCTGCCGTATGGCGGCCAGCGCCGGCTGGAGATTGCGCGCGCCATGTGCACCGAACCGGCCTTGCTCTGCCTGGACGAACCGGCCGCCGGCCTCAACCCGCGCGAAAGCGCAGAACTGAACGATCTGCTGCGCTTCATCCGGGATGAGCATGGCTGCGGCGTGCTGTTGATCGAGCATGACATGAGCGTGGTGATGCGGATTTCCGATCATGTGGTTGTGCTGGATTACGGCAAGAAGATCGCCGATGGTTCGCCTGATGCGGTGCGCAACGATCCCATCGTGATCAAGGCCTATCTGGGCGAGGAATTCGAGGAGCCAGTCTCCCAGGAAGCCACCGCAGTGCAGGAGCAAAGCTGATGCTGAGCCTGCGTGGCATCCATACCTATTACGGCGCCGTGCATGCCCTGAAGGGCGTAGACCTTGAAGTGGCGGAAGGCGAGATCGTGGCGTTGATCGGCGCCAATGGTGCCGGCAAATCCACTTTGCTGATGACCATCTGCGGCAATCCAAAGCCCCGGCGCGGCAGCATCGAACTGCGCGGCCAGAACCTGATCGGCGTGCCGACGCATAATCTGGTGCGGCAGGGCCTGGCCCATGCGCCGGAAGGCCGCCGCATCTTTCCGCGCATGACGGTGCTGGAGAATCTGCGCATGGGTGCGGTGGCATCCGATCCGGCGCATTTCGACGACGATCTGGAGCGCGCCTTCACGCTGTTTCCGCGCCTGAAGGAGCGCCGCGACCAGCGCGGCGGCACGCTTTCGGGCGGCGAGCAGCAGATGCTGGCGATTGCGCGCGCGCTGATGAGCCGGCCGCGCCTGCTGCTGCTGGACGAACCCTCGTTGGGCCTGGCGCCGCTGGTGGTGCGGCAGATTTTCGAGATCATCAAGGAGATCAATCAGCGCGACGGCGTGACCGTTCTGCTGGTGGAGCAGAATGCGTTTCATGCCTTGAAGCTGGCGCATCGCGGCTATGTGCTGGTGAACGGCACCATCACCATGAGCGGCAAGGGTGCCGACCTGCTGAACGACGAGCAGATTCGCGCCGCCTATCTGGAAGGTGGGCATTGATGGAAGGTTGGCATTGATGGAAGCGGCGGCCGATAGCAATTGGGGCATATTCATCGGCTTCACGGTGATCCTCACCGGCGGCTGCGCTTTCCTGATGGGGCAGGCGGTGGCCAATACCTGGCGGCCGTTCTGGCAGATTTATCCCTATAGCCTGTTGCTGGCGGCTGCCGACCGCTTTTTGATCTTCGCGCTATTCGAGGGTGAATTGCTCGCGGTGAAACCCTATCTGTTGGCTGTGGCCGTGGTGTTCGGCCTGGCGGCTTTGGGGTTCCGCATCACCCGGGTAGACATGATGGTACGGCAATACCCATGGCTCTATCGGCGCACCAGCCCGTTCAGTCTATCGGGCAGTCTATCGGGCAGTCTTTCAGACAGTAAAGGCCGGTCTTGAGCAAGCAGGTTGCTGCGGCCCGGCGAACCCTTTAGAGTTTTAGTCAACCGCAACCTTGGGAGGTTCAGACAATGCGTAAACTTTATTCCGGTCTTGCCATGGCGGCCGCTATCGGCCTGATGGCGGGCGGTGCGTCCGCCCAGATCAAGATCGCGCTGAATGGTCCGATCACCGGCCAGTTGGCCAGCTTCGGCGAGCAGATGAAGCGCGGCGCCGAAATGGCGGTGGCCGATCTCAACGCCAAGGGCGGCGTGAATGGCCAGAAGGTGCAACTGATCATCGGCGACGATCAATGCGACCCCAAGCAGGCCGTGGCCGTGGCCAACAAGGCCGCGCAGGAAAAAGTGGCTGCCGTGATCGGCCATTTCTGCTCGGGCTCGTCGATCCCGGCCTCCGATGTCTACAAGGAAGAGAATATCCTGCAGATTTCGCCGGCTTCGACCAACCCCACCTTCACCGACCGTGGCTATGCCAACGTGTTCCGCGTCTGCGGCCGCGATGATCAGCAGGGCGTGGTGGCCGGCGATTATCTGATCGAGAAGTTCAAGGGCAAGAAGATCGCCATCCTTCACGACAAGACCGCCTATGGCAAAGGCCTGGCCGACGAGACCAAGAAGCGCCTGAATGCCAAGGGCGTGACCGAGGCGCTGTATGAAGCCATCACCGCCGGTGAAAAGGATTATTCGGCGCTGATCTCCAAGATGAAGGCGGCCGGCATCGATGTGATCTATCTGGGTGGCTATCATCCTGAAGGCGGCCTGATCACCCGCCAGGCCAAGGAGCAGGGCCTGAATGCCCCGCTGATGGGCGGCGACGCGCTGGTCGACAAGCAGTTCTGGGCGATTTCCGGCGCCGCCGGCCAGGGCACGCTGATGACCTTCGATGCCGATCCGCGCCTCAACCCGGTGGCCAAGCCGATCGTGGACAAGTTCAAGGCCGGCGGCTACGACCCCGAGGGCTACACGCTGTATACCTATGCGGCGATCCAGGTCTGGGCCCAGGCCGCCACCACCGCCAAGTCGGTGAAGACCGCCGATGTGGCCAAGGCCATGAAGGCCGGCAAGTTCTCCACCGTGCTGAACGAAATCAGCTTCGACGCCAAGGGCGACACCACCACCCCGGCCTACAAGGTCTATGTGTGGAAGGACGGCTCCTACGGCTATGTGAACTAAGCTAGGTTCGCATTTAGTTCCAGAGAGACCCGGCAGGGCGACCTGCCGGGTCTTTTTGTGCCCTAATATTTACGCAGGGCAGCCATGCGGCTGCGCTTTTCCTTGCGGCTCGTATTGGCTAGACCCACCGGATATTGTAGGGTCCCGCCCGTTATACACCCCCGACGCCATTCCGAGGTTCCTCGCCCGATGAGCAAGCCCCGCATCGCCTTTGCGGCGGATCATGCCGGTTTCGTCCTGAAGGATCAGCTCAAGGCCGAGCTGGAAGCGCAGGGCTACCCTGTGGCGGATCTGGGCACCAATGGCCCGGACAGTGTGGATTATCCCGATTTCGGCCGCCGCCTGGGCGAATATGTCGCCGCCGGACAGGCCGATTTCGGCGTTGCGGTCTGCGGCAGCGGGATCGGTATTTCGATTGCCGCCAACCGGGTTCCCGGATGCCGCGCCGCCCTGGTGAACGAGCCGCTTTCGGCCCGCCTTTCGCGCCAGCATAACGATGCCAATGTGATTGCTTTCGGCGCCCGCCTGATCGGCCAGGATCTGGCCAGCGATTGCCTGAAGGCCTTTCTTGCCACCGCGTTCGAGGGCGGCCGCCATGCCAGGCGGGTGTCCAAGATAGACGCCAGCGAATAACTGTACCCGCGAATAACCGTATCGGAGTAGCAGCCATGTCCAGCAAAGCCGCCAATGCCACTGTAACCCATGCCGGTTTCTTCGAGCGCAGCCTCGCCGAGGCCGACCCGGACTTGTTCGGCGCCGTGCGCAACGAGCTGACCCGCCAGCGCGAGCAGATCGAGCTGATCGCTTCCGAAAACATCGTCAGCCGCGCTGTGTTGGAAGCGCAGGGCTCGGTGATGACCAACAAATATGCCGAAGGCTATCCGGGCAAGCGCTATTACAATGGCTGCGAATTCGTGGATGTGGCGGAAACCCTGGCCATCGAGCGCGCCAAAAAGCTGTTCGATTGCGGCTTCGCCAACGTGCAGCCGCATTCCGGCGCCCAGGCCAACCAGGCGGTGTTCATGGCCTGCCTGAAGCCGGGCGACACCTTCATGGGCCTGGACCTTGCCGCCGGCGGCCATCTCACCCATGGCGCAACCGCCAACCAGTCTGGCAAGTGGTTCAACGTGGTGAGCTACACCGTGCGCCGCGAGGATCAGCGCATCGACATGGAGCAGGTGGCCAAGCTGGCCGCCGAGCATAAGCCGAAGCTGATCATTGCCGGCGGTTCGGCCTATCCGCGTTTTTGGGACTTCGCCAAGTTCCGCGAGATCGCCGACAGCGTGGGGGCTATCTTCATGGTGGACATGGCGCATTTCGCCGGCCTGGTGGCGGGCGGCGTGCATCCCAGCCCGTTCCCGCATGCCCATGTGGCCACCACCACCACCCACAAAACCCTGCGCGGCCCGCGCGGCGGCATGGTGCTGACCAACGACGAAGCCCTGGCCAAGAAGATCAATTCGGCGGTGTTCCCCGGCTTGCAGGGCGGCCCGCTGATGCATGTGATCGCCGCCAAGGCGGTGGCATTCGGCGAGGCGCTGTCGCCGGAATTCCGCACCTATGCGGCGGCCGTGGTGGAGAATGCCAAGGCGATGGCCGGCGCGCTGAACGAGCGCGGCTACGATCTGGTTTCCGGCGGCACCGATAATCACCTGATGCTGGTGGATCTGCGCGGCAAGGGCCTGAAGGGCAATGTGGTGGTGGAGGCGCTGGAACGCGCCCGCATCACCACCAACAAGAATGGCGTGCCCTTCGACAACGAGAAGCCCACCATCACGTCCGGCGTGCGCGTGGGCAGCCCAGCCGGTACCACGCGCGGCTTCGGCGCCGCCGAATTCCGCCGCATCGGCCAGTTGATGGCGGAGGTGATGGATGGTCTGGCGCGCCAGACCAACGACAATTCCGATGTGGAAAAGGCGGTGGCTGAGGAAGTGCTGGGCCTGTGCAAGCGCTTCCCGATCTATCCGCTGGCATAATAGGGGCGTGAAGGGGGAGGACCGGATATGCGTTGTCCGTTTTGCGGCAATGACGACACCCAGGTAAAGGATTCCCGGCCCACCGAGGATAACTCGGCGATCCGGCGCCGTCGTTTCTGCCCCAATTGCGGGGCGCGCTTCACCACCTTCGAACGCATTCAGTTGCGTGAATTGACGGTGCTGAAGAAAAACGGCCTGAAGGTGCCGTTCGACCGCGACAAGCTGGCCCGCTCGATCCAGATCGCTACCCGCAAGCGGCCGATCGACCCGGACCGCATCGAGCGTCTGATCAATGGCATCGTGCGCCGCCTGGAAAGCATGGGCGAGAACGAAATCAAGTCAGACACCATCGGCGAATTGGTGATGGATGGCCTGGCAGCGTTGGACAAGGTGGCCTATGTGCGGTTCGCCTCGGTCTATCGCAATTTCCGCGAGGCGAAGGATTTTGAGGAATTCATCGGTTCGCTGAGCGGCAGCGGCGCCGACGATGACTAAAGCACAGCGCGCCGCCGACGAACGCTGGATGCGTCTGGCGTTGGGTCTGGCAGCGCGCGGCCTGGGCAACACCTGGCCCAATCCTTCGGTCGGCTGCGTGCTGGTGAAGGATGGCGCCGTGGTGGGGCGGGGCTGGACCCAGCCCGGCGGCAGGCCCCATGCCGAAACCCATGCCCTGGCGCAAGCCGGCGAGGCCGCGCGTGGCGCCACAGCCTATGTAACATTGGAACCTTGCAGCCATCATGGCCGCACGCCGCCCTGCGCCGATGCGCTGATCCAGGCCGGGATTGCCCGCTGCGTGGCGGCGCTGGAAGATCCCGATCCCAGGGTGAATGGCCAGGGTTTTACGATGCTGCGCGAAGCCGGCATCCAGGTGGATGTGGGGTGCCTGGGCGACGAGGCGGCAGAATTGCAACTCGGCTTTCTGCTGCACCGCAGCCAGGGCCGCCCGATGGTAAGCCTGAAACTGGCCACCAGCCTGGATGGCCGCATCGCCACCCATAGCCGCGACAGCAAATGGATCACCAATCCGTTGTCGCGCCAACGCGCCCATCTGCTGCGCGCCCGGCATGACGCCATCATGGTGGGCAGCAACACCGCCTTGCAGGACGATCCGGACCTGACCTGCCGTCTGCCCGGTCTGCCGCTGCGCCCCGCCATCCGGGTGATCATGGATGGCCGGCTGCGGCTTTCCCTCACCTCGAAACTGGTTGCCTCCGCCCGCCAGCACCCGACATGGATCGTCACCCGCGAGGATGCCGATCCGGTGCGTTCGGAAGCCTTTGCCGGTTGCGGGGTGGAATTGTTGCCGATTGTGGCCGGGGCGGATGGATTTCCCGATATCCGCCGGGCATTGGAAGCCCTGGCCGGGCGTGGGATCACCCGTTTGCTGGTGGAAGGCGGCGGCCAGTTGGCAGCCAGCCTGGTGCGGGCCGATCTGGTGGACCGCCTGCACTGGTTCAGGGCCCCGATTGCCATCGGCGGCGACGGTTTGCCCGGAATCGCCGGTTTCGGGGTGGATACCGTTGCGGAAGCGCTGCGCTGGCGGCGGGTCGGCAGCGATAATTTGGACGGCGACCTGCTGGAAACCTTTGCCCGCCCGCTTTAGTAATAGGCCCCATGTTTACAGGCATCGTTACCGATATCGGCACAATCCAGGCGCGGGAGCAGCGCGGGGATACCCGTTTCCGCATCCAGACCAGCTATGACACGGCCTCGATCGATATCGGGGCCTCGATCTGCTGTTCGGGCATCTGCCTCACCGTGATCGCTACCGGGGCCGACTGGTTCGACGTGGAAGCCTCCGCCGAAACCCTGGCCTGCACCAATGCCGGCGAATGGCAGCCGGGGCGGCGCATCAACCTGGAGCGCAGCCTCAAGGTGGGCGACGAATTGGGCGGCCATATCGTGTCGGGCCATGTGGATGGCCTGGCCGAGGTGGTGACGGCCGTGCCGGAGGGAGATTCCCTGCGGCTGGACTTCCGTGTTCCGAATGCCCTGGCCGGTTTCGTGGCCGCCAAGGGCTCGGTGGCCCTGGATGGCGTATCGCTGACGGTGAACGCGGTGCAGGGCAATGTGTTTGGCATCAACCTGATCCCGCATACCCAGCAGGTAACCACGCTGGGCAAGCTGGCGATGGGCGATAAGGTGAATTTCGAAGTGGACACGTTGGCGCGCTATGTCGCCCGCCTGCGCGATTGGGTGAATACGTGAGTGACGCTGATATTTTCGATTTGAAACGCTACATCGCCGGCGCCGAAGAGATCATCGACGAAGCCCGCAAGGGCCGTATGGTGATCCTGGTGGATGAGGAGGATCGCGAGAATGAAGGCGATCTCTATATCCCGGCGCAGAAATGCGATGCCGACGCGATCAACTTCATGGCCCGCTTCGGCCGTGGCCTGATCTGCCTGTCGCTGACCCGCGAACGCTGCGAGAAGCTGCAATTGCCGCTGATGGCGCAGAACAATTCCTCGCGCCACGGCACGGCTTTCACGATTTCCATCGAGGCGCGGGAAGGCGTGACCACCGGCATCTCGGCGGCTGATCGTGCGCGTACCGTTGCGGTGGCCATCGATCCCAGCTGTGGCGCCCAGGATATCGCCACGCCCGGCCATATCTTTCCGCTGATGGCCCGCGATGGCGGCACCCTGGTGCGTGCCGGCCATACCGAAGCCGCGGTGGATATCGCCCGGCTTGCCGGCTACGACCCGTCTGGCGTGATCTGCGAGATCATGAACGACGACGGCACAATGGCCCGGCTGCCCGATCTGGTGCGCTTTGCGCAATTCCATGGCCTGAAGATCGGCACCATCGCCGACCTGATCGCCTATCGCCGCCGCCACGACAACCTGGTGGGCCGCGTTGTGGAAGGCGAAATCCAGAGCATCTGGGGCGGCGAATTCCGCATGATCGTGTATCGCAACAGCGTGGAATATGCCGAGCATATCGCGCTGGTGAAGGGCGATGTTTCGCAGGTGGCCGCGCCGGGCAGCCCGCCGGTGATGGTGCGCATGCATGCGGTGAATGTGATCGAGGATCTGCTGGGCGACCATGGCGGCCGTTCCGGCGTGCTGCATGGCGCGATGCAGATGATAAGCCAGGCCGGCCGTGGCGTGGTGGTGCTGATCCGCGAACCGCGCCCCACCGCGTTGTCTGACCTGATGCGGCGCAAGCTGGGACAGCCGGTTGAAAACCCGGCCGATCTTCGGGATTATGGCATCGGCGCACAGATCCTGCTGGATCTCGGGGTGCGCGAGATGATCGTGCTGTCCAACACCGAACGCAATATCGTCGGCCTCGAAGGCTATGGTCTTTCGGTTATAGAGACCCGGCCTATTCAGGCCCAGAAGGAGGTTTGAGCATGGTTGCGCGCGCGCCCAAAAAGCTCGGCAAGAAGAACGCGGCTAAGAAGAACCCGGCCAAGAAGGCTGGAAAACCCGCAGCCCGGCTCAAGAAATTCTCCACCGCGAAAAGCCAGCTGGCCGGCCCGCTGAGCCTGGATATCCGCAAACCCCGCGTGCTGATCGTCGAAGCCCGGTATTACGAAGACATTGCCGATGCGCTGTTCGAGGGCGCCAAGGCAGCTATCGAGGCATCGGATTTCGAATACGACCGGATCGATGTGCCTGGTGCGCTGGAAATTCCCGCCGCCATCCGTTTCGCCATGAACCGCACCGGTTCCAAGGCTTATGACGGCTATGTGGCGCTGGGCTGCGTGATCCGTGGCGAAACCACCCATTACGACATCGTCACCAACGAAAGCGCCCGTGGCCTGCAGCAGCTTGCGCTGGATTTCCAGTTGGCCATCGGCAACGGCATTCTTACCGTTGAGAATGAGGACCAGGCCTGGGATCGTGCGCGTACCGATCGCCAGAACAAGGGCGGCGATGCGGCTCTGGCCTGCGTGGCGATGATCGGCCTCAAGCAGTTATTCGCGCTATGAGCGCTGGTGCCGCCGGCAGCAGCAAGGCGCCGAATCAAGGCAAGCATAAACCGGCCGGTCGCCGTTCGGTGGCACGGTTGTTTGCCGTGCAGGCGCTGTATGAAATCGAATTCTCCGGCGCGGCAGCAGAAGGCGTGATTCACGATTTCCGCAGCCACCGCCTGGAAGCCGAGCAGGAAGGCGAGAAACTGCGCGAGGCCGATGCCGATTGGTTTGCCGATATCGTGCGCGGCACCGCCAAGAAGCAATCCGATATCGACGAGAATATCCGCGCCGTGCTGCCGCGCGTGGAATCCTTCGATCGCCTGGAAGCCATTCTGCGCTGCTGCCTGCGCGCCGCCGGCTATGAATTGCTGATGCGCATAGATGTGCCGGCGCTGACCGTGATCGACGAATATATGGGCGTGGTGCGGGCTTTCTTCTCGGCCGGCGAAATCAAACTGGCCAACGGCGCATTGGATGCCCTGGCACGCCGGCTGCGGCCGAACGAGTTCTAGGCCATGCCAGGGCCGGAACGCCTTGGCGAATTTGCGCTGATCGCCAGGCATCTGGCTCCGCTCAGTCTGGGCCTGCCGGGTGCCTTCAATCTCACCGACGATGCGGCGCTGATTTCTCCGCCCCCCGGTTTCGACCTGGTGCTGACCACCGATGCGATGATCGAGGGCGTGCATTTCCTGGCCAGCGATGGCCCGGGCAATATCGCGCGCAAGGCATTGCGGGTGAACTTATCCGATCTCGCGGCCAAGGGTGCGAAACCCTATTGCTACCAGATGGTACTCGGTTTGCCGCAGGCCCCCGACGAGGCCTGGATGGCGGCTTTCGCGGCCGGGCTTGCCGCCGACCAGGCCGAATACGGCATCAGCCTGAGCGGCGGCGATACGGTGCGCCAGCCCGAGCGTATCCTGGTTTCCATCACTGCCATCGGGTTGGTGCCGAAAGGCTGCATGCTGCGCCGAAATGGCGCACAGGCCGGCGATGCCCTTTATGTTTCCGGCAGCATCGGCGATGCCGCGCTGGCTTTGCGTGCGCGGTTGCATGGTCAGGCATTCCCTGCCGCCGCCTTGGCTTATTTCGGCACACGGCTTGATTTGCCGTCGCCGCGCGTGAATCTTGGCCAGAGATTGCAGGGCAGGGTGCATGCCGCCCTCGATGTGTCCGATGGCCTGGTGCAGGATGCCGGCCATCTGGCGCATGGCGCGGGTTTGGCGGTACGGATCGACGCGGCGCGGGTGCCGCTATCGGCGCCGGCAGCCGAATGCGTGGCGCGGCAACCGGATTTGCTTGCCGGCATGCTGACCGGCGGCGATGATTACGAAATCCTGTTCGCCGCGCCGCCTGAACTGGATGCCGCCTTGCCAGATCTGGCCAACAGCAGCGGCGTGGCCATCACGCGGATCGGCACATTTCTGCCTGGTAGCGGGGTGCAGGTTATGGCGGCCGATGGCAACAGACTGGATGTGCCGGCGGGCGGCTTTCAACATTTCTGAACTGGGATTAAAATACCCCGTGCTTCCTGATTTAGAGTCGTTGAAAGAGGCTGGCTTTGGGCCGCAAGCTGATACTGATCATCATCGCTATTCTGGTGTTGCTGGCCTTGGCCGGCGGCGGTGTGGTGGCGTATCTGATCGTATTTGCCAAACAGCCCGAGACCGAGCATGCCGACGAGCCGCCGCCGCCGGCGCCGGTAAAACGTCCGGCCTTTATTCCGATGGATCCGTTCAGCGTCTGGGTTCAGCCCGAGGGGCAGAAGCAGCCGCGCGAAGTGATTCTGATCCTGCATCTGGAAGCACCGCCGGACAATGTGCCCGCGATCAATGCCAAGATGCATATCCTGCGCGACCGCTATATCCGCGAATTGCTGAAGAGCGAGCCATTGAAAGTGCCGGCGCGTTTCGAAGCCAAGGATCTGGCCGATATCAAGCAACGTCTGCGCGGCCCCACCGACGAGGTGATGGGCAAGGATGTGGTAACCCAGGTTCTGCTGCTGAATATCGTGGCGCCGCTTAAATAGGATTTGCAAACGATGTCTGCGGTGATGACTGAGGCCGGCGCCAAGCGCAATGTGTTCATTCTGGCTGTGTGCATGGCCTTGGGCAATTCGGCCACCACCTTGCAGGTTACGCTAGGCGGCCTAGCCGGATTCCTGCTGGTGGATGACAAGGCCTATGCCACATTGCCGGTTACCTTCGTGGTGGGCGGCACGGCACTGGCCACTATTCCGGCTTCGATGTTCATGCGCCGCTATGGCCGCAAGCTCGGCTTCATGATTGGCTGCTTGATCGGTACGTCGGGCTCCTTCATCGCCGCCACGGCGATTTATCTGCAGACTTTCTGGCTATTCTGCCTGGGCGCGATGATTTTCGGCGCTTCCACCGCCTTCGTACAACTCTATCGTTTCGCCGCTGCCGATATCGCGCCTCCGGCTTTCAAAAGCCGAGCGATTTCCTGGGTGATGGTGGGCGGCCTGGTGGCAGCCTTCATGGGGCCTGAAATCGCCAAGCATACCCGCGAGATTCTGTCGCCCTATCTGTTTCTCGGCTCTTACATCGCAGCCGGCATCCTGCCTTTGCTGGTGCTCTGCGTGCTGACCTTGGTGACCATTCCCAATCCGACCATGGCCGAATTGAAGGAAACCGGCCGGCCGCTATCGGAGATCGTGCGCCAGCCAACATTCGCGGTGGCCGCGCTGGCCGGCATGTTCGGCTATGGCGTGATGAACCTGATGATGACGGCAACGCCGCTGGCGATGCAGCTTTGCCAGCATCCGTTCGACGATGCCGCCACGGCGATTCAATGGCATGTCTTCGGCATGTTCTTCCCTAGTTTTTTCACCGGCCACCTGATTGCCCGTTTCGGCGTGCTGCGGGTGATCGTGGCCGGCGCCATACTCAATGTGATCTGCATGGCGGTGGCGCTGGCTGGCGTGGAGGTGATGCATTTCGTGGTATCGCTGCTGCTGCTCGGGGTGGGCTGGAACTTCATGTATATCGGCGGCACCACATTGCTGACCGAGACCTACCACCCGGCGGAGCGGGCCAAGACCCAGGCGCTGAACGATTTCCTGGTCTTCGGCACCGTAGCCCTGGCCTCGCTCGGTTCCGGCAAGCTGCTGTATCACTGGGGCTGGGAATGGATCAGCTATTCCGGTCTGCCCTTCGTGATCATGGCCGGGCTGGCGGCGATCTGGCTGTTGATGCAGCGCAACCGGCGCCCCGGCCTGGTTTAATCGGCTGGCTAAAAACCCCATAAAACCCGCCATCCGGACAGGGTAGGGGGCATTGCGCGGTATACGGCTATCTGGCATTGTCGCCACGGAATGCGGCCCGATGCAGAGTCGGACCGCCAAGTGCCAAACGTATAAATTGAGGAAACAAGGGGAACACCATGACCGAGTTGTGGTTTGCCATTGCTTGCGGCGTCATCGCCCTGGCCTATGGCTTCGTCACGTCGAAATCCGTGCTGTCGGCTTCGCCCGGCAATGCGCGCATGCAGGAAATCGCTGCCGCGATCCAGGAAGGCGCCTCCGCTTACCTGAACCGCCAATACCGCACCATCGCCCTGGTGGGCGTGGTGGTTTGCGCGATCCTGCTCTTCACCCTCGGCCTCAAGGTCGCCATCGGCTTCGTGATCGGCGCGGTGCTGTCGGGCGTGGCCGGCTATGTCGGCATGAACGTTTCCGTGCGTGCCAATGTGCGCACGGCCGAGGCTTCGCGTCAGGGCCTGGCGCAGGGCTTGGACCTGGCCTTCAAGTCGGGCGCCGTCACCGGCATGCTGGTGGTTGGCCTGGCCCTGCTGGGCGTGGCCATCTACTACATGGTGCTGCTGCAGACCGGCGCCGGCTCGCGCGAGATCATCGATGCGCTGGTGGCTCTCGGCTTCGGTTCCTCGCTGATTTCGATCTTCGCCCGTCTGGGCGGCGGTATCTTCACCAAGGGCGCCGATGTGGGCGCCGACCTGGTGGGTAAGGTGGAAGCCGGTATCCCGGAAGATGACCCGCGCAACCCGGCCGTGATCGCCGACAACGTGGGCGACAATGTGGGCGATTGCGCCGGCATGGCCGCCGACCTGTTCGAGACCTATGCGGTGACCATCGTCGCCACCATGGTGCTGTGCTCGATCTACTTCGTGGCCGATCCGGCCACGGCGGCGAAGTTCATGCTGTATCCGCTGGTGATCTCGGGCGCCTGCATCATCACCTCGGTGATCGGCACCTACTTCGTCAAGCTGGGCGCCTCGCAGAACATCATGGGTGCGCTCTACAAAGGCCTGATCGTTACCGGTATCCTTTCGGCCATCGCGCTCTATCCGATCACCGGCTGGGTGCTCGGCGGCATGGATGCCAGCTTCACCGTGTCGGGCAAGACCTTCACGGCGATGAGCCTGTTCTGGTGCGGCATCATCGGTCTGGTCGTCACCGCGCTGATCGTCTGGGCGACGGAGTATTACACCTCCACCGAATATCGCCCGGTGCGCAGCGTGGCGCAGTCGTCCACCACCGGCCATGGCACCAACGTGATCCAGGGCCTCGCGGTGTCGATGGAAGCCACCGCTCTGCCGGCTTTGTTCATCGTCGGCGGCATCATCGCCACCAATCTGCTGGCCGGTCTGCTGGGCATCGCAATCGCGGTGACCACCATGCTGGCTCTGGCAGGCATGGTGGTGGCACTGGATGCCT
Organism: Ferrovibrio sp.; assembly: GCF_019636075.1. Lineage (GTDB taxonomy): Bacteria > Pseudomonadota > Alphaproteobacteria > Ferrovibrionales > Ferrovibrionaceae > Ferrovibrio. The sequence goes on from NZ_JAHBYG010000008.1 coordinate 71,996, forward strand.
ATGGCCCGGTTACCGACAATGCCGGCGGCATCGCCGAAATGTCGGACCTGCCGAAGGACGTGCGCAAGACCACCGACGCGCTGGATGCCGTGGGCAACACCACCAAGGCCGTGACCAAGGGCTATGCCATCGGTTCGGCCGGCTTCGGCTCGCTGGTGCTGTTCGCCGCCTACACGGAAGATCTGAAGCACTTCTTCAAGGGCGTGACGATCGACTTCTCGCTCAGCAACCCCTACGTCGTGGTGGGCCTGCTGATCGGCGGTCTGCTGCCGTATCTCTTCGGTGCCATGGGCATGACCGCCGTGGGCCGCGCCGCCGGTTCGGTGGTGGTTGAGGTGCGCCGGCAGTTCAAGGAGATCAAGGGCATCATGGAAGGTACGGCGAAGCCGGATTATTCCAAGGCCGTCGATCTGCTGACCGCTGCCGCGATCAAGGAAATGATCATCCCCAGCCTGCTGCCCGTGCTCAGCCCGATCGTGCTGTATTTCGTGATCAGCTGGATCGCCGGCCAGGCCGCTGCTTTTGCGGCAGTGGGTGCGATGCTGCTGGGCGTGATCGTCACCGGCGTCTTCGTGGCGATTTCCATGACCGCCGGCGGCGGCGCTTGGGACAACGCCAAGAAGTACATCGAAGAAGGCAATCATGGCGGCAAGGGCTCGGACGCCCATAAGGCTGCCGTGACCGGCGATACCGTCGGCGATCCCTACAAGGACACGGCCGGCCCGGCGGTGAACCCGCTGATCAAGATCACCAACATCGTGGCCTTGCTGCTGCTGGCGATGCTGGCGCACTAAGCTTCGCTGCAAATGCAACGGAAAAGGCCGGGTGCAAACCCGGCCTTTTTCTTTTGCGGCTTTCATGGCAGGCTGCCGCCATGACCATGATCCTGATCGGACAATACGACTCCCCCTTCGTGCGCCGGGTGGGCATTGCGCTCACGTTGTATGGCCTGCCATTCAAGCAGCAGCCATGGTCGGTATTCGGCGACCCCGACAAGATCCGGCCGTATAATCCACTGGTGCGCGTACCCACGCTGGTGCTGGCGGATGGCTCATCGCTGATCGAGAGCCACAGCATTCTGGATTATCTCGATAACCTGGCGCCGGCCGGAGAGCGGCTTTTTCCGGCTGCCGAACCGGCGCGGCATCTGGCGCTGAAGATTGCCGCGCTGGCCACCGGCATGGCGGAGAAGACCGTCAGCCTGTTCTACGAAAAGCGCCTGCACGATGCCGTGTCGGATATCTGGGTGCAGCGCTGCCGCCAGCAGATCGGCGGCGTGCTGGATGTGCTGGAGGCCGAGCGCGCAGCGAAGCCGACGCCGCATTGGTTCGGCGAGCGGATCGGCCATGCCGATATCGCGGTGACCGTGGCTTTGCGGTTTCTCAACGATGCCCATCCCGGGCTGTTCGACCTGAAGGAATATCCGGCCCTGCATGCGCATTGGCAGCGGCATGAGGCGCTGCCGGCGTTTCAAGCCATTCAGCAGGCTTTCAAGCCGTCGGCCTGATCGGTCAGACCGGTACGGCCATCACGCTCAGGCAGAGCAGCACGAAGATTTCCGCGCTTTGCTGCACGCCGCCCAATGGCTGAGCGGCCTGGCCGCCGAATTGCTGCCGCAGCAGGCCGATGGCGGCAAGCGTGAGCAGGGTGAGGCCGATGGCCATCACCACGAATAGCCGCCAGCTCAGCAGCAGGGCGGCCAAAGCCACCACGATGCCGGTTCCGATCAGCGCGGCGCGCAGGGTGACATGGCCGTCCAATTCGGCATCTTCTTCGCGCGCCGAGGGCAGCGCATTCCATACCCAGGCCATCACCACCCGCGAGGCGGCGCCAGACAGAATGAAGGCGATGGTGACAGCCACGCCATAGCTGGCCGTGGCCTCGAAATCATCGCCCACCGCGATCAGCTCGCTGGCCAGTTCGGCCAAAGCGCCATGGCGCAAGCTCAACACCGCGATCAAGGCCAGCAGGCCGGCGGCGGCCAGGCGGTTTTCGCTGAGTTGCGCTACCCGCTTCTGCACGGTATCGCCCAGCATTACGGCATCGGCGGTGGCTGCCAGGCCGCGTTCATGCAATGCGCCGGTGAGTACGATCTGGGCGCCGATGGCCAGAATCAGGCTCACGGTAACCCCCAGACCAAGCCAGGTTGCGGCAATGAAGACCAGGCCCGATACCAGGCCGATCACGGCGCCAACCGGGGCAAAGGCCCAGGCGGCTTCGGCCACGCCATCCTTGCCGGGATGTTCGGCCGGCAGCGGCAGGCGGGTGAGGATGGTCAGCGCCAGCAGAAATTCATGCCAGCGCGCGCGCAGACCATGCCGCGCGCTTGGGGATGCGGATTCGGGCGGCGTTTCGGATGGCGGTGGGGGCGTGTCGGGCGCCATGATGCGGCGGCTCGGTTACTTGGTGCTTGCGCCGGAATTATTGAATCGGCCGAAATTGCCCAGCAACTGCTCAAGCACGGTGATTTCCCGGCCTTTGGTGGGGGTCTCGCGGCTCACGAAGTCGACCTGGCGGCCATCCTTCATGCCATAGCGCTTCACTTCCTTCACCTTGCCTTCCTTATCGAAAGCAATCGACAGCACCTGCTGGTCGATGGTCTCGGGCGCCAGGAAGGCCACAGCCTCGGTTTCCGCCGAGATGTAATACCAAGTGGTGCCCCATTGATCGAAGGTGGAGGTGGTGGAGGGCGAGCCGAGCAGGGTGGCAATCTGATTCTGGTTGCTCACGCCGGCCTGAATGCTTTTCAGTGCGTCTTCATCGATCTTGGCGCCCCGGAAATCGACACGCGGCGCGCAGGCCGCCACACCAGCCGCCAGGGCCAGCACGCAGACCAGACTTTTCCAACGCGCCCGATTTTTCCAGCGCAGGTTATGGAAACGCGGCAACAGCATCGTCCGAGACTCGCTCTTAAGGGTGTGGGATATTATCCTGTTCATGCCCGGAAGGCAAACACACACCGCTATTTGGGCGTATGGAGATAGTTAAATCAAATGCTTAAGAATGTTTTCTCACTTTTTGGTCGAGGTGACGAGTCCGCTCCCGTGCGCGCATTGCATGCCGCCATCGTGGCGCAGGCGCGGCAACCGGCTTTTTATGCCGGCCATGGCGTGCCCGACAGCCTGGATGGCCGGTTCGACATGGTGGTGCTGCATGCCTATCTGGCGTTTCGCCGGCTGCGGGCGCTGGGAGACTCCGGCGAAGCCGTATCGCAGCAGCTTTTCGATCTGATTTTCGATGACATGGACGCCAACCTGCGCGAAATCGGGGTGGGTGATCTCAGTGTCGGCAAGAAGGTGAAAAAGATGGCCCAGGCGTTTTTCGGCCGGGCCAGCGCCTATGATGCCGGGCTGGAGGCGGGAGCCGGGCCAGAGGTTCTGGAACAGGCCCTGCGCCGGAACGTCTATGGAACCGTGGCCGACCCGGCCCAGGCGGACCTGGCCTGGCTGGCGGGCTACACCCGATCCGCCCTGGCCGATCTGGACGGTCAGCCGGCCGAGGCATTGCTGAACGGGCGGATCGGCTTCCCCCGGATTTAGCCTGTATAAAAAGCGTTGACCAAGCGCCCCGGCGCTCTTATGGTCCGCCGCCTTGACCGGCTCGGAGTCGTAGGATCGTGCCCAAGGCGCCTGTGCAGAGTGAATTTTCCCATGTCGTGGAGGTCGTGCAGATCGGCCCGGCAGGGGTGAATGCACGCTTGAAGGCAAGCCCGGCAGAATGCGCGGCTCTGGCTCAGCGGTTGCGGATTCCGGCGGTATTCAGCCTGGAAGCCGAGGTTCGGCTGGAGCCTGCGCCCGAAAACGGGCAGTTCCGCCTGATCGGCACTCTGGTTGCCGATGTGGAGCAGACCTGCGTGGTTTCGCTGGAGCCGGTTAAGGAGCATGTGGAGACGCGTTTCGAGCGGATTTATGCGCCGCCCGAGACGATCGAACCATTGCAGGCGAGCGTGGACGATGAGGAGCCGGACTGGCTGGACCCGGATGCGGTAGACCCGCCCGATCCGATCGAGGATGGCCGGATCGACATGGGCGAGGCGGTGGCCGAGGAATTGGCCTTGTCGCTGGATCCCTATCCCCGCAAGCCGGATGCGGATTTTCCGGCCGGCTACCGGCCAGAGCCGGAAGACGAGGCCGTGGTGAGCCCTTTCGCCGCCCTCGCCAAGCTGAAAAAGGGCCCGGGCTGAAAACAGCCAGGCCGAAAAAAGGCTGTTGAATTGTTACCGGCAAGCCCTTGGTCCCCGGGGCGCCCGAGAGTATAAGGACGGGGATTTTTACAGGTCGGTTGTGCTGCAGGCCCGCCAGGGTCACAGCCGGCAGGCCGCCGCTTCCATGGCAATCGCTGCCATGGTGAAGCGTAACGAGAGAGACGTGTCATGGCTGTTCCGAAGAAAAAGAAGTCCAAGTCGCGGCGCGACATGGGTCGTTCGCACCACGCGCTCAAGAGCGCTGCGCATCATGAATGCCCGAATTGCGGCGAACTGAAGCGCCCGCACCATGTTTGCGGCGCTTGCGGCCATTACGATGGCCGTGAAGTGGTTGCCAGCACGGAAGCTGCAGCCTGAACGCCAAAGTAAACGGGTAAGGATTTCGGCGCGTGCCCGCAACCTTGACCCTTGCGCTCGATGCCATGGGGGGCGACCACGCCCCCGAAATGGTGATCAAGGGCGCAGCGGGCATTCTGCCGAGATTTCCGCAAGTGCGTTTTATCCTGTTCGGCGATGCCGGGCAGATAGAGCCCCTGCTGAAGCGCTATCCGGCGCTGCAGGAGCGTAGCGAAATCCGCCATACCAGCGAGAAAGTGGCCAGCGACGATAAGCCGAGCCATGCTCTGCGTCGTGGCCGCAACTCATCGATGCGCCTTGCGATCGATGCGGTTGGGCGTGGCGAGGCCCAGGCCGTGGTATCTGCCGGCAATACCGGCGCGCTGATGGCTTTGGCGAAATTCGTTTTGCGTACCCTGCCGGGTATCGACCGTCCGGCGCTGGCATCCTTCCTGCCGACCATGCGCGGCGAGTTGGTGATGCTGGATCTGGGCGCCAATGTGGAATGCGATTCCCGCAACCTGGTGCAGTTCGCCGTGATGGGCGCCAACCTTGCGCATTCCGCGCTGGGCCGGCATCGTCCGCGCGTCGGCCTGCTCAATGTGGGTGCCGAGGAGTTGAAGGGCAATGACGAAGTGCGCGGCGCTGCCGAGTTGCTGCGCGCGGTGCAGGATGCGCCGTTCGATTTTCGCGGTTTCATCGAAGGCGACGATATCGCCAAGGGCGATGTGGATGTTGTGGTGACAGACGGTTTCACCGGCAACGTGGCGCTGAAGACCGCCGAAGGCACCGCCAAGCTGATGGGCAGTCTGCTGAGATCCGCCTTCCAGCGTTCGATCTTCACCAAGATCGGCTATCTGTTTGCCTCGGCCGGCCTGGCCATGCTGCGTGCCCGCATGGACCCTCGCTTTTACAATGGCGCCGTGATGCTGGGCCTGAACGGTATCGTGGTGAAAAGCCATGGCGGCACCGACGACGTTGGCTTCGGCGCGGCACTGGAAGTCGCCATCGACATGGCGCAGGATCGGCTGATTGATCGAATCCGGGCAGATTTCGCCGGCGCCTTTGCCGAGGCATTGGCCGTGAAGCCGCCAGAACAAATTACCACTGGGCAAATCGCTGAGACAGTTACTACCGCGTCAGTTGCCGCCGCTCCCGTTGAGTGAGCAGGTGGGTCGATGAAGAGAGAACGGGTAGGGGAGGCAGTATGATCCGGTCCGTCGTTGCCGGGGTGGGCGCGTATCTTCCTGCCCGCATCCTCACCAATGCCGAATTGTCCACCATGGTGGATACCACCGACGAATGGATCGTCGAGCGCAGCGGCATTCGTCAGCGCCATATCGCCGCCGAAGGCGAAAAGACTTCCGATCTTGCCTTGGAAGCGGCCAAGCGGGCGATTGCCCATGCCGGTATCCAGGCCACCGATATCGACCTGATCGTGCTGGCAACCGCCACGCCGGACGAAACCTTTCCCGCCACCGCCTGCCGCGTGCAGGCAGCGTTGGGCATCCATCATGGCGCGGCCTTCGACGTGCAGGCGGTCTGCTCGGGTTTTGTCTATGCCATGGCGGTGGCGGATAATTTCATCAAGGCCGGGCAGAGCAAGATGGCGCTGGTGATCGGCGCCGAAACCTTCTCGCGCATCCTGGATTGGAACGACCGCACCACCTGTGTGCTGTTCGGCGATGGCGCCGGCGCGCTGTTGCTGCGGGCCGATGCGGGCCAGGGCGATATCAAGGATCGCGGCGTGCTGAGCACGCATCTGCATTCCGATGGCCGGCACCATGATTACCTGTATGTGGATGGCGGCCCGTCCAGCACCCAAACCACCGGCCATCTGCGTATGCTGGGCAAGGAAGTGTTCCGCCATGCCGTGGTGAACCTGGCCGATGTGGTGAAGGAAACCCTGGCGGCCACCGGGCTTTCGGCCAGCGATATCGACTGGCTGGTGCCGCACCAGGCCAACAAGCGGATCATCGATGGCACCGCCAAGAAGCTGGGCATGGGCACCGACAAGGTGGTGCTGACGGTGGAGCGCCATGGCAATACTTCCGCGGCCTCGGTGCCGCTGGCACTGGCCGAAGCGGTGAACGATGGCCGTATCAAACCGGGCGATCTGGTGCTGCTGGAAGCCATGGGCGGCGGCTTCACCTGGGGCAGCGCCCTGGTGCGTTGGTAGGCTTTATACGGAAAGCCTCGATTCCTCCCGATTCTCCAATACCTCGTATTGACGCGCCCCACCGCATAAGTTAGCGTCTTGCCAAGACAAATTCTAATCGAGGGGGCGGCGCATGACAGGGAACACTCTGACGCGCGCGCAATTGGCTGAAGCGATTTACCAGGAGGTCGGGCTCTCCCGCAGCGAGTCGGCTGCGTTGGTGGAGACTGTGCTGAATGAGATCATTGAAAGCCTGATCGCAGACAACATGGTGAAAATCTCGTCCTTCGGCACCTTCCAGGTGCGCTCGAAGGGCGGGCGTATGGGCCGCAATCCCAAAACCGGCCAGGAAGTGCCGATCGACCCGCGCAAAGTGCTGGTTTTCCGCGCCAGCCATGTGCTGAAGGAAAAGATCAACGCCGGCATGCATACCCGCAAGAAGCCTGCTTCCGAGTAATTCCCTGTGATTTTCAAGCGCTGTGGCTAAGCTTCCCAAAACCGAGACCGCCGCCGACAAGCCGGAAAAAAAGGCGCAGGGCGCTTTCCGCACCATAGGCGAAGTGGCCGAGGAACTGGGCGTGGCCCAGCATGCCTTGCGGTTCTGGGAAAAGAAATTCCATCACATACGCCCCGTGAAGCGCGCCAGCGGCCGCCGCTATTATCGCGTGGAAGATGTTGAGCTGCTGCGCGAAATCCGCAGCCTGCTGCATGATCAGGGCTATACGATCCGCGGCGTGCAAAAGCTGTTGCGCGAAGGCGGCCTGGCCAAGGCGGTGAAGGCCAAGGTGCAGGGCAAGGCGGTCGAGGTCGAGGCCGCCCCGGAAGCGCCTGCCAAGCCGGAGAAGGCCGGGAAGCCAGCAAAGAAGCCGCAGCCGGTGGACCTGCGCCCGGTTACCGATCCGCGTCAGGTGATGATGCCTTTCGATATCCTGCTGGACATGAACGGCCTGAAGCAGACCCTGCGCAGCACGCTGGGTGCGCTGGAAAGCCTGCACGCCGAGTTGAGCGCCCGCCAGCGGCGCTAAAGCTTTCCGAAACAAGCGGTTCAAAGCCCCCGGCGCGGTTGCGCGGGGGGAGGGCCGTGGCTATAGTGCGCCCCGTTTCGCCGCCCCGCCTGCTTTCCCGGCCGGGCAGCTAAACACGGTCGGAGCGTAGCTCAGTCTGGTAGAGCACTACGCTGGGGGTGTAGGGGTCGCTGGTTCGAATCCAGTCGCTCCGACCATTATTTTCTCCCTTATATCTCAAGCATTTTATTGGGCCGCCGGGGCTGGGCGGTATAGTCTCGCCGCATTCTGTCGGCGGGAGATAATGCATGCGCCTCGGATTCATTGGCTTGGCCTTGACTGGCCTGACCTTGACTGGCCTGGGCTTGACTAGCCTGGTCTTAGCGGGGCCGGCCCGCGCCGCCGACATGCCGATTTTCGATGCCCATCTGCATTACAGCCATGATGCCTGGAATGTGGTGCCGCCGGCCGAGGCGGTGAAGATTCTGCGCCAGGCCGGCTTGCGCAAGGCGATGGTATCCAGCTCGGATGACGAAGGCACCCAGAAGCTGCATGCCCTGGCGCCCGATCTGGTGCTGCCGGTGCTGCGGCCCTATCGCAAGCGCAGCGATATCAGCACCTGGATGCGCGACGACAGCGTGATCGATTATCTGCAACAGCGCCTGGCGCGGTATCGTTATGTCGGGATCGGCGAATTCCATATCTATGGCGCCGATGCCGATCTGCCGGTGGTCCGCCGCATGGTGCAACTGGCCAAGCAATACAAACTGTATCTGCATCTGCATGGCGATGCCGAGGCCGTGCAGCGGGTTCTCGTGCAGGATCAGCAAGCGCGCATCCTGTGGGCGCATTCGGGGTTCGACCAGCCCGACAAGGTGAGCGCAATGCTCGACAAGCATCCAGCCCTTTGGGCCGACCTGGCCTTCCGCAACGATCAGGCCAGCGTTGATGCTGCTGGCAAGGGCAAGGTGGCACCGGCTTGGCGCGATGTGTTCATGCGTCATGCCGATCGCTTCCTGGTGGGCACGGATACCTTCGCGCCCGAGCGCTGGTATTACGTGATCGAGCACGCGAAATATTCCCGTGCCTGGCTGGCCGATCTGCCCAGCGATGTGGCCGACAAGATCGGCTGGCAGAATGGCGAGCGGCTGTTTGCCAAGATGCTGGAGGCCGATTGATGCGATGGCCGGTTCTGCCGGCAGCCTTGCTTCTGCTGCTGATGTTTGCCGTGCCGGCCTGGGCCTGCCTGCCGGGTTTCGAGGCCGCCACCACGCTGACCGGCAATGGCCAGAGCCTCAGTTTTCGCAGCGACCCAGCGCCGATGCCGCTGGGTAAGCCATTCGCGCTGGAGATTGCGGTTTGTCCGCCGCCGCGCGGCCTTGCCGTGGATGCCCATATGCCGGCCCATCGCCATGGCATGAATTACCGCCCCAGCATTCGCGATCTGGGGGGCGGCCGCTATCGCGCCGAAGGCCTGATGCTGCACATGCCCGGCGCCTGGGAATTCGTGTTCGACATCGAAGGCGGCGCGGGCCGCGCAAGGCTGACCTCGGCCTATACGGTGCGATGAAGCGCCTGCTGTTGCTGCTGCTATGCCTGCTGGTCCAGCCAGCCTGGGCAATCGATTTCAGCGCCGATGAACGCGCGCTGATCGAGAGTTTCGGGCCCTGGCCGCCGCCCATGCAGCCCGATCCCAGCAATCGCGTATCGGGCAGGGCAGAGGCCATCGCTTTCGGACGGGCGTTGTTCTTCGAGCAACGGCTGGGCGGCGATGGCAAACAAAGCTGCGCCGATTGCCACCTGCCGGCCAAGGCCTGGAGCGATGGCAAGCCGGGCACCGGCGGACTGCTGCGCAACACGCCCAGTCTGCTGGATATACGCTGGAACCGCTGGTTTGGCTGGGATGGCGCGCAGGATACGCTCTGGGCGCAAAGCCTGCGGCCGTTGCTCGATCCGGTCGAGATGAATTCCAGCCTGGCTGCCATAGCTGGTCTGTTGCGCAAGGATGCCACGCTGGCCTGCGGCTATCGCCAGGCTTTCGGTACCGCGCCGGAAGCGGATGACGAACGGGTTGCGGTGAATGCCGCCAAGGCACTGGCGGCATTTCAGGAAACCCTGATCTCGGCGCCAACGCCATTCGATGGTTTTCGCACGGCAATGGCCGCCAACCAGCCGGTACCGGCTGAATTTTCCGCCGAAGCGCAACGCGGGCTGAAACTGTTCGTCGGCGAGGGGCAATGCGCGGTCTGTCATTTCGGACCCGGTTTCACCAACCGCGAATTCCATGATATCGGCATACCCTATGCGGTGCGGCCAGGCTTGGTGGATCCCGGGCGGCATCTTGGTATCCGCCGCCTGCGCGACAGCCACTACACATTGCTCGGCCCATTCAGCGACGATCCGGCACGCAGCACCGGCACGGAAACCCGCCATGTGGACCTGCTGCATCGCAATTGGGGCGAGTTCCGTGTGCCCAGCCTGCGCAATCTGGCTCATACAGCGCCGTACATGCATAACGGCAGCCTGGCCACGTTGCGCGATGCCGTGCGGCATTATTCCGAACTGAACGAGGAGCGCCTGCATGCCGATGGTGAAAAGCTGCTGCGGCCGCTGAACCTGTCGGACACGCAGATCGACGCGCTGGTGGCTTTTCTGCTCAGCCTCAGTGCTGCTCTGCCGGATTTTCCCGAGGCCGAGCCGGTCTGCCGAGTTAAGCCCTGAAATAGCTAAAGTTGGGCGGGCTGCGCGTTCCGTGAGATAGAGGGGTATTGCCATTCCCGGGGCGGTCGTAGTATGCGAAGCCTATGCCGCCCGCCTTGCCAACCGAACTGACGACCTGCCGCATCCTGATGGTGGAAGACGAACCCGTCGCCCGGCGGGTGAATGTCGACACCCTGGAAGAGCTTGGCTTTTCCAATATCCGCCAGGCGATGGATGGGGCGGAGGCGCTGGATATCCTGGATGCCACCCGGGTACCGATCGACTTGGTGATCTGCGACCTGGTGATGCCGAACATGGATGGCTTCGCTTTCGTGGAAAAGGTACGTAAATCCAGACGCTTCTACCGCGATGTGCCGATCATCATGGTTACCGGGTCGGCGGATGCCACGGCTGTACTGCGGCTGAAAAGCCTTGGGGTGAACGGCTATCTGGTGAAACCGATCTCGGCCGATGCCATCCTGGAGCGGATCAAATACGTGATGCGGTTCCGCTGATCGAGGCTTTTAACTGCCAGCCCTAGCTGATCGGCCGGCAATCCCGATAGGGCCCGCCGGCCACCCCCACCGCGCTGGCAATCCCATTCTCGATGCGTAAAACTACAATGCCGTCGCTGTAGATTTGGCCGCTTTCGGCCGGGCGGCTGGCCAGGCTGTAGCGCCGGCTGCCGGTATCCAGCTGGGCCAGGCTGGCATCCCGGTTGAGGGCCAGCGAAAACCCGCCGCCGCTGGCACAGGCATAGCGGATCGTGGCAGTGCCATCTTCGGGCTGGCTGGCGCAGGCGGCCAGAAGCAGCATCGGCACGGCCAGGATTGGGCGGTGGAACGGCAGGTATGACATGGCGGCCAGATTAGCCCCGAAAACCCCCAGCCAAAAGCCCTGCATGAAGCACCGGCTGAAGCCCGCGCCAAACCGCACAGAAGATTGATCGCCAAGGTTTTTTTGCCATGGCGCGGATAAGCGCCAAATCCTTGCAATCGGGGCCGGCGCCGCTATAGTCCGCCTCTCGTTTTCGCCCTCAAGTTTCCATGCGGAGAAGACCATGCTGATTTCTGATGCCTATGCCCAAGCGGCCGGCGGTGGCACCACCGATATTCTCACCTCGATGCTGCCCTTGGTGCTCATCTTCGTGGTGTTTTATTTCCTGCTGATCCGCCCCCAGCAGAAGAAGATGAAAGAGCATAAGGCGCTGATCGAAGCGGTGCGCCGCGGCGATACCGTCACCACCTCAGGCGGCATCATCGGCAAGGTGGCCAAGGTGAATGAAGACGGCACCGCGATGATCGAGATCGCCGAGGGCGTTCGCATCAAGGTGGTAAAGAGCACCATTGCCGAAGTGCGCGCCAAGGGCGGCGACGAAGACGATAAGCCGGAAGCCAAGTAAGCCCGGCCCGGCAGCCCGGCCAGAACGAACTGGCTGGGCTTTCGGCGGGTATTCGGCTGCGGCACCAATCACGGGAAACCTGACGGCATGCTTTATTTCGCGCGATGGAAGGTCTGGTCGATCATCCTGATCTGCCTTGCAGGCGTTATGTTCAGCCTGCCTAACCTGTTCACCCGCGAACAGCTGAACCGTCTGCCGTCCTGGCTGCCGACCCATCAGGTCAATCTCGGCCTGGATCTGCGCGGCGGTGCGCATCTGCTGTTGGAGGTGGATACCGCCTCGGTGGTGCGCGAGCGGCTGGAAAGTCTGGTGGATGGCGCGCGCGCCGAATTGCGCAGCGCCAATCTGCGCTATACCGGCATCTCGATCACCGGCAGCAATGCGGTATCCGTGCGGCTGCGCGAACCGGCCGATGGCCCGCGTGTGCGCGAAGCCTTGCAGAAGCTGGCCCAGCCGATGCAATCCTCGATGCTTGGCATCGGCGGCGGCCAGCCGGATGTGATCATCGAACAGGGCGAGGGCGTGGTGCGCCTGGTGCTGTCGGAACAGGCCGTGCTGGAACGCACGCGTTCCGCCGTGGCGCAATCGATGGAAATCGTGCGCCGCCGTATCGACCAGACCGGCGTGAATGAACCCACCATCCAGATTCAGGGCCGCGACCGCATCCTGGTGCAGCTGCCCGGCGTGGATGAGCCCGAACGCATCAAGCGCCTGCTGGGCACCACCGCCAAGCTGACCTTCCATCTGCTGGATAACACCGCCGATCCCAACAGCGTGACCGCGCCGATCGGCTCGATGATCCTGGATTCAGACAAGGATGTTGATCCCTCGACCGGCCGGCCGATGCGCTTCGTGGTGAAGCGCAAGGTTGAAGTGTCGGGCGACATGCTGTCGGATGCCCAGGCCGGCACCGATGCCCGCAGCGGCCAGCCGGTGGTGAATTTCCGTTTCAACACGGCGGGTGCCAAGCGGTTCGCCGAAATCACCCAGGCCAATGTGGGCCTGCCTTTCGCCGTGGTGCTGGATAACAAGGTGCTCACCGCGCCGCGCATCAATGAACCAATCCTTGGCGGCTCGGGCCAGATCAGCGGCAACTTCACCTTCGCCTCGGCCAATGAACTGGCCGTGCTGTTGCGCGCCGGTGCGCTGCCGGCGCCGTTGAAGGTGGTGGAAGAGCGCACGGTCGGTCCCGATCTGGGCGCCGACTCTATCCGCGCCGGCCTGCTGTCCATCCTGATCGCTGCCATATTGGTGCTGCTCTATATGGTTCTGGCCTACGGCCTGTTCGGCCTGTTCGCCAATATCGCGCTGATCGCCAACCTGCTGCTGACCCTGGCTGCGATGTCGCTGCTGCAGGCTACGCTTACCCTGCCGGGCATTGCCGGCCTGCTGCTCACATTGGGTATGTCGGTGGATGCCAACGTGCTGATCAACGAGCGTATCCGCGAAGAGACCAAGCTGGGCAAATCGCCGATGGCCGCGATGGAGACGGGCTTCAAGCGCGCTTTCAGCACCATCGTAGACGCCAACGTCACCACCTTGCTGAAGATGCTGATCCTCTATGCGCTGGGCTCCGGCTCGGTGAAGGGCTTCGCCGTCACCATCTCGCTGGGCATCATTACATCCATGTTCACCGCCACCGTGGTGGTGCGTCTGATGATGGTTTCGTGGCTGCGCAGCCGCAAAGTCACGGCATTGCCGGTTTGAGCGGAGAATAGGCCATGTATAAACTCCGCCTCGTTCCCGATAACACGAACTTCCAGTTCATGAAGGGCCGCATCATCGGCCTGGCCGTGTCGGCTTTCCTCAGCGTGGTTTCGATCATCCTGTTCTTCCATCCCGGAATGAATTACGGCATCGACTTCCGTGGCGGCCTGGTGATCGAGGCGCGTCTGCCGCAGGATGCCGATTTCCCGGCCTTGCGCGACATGATGCATAGCCTGGACCTGGGCCAGGTGGCGTTGCAGGAATTCGGCTCCAAGCAGGATGTGCTGATCCGTATCGGCCGTCAGGAAGGCGACGATGCCGCTGCCCAGCGCGCTGCCGATAAGGTGCGCGCCGCGTTGAACCAGGCTTATCCAGGCGCTGAGTTGCGCCGCGTGGAGGCGGTGGGCGCGTCGGTGTCCGACGAATTGTTCCGCGATGGCATGCTGGCCATGGGCTTGGCGGTGCTGGCCATGCTGGCCTATATCTGGTTCCGCTTCGAATGGCAGTTCGGTGTCGGTGCCGTAGCCACGCTTTTGCTCGACGTGACCAAAACCGTGGGCTTTTACGTCATCACCGATATCCAGTTCAATCTGGTGGCCATCGCCGCGATTCTCACCATCATGGGATTCTCGGTGAACGACAAGGTGGTGGTTTATGATCGCGTGCGCGAGAATCTGCGCAAGTACAAAACCATGCCGTTGCGCCAGTTGATCGATCGCAGCATCAACGAAACTTTGAACCGCACCATCAACACCTCGATCACGGTGTTCCTGTCCACGCTGCCGCTGGCCTTGTTCGGCGGCGAGGCGGTGGAGGGCTTTGCCATCGTGCTGCTGTTCGGCATCGTGCTGGCCACGTCGTCGTCGATCTTCATCGCCGCGCCGATCCTGCTGTTCCTGGGCGAGAACCGCCTGCGCCGTGGCACGGCGGAAGAGCAGGAAGCCGACGACAAGAAGAAACGCCCCGCCACCTGAGGCGGCCGCACCTGAACCCTTCGAAAGGAGGCCGGCCATGGATCTGTTGCCCCGCGCCGCGCCTGACCGCCAGACCATCGCTGCCTATGGCGATGGGGGCTTTCGGATTTCCGGCGTGCATTGGCGCCAGCCCATGCTGGTAATGCCCTGGCTGAGCCAGCCTTGGGCAGTGAACGCCCTGGCTGATGCCGCGATTGCCAATCTAGAGCCTCTGCTGGATCAGCAGCCTGCCGTGGAGTTGCTGCTGGTGGGCTGCGGCACCAGCGTGGCCGCCTTGCCTAAGGGGCTGCGCGCGGACTTGAAAGCCCATGGCATCGCCTTGGAACCGATGGATACCGGCGCGGCCTGCCGCACATATAATCTGCTGATGCTGGAAAGCCGCCGCGTGGCGGCTGCCTTGTTGCCGGTCTGAGTTTCTACACGGCATGAAAAAGCCGCCGGGTTTGCGCCCGGCGGCTTTTTTTGTTGGATGCGGCTTAGCCGATATTCTGCTGCGCCACCATGCAATACAGCATCGGCAGCGACAGCACGAAGTTGGTGCGCGAGGCCAGCATGGCGATGCGAGCGGATTTCGGCTTGGCAGCATCTTCTGCCGGCACGATGCCCAGCGCGATCTTCTGGTTCGGCCAGATGATGAACCAGACATTGAAGGCCATGAACAGGCCCAGCCACATGCCAACGCCGATGGTGCGGCTGCCAGCCTTCAGCATGAAGGCATCATGGCCATAGCCGTTGAGCACAGACAGCACCAGGCCGGTGACAACCGTGGCCAGCGCGGCCCAGCGGAACCAGAACAGCGCTTCCGGCGCGATGAACTTGCCCACGGCGGGCTTCAGTTCGTTGGGGATTTTCGGCATGGTCGGGATCTGCACGAAGTTGAAATACCAGAGCAGGCCGATCCACAGCACGCCGGACAGCACATGCAGCCAGCGGATGATGAAGGTGAGGAAGGCGCGGTCGGCGGTGCCATGCAGCACCAGGAATGCCACCACCACCAGGGCTACTCCAAGGCCGAGCGCCTTGTAGAGGTTTTCAAGCAGTTTAGCCATGTCAGGCTCCTTGTCGCGTTGTCGCGGTTTTTGCTGGTTATATATTCTGCAGACGAATCAAGCGCTGGCAGGCTAGCATAAATTATTGTAGCGACAAGATATCTTCGATTTGAGGACGTTAAGCATGTCTCACTCCGTGCCGGATGAATGCGCGGAAAATTGCCGGCGCCACGATCCCGATCGCTGGCTTACAGCGCTGTTTGCCCCCGATGCCCGGCGGCCGGCGCTGCTGGCGCTGTATGCTTTCAATCTGGAAATCGCGCGGACTGCAGAGCAGGTAAGCGAACCCATGCTGGGCGCGATCCGCCTGCAATGGTGGCGGGAAACCCTGGAGGGTATCCGTGCCGGAAAGGCCAGGCGCCATCCCGTGGCCGAGGCATTGCAGGCTGCGGGCGCCGCGCAATGGTCGGAAGCCGATTTCAACAGCCTGATCGATGCCCGTGAGCGCGATCTGGACCCCGAACCGATGGCCGATATGGCCGCCTTGCTGCGCTATGCCGAAGCCAGCTCGGCGCCCTTGCTGCGGTTGGCCGCCGCAGCGATTGGCGCACCGCTGGACCAGGAAACCAGCCGCTATGCCGGCCAGGCCTACGCGCTGATCGGTCTGCTGCGCGCGGTGCCGTTTCATGCCGCGCAGGAGCGGGTGCTGATACCGGCCACATTGCTGCGCGAGCAGGGGCTGGACCCTGAGGCGGTGTATCGGCAGGAACTGGGCCCGCAGGCTTTCGCCGCCTTCCGCCAAGTGGGGCTCGAGGCCCAGCGGCTGCTTACCATGGTTCGGCGGCGGCCGGTCGCGCGGGCGCAATTACCCGTGCTGCTGCCGCTTACCCTGGCCGCGCGGCATCTGCGCCGATTGCAGGCCGCTGGCTATGATCCAAGGCTTTTGCCATCATCGGATGGCGAAGCCGCCGGAGCGGATGTCGGACGCTATTTCGCGCTGCTATGGGCGGCGCTGCGTGGCCGGATTTAAGTTTTCCAAGAATTATCTTTCAGGTTGTAAATGCGCCTTGATGGCGCCTGTAGGCATTTGTTTTTCAACGATTAAATTGAATAAGGTAGAGTTTTGAATAGAAAGTGATTTTACATTTACAGCGTTTGAGTGGTAGCCTGATACGTGTTTATCACCTTTGCCCGATGCTGATAGCTTAAATTCTATCTATTGGTGTTTCTTCGGATAGCCTGCCGATAGACGGGCGTCCAGGCCCTGGGAGGTCAGAATGACCGTTTCGGAATCATCCGGCATGGCTTTCGATACACCATCGCTTGCCGATTCGTTGCGCATGATGATCGAGGCCGCGCCCAATCCGATGGTGATGATCGGCGCCGATGGCGTCATCGTGCTGATCAACAGCCAGGCGGAACGGGCCTTCGGCTATACGCGCCAGGAATTGCTTGGCCGCCCCGTGGAAATTCTGGTGCCGGAGGAATTCCGGCCCAATCATCCACACCACCGCAAGGGTTTCTTCGCTACGCCGCAGCCGCGCCCGATGGGCCTGGGCCGCGATCTTCATGGTCGCCGCAAGGATGGCAGCACCTTTCCTGTCGAGATCGGTTTGACGCCCATCGAGGCCGATGGCGTGCGCTATGTGCTGTCTTCCATCA
The DNA here is from genome assembly GCF_019636075.1 of Ferrovibrio sp. GTDB lineage: Bacteria > Pseudomonadota > Alphaproteobacteria > Ferrovibrionales > Ferrovibrionaceae > Ferrovibrio. The sequence continues at coordinate 89,132 of NZ_JAHBYG010000008.1, forward strand.
TCGACCTGACGCTCTGGAAAAAACAGGAAGAGCGTTTCCGCCTTGTGGTTGAGGCCGCGCCCAATGCCATGGTGATGGTGAATAATCGCGGCCTGATCGAGATGGTGAACACCCAGGCGGAAAACGTGTTCGGTTATCCGCGCGAAGAGATGATCGGCCAGCCCATCGAGATATTGGTGCCGCAGCGTTTCCATGCCCACCATCCCGATTACCGCAATGCCTATTTCAGCAACAGCACACCGCGTTTCATGGGGGTGGGGCGCGATTTGTATGGCCGCCGCAAGGACGGCAGCGAATTCCCGGTCGAGATCGGCCTCAATCCGATCGAGACCGATGAAGGCGTGATGGTGCTGTCTGCCATCGTGGATATTTCCGACCGCAAGCAGAAGGAAAAGCGCCTGCGTCTTGTGGTTGAGGCAGCGCCCAATGCCATGGTGATGGTGAATAATCGCGGCCTGATCGAAATGGTGAACACCCAGGCGGAAAACGTGTTCGGCTATCCGCGCGAGGAGATGATCGGCCAGCCCATCGAAATGCTGGTGCCGCAGCGCCTGCGCGAACACCACCCTGCCTACCGCAATGCCTATTTCAACGACACCACGCCGCGACCGATGGGAGCAGGGCGCGATTTGTATGGTCGCCGGAAGGACGGCAGCGAATTCCCGGTCGAGATCGGCCTCAATCCCATCGAGACCGAAGAGGGCATGATGGTGCTGTCTGCCATCGTGGATATTTCCGACCGCAAGCAGAAAGAAGAACGCATCGCCGCCAGCCTGAAGGAAAAGGAGTTGATGCTCGGCGAGATTCACCATCGCGTGAAAAACAATCTGCAATTCATCCGCAGCCTTATCGATCTGCAGGCCTCCAAGATCGAGGATGAGGGCGTGCGCGCCATGCTGACCGATTGCAAAAACCGCATCAACTCGATGGCGCTTGTGCATAACCTGCTTTACCAGTCGAAGGATTTTTCTCTGATCGATTTCCAGCAATTCATCCAGCAGGTGATCCACACCCTGAAGGCCAGTTTTGTGCTGAGCGACCGGCGGGTGGATCTGTTGGTTGATGCCGAACGCTTAAGCCTGCCGATCGATGTGGCGATTCCCTGCGGTTTGATTGTGAACGAGCTGATCGCCAATTCATTCAAGCATGCCTTCCCCGAAGGCCGCGGCGGCCGCATTACCGTACAGGCCGGCCTTGCCGAGAAGACGGATGCCGAGGGCAAAAATGTCGTGATCTCGGTGAGCGACGACGGCATCGGCATTCCCGAGGACAAGGATGTAACCAGCGGCGACACGCTGGGTCTCACATTGGTTTATCTGTTGACCGATCAGATCGGCGGGGCATTGGCCGTGAATCGCGCCAATCCGACGCGCTTCGAATTGCGTTTCTCGATCTGACGATAGGAGGAAAGCCATGCGCGCCGCACGTGTTGCCGTTGTGGAAGATGAGCGGGTTGTAGCCTATCACCTGAGCCAGCAATTGAAGCGCATGGGCTACACCATCGCTTTCATGGCATCCTCGGGTAAGCAGGTGCTGGAACGCATGGCGGAGCAGCAGCCCGATGTGATCCTGATGGATATCAGCATCGATGGCGATATGGACGGCATCGAAACGGTATCGCGCTTTGCACCCGACAGCATGATTCCGGTGATCTATCTGACCGCCTATTCGGAAGAGGAAACGCTCAGCCGCGCGCGCCAGACCAAGCCGTTCGGCTACCTGTTGAAGCCGTTTTCCGAGCGCGAGCTGCATGCCACCATCCAGATGGCGATGGAGCGCAAGGATGTAGAGATTTCGCTGCGTGAAAGCCGCGAACATCTGAACCTTGCGCTGGATGCCGCCGGCATGTCGCCTTGGGAGTTCAGCCTGCAGGAACGCCGCTTGCGGATTTCCGGGGCGGATCGCATCGAATTGTCGGCATTGGCCGAGAATGACGATGGCGACCTGGATATCCAGGCTGTGATGCACATGGTGCCGCGCGAGGATCGCCGCATGCTGCATACCAATTTCCTTGGCGATACGGCTGCCGACAAGGTTGCAGGACTGGATTTCCGGCGCCGTACCCAGGATGGCAAGGTGCAATGGCTGCGCGCCCAGGGCCGGCGGCGGCGCAGCGATGGCATGGGCGACAAGATCGTTGGCGTGATCCGCGATGTAACCGCCACCAAGGCCGAGGAAGAACGGCGCCGCCAGGCCGCAACGATCTTCGAAGCCACCCGCGAAGGATTGTTGATCCTGGACAAGGATTTTCGCGTGGTGACGGCCAATCCAGGCTATCAGGAAATGACCGGCTACAGCGAGGAGGATTTGCTCGGCAAGCGCCCGGCCGTGCTGGATAGCCTGGCCGTGGATGAGGATACCCAGGTGCGCATCGTCGACTCATTGCTGGAAACCGGGCAATGGCGCGGCGATCTGCATACGCGTGGCAAGGATGGCGGGGTGATCTACCTGTTCGCCAACATCATCGCGTTGAAAAGCGAAGCAGGGCAGGCGGCGCATTACGTGGTGGCCTGTTCCGATCTCACCGCGATCCGCAAAGCCGAGAAGGATCTGCAATACCTGGCGCATTTCGACCGCCTGACCGGCCTGCCGAACCGCGCCCTTGCCACCGACCGCCTGGAACATGCCATCACCCGTTGCCGGCGCGAGCGCCATAAACTGGCCCTGCTGTTCATCGACCTGGATGATTTCAAGCGCATCAACGACACATTGGGCCACCGTGCCGGCGACGAGGTGCTGAAACTGGCCGCTGAGCGCATGCGCAAGCAGATACGCAACATGGATACCGTCGCGCGCTTTGCCGGCGACGAATTCATGGTGATCCTGGAGCGGATCGACGAAGTGGAGAATGCCGCTGCCGTGGCGCGCAAACTGATCGGTGCGCTGGCCAAGCCGATGCTGATAGAAGGGCGCAATATCAGTATTGGTGCCAGCATCGGTATCGGCATTTACCCCAGCGACGGCCAGGACCAGGACACGCTGATCCAGGCCGCCGATACGGCGATGTATGCCGCCAAGAATGCCGGCCGGAACGGCTTCACATTCTATAGCGCGCAGATGACCGAACAGGTGCGCAACGTGATGCTGCGCGAACAGGAATTACGCGAGGCGCTGCGCAGCAATCAACTACGCCTGCATTTCCAACCGCAAATCCGGTTGAGCGACACTGCCATCGAAGGCGTGGAAGCCTTGATCCGCTGGCAGCATCCGGAAAAGGGTTTGCTGGCGGCAGGTGATGTGATCCCGATTGCCGAGCGTAGCGAATTGATCGTGGATATCGGCGAATGGGTGTTGATGGAAGCCTGCCGGCAGATTGCCGAATGGCAGGCCATGGGCTTGCCGCGTTTCCGCGTGGCGGTGAATGCTTCGGCCGTGCAGATGCGGGATGGCCGCCTGCTGCGGGCCATCGATGCCGCGATCAAAACCCATGGCATCGCGCCAGGCATTCTGGAAATCGAGATCACCGAAAGCGTATCGCAGGACGACCCCGACAGCATCGCAACCCTTATCGCCTTGCAGCGTATGGGAGTGAGCGTATCAATAGATGATTTCGGAGTGGGCTATTCCTGCTTGTCGTCGCTGAAAAAGCTGCCGATCCAGCGCCTCAAGATAGACCGCGCCTTCATCAAGGGCCTGCCGGAAGACCGCAACGATGTGATGATCGCAGAGACCATCATCGCCATTGCCCACCGGCTGAATCTGGATGTGGTGGCGGAAGGGATCGAAACCGCCGAGCAGGCGGATTTCCTGCGCCGCAATAATTGCGAAGTAGCGCAGGGCTTCCATTATTCGCGGCCGCTGCCGGCCGATGCGGTGGTGGCTTTCGTGCGGAATTGGCCCGGCGGCGTGGCGTCGTAACCGCCGCTTCAGGCTTCCTCGATCTGGGTTTTTTCCACGGCTTTGCGCAGGGTTGCCAGCATTTCCTTCTCGGTCTCGCCGCCGGCGCCGGTCACGCCCTGGGCCAACACCAGATACAGCGCATCGATATGGATCGAAATCACCTGGAATTGCTGGGTGTTGGGCAGGCCGATCTTATTGATGAAATGCTGCAGCGATTTGGCCAACGCGCTGAGCAGCGGAAAGCCGAACGTGCCGCCCATGCCTTTCACGTCGAAAGCCAGATCGGCGATGTTGGACATGATGAAGATGCGTTGGAATTCGTCTTCCTCGGCTTCCCGCACCAGGGCGCGCATGGCGCGCAGCTTGCCCAGCACATCCTTCGAGAAGGTGTCGGTACTTTGGGCAATGGCGGTTTCGATACGCGACCGCACCTCATCATTGATGTTGAGGTCGAGGCCGGTCTTAAAGTTGACCGCCTTTTGCCGCAAGGCCTGAGAGGCCTTGATGAAAACGGGTTTTTCCTTGCGAGCACGCATGCGCTGGGATTGCTTACGGTCTGATGTCTATCAATTTCCTATATATATCCCGATTTCGCTCAAAAGTAAGGCCCCTGATGCGGCGGGAAGCCGGCATCAGGGGCCTTGTTATCTACAAATAATGGCCGTTTAGCTGCCTAAAACGCCGCCGCCGCGCTTGGTGATGGCAATCACCGAGGGCCTGGGAGGCATCTTCTCGTTGAAATCGGGCCAGCGGGTGGCAGGGTCTTCAAAGGTTGAGCCCTTGCCCGATTGGGTGAATTTCTCGCCGCCATCGGCGGCCGGATGCTGCACGGCGACGAACAGGGTGCGATCGTCAGGCGCGAAGGTGGGGCCGCAAATCTCGGCGCCCACCGGGTTGCGGTAGAACATCTTGGACAGACCGCGCTGTGGGCCCTCGGTTTCCACCGCCCAGATACCGTCGGCGGTGCCGCTGGCCTTGGCCCAGGCCTCGCCCTGATCGGTGCCGACCCAGAAACGCCCTTGGCTGTCGAAAACCGCATTGTCGGGGCAGGCGAACCAGCCATTGGCACTGGTGCCGGCATGGTACTTGCCGGCCACTTTGGGATCGTTCGGATCCCCGGCTTGCAACAGCAGGCTCCAGGCGAAGCGGCTGGCGGCATGGTCGTTACCGGTCGGCACCATCTCCACGATCTGGCCCCATTCATTGGCGGCGCGGGTATTGGCGGCATCCAGTTGGTCGGCCTTGCGGCGGCTGTTGTTGGTCATGATCGCATAGACCTTGCCGGTCTTGGGATTCACCTCGATCTCCTCGGGCCGATCCATCTTGGTGGCGCCCAGCAGATCGGCGGCGCGGCGCGCCTCGATCAGCACATCGGCCTGGCTCTCGAAGCCGTTGGCGACGGTAAGCGGCCCCTGTCCATGCAGCAGCGGCAGCCATTCGCCGCTGCCATCGGCATTGTAGCGCGCCACATACAGCGTGCCGCTATCCAGCAGATTCATGTTGGCGGCGCGGTTGGCGGGATCGAACCGGCCTGCGCTGACGAAGCGATAGACATACTCAAACCGCTCGTCATCGCCGGTATAAACCACCACGCGGTTATCGGCCGCCAGCGTAACCGTGGCGCCTTCATGCTTGAAGCGGCCGAGCGCCGTGCGCTTCTTCGGCGTGGCGGTGGGATCGTAGGGATCGAGTTCCACCACCCAGCCGAAGCGGTTCGGCTCGTTGGGTTCCTTGGCGATGTCGAAGCGATCGACATACTTGCCCCAGGCATACCAATTGTCTGGCACGCCATAGCGCTTGTGATTGCGCGCTTCGGCACTCTCGGTATCCAGCTTGCCCCAGAAATAGCCGTGGAAATTCTCCTCGCCGGAAAGCACCGTGCCCCAGGGCGTGACGCCGCCGGCGCAATTATTCAGCGTGCCGATCACGCTGCGGCCGCCGGGATCGGCCTTGGTGCGCAGGCGCGGATGGCCGGCCACCGGGCCGGTCACGTCGCAAAGCGAGCCGATGCCGTCGATGCGGCGGTTATACTTGCCGCGCAGCACCTGCCATTTGCCGGCGGGGTTTTTCTGAATCTCCACCACGCTGAGGCCATGGGCGGCCATTTCGATGGCCACCAGATCGGCGGTCATGCCGGCGAATGCCGCTTCCTTGGTATCCTGGCGGCCGAGGCCGGGGAACATCAGTTCCTCGTTGGTATATTCGTGATTCACGAAAAGCAGGCCGTGATTGCCGTTATTGGAACCCAGCGGCAGCGGCATGAATGCGGTGTAATCGTTGTTGTAGCCGAATTGTTTGCGCTGCGCTTCGGCGCTCTGGTTATAGGGATCGAATGCCGGAGCATCCGCGGACACCGGGTCGCCCCAGCGGATCACCACATCCACATCATAGCCTTCCGCCACATGATGGGTGCGATCCACGCCATGGCTGATTTCCTTGAAGTGAAAGCGGCTGGGGGTTTCGGCGGCGGCAGGCAGGCTATTGCCGGCAGCGGCAAGCCCCGTGCCGGCGGCAGCGAGAGCGGTGCCGGCCAACAGGCCTTTCAACACATCGCGGCGGCCATAGCGGCGCGCGATAACGCTGGCGATGGTGTCGTTGCTGCTGGGATTGATGCCGGCATCCTGCGAGGCCTCGTAGGCCTGGGCGCGGGAAACACCTGGAGGAAGCTGGCGAGACGGATCATGCGACATGGCTGCTAACCTTAAAAGCTGGGGCGGAACCGGTAGGCTTTAGGCGACGGACCCTAGCCAAAGCGCACGACACTCCGATGACAGATCGGTTGCATCGGCATGACAGCTATTCGCTTGCCTGGATTAGACCAATGTAGAATCCGACAGGCCGATGCAACCTTGGCTGAAAGCTGGGTGGCTGCTTATAATTCCTAGAAACGGCAGCAATATGCCGTGTGGGGAAGGGGGGATCGGGGATGTTTGCAACTCTACCGGCCGGGCTGCGCTGCGTTTATCCAGCAACACTGATCGTTACGGCTGCGGCGCTGCTGCTTTGGCAGGGTGGAACCACCATGGCAGGCATCGGCTTTGCGCTGGCGGCTGCGCTGGCTCTGCCATGCCTGCTCGGCAACCTGCGGGCCGAAGCCGGCTTGCGCACGGAGGCAGACGTGCAGATGCAAATGGAGCGCAGCCGGGCCGAGACGGAACGACAGGGTTTGTTGGCCGAACTGGCTGCGGCGCGCCAGGCCGCAGACCAGGTGCGGCAACAAAGTGCGCAGGACAGCAGCGAGCTTTCCGGCTTATGCGAAGCCATAGCCGATGGGGTGCTGGATCGTCGCGCTGCCTCGCAAGCCGAACTGGCGGCGCATTTCAATGCCATGGCCGATACGCTGGACCAGGTGGTGGGCGAATTGCGCCAGGCCTTCGACCGCATGGCGGAAGGGGATCTCTCGCAACCGATGGAATACAGCCAGGGCGGCGCCTTCGGAGCCATGCGCGATGGCTTCGATCAGGCCATGCACCGGCTGGGCGAGGTGATCGGCACCATCCTGCAGGCGGCCAACCAGATTTCCGCCGCCACGGTCAGCCTCACACGCGAGGCCGGCAGCCTGGCCCAAAGCGCCGAGGCGCAATCGGATTCCTTGAGCCATACGGCGGCCGATGCGCAAAGCCTGAATGAGGCCGCCATGGCCAATGCCGATGCCGCCAAGCGCGCCAGCCGGCAAGCCAGCGAAACCCGCGCCACCGCCGAAGCCGGCGTGAAGGTGGTCAGCCGATCGATAGCGGCGATGAATGAAATGGCCGAGATGTCGCAACGGATTTCCGAGATCACCACGCTGATCAACGAAATCGCCTTCCAGACCAATCTGCTGGCGCTGAATGCCAGCGTGGAAGCGGCGCGGGCCGGCGAGGCCGGCAAGGGCTTTGCCGTGGTGGCGCAGGAGGTGCGTGCGTTGGCCCAGCGCTCGGCCAGCGCATCGCGCGATATCGGCGCGATCATCAAGCAATCGGGCGACACCGTGCGGTCTGGCGTCGGCCTGGTTTCGGAAACCGGTACGGTGCTGCAACAGATTGCCGGCGCCATCGACAGCATGGGCCAGCAGTTGGAAGATATCGAACGCGCCTCGGGCGACCAGCTAGCCCGCGCCCAGGGCGTGAGCCGCACCATCGTAGAAATGGATCAGGCCACACGCGGCTATCTTGCCGTGGTGCAGCGTAACAAGCAGTCGATCCAGGATATCGACGCCCAGGTAGCCAGCCTGGCAGCGCAAACCGCTTTTATCACCACCCCGGACGACCGCCCCTTCGTGCAGGCTGCCCTGGAGGCGGCAGGGCGGATCGAGGCTTTGTTCGAGGCGGCCATCGCGCGCGGCGAGATGCGGCTGGACGATTTCTTCGATGACAGCTACCGCCCGGTGCCCGGCAGTAACCCGCAGCAATTCCTCACCCGTTTCGTGGCCTTCACCGATGCCAACCTGCCGGGCATACAGGAACCGGTGCTTGCCTCGAACGCCGCCATCGCCTTCTGCGCGGCGGTGGACCGCAATGGCTATTTGCCCACCCATAACCTGAAATACAGCCAGCCTCAGGGCAATGATCCGGTTTGGAACGCTGCCAATTGCCGCAACCGCCGCATCTTCAACGATCCGGTGGGGCTGGCCTGCGGCCAGAGCACCAAAACCTATCTGCTGCAATGCTATCGCCGCGACATGGGCGGCGGCAATTTCGTGCTGATGAAAGATGCATCGGCGCCGATACGCATACAGGGGCGCCATTGGGGCGGGTTCCGCATCGGATTCAAAGTGTGATTTTCAGGCAGGGTTAAAAATCAGCCAGTTTCAAGTTCCCGTGAAACCTTGAAAAAAGCTGTAAAAACCGGGACTTGGATTGAATGAGGCTTGCCTCTGTTCGGCAAAGTTGCCAAAATCCGGCCAACGTCAACGTGTAGCGTTGACTTCACTTGGGAGGATATCCAAACAATGAAACGTCGTCTTTTTCTGAAGGGCGCCGCCCTGGCTGGTGTTGCCGGCGCTGCCACTTCTGCCGCTTTCCCGACTCCCGCCCTGTCGCAGGGCCGCCTGCAGTGGCGCATGGTCACCACCTGGCCGAAGAATTTCCCCGGCCTGGGCGTGGGCGCTGAGCGTCTGGCCAAGCGCATCAACGACATGTCGGATGGCCGCCTGACCGTGCGCGTGTTCGCCGCTGGCGAACTGGTGCCGGCGTTGCAGGCGCTGGATGCCGTGATCCAGGGCTCGGCCGAAATGAGCCATGGCGCTGCCTATTACTGGCAGGGCAAGAATCGCGGCCTGTCGTTCTTCACCGGCGTGCCCTACGGCATGACCTCGCGCGAACTCGCCGCCTGGGTGCGCTTCATGGGCGGCCAGCAGATCTGGGACGAGATCTACGACAAGTTCGGCGTGAAGGGCTTCCTGTCGGGCGATACCGGCACTCAGGCCGGTGGCTGGTTCCGCAAGGAACTGACCGGCGTGGCCGACATCAAGGGCCTGAAGTTCCGCACGCCTGGCCTGGGCGGCCAGACCTGGGAAAAGCTGGGCGCCACCGTGGTGAACCTCGCCGCCGGCGAAATCTTCCAGGCCCTGCAATCGGGCGCCCTGGATGCCGCCGAGTTCGTGGGGCCGTATAACGACCTTGCGCTGGGCTTCCACCAGATCGCCAAGAACTACTACTTCCCGAGCTTCATCGAGCCGGGTCTGGCCACCGAGGCCGTGGTGAACAAGAGCAAGTTCGCCGCGCTGCCGAAGGACCTGCAGGCGATCGTCGAGAATGCCTGCCAGGCCGAATACGACCACACCGCTTCCGACTTCTATGCCAACGATCCGGTGGCCCTGAAGACCCTGGTGGAAAAGCATGGCGTGAAGGCCCTGCAATTCCCCGAGGAAATCCTCAAGGCCGGCGCCGACGCGGCGAAGGAAGTGATCACCGCCGTGCGCAACAGCGACGATCCGCTGACCAAGAAGACCGCCGAGAGCTTTGTCGCCTCGCTGGAAATCCTGCGCACCCGTACCCGCGGCACCGACAGCCCGTTCCTGGTCGCCCGCGAGAAGTACTTCAAGCTCTAAACCTCTGCCGCAAGGCAAAAGAGAAGGGCCCGTCTTACGACGGGCCCTTTTTTATTGTGTGCGGTTATGGCCGCTGGTTATTTGCCGAAGATCACTTTCGGCAGCCAGGTGGCCAGTTCCGGGAAGGTATAGAGCGCAGCCATCGCTACCACCTGCAGCGCCACGAAAGGAATGATACCCTTGTAGATCTGGCTGGTCTTGATGCTGGCGGGTGCAACGCCGCGCAGATAGAACAGCGAGAAGCCGAAGGGCGGCGTGAGGAAACTGGTTTGCAGGTTCACGCCCACCATAACGCCCAGCCAAACCGGATCGACATCCATCGCCAGCAGGATCGGCGCGGTGATCGGGATCACGATGAAAATGATCTCGAACGTGTCGAGGATGAAGCCAAGCACGAACATCAGCGCCATCACGAAGATGACCGCGCCGAGCTGACCGCCGGGCAGGCTCTTGAGCAATTCCTCCACCAGCGCGTCGCCGCCCATCATGCGGAACACGATGGAGAATACCGAAGCGCCGAAGATGATGATGAACACCATCGAGGTGATTTCGGCTGTCGAGCGAGCGGAATGCCGCAGCACATCCAGGCTAAGGCGACCGCGCATGGCCGCCATCACCGTAGAGCCGATGGCGCCCACCGAGGCCGCCTCGGTGGCTGTGGCAATACCGGCCAGGATGCTGCCCAGCACGGCTACGATCAGCACCAGCGGCGGGATCAGCGCCACTGCCACATCGCGCCCCAGGGTGCGGCGTTCTTCCGCCGTCACTTCAAGGGCAGGGCAGCTTTTGGGATCGGTGATCGCCTTGAAGATCACCCAGCCGGCATAAAGCGCCACGAGCAGCAGGCCGGGCAGGAAGGCGCCGGCGAACAGGTCGCCCACCGAAACCACCTGCGGCGCGAAATTGCCCTTGGCCATCTGCACCTGGGCATTCATGCCGGCAAGCATGTCGCCCATGAAGATCAGGATGGTGGAGGGCGGGATGATCTGCCCCAGCGTGCCGGATGCGCAGATAACGCCGGTGGCCAGCTTGGGATCGTAACCCGCACGCATCATGGCCGGCAGGCTGAGCAGACCCATGGTGACCACGGTAGCGCCCACCACGCCGGTGGAAGCGGCAAGCAATGCGCCCACCAGCACCACGGAGAGGCCGAGGCCGCCGCGCAGGGTGCCGAAGAGACGGCCCATGGTGGTGAGAAGCTGTTCGGCAATCTTCGAGCTTTCCAGCATCACGCCCATGAAGATGAATAGCGGCACGGCCACCAGCACTTCATTGGTCATGCTGCCGACATAGCGGCTGGCGATGGCGCCGAAATTCGAAGGATCGAATGCGCCGAAGGCCCAGCCGACCACCGCGAAGATCAGCGACGTGCCGGCCAGCGAGAAGGCGACCGGGTAGCCCAGCATGAGCACGCCGATGATGCCGAAGAACATCAGTACGGCGAGAATTTCGCCGATGAATACGCTATCCACGATCAGCCCTCCACCTTGTAGCGGAGGTCTTCAGGCAGCAAATCCTCCTTGTCGGCCAGAACCAGCAAAGACCGCATCGCTATGGCCAGCCCCTGGAGCGCGATCACCGCAGCAAAAACCAGGATGAAGGATTTCAGGACATACAGGCCATGCAAGCCACCGGCATTGCTGGATTGCTCGGCGATGCTCCACGAGCTCATCACATAGTTCCAGCTGTAATAGGTCACCACCCAGGCGAAGGGCAGCAGGAACACGAAGGTGCCGATCAGGTCGATGATCGCTTTCCGCCGGACCGTAGCCGGGCGATAGAAGATATCGACGCGGACATGGCCTTCACGCAGCAGCACATACCCGGCGATGCCGGTGAACATGATGCCGTTCATCCAGACATACAGATCCTGCAGCCAGACGAAGCCGGTGTTTAAGAAATAGCGCAGCACCACCACGGAGAAGCAAACCAGCACAATGCCCAGCGAGAGCCAGGAGAAGGTTTTGCCGATCGCCGTGTTGAACGCGCTGATGGTCCTGACCGCCAGTGCGAGAGCTTTCACAGTGTTTTCCTTCCATTGTCGCCGCCAGCCATTGGCAGACGAGTGGAGCCAAATCGGTAAACAGGCACTTTGGGGGAAGGGAACTGCAAATCCCGCCTACAGGGCAATATGTCCTGGTGGCAGGATCCATACTGGTGTTGTTTGCAAGCGCGGCGAATACCTCGCCACATTGCCTCCCCCTCACGGTTTACCCGTTCTTTGGGCGGTTTAATAACCCCATAGTGTCCTCGACACCACGCCCAGGGGCACAAAAATTATTGGTTATGCGTTGGTTATGCGATTTCAGGGCAGGGTGAATTGCGGCGACAGCCCTAACGATTGTTCGTATTTTGGGCTGTTTTCGGATTGGCCATGCGGCGGCGCCAGGAACCAGCCGCTGGGGGTAAGCATTTCCAGCGGGCGGAATTTCGCCTTGTAGGCCATCTTGCCGCTATTGGCGATCCAATACCCCAAATAAAGGTAGGCCCGACCGGTCTCGCGGGCCTGTTCGATATGCCACAGGATGATCAGGCTGCCGGGGCTGCTGCGCTCGAAATCGGGATCGAAAAAGCTGTAGACCAGGGAAATGCCGTCGCTCATCTCGTCGGTCAGGCAGACCCCAAGCAGGCGGCCATCGGCAAAGCGGAATTCGGTCAGGCCGGTGCGCACCGGGCTGTCCTCCACCATGGCACGGTAATCGGCGAATTCCATGTCGGCCATGCCGCCGCCCTCATGCCGGGCGGTCACATAGCGGCGAAACACCATGTAATGCTCGCGGGTGGCATAGGCCGGCAATTGCCGGGTGACGATATCGCCGCGCCGGCGCCAGAGTCGCTTTTGGCTGTCGCTGGGCTGGAAATCGGCGACCGGCACCCGCACCGGTATGCAGGCATTGCAATTCTCGCAGGCCGGCCGGTAGGCCAAATCCTGGCTGCGGCGAAAACCGGCCTGGCTGAGCGCGTTGTGCAGCCCATCGGGATCGTCGCCGGCCAGCAGGGTCACCACCTTGCGCTCCATCAGCCCCGGCAGGTAGGGGCAGGGCGTGGGAGGCGTGGCAAAGAAATGCCGCAGCGGGATTTGCAATCGGTGTTTCACATGAAAACCTTAGCGCAAGTCATCGCCGGAATGACAGGGGAAAACTCAATCTTGTCGATCACGGCCAGTGATCAGGCCAGTGACCAGGGCAGTGACCAGGGCAGTAATCAGGCCTGTGATCACGAACTGCGGCGCAGCACCAGGGTGCCGCAGATGATGTCGTGCAGGCAGCGCCCCTTGTTGTGGAACAACGGCACCACCAGGATCAGGCCGCCGGTGATGCCGATGGAGAAATAAAACACAATGGTGTGCAGCAGGGCCTGCAGGTAACCCGGGCGGCCGCCATGCCAGACCCGCACTTCCAGGCCGAACATACGCATGCCGATGGTGGCCGAGGCCGGGCCGCCGATGGTGAGGGTGTGATAGGCAATCGGCACGAAGGCAGCCAGGGCCAGCAGCGGTCCGTAAAGCAGCCCGAAACTGAGCAGGCCGATCAGGCCGCTGGCCAGGTGATACACGATGGCGATGCCGATCAGGATCAGCACATCCACGATATAGGCCATCGCACGGCGCGGCAGCACGCCCTCGAACAAGGCCGGATCGAAATTGGCATAGGGCGGCGTGCCTACGGAAAACGGCGCGGGGGAAAGCGGTGCGGGAGGCTCGGCCATGTCTGCCTTCAGCGGGCGGGGGTGATGCGGATGCCGCCACCATCGGCCGGGGCGCTGGTGCGGGTAGGACCGGTGAGGCCAGGCGGCGGCGGCGGCGCGGGCGGCGGAACCAGGCCGCGCTGCGGCAGCGAGCCGCCACGATTGGTGCCGCCTCCGCCATTGGTACCGCCGGCTCCTGGGGTACCGTTGCTGCCATTGCCGGTATTGGCGACCTTGGCATCGCTCAGCACCATGATGGCGATGCGGCGGTTGCGGGCATCCAGCGGGTTATCCTTGATCAGCGGATCCTGATCGGCATTGCCGGTCACCTGGCGGATGCGGTCGGCCGGCACGCCGGCTTCGATCAACGCACGCCGGCTGGCATTGGCGCGGTCGGTGGACAATTCCCAATTGGAATAATTGCCGGCACCGCGGAAAGGCTGGGCGTCGGTATAGCCGCTGATCGCCAGTTTGTTGGGCAGCTTGGCCACGGCCTGCGCCACCTGCTGCATCAGCCGGCGGGTACGGTCGCTCATGCCCGAACTGCCCGAGGGGAACATCGAGGATTGTTCCTGGTCCACCAGCTGGATGCGGAAGCCTTCGGGCGTGGTGTCGAACACGATCTGCTTGGCCAGTTCCGACAATTGCGGATTGTCCTGGATCGCCTGCCGGATCGCCTGTTCGGTTTCCTGGAAGCTTTCGCGTTCCAGTTCCGCCACGCGTTCAGCGGCAGCCTGGGCATCGATCTGACCCTCGCGCATGAACTGGCCCGGGCCGGCGCCGGTATCGGTGCGATCAGGCGATTGCACGCCCTGCTGACCCGGAGCCGGCGGCGGCTGGCGCGCATCCTGGTATTTCTCATCGTATTGCGGCTGGTCGGGCTGATCGGTCTTTTCCGACGATGGCCCGACGATCATGGTGGGCAAGCCGAAGGAACTGATCTTGCCGCCATCCTCGATGATGGTGCGGCCGCCCATCACGCCGCCGGCACCGGAAAAGCTGCGGCTCACCGAAGCCGGGGAGAAATAATCCGCCACGCCCTTCTTCTGCTCGTCGGTGGTGACATTCAACAGCCACAGCAGCAGGAAGAACGCCATCATCGCGGTCACGAAGTCGGCATACGCAACCTTCCAGGCGCCGCCATGATGCCCATGGCCGCCTTTCTTGATCTTCTTGACGATGATTGGGCGTTCGCCTTCGGCGGCAGCCATGCCATCACCCTCCGGCGATTAAATCGCTTGCACCTTGCTGGTGGCCTCTTCCACTTCGTAGAAGCTCGGCCGCACACTCGACATCAGCGATTTGCGTGCGAATTCCACCGACACGGCAGGTGCATAGCCCTGTAGATGGGCCAGCAAGCCGGCCTTCACGCACATCAGATATTTGCTGTCATGCTCCTGGGTGGCCTTCAGCGCCGCCGCAATCGGCGACACGATGCCGTAGGAGAGCAGAATGCCGAGGAAGGTGCCCACCAGCGCGCCGCCGATCAGCTTGCCCAGCACTTCCGGCGGCTCGGAGATCGAGCCCATGGTTTTGATAACGCCGAGCACGGCGGCCACGATGCCGAGCGCGGGAAAGCTTTCGCCGAAGGCCGATACACCGGCCTGGGCCAGATGGTCTTCCTGATGATGCACTTCCAGTTCCATATCCATCAGCGATTCCATCTCATGCGGATTTTCGCTGCCCAAGGTCATCAGGCGCAGATAATCGCAGAGGAAGTCCATCGTGTGATGGTCGGCGGTGAATTTGGGAAACTGGTTGAACAGTTTGCTCTCTTCCGGCTTTTCGATATGCGCTTCCAGCGCCAGCATGCCTTTCGACTTGGCAAGCTTGAAAACCGAATAGAGCAGGGAGAGCAGTTCGAGGTAGTCGTCCTTGGTATGCTTGGGGCCCTTGAAGGCCTGCTTGAAACCGCCCAGAGCCGACTTCAGCACCGGCTTCGGATTGCCCACGATGAAGGCGCCCACGGCAGCACCGCCGATGATCACCAACTCGAAAGGCTGATACAGCACGGCCAACTTGCCGCCCATGGCCATATAGCCACCCAGCACGCAAGCAAGGCCGACGACTGTGCCGATAACGATCAGCATTCAGCAATTCCCCTCAAGACTACCGGCCCGGGTTGTCTGCCTCCGGATGCAGGCTCGCCCGGAAGCGATGCGGAGACAAACGAGTCGAAACCATGTTTCAAGTCGGTTTTATAATAGGTTCCGGGTAAACAGACTATTGAATTGATGGTGATTTTGCAGCCGGCCCGGCCCTGGCGCGGTTTTAGCCGCGGGCCGAATGTTCACTTTCCGGGCTGCAAAACCAGGGTTCCCAGCGCGCCGGCATCGATATCCGCCGCCTTGGTGGTCATCGGCAGGAACATCACTTCGGCCCAGATTGGTGCAAGATTGCGGAAATACGGCGAAAGCGGGTGGCCCGACTGGCCGGTGGAATGCGCGAAAATCGAGCGATTCAGGTCTGCCAGATCGTAGATCGCGCGCAGGCTGGCGGCGTGATTGTTGGCGTAGGGTTCCTTAGCATTGGCCATGTTGTTACGCCCCACATTCACGGTAAAGGTGTCGCCGGGGGTGGGCACCTGGGCCTCGAAGAACGGCCGCAACAGCGCCACGTTGCTGAATGGCCGATGGCTGGATTGGGCGAAATGCGCATCGCCCCAGCGCCAGCGCTGGGGATCGCGGCCATAGCGCGCACGGAGGTCGTCTAGCGCCAGATCCAGCGCTTCTGCGATCAAGGCGGCGCAGGTGGTGTTGGAATTCTGGCTGACGCTATCCTGGCACCAGCGGCCCTGGCCATCCTTGTTGGCCAGCACATTGCGTATGAAAAGCGGACGATGCCGCCACAGCCGCTCGAAATCGGCACCCAGATCATCGGCCAAGATCAGCCGTGTGAGTTCACGATACCAAGCCTGGAAAATCAGCGGCTCGGGGCGATTGACCGTCATGGCGCCATTCCAGTTGGCCACCAGGCTGTGCAGCGCCGGCAGGTCGCTGTTGCGCGGATCGGGCTTCGGCGGAGCCGCCAGCATCAGCGGCAGGATTTCCGCCGCCATCAGCGACAGCGTGTCGCCCTGGATCTGCTTGAAGCTTTCCACCGAATGCACATTGCGTTCGCGCAGCAACTGCTCGATGCGGATGGCGCGATAGGGCTCGGTCCATTCGCTGGTCAGGTAATGCGGATAGCTGTCGGGCACGATCTTATGATTGGCGGTCACGATCTGGCCGGAGGCCGGATTGTAGCTGCGCGGCAATTCATCGAAGGGGATGAAGCCAGACCAGTCATAACGTGCATCCCAGCCGGGCGAGGGGGCTAGGCCCTTGATGTCGTTCTCCGGCTTGCGGATCGGGATCAGGCCGGGCAGCAGCAGGCCGATATTCCCCTCTTTGTCGGCATAGACCATGTTCTGCTGCGGCGACACGTAGCGCCGGAAATTCTCGACGAAGCCATTCCAGTCACGCACGCTGTCCAGGCCGGTCAGGCTGTCGGCGGTGGCGTCCTCGTCGCGCAGCGCGGTCCAGGCAAAGCTGAGTGCATAGCCCGGTTCCATCAGGCGTGCCGCCACGCCGTGGGCATCGGAGATCACCGGGCCGTGGCGGGTTTCGCGCACGGTGATGACCACATCCGCCTGGCCCTTCACCTTCAGCACTTCCTCGTGACTGACGAAAGGCTTGCTGCCGTCCGGCGCGATATAGCGGGCGGGATCGGCGGGATCGATCTTCTCGATGAACAGATCCTGGGTATCCGGGCCGGTATTGGTGAAGCCCCAGGCAACATGGCCGTTATGGCCCAGCACCACGCCGGGCACGCCGGGCAATGTGGCGCCGATAGCCTCGCCGGAGGGCGAGGCCATATGCGCGAAATACCACAGCGAGGGCGTGGACAGGCCAAGATGCGGATCGTTGGCCAAGAGCGGTGCGCCGGTTACCGTATGCTTGCCATGCAGCACCCAGTTGTTGGAACCGATGCCCTCCGGCTTCGGCTCGGGCAACACGCGCATCAATTCGGATATATCCATCGCCTTGGCGACCTGGCGATACAGATCGCGCAGCGCACCGCCTTCTTCCAATCCGGCCAGGGCAACCGGCGCATCGCCGGGATAGGGCGGAAAGAATTCGCGCAATTGCTGGGCATTGAATTTGCGCGACAGGCCCAGGCGGGCGAGTTCGTTGCCCCAATTGCCGCTGAGATCCCAGGCCATCACCTTCAGCCAGCTCAGCGAGTCAACCGGGCTCCAGGGAGCCGGCTTCACGCCGAGGATCAGGAATTCAGGCGGCAGCGGGCCGCTCTGCTGAGCGAGAAAGGCATTCACGCCATCGGCATAGGCATCCAGCAGGGCGCGGGTTTCCGGCTTCAGGCCAGGCAGCGCTTTTTCAGCGGCTCGCCGCATGCCGAGCGTGCGCAGGAACTTGTCGTTATCCAATGCCGCCGGGCCGAATATTTCCGACAACCGCCCCGCGGCAACGTGACGGTTCACTTCCATCTGCCACAGGCGGTCCTGCGCATGGGCATAGCCGAGGCCGAAAGCGGTATCGTTGCGGTTCTGGCCGAAGATATGCGGCACCGCATTGCGGTCGCGCTGGATGCGTACCGGCTGGCCCAGGGATGTGCCGGTAAGGGCTACCTCGCCGCCATATTGCGGCAGGGAGGCGCGACCAACGAAATACGCAGCGCCGCCGGCAACACCGACGAGGAGCAGGAGAACCAGTAAGATACGAAAAATCCAGCGCATGGAATCCCGCGAGTTCAAATACGAGGCGGGAGACTGATTATCAGATTCCAGGGCGGAAATGCCTCAAAAAAGTATAAAAAACTTTGCGCTGGCGAAGAGCGGCGGATTTGATGAAAAGGCAATCGGAACAGACCGCAGACAAAAGCCTGCCTGGATTAAACCCATGGGCTGAATAACCGGGCCAGGTTAGGGTCAGGTTAGGGTCAGGCAACCGCGACTTGACGCGAGGAAAGCCCGCTGACCAGGGAATTGGCCGTGGCGCTGAAGGCAGCCAGGGCAGGGTTGCCGCCGGTGCCGCCGGACAGACCGATGCCAGACGAGCCGCCGCCAGACGAACCGGTGCCAGACACGGTGACGCTGCCGCCGCCACTGCCATTGCCGATCACGCCGATCGGGGCCGCCGCCGGATCCTGGCCCGCGCCGATGATGCGGGGCTCCTGGTCGGCTGCACCGTTATCACCAAAGCTGGTCTCGGGCAGATTGGCGGCATATTCCTTCACCACGCGCGGCGAGGGATATTGCCGCAGCACGTCGCCGGTTTCAGAATCGCGGTATTGCAGCAAGGTCAACCGCGTCGAGGAATCGAAGCGGATGAACGGGCTGAGATAATTGGCGACGAACTTCGGGGGACCATCATCTGCGTTGCCGCGGACGACAGTTGAAGACGCAGAAAAGCTGGACGCTTTTGCGCTGGAACTCTCGTTGTAACTCTCGCGGGCTTCACGCGCTACCGCGCCGCTACTGCCCGCGTTGGCGACCAAAGCGCCAATGCTATTCAGCGGCATTATGGGTTTCTCCCATGCGGAAACATAGCTTCTCTGTAACTGATATATGATAAATAAAAGGTTAATTCAAGCGCTAATTGTTTCTGTTTTCCCCGGATTACCCTTGGGAATGTTCCGAGTCGGAAAACCGGAGCTGTTGCCAAGCATTCTGCGCCATGCAACAGTATTATCAAAATGTAATATATCCATATAAAACACAATGTTAGGGGAAACCATGGCAAAGGTCGCATTCATCGGATTAGGCGTGATGGGTTACCCGATGGCCGGACATCTGGTGAAAGCCGGGCATAGCGTCACGGTTTGGAACCGCACTGCCGAGAAGGCTGGGAAATGGGCAGCGCAGCATGGCGGCACGGCCGCGGCATCGCCCAAAGAGGCCGCAATGGGGGCCGAATTCGTGATGGCCTGCGTTGGCAACGACGACGATCTCCGCTCGGTGGTTTATGGCGATACCGGCGCGTTTGCCGGCATGCAGAAGAATGCGGTTTTTGTTGACCACACAACGGCTTCCGCAGATGTGGCGCGCGAGCTTTACGCCAAAGCCAAGGCGGCTGGTTTGGGCTTTGTGGATGCCCCGGTTTCAGGTGGCCAGGCCGGTGCCGAAAACGGCCAGCTTACCATCATGTGCGGCGGTGAAGCCGAGGTCTACGAGCGCGTAAAACCGGTGATCCAATCCTATGCCAAGATGCAGGCCCTGCTGGGCGAGGCCGGCGCCGGACAACTGACCAAGATGGTCAATCAGATTTGCATCGCCGGTCTGGTCCAAGGCCTCTCGGAAGCCCTGGCATTCGGCCGGGCTGCCGGCCTTGATATCGTGAAGGTTGTAGAGGTGATTTCCAAGGGAGCCGCCCAATCCTGGCAGATGGATAATCGCCACAAGACCATGGCGGAAAGCAAATTCGAGTTCGGGTTTGCGGTTGATTGGATGCGCAAGGATCTGGGTATCTGCCTGGCCGAGGCGCGCCGCAACGGCGCTTCGCTGCCGGTGACCGCCGCCGTTGATCAGTATTATGCCGAAGTGCAGCAGATGGGCGGCGGCCGCTGGGATACCTCCAGCCTGATCGCGCGCCTGGAGGCCAAAAAGACCAAGCGCTGAGGGGCGCTTGATCGGCGCTTAAGCCACATTGTATCCACACAAGATTCCGGTTTGCAGGAACCGGCGCGCGCGCTATATCCCCCACGCGCCG
>NZ_JAHBYG010000080.1 GCF_019636075.1 Ferrovibrio sp.
CTGGCTCACGGTCTGGCTTTCGATCGGCAGGCCGGTGGCCGGCGAATAGGGCACGCCGATGCGGGCATAGAGCAGGCGCAGGTAATCGTAGATCTCGGTGACGGTGCCCACCGTGGAGCGCGGATTGCGCGAGGTGGTTTTCTGCTCGATGGAAATCGCCGGGCTGAGGCCGTCGATATGATCCACATCGGGCTTCTGCATCAATTCCAGGAATTGCCGCGCATAAGCCGACAGCGATTCGACATAGCGGCGCTGGCCTTCGGCATAGATGGTGTCGAAGGCCAGCGAGGATTTGCCCGAGCCGGACAGGCCGGTGAGCACCACCAGCTTGTCGCGCGGAATATCCACGTCCACGTTCTTCAGATTATGCTCGCGGGCACCGCGAACCGAGATGGTCTTTTGCATGGCTGTTTTCGGCGGGTCTGGGTTCGGGGGAGGAATTTTCTGGGTGGCAGCCCTTCATTATACGCCAACTGGATGATACAAGACCAGTTAGAGAACACGGGTGGTATTCAGCAGCGGAGCGAAATCCATGGCGGGCAGCGTCAACAAGGTGATTTTGGTTGGAAATCTGGGCCGCGATCCTGAAATCCGCTCCATGCAGAGCGGCGAAGAGGTGTGCCAGCTTTCGATTGCCACCTCCGATACCTGGCGCGACAAGAGTTCCGGCGAGCGCAAGGAGCGCACGGAATGGCACCGCGTGGTGATTTTCAACGATAATCTGGTGAAAATCGCCAAGCAGTATCTGAAAAAGGGCGCCAAGGTTTACCTGGAAGGCTCGCTCCAGACCCGCAAATGGACCGACAAGGACGGCCAGGAGAAATTCACCACCGAAGTCGTGCTGCAGCGCTATCGCGGCGAGTTGACCATGCTGGATGGCGGCCGCGACGGCGGCGGCATGGGCGGCGGGGGCGGCGGCATGAGCGGCGGCGATGATTACGGCGACACCTATGCCGGCAGCGGCTCTGGCGGCGGCTCTGGCAGCGGAGGCGGCGGCCGGTCCTCGGGCGGCGGCTATTCCGGTGGCGGCAGTTCTGGCGGCGGTCGCGCCCCGGCCCGCAACAACGACCTGGACGACGAAATCCCGTTCTGAGCGCGCCTCCGCAGCCGACCTACTTGTCCGCTGCCAACCTACTTGCGCAACAGCAGATAAGTCAGACCACCCAAAGCCGCCGCGGACAGCATGGCGGCTTTGGGATTCTCGCGCACCATCGGCCCCAGCGGCGCCAGACTTTCCTGCAGCATATGCTGCATTTCCTGGCCGGGATCCGGCCGCAGCCGATAAGCCAGCAGGCCGCCCAGGCCGGATAGCGTCAGCATCAGCAAGGCGGCGAGCAAACCGGCCAGCGGCGGCACCACCCACAGACACAACGCCAGGAAGGCCGCCCAGCCAAGCAAGAGCAGGCCGCTCAGCAAGGCGAGGGCAGCCACCGCCCCGGCCACGGCAACGACAGCCAGGCGGCGCCGTTGCCGCGCCGAGGCGGCGGCCTGGAGGCCTTGGAAGGCCAGCCCGAAAAGCTGCAGGCTCATCGCCGCAGCAGCAGGCCGGCGAGGATGGCACCGGCGGCAAACGCGGTGACCAGGCTGGTGCCCGGGCGTTCGCGCACGGTGTCTTCCACCTTGTTCCAGGCCTCCTGGCCCTTGTCTTTGGCATCGGCCAACAGGGTGTTCAGCTTTTCCTGCAACAGGCCCAACTCGGCCTCGGCGGCGGCGCCGCCTTCCTGCTTGGCCTTGCTGAGCAGGGCGCCGAGTTGGTCTCCCAACTCGGCCACCTGGTTATGCAGCGCACGGAAATCGGCTTCTACGCTGCGGTTCGCGGGGGTGCTACGCGGCATGGTACAACTCTCCTTGATGTGACGGATTAATGCGGCTGGCGGCGGCTGGCCGCAGCCTTGTTGCTGGCCTCATTGGCCTTGTCGAGTTTGTCGGCAGCTTCCATCCAGGCGCTGATTTCGCGCTCGGCCTCATCCTTCATGATGCCGTAGCGCTCCTGCAGCTTACCGACCAGCTGCTCGCGGCGGCCGTCGATCACCGTCAGATCGTCGTCGGTCAGCTTGCCCCAGCGCTCCTTGGCCTTGCCCGAGAACTGTTTCCAGTTGCCCGCAACACGGTCCCAGGAGGGCAGGATGCCGGCGATCTTGGCTTCAACACGCGCGGTGGTATTGGTCATGGTATTTCTCCGGAAATTTATGTGAATTAGAGTTGGTTTGGGAAAACAGCGCAGGTTACTGCTTGGGCTTCACCAACTCGGTGCGTTCCCAATCCTTTACCTGCTTCTCGGCCTCCGCCTTGGCGATGCCATAGCGTTCCTGCACCTTGCCGATCAGCTCCTGGCGCTGGCCGTTGATGACCGTGAGATCGTCATCGGTCAGCTTGCCCCATTTCTGCTTCACCTTGCCGGCAAACTGGTTCCAGTTGCCTTCCACCTGTTCCCAGTTGGGCAGGATGTCGGCGGCGCGGGCCTGGGAGATGGTGAGCGGCGCCGCAAACAGGGCGAGGGCGGCCACGGCAGGGATCAGTATTTGGTTCTTACGCATGTCTATATCCTCCGTTGCTTCAAATCCGGCGGCGGCTATCAGTGCCGTCCACGGAGTAAAAGCTGGCGGTGGGATATGGCCTTTCCTGGGTCGGGAAAGGGTAATGCCAAGGCGATTGGATGGCCGGAATAAGGCGGGTTGAATTTTAACCCATTGGAATCAATCGGCTATTTTTCCAGGTGCTTAGCCTTGTTCCAGGCCGCATCCATGGTGGCGAGGTCGCAATCGGCCAAATCCTTACCATCAGATTTAAGTATATTCTCCATACTACTGAATCTCTTTTCAAATTTACGATTTGCAAAGCGGAGGCAATCCTCCGGATCAAGTTTAAGATGGCGCGCTAAATTTGCGACAACAAATAGAAAATCACCAAATTCTTCAGTGATGCTTTCAGATGAACCATTATTTTGGATTTCTTCTTCAAGCTCCTGTAATTCCTCTCTGATTTTGGAAAAAACTGGAGCCTTATCAGGCCAGTCGAAGCCGACCCTGGCGGCACGGTTCTGCAATTTCACCGCCCGGGTCAGGCCAGGCAGGCCGCTGGTGACGCCAGCCAGGACCGGGGAGATATCTGGCGGAAATTGCTTTTCTTTTTCAGCACGTTCCGCTGCCTTTATGGATTCCCAATTCACATGAACGGCATCCGGCTTGTCGACCTGAACATCGCCAAAGACATGCGGGTGGCGGCGGATCAGCTTGTCGGAAATACCATCGGCCACGGCCTCGAAATCGAACAGACCGGCTTCCTCGGCCATGCGGGAATGGAACACGACCTGCAGCAGCAGGTCGCCAAGCTCGTCGCGCAAGGCCGGCATGTCGTTGCGCCGGATTGCATCCTCAACCTCGTAGGCTTCCTCGATGGTATAGGGCGCGATGGTGGCGAAGCTCTGTTCCAGATCCCACGGGCAGCCGCCATCGGGATCCCGCAGCTTGGCCATGATGCCGAGCAGGCGTTCAAGAGCGGCATTACTCGACATGGAAGGCTCCGGACTGGCTGGGGTAAACGACACGGAAAAATGGCCTTGGGGCGAGGCAGTTTAGCATTCCGAAGACAGTCGGAACCATATCTACAAATATCGGATAATGTATATTATGGAAAATCAAGCGGCGCATTCTCCGGGGGATTAAGTCTCTGTTTACTCGCCTAAAACAGGCTATCCCCGATGGTTCCGATCTGGCTTATTCACAGGCTTGACGCGTCCGAACTGAAAGACCTTGCGGACGCCTATCAGCGCACTGCCGCAGATCTCTACGAGCGCGCCCGGGTGGCCCTGGAACAGGAAACCATCCGGGCGGCCCGGCTGCGGGCTGCCCAGACCAAACGGCAATCGACATGGGACCGCGACCGGGAGATCACCCTGGCATGGCAGGCTGGCGCCACAGAGGCCGATATAGCCGCCAGGACCGGGCTTTCCACCCGTCAGGTGCGCCGCATCGCCCAGGCCGGCCTAGAGCGCGCCAGAGGCCGTCTGGACGCCCTGGCGGGCCTATCGGCTGGCAAGGTGCCGCGCAACGCCCTTCACGGCAGCCCTGGCGGCCCTTTGACCCGCCCCGCGGGCCGCCTTTCCAGCCGCCCGACGCACAACGCCCGTGCGGCCCTCGACCGCCACCAAGGCGACCACCACCAGACCGACCAAAATCCACGGCAGCCAGCGCCGCAGCGTCTCATTGTTGACCAAGCCAAGGCCGGGGCCGGCGAATAAACCGCTGCTATCGTAATAAGCGCCCTGCTTGGTCAGGCCGTAATTGTCGATGCCGGTAGACAGGCCGGGGTGATAGATTTCCTCGATCTGCTGCGGCGCCAGATCGTCGGGCAGCCGTCCGACCGTCAGGCCGTCACCCTCGCCCGGCACGTCCGCCACCCACATCCGACCGACTAGCCGCACATTCCGAACATAGGGCTTCCGCGCAACCACTTCCGATGCGCTCCGATAGGTGGCGCCGGTTATCGATATCTCCATATCGACAGGATTACTCATGCGAACTCCAGTCCCAGCAGACCGAGTAATATGCGCAACGGCGCGCTGAAATCGACAACCGGCAGCGCGAGGCCATAGGCCGCCAAGAACGGCTGCACAACCACGCCGTAGATCACGGCAAAAGCCATGGCATACATCACCACCGCGCGCGGCGTGAAGTAGTTGCGGCTGCGCTCGCCTTCCAAGGTCGCATCGATCTGCTTGGACGCGCGCTCGTGGCTTTGATCCTGCGCCTTCACCTTATCCGGCAACACGCGATCCAGCACCTTGCCGCCGATCCCCAACAATCCGGTGATGATGCTGCCCAGCATTATTCCGCCGCCTCTGATTTGAAGACACGCTCCAACAGCACTTCGATTTTCAGAACGCGACGATCAAGGCGCCAAAAGAGATATATCACCGCCGCCGCCAGAGGCGCGTTGGCCATCGCCAATATCTCTTTGACGGCATCCATCACGCGTAGCCCACCCAATCGGCCATGTAGAGCTCGACCTTGGCGGCATAGTCGATCCGCGCGCCGCCCTTCACGACATAGCCGACGCCGGCATTGTAAGCCGACAGCAATTGTTCGCGCGACGGCGGCCCGATGCGCGCAGCAAGGTAGTCGTAGGACCACTTCAATTGGCGCATGCCAAAGCGGATGCCGATTTCAGGATCGTACATTTGCTCTGGGCTGCCGACCATGCCGCGATCCCGCGCCGTGCTTTCCAACACCTGCATGAGGCCGTAGCTTGCTTCACCCAGCCGGGCTTCATAGCGATAGGCGTTCGGTCGATAGCTGCTCTCGGTCGCAATCATGCCCATGATCAACGCGGGATCAAAAAACCCGCCGAACTCATCGGCATTCAGCCGGCGCACAATCGCCAGATACGCAGCGGGTCCGGTCAATACGCTATTCATCGGCCCCGGCTCCGTCACCGTCACCGCCGCCGTCGCCCGGCGCGTCATCATCACCCACGCCACCGCTGCCAGCGCCATTATCGCCAAGGCCCTCACCATCGCCCTGCCCTCC
>NZ_JAHBYG010000081.1 GCF_019636075.1 Ferrovibrio sp.
CCGATGGATGCCGTTCCCTGGCCCATTCCATGCCTGCCAGCAAACCGGCCAAGGGCCCAGGATTGCCGGCAATGCCATCGGGCAGAACCGGCAGACCAAAAGCCTGAAAGCGCGCCGGATCGCCGTTGGCGTTTATCGCCACAGCGGCCACTTGCGGCAACAGGCGATCAAGCAGATGCGCCAGCAACGGCCGGCCGGCAAGCAGCTGCAAGCATTTATCGCCGCCGCCCATGCGCTGCGCCAAGCCGCCGGCCAGCACCACGCCGACGATATCCTGCTTCATGCCCTCGCCCGAAATCTGCAATCAACCGGTGGCAATATACTGCCGCAGCGCCTCGGCTTCCATCTCGGTGTGAGCGATATGGCGCTTCACCACGTCGCCGATGGAAATCATGCCGGCCAATTGCCCGCCTTCTACCACCGGCAGATGGCGGATGCGCCGCGCGGTCATCAGATGCATCACATCCTCCACCGTATCTGACGGCGAGCAGACCAGCACATTGCGGGTCATGATGCTATCTGCCGAGCGGGCGAGAATCTCGGCGCCATGGCGCGACAGGCCGCGCACGATATCACGCTCGGAAAGGATGCCGGCAATGCCGCCATGAGGGGTGAGCACCAGCACGGCGCCGATGCCATGCTGCGACAGCAGCCGGCAAACATCGGCAATCGTATCGGCGGGCTTGGCCGATACCAGGGTATGGCCTTTTTCCTTCAGGATGGACGCAACATTCATGACGTTTCCTCCTCCTTTATTGGCAGGCCGGAGACGAATCACATGAATGCGCTGCAATGCCTTGAAACCCGGGCCAAAAAATCGAGACCGCTTGACCGTTTAACCACGCGCATCCGCTTCCGGCTTTACGGATCAAGTTTCCGTCAAACCCAGCGGGCAGGCAAGCAGAGATTTAGCGCATCAGCAGGCGCCGCACGCCATCTTCCAGCTCGGCAATCACCCGCGCGGTGGTGTCGTCATGGCGGATTTCGGCCCAATAGGCAGCCAATTTTCCTTTGCCGAACACATCCTTGCGCTGGAAGCTCTTTTCCATCACCGCAACGAAGAACAGCACAGGCACCAGCGAACAATCGGCCAGGCTGTAGGCATCATCCACGGCGAAACCCCGATCACCAAGATAATGCTCCAGATGCGCCAATGCTTTGGCCAGATCGGCAAAGCCCTGTTCCACCGTTTCGGGATCGCGCTTTTCCGGATTCATCTGCCGAAACAGCTTGCCGATTGCAGCGAACACATACAGGTCGCCGATCTGCATCAGCAGATGCATGCGGGCGCGCGCTTCCGGTGTGGCCGGCCGCAATGGCGGCTCGGGGAATTTATCTTCCAGATAATCCAGGATCACATTGGATTCCGGCAGATGGCTGCCATCATCCAATGTAAGCACCGGAATCTTGCCGAGGGGATTGATTGCCAGAAAGTCCGGACTTTTAAGTCCCTCCCTGGGCGGAAACACCATCTCAACCGGCGCATCCTTGCGATAGATCAGCAACCGCGCACGCGCGGCGAAAGGCGAACCCTTCACCTGTATCAACTGCATCACGGCACCCCTCCCGGTATGGTTTTTTATCAAATCACCTTGCGGCTGCGCAGATCGGCTATGCGCGCGGCATCGAGGCCGAGATACTTGCCCAGCACTTCCTCGGTATGCTCGCCCAGCAAGGGCGGACCGCGATCATAGCTGACCGGCGAGTCAGACATTTTCAACGGGCTGGCAAGCGTGGGCACACTGCCCATCAGGCTATGCGGCACCTCCTGCTGCATGCCGCGCGCCTGCACCTGCGGATCGGCGAATACGCGATCCACCGTGTTGATCGGTCCGCAAGGCACGGCGCGTTTTTCCAGTCGTGCGATCAGATCGTTCATGCTGTATTTGCGCGTCTCGGCCTCGATGGCGGCCACCACGACAGCACGGTTGGCCACGCGAGCGATGCCGGTGGCGAAACGCTCATCCTGCAACCAGTCGGTGCGGCCGATCTCGTCAGCGAAGCGCGAAAACTGCCCATCGTTGCCGATCGCAAGAATCACATAGCCATCGGCGCAGGGGAAACCCTGATAGGGCACGATGGCGGCATGGCCGTTGCCCATGCGGATCGGCGCCTGGCCCGAAACCAGATAATACAAAGCCTGATTGGCCAGCGTGCCGACCTGCACATCCAACAGAGCCATATCGAGATACTGGCCCTTGCCGGAGCGATGGCGTTGGTTCAGCGCCGACACGATAGCGATGGTGGAATACAGCCCGGTCATCACATCGGCCAGTGCAACGCCGGCCTTCTGCGGGCCGCCGCCGGGCAGGTCGTCGCGCTCGCCGGTCACGCTCATCAGGCCGCCCATGCCCTGGATCAGAAAATCGTAGCCGGCGCGCGGCGCATAAGGCCCGGTCTGGCCGAAGCCGGTGATCGAGCAATAGACCAGTTTAGGGTTGAGCGGCGACAGGCTGGCATAATCCAGCCCGTATTTTTTCAACCCGCCGACCTTGTAATTCTCCACCAGCACATCGGCCTTCAAGGCCAGGTCGCGCAGCAAAGCCTGGCCCTCTTCCGTGCTCATATCCACGGTGATGGACTGCTTGCCGCGATTGGCCGAAAGATAATAGGAGGAGTCGGCGCGTTCGCCGGTCTGCGGATCTTTCAGAAATGGCGGGCCCCAGGAACGGGTGTCGTCGCCTTCGCCGGGCTTTTCCACCTTGATCACAGTGGCGCCCAGATCGGCCAGAATCTGGGTGGACCAAGGGCCGGCGAGAACACGGCTCAGATCCAGCACCAAGATATCGTCCAACGCACGCATGCCGCTCATCTCCATAAAAAAAGCCTGGCCCGGATTCAACGCCTAGGTCGGCCCGAACCATGCCTAAAATCAGGGCCATGGCCAAGAGTGAGACAGCAGAAAATCGTGCAGTTAGGGTCAACTCGGCCCGGTACGCACATCCCCCACATGCTGCATCGAGATGATATCGGACAGCGTGGCATAATTGGGGCCGCCGATGCGGCAGATCGGGCGCAGGGTTGCGGTGTCGATCTTGTTGTTGTTGCAAAGCCCGTCGCGGATATGGAACAGCAGCACTTCGCCAACGATGAACTCGGCACCGGTTTCGCCGAATTCGATCTTCTGGCTGAAGCGGCATTCCATGCTGATCGGCGCATGGGAAAGCCGCGGGGTCTTCACCCTCTGGCTGGGCAGGCTGTCTAATCCCAGTTCCGCCACCTCGCTGATATCCGGCGGGAAATCCAGCGCACTGCGATGCACCTGCTCGATCATGCTATCGTCGCCGATATTCACCACGAAATCGCCCGTGGCTTCGATATTGATGGACGTGTCCTTGCGCTGGCCGTTGCGCAGGCCGCAATTGAAACCCACCATCGGCGGCTTCGATGAAACGAACGTGAAGCAGCTGAACGGCGCCAGGTTCAACACGCCATCGGCAGACAGCGTGGTGATCCAGGCGATCGGGCGCGGCACCACGATGCCGGTCATCAGCTTGTAGATATCAGGCGCCGACATCGGCTCCGGCGATATGATCATACTGTCCTCTCCCCGCATGGCCTTTGCATGGCCATCAACCGGCTATGGCCGGTTCCTCGAACTGCTGAAAGGCCGCGCCCGGATAGGCGCCCAGCTTGCCGGAAATGATGCCCGCTGTGCGTTCGGTGATTTCCACCATACGCGCCATGAAGTCCACCGGCATGCGATCCTTGCTTACCGCCGAACTGACGGCGGCGATGACCTTGCCGCTGGAATCGCGGATCGGCACACCCACCGAAAGGATGCCGACCAGATTTTCCTCATCCGACACGGCATAGCCAAGCTGGCGCACCTTGCGCAGATCGGCCAAAAGGCTGGCCTGGTCGGTGATGCTATAGGGCGTGAGGCGGGTGAGCGTGAGGCGCGGCAGCAGCTTGTGCAGCGCCGCCTCATCCATCGCCGCCAGCATCACCTTGCCTACGCTGGTGGTGTGCAGCCGGCCGGTGGCGCCGGTATTGATGCGGAAGACCGAGGGCTGGGCGCTCTGGATGCTGCAGAGATACATGAATTCGGTATCGCTGCGCACGCCCATATAGACGTTGACATTCTCATCCTCGGCAAGCCGATGCAATTCATCGTAGGCCACTTGATAGAGCGGGTTGCTCTGGCTGTAGCGCTGGCCGACCTGGAAGGCACGCGGGCCGATGCGATAGCGGCGGGTGGAAGGATTCTGTTCCAGAAAGCCCTGCTCGGCCAGCGTGATCACCAAGCGGGAGACGATGCTCTTGTCGATCTCCAGCAAACGCGACAATTCGCGCACGCCAACTTCCGGTCCGTGCATGCCAACGGCCTCGAGAATCCGCAGGCCACGCGATAGCGACTGGTTGATGCTCATGCTTGTTCTGCCGAAGAAGGCGTGGCGGTGAGGCGCGAGCCACGCGGTTTATCCCAATACACCACACGCGATTGAATGGCCCGGATGAGCATATGCGCCAATATGCCAATCAGCGAAAGTGTGAAAACGCAGGTGAACATCGCCCCCACATCGAAATTCATCGACGAGGCCTGGATCATGTAGCCCAAACCCTGCTTGGCGGCCACAAATTCGCCCACCACGGCGCCGATCAGCCCCAACACGATGCCGATCTGCAGACCGGCGAAGATCGAATTAGCCGCATTGGGCAGCTTCACAT
Source organism: Ferrovibrio sp. (assembly GCF_019636075.1). Lineage (GTDB taxonomy): Bacteria > Pseudomonadota > Alphaproteobacteria > Ferrovibrionales > Ferrovibrionaceae > Ferrovibrio. The sequence goes on from NZ_JAHBYG010000081.1 coordinate 4,672, forward strand.
CCCAGAAGACCAGCCAGCGCGGGCCTGAAAAAGCCTTGTAGAGATCCACCAGATCCACATTGGTGGAGCGCAGGCCGGCCACCGTATTCACGAAAACCGGGAAGAAGCAGATCAGGGCCACCAGGATGATCTTGGAGGCCAGCCCGAAGCCGAACCAGACCAGCAGGATCGGCGCCAGCGCCACCTTGGGCATCGACTGGAAGCCGATCACGTAGGGCAGCACGATGCGTTCGGCCACCGGAAATTCGCTGACCAGGGCGGCCAACAGGAAAGCCACGCAGCAGCCAGCGGCATAGCCGATCACCATCTCAAGCACGGTGGTGTAGACATGCGGGAAGATCAGGCCGGTGGAATAGAGCTTGTAGGCCGATTGCGCCACGGCCATCGGGCCGGGCAACAGATAATCGGGCACGCCGAGAATCTTGGTGCCGAAATGCCAGAACAGCAGAAACGCCACGATTGATGCGCAGGAAATGGCATAGCCCCTGGTTTTCGACATGCTGTCCCTTCCCTTCTTAACCAGCAGCCAGCGTGCTGAACATTTCGCGCAACTGGTTGGCCAGTGCGCCGAATTCCGGACTTGCCATGGTCTTGAGCGTGCGCGGGCGCTCGAGCGGTATCGGCAATTCCAGCACCTTGGTGCCGGGCCGGCCAGACAAC
>NZ_JAHBYG010000082.1 GCF_019636075.1 Ferrovibrio sp.
CTCTATGAGGATATCCACCGGCTCGGGGGCGAAAGCCGCCCGGCCATCCCGCAGGATAAGAGTGTTGCTGAGTAGAAGTTTTGCCATGCCTTCCTCTTTTGGCCTGACATAGCAACCCGTGTGCCAACCCGAACCGGCTCGTAAACGACTGGAATCAAATTGTTTTATTTTTATCCATTAAATTGGCGCCAATTTAATGTTTATATTGTGATCAATATATCGTATTTATGTCTAATAATTAAGCAATAAGATTGCTTCCAATTTTTAAGCAGATTCGCTAAATACCAAAGAATGAAGCCCAATCGTAAAGACCGCGAAGCCGATATCGGCTCCGAACCCAGAACCCTGGATGACGACCCGGTCGTGCAGGGCATCCTCAAAGCCATCAGCCACAAGCGCCTCAAACCCGGTACCAAGCTGGGCGAAGATGCGCTGGCCAAGGTCTTTGCCACCACGCGGATCCATATCAGGCAGGTTCTGGCACACCTAGTATCGCGCCACATTGTTACGCATTTTCCCAATCGCGGCGCCTTCATCTATCGCCCGACGATCCGCGAGGCCCGCGACATCTTTTCTGCTCGCCGCATGCTGGAAGCCGCTACGGTTTCCGCCGTCGTCGATAATCTGACCGACGATGTTCGGCACTTGCTTAAAATGCATATCGCGCGCGAAAGCGGACATGACCGCAATGACCGCTGGGCATCTCTGGCGCTGACCGCCGACTTTCATATCCTGATCGCCGAATTGGCGAACAACACTGTGTTGCTGGATTTCGCAAAGGAATTGATGCTGCGCACATCACTAGCGATTGCCACATTCGAAGTGCCGGGCTCTCCCGATTGTTCACCGGATGCACATCCTGGCATCGCGGATATGATCCTGGCCGGCGATAAGGCCGGCGCATTGGCTGCAATGCACAAGCATCTCGATGAAATCGAACAACGCCTCAATCTCGATGGCGCCGCGCGCGATCCCGACGATATCGTTGCGATCTTCCAGGATATCGGCATCGCACCGCTTAATCGTGGCGCAGCCTGACTGATGCTACCATGCTGATGCGCAAAGCCATTCAAGCCGGTTCGGCAACCGAGGCCATAACGCATGCCCTGCAACGCTGCCGCGATCAGGATGATAAATTACACGCCTTCATCACCCTTTCCGATACCGCGCTGGGCGAAGCCGCGCGGATAGATGCAGAGGGCCCGCAAGATCGAGCGCTTTTCGGCCTGCCCCTGGGCGTAAAGGATCTGATCGATACAGCAGGGCTGCGCACCACCTATGGCTCGGCGGTGTATCGCAGCCATGTGCCGCAGCAAGATGATATCCTGGTAGCCCGAGCCAAGACCGCCGGAGCCGTTATTCTAGGGAAAACCAATACGCCTGAATTCGGGTTTGGCGCGCTTTGCATGAATGCGCTTTGCCCCTCCACTGCAAATCCCTACGATCTCACGCTTAGTTCGGGCGGCTCCAGCGGCGGCTCGGCGGCGGCGGTAGCAGCAGGCCTGGTACCGGCAGCCATTGGAACGGACTTCGGTGGTTCGGTACGCACACCTGCGGCATTCTGCGGCGTGGTCGGCTTCAGACCCAGCGCAGGTATGTTGCCCAGCCCTACTCGCACCCTGGCCTGGGATACACTTCCCACTCCGGGATTGCTGACCCGCTCAGCTAGCGACGTTATAAGCCTTTTCGATGCGCTGGCCGGCCCGGATGAGCGTGATCCCACCTCCTGGCAACGCGAGCCCGTCCCAACCCGGCGTTTAACCCGCATAGCCTTGTCATCAGATCTTGGCACCGCGCCAATGGCAAAAGTGATGGCCGGGCATTTTGCGGAAGCCAGCACCAAACTGAAAAATCTGTATGCCGATGCGGCCATGGCACATCCGGATTGCACTGCTGCCATGGATATTTTCGGTACGCTACGGGCGGCCTATATCCACCACAATTTGTCGCCGCTGTTGGCGCAACATGGCGATCTTCTGGCTCCTACCGTGCGCTGGAACATCAAGCGTGGCGATGGTATATCCGCAGCGGATTTCCTGCAGGCGGAAGCTCGGCGATCAAGGCTTTATCGCCGCTTTATCGATTTCTTTAGCCGGCATGATGTGCTGATCACACCGGCCGCCTCGGTGATGCCTTTCGGCCTGAATTCAGGCGAAGTCGCCGAGATAGATGGCAAGCCGCTTGCCAGCCTGATCGATTACCTGGCGATTACAGCCATTATCACGCTTACCGGCTGCCCGGCACTTTCGCTGCCTTTCTGGCCAGAGGGCGAACGGTTGCCCATAGGCCTACAAATCATCGCAGCGCCAGGACAAGACCGCGCACTAATGGCCTTTGCTGCGGATCTGGAAAAACACGAAGGCTTCGGTTTTCGTCCACCGCCGCTGTTTCGGAAGAATTTCCCATGATCCGCCGCATCGGTATGCTCACGCCCTCCTCCAATACGGCATTGGAGCCGGCGACGTACCGTCTGTTGCGCCATATGCCCGATGTGACTGCGCATTTTGCGCGCTTTCCAGTTACCGAGATTGCCTTATCGCCCACAGCATTGGGCCAATTCGATCCGGAATCCATAATGCAAGCGGCCGATCTGCTGGCGCATGCCAAAGTGGATGCCATCGCCTGGAATGGTACATCGGCAAGCTGGCTTGGCTTCGAGCGCGACACGCAACTGGCCAACGCAATCGAAAAACGCACCATCCGGCATCATGCCGGCATCCATGCCACCACGGCCATCCTGGCTATCAACGCGATTTTTCAACGGCTGCAGGCCCGGCGTATCGCACTGGTTACACCCTATATCGCGGATGTACAGCAGCGCATCGTCGGCAATTACACTGGTGCAGGATATGCCTGCGTTGGCGAGCGCCATGCCGGATTGCAGGATAATTTTTCCTTCTGTGCCATACCAACCAGTGAAATCGAAGCGATGATCCTGGCCGTGGCCACCGAAAAACCAGACGCAATTGCCGTGGTTTGCACCAATATGGATGCTGCGGATCTGGCGCCGCGGATAGAACTTGAAATCGGGATTCCGGTGATCGATTCCATAGCCGCAACACTCTGGGGCGCACTAGATGTACTCGCCATGGACAAAACGCCCTTGCGCGATTGTGGGCGGTTATTCCGCTTCTAATCCGGCTGTTTTCGGCTTGGCCATATCCGGCCGCTCGCAGGGCAAGAACCGGCCATGCCCTTCCTGGGCGATGAAGTTGCCCTTTTCCATCAGCACCATGCCACGCGACAGCACGGTTTCTGGCCAGCCGGTTACCTCCAGCCCCTCATAGGGCGTATAATCCACCGCGTGATGCAGCAGGCTGTTGCTAATCGTCACCTTACGGTCGGGATCGAAAATCACGATATCCGCATCGGCACCAATCGCCAATGTACCCTTACGGGGATAAAGCCCATACAGCCTGGCTGGGTTAGTGGCCGATAGCTCTACGAAACGCTGCAGGCTGATACGGCCTTTCTTCACTCCTTCTGAAAACAGGATCGGCAAACGGGTTTCCACGCCTGGTATGCCATTGGGCACCCAGTTAAAAGCAGCATGTTCGCCGTGCAGCATTTTGCCCTTGCTGTCCCGATAGCGAAATGGCGCATGATCGGATGATACGATCTGGAACACTCCGCTGCTAAGGCCATCCCAGATAGCAGCCTGATTTGCCTTATCGCGAGGCGGTGGGCTGCAAATGCATTTAGCACCTTCGAAACCCGGCTTGCTCAGATCATCCTCGGTCAACACCATGTATTGCGGGCAGGTTTCCGCATAAATCTTCATACCCCGCCCCTGAGCCCAACGGATTTGATCGATCGCCTCGCGGCCCGATACGTGCACGATCAAAATCGGCACATCGGCCAACTCCGCCATGGTGATGGCCCGATGCGTGGCCTCGCGCTCCACTGCCATCGGCCGCGCAGCGGCATGATATTGCGGCGCTGTATGGCCGGCAGCGACCAAGCCATCGGTCAGCCAGCCGATGAAATCGGCATTTTCCGCGTGAATCATCGCCATCACGCCTTCGCGGCGCGCCAGACCGAGCAGATCCAGCACCTGGCGATCGTTCAGCTTCATGTCGTCATAGGTCATATAAATCTTGAACGACGTATAACCGTCATGGATCAGGGCCGGCAATTCCTGCCCCACCACATGCTGGGTAGGGTCGCTGACGATCAAATGAAAGGCATAATCGATGTAAGATTTTCCAGCTGCGCGGCGATGATAATCTTCCACGGCCGACCGCAACGATTGCCCCTTGAACTGACAGGCGAATGGAATGATCGTGGTGGTGCCACTGATCTCCCCCCATTGAAGTGGTCCGAGTTGATGTATTGTTTTTG
>NZ_JAHBYG010000083.1 GCF_019636075.1 Ferrovibrio sp.
TTCGCTCTCGGCGCCGCAAACCACGCGGTCGGGCCGCATGAAATCCTCGATCGCCGCGCCTTCGCGCAGGAATTCCGGATTGGAGGCCACTTCGAAATCCGCATCGGGGCGCGTGGCGCGGATGATGCGTTCCACCTCGCGGCCCGTTCCCACCGGCACGGTTGATTTCGTCACCACCAGGGTGGGCCGGGTCATTGCCCGGGCAATCTCCTCGGCGGCGGCATACACATAGCTGAGATCGGCCTCGCCATCGCCGCGCCGCGACGGCGTGCCCACCGCGATGAACACCGCATCGGCCTCTGCCATGGCGGCAGTAATATCCTGGGTGAAGGACAGCCGGCCGGCCTTCACATTGCGCGTCACCAAATCCTCGAGGCCCGGCTCGAAGATCGGGATCTCGCCCTGCTCCAGCGCTTCGATGCGCGCCGGGTTCTTGTCGACGCAGACCACCGCATGGCCGAATTCGGAAAAGCAGGCCCCGGATACGAGGCCCACATAACCGGTACCAATCATCGCCACGCGCATGCTGTTGACTCTCCCCCGAAAGCTGCGGGACTAACTAAAGCGACTTGTAAACGTCGCGCACGATGGCGGCGGCATCGGCACGCAGATCGGCACGATCCAATGCAAACGCGATATTGGCGTGCAGGAAGCCGACCTTGTCGCCGCAATCATAGCGTTCGCCCTTGAAGCGCAGGCCATGGAACGGCGCTTCGCCGATCATGCGGGCCAGCGCATCGGTGAGCTGGATTTCGCCGCCTGCGCCCTTCTGGCCCTGGTCGAGATAATCGAACACGCGGGGCTGCAGGATGTAACGGCCGATCACCGCCGTGGTGCTGGGCGCGGCCACCGGCTCGGGTTTTTCCACCAGGCCCTTCACTTCCACCAAGCGGCCTTCGGCATTGCCCGGATCGATCACGCCATAGCGGCGGGTATGTTCGCGCGGCACTTCCATGGCCGCGATCATGTTGCCGCCCACTTCGTTATAGGCTTCCACCATCTGCGCCAGGCAGCCGGTGCGGGCCAGGATCAGGTCGTCGGCCAGCAGCACCGCGAACGGCTCGTTGCCCACCAGCGCCTTGGCGCAGCGCACGGCGTGGCCCAGGCCCAGCGGCTCCATCTGGCGCGTATAGGCCACCTGGCCAGCCTGCGGTATCCAGCTATGCAGAGCATTCAGCAGGTCGCGCTTATCGCGCCCGCGCAAGGTATCCTCAAGCTCGTAGGACCTATCGAAGTGATCTTCGATGGCCTGCTTGCCGCGACCGGTGACGAAGATGAATTCCTCGATGCCGGCTGCCTTCGCCTCTTCCACCGCATATTGGATCAGCGGCTTGTCGACGACGGTAAGCATCTCCTTCGGCATTGCCTTGGTGGCGGGAAGAAAGCGCGTGCCGAGGCCGCCGACAGGGAACACGGCTTTGCGGACAGGACGGATCATGGAGCGAGACCTTTTTGTATCTTACGGACGATTCGTGTACCCGATCACCGTGGCGGTGGTTTTACGCCGCCACAGCCCTGGGCGCAACGGGGACTGGCTTAACGGCGGAATACGGCTGAATTATGCCTGAAATGCGCTGAACTGCCGACATTTGCCGGAAACCCGCGCCGCGCTATAGTCAGCCTCCGATTTCGAGGGAGAAATGCCGTGTCTGCCGCGCTCGACCAGTCCGACGCCGAACCGTTGCTTGCCGAGCAGCCGGAACCCGGCATCCTGCGCCTCACTCTGAACCGCCCCCGGGCCTATAATGCCCTCTCAACGGCGCTGATGGCCGCGTTGCAGGCTGCCTTGGATGCCGCCCGTGGGGATCCAGCCGTGAAGGTGGTGATCCTGAAGGCGGCTGGTAACGGCTTTTGCGCCGGCCATGACCTGCGCGAGGTGCGCAGCCTGCAAGGGCATGCCGCGCTGGAGCGCCTGTTCAAGCAATGTTCGCGTCTGATGCAAAGCATCGTGGCCCTGCCCAAGCCGGTGATCGCCCAAGTGCATGGCACGGCCTCGGCCGCCGGCTGCCAATTGGTAGCCAGCTGCGATCTTGCGCTCGCCGCCGAAAGCGCGCGCTTCGCCACGCCGGGCGTGAATATCGGGCTGTTCTGTTCCACGCCGATGGTGGCTTTGTCGCGCAATGTCGGCCGCAAGCGTGCCATGGAAATGCTGCTGACCGGCGAGTTGGCCGATGCGGCACGCGCCGCCGAGATCGGCCTGATAAACCGCGCCGTGCCCGATGCGGCGCTGGAGCAGCAAACCCTGGCGCTGGCCCGTCTGATCGCCTCGAAATCCCCCCTCACGGTGAAAACCGGCAAGGAAGCCTTCTACCGCCAACTGGAAATGCCGTTGGCCCAGGCCTATGACTATGCCGCCCAGGTGATGACGGAAAACATGCTGGCGCGGGATGCCCAGGAAGGCATCGATGCCTTCATCGAAAAACGCCCGCCGGTCTGGCAAGGTTGCTGAGATAAACGAGCTGCTGAAATGAACCACGACAGCTATTCCGACGATTTCATCCGCGCCATCCTGCGCGAAACCCGGGTGATCGCCATGGTGGGCGCCAGCCCGAACTGGAACCGCCCATCCTATTTCGCCATGAAATATTTGCAGGCCAAGGGCTATCGGGTGATCCCGGTAAACCCGCGCGAGGCCGGCAAGGAAATCCTTGGTGAAAAAGCCTATGCCGATCTGGCGAGCATTCCGGTAAAGGTGGACATGGTGGATTGCTTCCGCAATTCCGACAGCATTCCGCCGATTGCCGAAGACGCGATCAAGATCGGCGCCAAGGTTTTGTGGATGCAGCTTGGCGTGCGCAACGATGAAGCCGCCAAGCGTGCCGAGGATGCCGGGCTGAAAGTGGTGATGAACCGCTGCCCGAAGATCGAATATGGCCGCCTCTCGCGCGAGATCGGCTGGATGGGTGTGAATACCGGCGTGATTTCCGCCAAGAAGCAGCAGCGGGTTTGAGATGACCGACAAAAACAACAAGCCCGAAACCTACGGCTTCGATACCTTACAGGTGCATGCCGGCACCGCGCCCGACCCGCATACCGGAGCGCGCGCCACGCCGATCTACCAGACCACCGCCTATGTGTTCGACGACGTGGACCATGCCGCTTCGCTGTTCAACCTGCAAACCTTCGGCAATATCTACACCCGCCTGACCAACCCGACCACGGCGGTGCTTGAGCAGAAGGTGGCGGCGCTGGAGAATGGCCGCGCAGCCACGGCCGTGGCCAGCGGCCATGCGGCCCAGCTTGTGGTTTTCCACATGCTGATGAATCCCGGCGATCATATCGTTGCTTCACGCAAACTCTATGGCGGTTCGATCACCCAGTTGGGCGTAAGCTTCAAGCGGTTCGACTGGCAGACCAGCTTCGTCGATCCCGACGATATAAACGGCTTCGCCGCCGCCATCACGCCCCGCACCAAGGCGATCTTCGTGGAAAGCCTGGCCAATCCCGGCGGCGTGATTTCCGACCTGGAGGCGCTGGCGAAAGTGGCCCATGCGGCCGGCATTCCGCTGATCGTGGATAATACCATGGCCACGCCCTATCTGTGCCGACCGTTTGAATGGGGCGCCGATATCGTGCTGCATTCGGCCACCAAGTTTCTCGGCGGGCATGGCAATTCCATGGGCGGCGTGATCGTGGATAGCGGCAAGTTCGATTGGGGCCAGAACGACAAATTCCCCCATGTGGCAGCTCCCACGCCGGCCTATCACGGCCTCTCCTTCTGGGAGACATTCGGCGACATGGCCTTTGCGGTCGCCTGCCGCGCGGTGAGCTTGCGCGATCTCGGCCCCGCCATCTCGCCCTTCAATGCCTTCCAGATCATCACCGGCATGGAAACGCTGAGCCTGCGCATGCGCCAGCATTGCACCAATGCCCAGGCGGTGGCCGAATTCCTGGCGCAGCATCCGAAAGTGGCCTGGGTGAGTTATGCCGGCCTGCCGACCGACCGCTACAATGCGTTGGCGAAGAAATACCTGCCCAAAGGCGCCGGCTCGGTTTTCACCTTCGGCGTGAAGGGTGGCTATGCGGCTGGCGTGAAGCTGGTGGAAGGCGTGAAAATCTGGTCGCACCTCGCCAATATCGGCGATACCCGCAGCCTGATCATCCACCCTGCCTCCACAACCCACCGCCAGCTCACGCCCGAACAGCGCCAAGCCGCCGGCGCCGGCGACGACACCGTGCGGCTTTCGGTAGGCATCGAGGATGTGGCTGACCTGATCCGCGATCTGGGCACGGCGCTGGACGCAGCGTAACGGTTATTCCGCCGCCTGCGCTTGTGCTTCAGGCTGCGCTGCGGCTTCGGCCTTGCGGCTGC
>NZ_JAHBYG010000084.1 GCF_019636075.1 Ferrovibrio sp.
TATACGATGATCTGCGCAGCACCCTGATGCATAGCGATATGCGCAAGGTGGCGCTCTGGGCTGAACGCCACGGCCTGCAGCGCGTGGATTTTCCCGCGCCGGCCTTGTTCAACATCAACCGGCCGGAGGATATCGCCGAGGCCGAAAGGCTTTTCGTTTAAAGCGTATCCGGCCCCACCCGCACCAGCTGCTTGCCGAAATTCTTACCAGCCAGCATGCCGATGAACGCGGCCGGTGCATTCGGCAGACCTTCGGCCACGCTTTCGCGGAATTTCAGCTTGCCCTGCTGCAGCCAACCGGCCAGTTCACCTATGGCGCCGGGCCAATAGGGCAGGTGATCGGAAATGATGAAGCCGGTGATGCTGGCGCGGTTCACCAGCAGATGCCGCATGCCCGTAAAGCCTTCCGGCTTGGTGAGGTTATACTGGCTGATGATGCCGCACAGTGCCACGCGGGCGAAAGTGTCGAGCCTTGCGAAGACCATTTCCATGATCTGGCCGCCCACATTTTCGAAATACACATCCACGCGGTCCGGCGTGGCGGCCTTGAACTGGTCATGCATATCGGCTGCCTTGTAGTCGATACAGGCATCGAAGCCGAGTTCATTCACCACGTAATCGCATTTCTGCTTGCCGCCGGCGATGCCCACCACGCGGCAGCCTTTCAGCTTGGCGATCTGGCCCACCGTGCCGCCCACAGCGCCCGAGGCCGCCGACACCACCACGGTATCGCCCGGCTTAGGCTGGCCGATCTGCAGCAGGCCGTAATGCGCGGTTACGCCGGGCATGCCCACTACGCCAAGCCAGGCGGAGAGGGGCGCGATTTTCGGGTCCACGATATTCAGGCCGGTGCCGTCGCTCACGCCATAGGCCTGCCAGCCGAGATAGCCGACTACATAGGCGCCGACTGGAAATTTCGGATTGTTGCTCTGCATCACCTGGCCGACGCTGCCGCCGATCATCAGCTCGCCGGGTTTCAGGCTGGCGCGATAGGAGCGCACCGGGTCCATCGCGCCGCGCATATAGGGGTCCAGCGACAGCCAGATATTGCGCACCAGCAGCTCGCCGGGGCCGGGCTGGGGGATCGGTCGATCCACGATCTCGAAATCGCTTTCCTGCACCCAGCCGGTGGGGTGCTGCTTCATCAACACCTGGATATTGCCGCTCATGCTGTGTTCCTTCCCGGAAAAACGCCACATTTGGCAAGACATTAGCCCAAGCCGGTCCTTGCGGTAAGCCTGCCCTGGCGTTAATTCTGTCGGCCATGAAAAACCGCCTTCGCATAGCGCTCGCACAGATCAGCCCGGTGATGGGCGATATCGCCGGCAACAGCCGTCTGATCGCGGAAAACCGGGCAGTTGCCGCTGCCGCCGGAGCCGATCTGATGCTGCTGCCGGAATTGGCGGTGATCGGCTATCCGCCGGAAGATCTGGTGCTGCGGCCGGCGGCGATCCGCGCCTGCGAACAGGCGGTGCGGGCGCTTGCCGAAAGCACCCGCGATGGCGGGCCCGGCCTGGTGATCACCGCGCCCTGGCGCGATGGCGACAAGCTGCATAACGCGGCGATCCTGGCCGATGGCGGCGAGATCGTTGGCGTGCGCTTCAAGCATGATCTGCCCAATTACGGCGTGTTTGACGAGAAGCGGGTTTTTGCCGCCGGTCCGCTGCCCGGTCCGCTGGTATTTCGCGGCGTGCGCATCGGTCTGCCGATCTGCGAGGATATCTGGACCTCCGAAGTAACCGAATGCCTGGCCGAGACCGGCGCGGAAATCCTGCTGGTGCCGAATGGATCGCCATTCGAACTGGGCAAGACCGATATCCGCCTCAACCATGCAGTGGCCCGCGTGGTGGAGACCGGTCTGCCGATGGTCTATCTCAACCTGGTGGGCGGGCAGGATGAACTGGTTTTCGATGGCGCGTCCTTCGTGCTGAATGCCGATCGTTCGATTCCGGTGCGGCTTGGCGAGTTCAAGCAGGAATTGGCGATTACCGACTGGCAACGCGGCGAGAATGGCTGGATATGCGCTCCCGGCCCATTGGCGCGTCCGCTTGATCGGCTGCCGGCGATTTACGAAGCGATGATGCTGGGCCTGCGGGATTATGTAGACCGCAACCGTTTCCCTGGCGTGGTGCTTGGCCTGTCCGGCGGTATCGACAGCGCGTTGTCTGCCGCCGTGGCGGTGGATGCCCTGGGTGCTGACCGGGTGCGCTGCGTGATGTTGCCCTCGCGCTATACCTCGCAGCTCAGCCTGGATGATGCCGCGGCCTGCGCCGAAGCGCTGGGCGTCAGTTACGAGAACATTCCGATCGAACCGGCCGTGGCGGCCTTCACCGGCATGCTGGCACCCAGTTTCAATGGCCGCGCGCCGGATATCACCGAAGAGAATCTGCAAAGCCGCGTGCGTGGCGTTACGCTGATGGCGTTGTCCAACAAATTCGGCCATATGGTGCTCACCACCGGCAACAAGTCGGAAATGAGCGTGGGCTATGCCACGCTCTATGGCGATATGTGCGGCGGCTATTCGGTGTTGAAGGATGTGTACAAGATGACGGTGTTCGACCTGTCGCGCTGGCGCAACACCGCCAAGCCGGCAGGCGCTATGGGCCCCGATGGAGTGGTGATTCCGCATAGCATCATCCAGCGCCCGCCCACTGCCGAATTGCGCGACAACCAGACCGACCAGGACAGCCTGCCACCCTATGAGCAGCTGGATGCGATCCTGGAAATGTTGATCGAACGGGA
>NZ_JAHBYG010000085.1 GCF_019636075.1 Ferrovibrio sp.
TGTCTGCCATCGATGGCTTTTTCACCGATGATTACATGGTGCCGCCCGGCCATGAGGATGTGCTGAGCGAACGGGTTGTGCGGCTTGGGCGTTCGCCGCTGGTCTATCGTCCGCCGGATGGGATGCCGGCTGTGGGCGACTTGCCGGCGAAGCGGAATGGCTATGTCACGTTCGGCAGTTTCAGCCGCACTGTGCGGTTGAACGAGAAGGTGATCGCGCTGTGGTCGGAACTGCTGAAGATGGTGCCCAATGCCATCTTGGTATTGAACAGCAAGCCCTTCGCGGAAGAGGCTTCGCGGAAGCAATTCGAGGCGCGGTTTGCGGCGAACGGCATCGGTGCGGAGCGTTTGAAGCTGATCTATACCAGCCCGCAGCCCAATACCTGGGCGTATTACAACGAGATCGACATTGCGCTTGATCCGTTTCCGCATAATGCGGGCACCACCACGATAGAGGCTTTGTGGATGGGCGTGCCGGTGATCAGCAAGGCGGACCGGCCGACGGTTGGCCGTTTTGGCGCCAGCATCCTGGGCGCGCTGGGTATGAGCGACTGGGTGGCGGAAACGCCGGAACAGTATGTTGAGATCGCCGCGCGCTGGGCGAGCGATTTGGGCGGCCTGGCGAAACTGCGCAGCAATCTGCGGCCGCGCTTCCAGGCATCGGCGCTGTCCGATGGTCCCGGTCTGGTCAAGGCCATCGAGGCCGGATATCGCAAGCTCTGGCAAGAATGGTGCAATCAGCCTCCCTTGTCCGCGGATATCCTGTATCGTCAGGCCGTGCTGGATGCGCAGTCCAACCGGCCGAAGGTTGCCTTGGCTTTGTGCCGCCGTATTCTGGAGCAGCAAGCCGATCATGCCGATACCTTGCGCTTGGCGGCAATCTGCGCCGACAAGCTGGGGCAGGGGGATGAGGCGGCAGAGTATTTCTCGCGGGCTTTGCCGTTCTTTCCCAAGAAGCTCAATCTGGCGATGTCTTACGCCAATCTGCTGCAGCGATTGCAGCGTTGGGCCGAGGCGGAAGCGGTTTATCGTCAGCGTTTGCAGTATCACGATCCGCTGGTTTCGCTGAATTACAGTGTCTTGCTGATTCAGCAAGGCAGCTTGCGCGAAGCCGAAGCGGTATGCCGACAGGCCCTCGCGGCCTATCCTGACAGCGACCATGCAGTGGCGCTGCACAGCAATCTTCTGTTCTGCCTGAATTACCGTGCGGATATCGGTCCGGATGAAATCCGTGAGGAATATAAAAGCTGGGATGCCCGCCATGGCCGGCCGAAGCTGCCCAACCCGCTGATACACGGCAACGACCGCACACCGGATCGCCGTTTAAAGATTGGCTATGTGTCACCGGATTTTCGGCATCATGCCGTGGCGATGTTCTTCGAGCCATTGTTGGTATCTCGGGACCGGGATGCTTTCGAAGTCTATCTGTATGGCGAAGTGGCGAATCCGGATGCGACCACCCAGCGGCTGCGCGGCCTGGCGGATCATTGGCGCGGCACGGTAGGTAAAAGCGATGATGAAGTAGCCGCCCAAATCCGTGCCGATGGCATCGATATCCTGGTGGACCTGGCCGGGCATACGGCGGGCAACCGGCTGCCGGTTTTTGCGCGTAAGCCGGCGCCTGTGCAATTCGCCTATCTGATCGGGCAGGGTACGACCACGGGTT
>NZ_JAHBYG010000009.1 GCF_019636075.1 Ferrovibrio sp.
AGCGAGCCCACACCCAGCGACAGAACGAATTTCACGCCGAAGGCGCGACCGCGCCATTGCGGCGGCGTGTAGCGCGCCAGCAGCGCATTCTCCGCCGGCTGGCCCAGCACGTTGAAAGCCACCATGAGGGCGGCCACGCCCACCAGGGCCGGATGCACCAGATACATCGCCACCGCGCATACCGGAATCTGCAGCCATTGCGTGAAAGCATAAACGCTGCGCAGCGGATAGCGGTCGGCCAATTCACCGCCCAATATCTGCGCCATCGCGGCCCCTGCATAAACCAGCGACACCATGCCGCCGATGCCCAGCAGCGACCCGCCGAACAGGTCGCCCAGGCGGCTCTCGAATATCTTGGGCAGGGCAAACGATGTGGCCTGATAGATCAGCCCGGTGCACAGCATGGTGACCGACATCACCCAGAAAACCCGCCACACATCGGCCTTGGCGGTCTGCGGTGCCGGCTTCACATCCTCGCCGCGATCCAGCAGCAGGCCGGCCTGGCGTGCGCAGAAGAAAGCCGCGCCGATCACCAGACAGACGATGCCCGGCAGGATGAAGGCCATGCGCCAGCCATAGAGATCGGCCAGAAAGCCGGCAACCAAGGCCGCCGAAGCCGTGCCGATGGAGCCGAACACGCCATTGACGCCCAGTGCCCGGCCATGATTGGCGGCGTTGCGCACCAGCCAGGGAATACCCACCGGATGATAGATCGCAGCGAATAACCCGATGCAGGCCAGGGCCAGGCAAAGCGCCAGCGGCCCCTGCGCCAGGCCGGCAGCAATCGAGCCGCCGCCCACGCCGAGGAAAAACAACACCATCATGCCCGAAGCGCTCCACTTGTCGCCCAGCCAACCGGCCGGCAAAGCGGCAGCACCGAACAGCACGCTCATGGGGATCGATAGCGCAAACAGCGCGTCATAGCCCATGCCCCATTCACGCTCGAGCACCAGCACCACGGTGGCAAACATCAGCGTGAAGAGATGCGAGAAGGTATGCGCGAGGCTGGAAAAACCGAGCGTAAGACCAGCGGAATAGCGTTGCATGAGCGGAATCCGAAACCACAGGGAGGCGGCAGTCTAGCGCAAGCCCTCGAACCGGTCAGCCTGCAAAGCCTGCATGGCAGCCCTGCGAAAAACAAACGCGCCGCGGGTTGCCCCGCGGCGCGCCGGATTCTGGCCGTTAAGGCCTGATATTTAGTCTTTCACCACACCCTGGGCCAGGGTGTACTGGTCGGCTCGGGCCTTGTAGGTGAAGCCCTTGCGGGTGGCCCAGGGGGTCACTTCGATATGCAGCGGGATCAGGCCGTAATCGTCCAGCGCCAGTTTGCTGGCCTGCTGCAGCAGGGCTTCGCGCTTGGCATCGTCCACGGTCTTGAGCGCCTCTTCCAGCAGCTTGTCCATCTCAGGGTTGGAATAGCGGCCCTTGTTGGTGCCGCCCATGCCCTTTTCGCGGCTGGGCGTGGCGAGCAGCGCGCGCAACGGATCCGACATTTCACCGGTGCTGGCGCCCCAGCCGGCGAGATAGACCGAATACTTGAAGTCGTCGCGGTTCTTGAAGAACACCGTGCGGGTGGTGGCTTCAACGCTGGTCTTGATACCGATGCGGGTCCATTGCGAGGCAACCGCCTGGGCCACTTCGGCATCGTTGATGTAGCGGTCGTTCGGCGTGCCCAGCGTGATGGAGAAGCCGTTGGGATAACCGGCATCCGCCAGCAGCTTCTTGGCCGCATCGGGATTGTAGGGATCCAGCTTGGCATCCTTGCGGGTACCAAACATCGGATAGGGCAGCAGGTCTGCGGTGGGCACGCCCAGGCCTTCCATGATGCGGCTGGTGATCGCATCGCGGTTGATCGCCTGCGACAGCGCCTGACGCACGCGCTTATCCTTCAGCGGGTTCTTGTCCTTCGCCTCGGGGATGCCGGGGGTTTCATCGCGGAAGGTATCCACGTGGATATAGATCAGACGGTTCGATACCGCCTGGCTGATCTTCACGTTGGCATTCTCGCGCAGCTTCTTGAGATCGGCGGGCGGTGGATTTTCGATCATGTCCACGTCGCCGGCCAGCAGGGCCGCCACGCGCGCCGCGTCGTTCGACATCGGGCGGTAGGTCACCTTCTCCCAGGTCGGCTTGCCACCCCAGTAATCGGCATTGGCGCTCAGCACCAGACGGTTGCCGCGCACCCATTCCACATACTTGAACGGGCCGGTGCCGATCAGGCCTTCGCCCTTGCCCAGGGCTTCGGTGGTCATGCCTTCGGCCACATCGGCCTTGGCCGCCTTGGCCGACATGATGGCCACATTCTTCACATCGGACGGCAGCAGCGGACGCGGACCATCGGTGATGAACTGAATGGTGAAGTCATCGATCACCTTCAGCTCTTTGTAAGCGCGGGTGAACAGCGTGAAGGGCGACGGGCTGTTGGGCACCTTGGCCGGGCGAGCCATGGAGAACACCACATCGGCGGCCGTGAAAGGCGAACCGTCATGGAACTTCACGCCCTTGCGCAGCTTGAATTCCCAGGTGGTGTCGTTCAGCGGCTTCCAGCTTTCGGCCAGGCCGGGCAGCAGGCGCTGAGCTTCGTCCTCGCGGATCAAGGTATCGAAGATGGTGCGCGCCATCTGATTGTTGGGGCCAAGATTGTGATAATGCGGATCGAGCGCGCTGGGCTCGGCCGACAAGCCGATGCGCAGCTCCTGGGCCGCCGCCTGGCCGATTCCGGCGAATGCCACGCCAAAGCCGATCACGGCAGCGCTGGCAAGCAGATGGAATCCACGACGGGTGGTGGTGAGTCGCATGTTATAAAGCCTCCTGTTATGGCGCCGCTTGGCGCCGCTTGGCAGAAAGCTTGCCGGTTTCCCCGGCCCCTGACAAGGGTTGTTGGAGCTATTGCAAAAGCAACCAGAGCGCCAGGACGATCAGCCCGCCGCCCGATAGCCAATTGATTCGCTGCAACCAGGCGGCAGACACTCCCCGTCGCAGCCAAGCCACCAGCGTTGAAAGAAAAACCCACCACGCCAGCGAGCCGGCAAACACCCCGCCCACCAGCAGCGCGCCATCCTGCCATGGAGCATCCGGGCCGAGGCCAAGCCCGGCAAACAGGGCAAGAAAACTCAGCAAGGTGGCCGGGTTGGCCATCGTCAACGTAAATGTGATCGCAAAGCTGCGCAGCAGATCGGCGGCTCCGGGCGCTATTGCGGCTTGCAGGGCGGCCGGACGCCGCAGGGTTTGCACACCCAGCCAGATCAGCAGGCCGCAGCCGCCATAACGCAGCCAGGGTGCCAGCGCTTCGAAAGAAGCCAGCAAAGCCACCAGCCCCGCCGCCCCCAACGCGGCATAAACCGCATCGGCCAAAGCCGTACCCGCACCGCCGGCCAGGGCAGCGGCAAAACCCTGGCTGAGACCACGCTGGATACAAAGCATGCCGATCGGCCCCACGGGCGCCGCAATCGCCAGGCCGAGTACAATCCCGCGTGCCAGCAGGTCCATTTCAGGCATCCAGCGGCAACGCGGCTTCGTCCTTGGCCGAAGACAGCGCGATCACCGTATGGCTGCGCGGAATGCCGGGCAGCGCCTTGATGCGCCGCGCGATCAGGCTTTCCAGCCCGGCCATGTCGGCCGCCCGCAGCTTAAGCAGGTATGACCATTCGCCGGTGACATGGTGGCATTCCAGGATTGCCGGAGTATCGCGCACCATGGCCAGGAAGGCCGGTTCATGCTCCGGCCGCTCGATCAGCACCTGCACGAAAGCCAGGATCGGACAGCCCATGGCAGCCGGGTCCAGCCGCGCCCGATACCCCTGGATAACCCCCGCCTGCTGCAACTTGCGCAGACGCTCGGTGACCGGCGCGGGCGACAGCCCTACCAATTCGCCCAGCCTGACCGCAGAAATCCGGCCATCCGCCTGGATCAATTCAAGGATTTTTCTGTCTATATCATCCATGGCAATATTATTATCTGTATTTTCTAAATTTTACAATAATTTATTCTGTATTGAAGCTTTAATCTGATTGATACACGGGCAAACATCGGCCTGCCCGGATATTCGCATCCGGAACGAAGCGCCCTATACTTTCTCCAAACGCACCCCTTGTCCCTGACCGGTGATTCCATGGCCTCGCAATTCCAGAGTTTCGACAGCGTGAACAACCCCGCCGCCGCCAAGCCGCGTCTGGCCGCCCTGCGGGAGGAGTTACGCCGCCAGGGTCTGGATGCCTTTGCCGTGCCGCGCGCCGACGAGCATCAGGGCGAGTATGTGCCGGAAAATGCCCAGCGGCTGGCTTGGTTGACCGGCTTCACCGGTTCGGCAGGCGCGGCGATTGCCGGCCTGGAAAAGGCCGCGATTTTCGTTGATGGCCGCTACACCATCCAGGTGCGCGAGCAGGTGGACCCAGCCCTGTTCGAACCGATGGAGCTGGCCGGCTGGGCGCAGGAGCAATGGATCGCCACGAACCTGCCCAAGGGCGGCGCGCTGGGCTTCGATCCCTGGCTGCATACGCCCGATAGCGTAGCGCAACTTGAAAAGGCCGTGGCCAATGCCGGCGGCAAGCTGGTGCCGACCCAGCGCAATCCGCTGGATGCCGTGTGGGCCAACCGCCCCGCCGCGCCGCGTGCCCAGGTGAAGCCCCATGCCCTGGTATTTGCCGGCGAAACCGCCGAAGACAAGTTGAAGCGCGTGCGCGCGGCTTTGCAGCAGGCGCGCTGCAGCGCTTTGGTGATTTCCGATCCCCATGCGCTGGCCTGGCTGTTCAACATCCGGGGCGGCGATGTGGGCCATACTCCGCTGCCGCTGGGCTATGCCCTGATCCCCATGGAGGGCAAGGCGCAGATATTCCTGGATCCGGCCAAGCTGAACGATGAAGTGCGCGGCCTGCTGAAGCCGCTGGCCGATCTGGGCGGGCCGCAGGATCTGGAACTTGCGGTGGTGAAGCAGGCGAAAGACGGCGCGCGCATCCGGCTGGATTCCGCCACCGCCGGCTTCGCGCTGAAGCGCCTGGTGGAACAAGCCGGCGGTATTGCCGATATCGGCCCAGATCCCATCGCGCTGATGAAAGCCGTGAAGAACCCGGTGGAGCGCGAAGGCACCCGCGCCGCCCATCGCCGCGATGGCGCCGCCGTAACGCGCTTTCTGGCCTGGTTCAACCGCGAGGCCGCCAGCGGCAAGCTGACCGAGATCGCCGCCGCCGAAGCGCTGGAAGACTTCCGCCGCGAGACCAATGCGCTGGCCGACCTCTCCTTCCCCACCATCTCGGCCGCCGGCCCGAATGCCGCCATGCCGCATTACCGCGTGACGCGGCAGAGCGACCGCCGCATCGAGCATGGCATCTATCTGGTGGATTCCGGCGCGCAATATAACGATGGCACCACCGACATCACCCGTACCCTGGCCGTGGGCACGCCGAGCGCCGAGATGCGCGACCGCAACACCCGTGTGCTGAAGGGGCATATCGCCATCGCCCGCGCGGTATTTCCCAAAGGCACTTCGGGCGCGCAGATCGATGCCTTTGCGCGGCAATATCTGTGGCAGGCTGGGCTGGATTTCGACCATGGCACCGGCCATGGCGTGGGATCGTATCTCTCGGTGCATGAAGGCCCGCAACGCATTTCCAAGCTTGGCACCACGCCGTTGCAGGCCGGCATGATCCTGTCCAACGAACCGGGCTATTACAAGGAAGGCGCCTACGGCATCCGCATCGAAAACCTGGTGCTGGTGGAAGAGCGCGAAATCCCCGGCGGCGACCGTCAGATGCTGGGCTTTGAAACTCTCACCCTGGCGCCCATAGATCTGGCATTGATCGAGCGCAACCTGCTGAGCCAGGAAGAAGTGGCCTGGCTGAATGCCTATCATGCCCGCGTGCGCGAAACCCTGGGCGGACAAGTGGATGCCGAGACCGCAGGCTGGCTGGAACAGGCTACGCGCGCCATCTGAGTTCGTGTGTTGAAGAGATAACAAGAAGAAAGTTTTTTATCATGCCGCTTTCGCCACCCGCGCCGCGCCGCAAATTCCATACCCGCCGCATCACCGCCGATGGCTATCGCCGCGACGATGGCGGCTGGGATGTGGAAGCCCATCTGGTGGATACCAAGGCCTATACTTATCGTGAACATTATCGCGGCGAGATGGAGCCCGGCCGGCCGGTGCATGAAATGCATATCCGCCTCACGCTTGGCGACGACATGGTGGTGCGGGCCGTGGAAGCCGTTACCGATCACGCGCCTTATGGCCCGTGTTTTCAGGTGGCGCCGAATTTTCAGGCCCTGGTAGGCGTGAAGGTGGGGAATGGCTGGCGCAAGGAAGTGCGCAAGCGCGTGGGGCGCACCATGGGCTGCACGCATCTGGTGGAATTGCTGGACACGCTGGCTACCGTCACCTTCCAATGCGTGGCCAATGGCCCCACGCCCGAGGATGTGGATCTGCCAACGCTATGGCGCAGCTTCGACCATAAGCCGTTTTTCGTGGATGGCTGCCATGCCTGGTCGAGCGATGGCGAAGTGGTGCGCGAACAATTGCCGATGTATTACACTGGGCCAGATAGCGCCAAGTCGTGAAAACCAATACCCGTCTGGACAGCCTGGCCATCATCATACTCGCCATATGCAGCGTGGTATGGGGCACGCAGCAGGTTGTGATCAAGCTCACCACGCCGGATGTTTCGCCGCTGCTGCAGGCCGGTCTGCGCTCGGGCGGCGGCGCCATCCTGGTGTTGTTGTGGATGCTGTGGAAGCGGATCGAGGTGTTTCCGCGCGATGGCACATTATGGCCCGGCCTGTTGGTCGGCCTGCTCTTCGCCGTGGAATTCGCATTGTTTTACACCGGGGTGCAATACACCCTGGCCTCACGCGCCGGTATCCTGCTCTACACCGCTCCATTCTGGGTGGTGCTGGGAGCGCATTGGCTGATCCCGGGCGAGCGGATCAAACCGATACAATTGGTTGGCCTGTTGGCCGCGTTTGGTGGCCTTCTGGTGGCTTTCAAGGATTCGCTGCATCTGCCTAACCCGGACGAATTGCTAGGCGACGGCATGGTGCTGCTGGCCGGCCTGGCCTGGGGCGCCACCACGCTGGCGATCAAGACCAGCAAGCTGGCACGCATCGATGCCGCCCGCACATTATTCTATCAGTTGGCATATTCGGCGCCGCTGCTCTTCGGCCTCAGCCTGTTGCTGAACGAAGAAGGCGTGCGGGTGTGGAGCGGTTTCGTGATCGGCTCGTTGGCCTTCCAGATCGTCGGCATCGCCTTCATCAGCTATCTGATCTGGTTCTGGCTGCTGCGCAATTATCCCGCCGGACGGCTTTCCGCCTTCAGCTTTCTCACCCCGCTGATGAGCGTGGTGGTTAGCCTGCTCTGGCTGAACGAGCCTTTCACCCCCACACTGGCGGCGGCTTTGCTGCTGGTGGGCGGCGGCATCTATATGGTGAACCGGCCATAGCGGCGGTTATTCGCCGAGCAACAGATCCTTGGCCCGGTTGATCTGCGCGGCGAGATAATTCGATCCGCCGAGATCCGGATGCAGTTTTTTCATCAACCGGCGATGCGCCTCACGGATCGCGGCAGCATCGGCATCGGGGCCCAGCCCCAGAATATCCAGCGCCTGTTCGCGTGTCATGACGCCGCCGGCAGACGATGCGGGCGGCGTGTCGTCGGCTGCCGCCTGCTCGCGCCATTCGGCCCCGAAACGGCGGTCCAGATAGGCTTCCAGCAACGGCTGCGATTGCGGATCGGCAGCCGCGCATTCACGCAGCAGACCAAGCAGCGCGGACAGATCCAGACTTTGCAGGCTGCGGCCCGAAAGCGCGCCCTGCAATACTTCGCCGGTCATGCTACCGCTATCGTGGTGCAAACGCATGGACAGCCAGGCCGTGCGGATATCCGAGCTGGTGCCGCCGGTATCGCTGGCTGCATCGGCAGGATTGTTGCCAAAGCCGGTGCGCGCGCGTTTCCAGCCCCCGCCCAGCCTGCCGCCGCTAAGCAAACCGCCGCCGAACAGCAGGTGGAATATCGCACCGAAACGGCCAACGCCGAACAGCGCACCCGCGCCCAGCGAAAGCAGCAGCGCCATATCGACCCGGCCGCGGACCAAAAGAAAAACCGCCAATCCCGCCAGAAGCAGCCCGCCGCCCCAGCGCAGTGCTTTGGCAATCACCGCCGGATTGGATTGCACGAAAACCTTGCCGCCGATGAAAAACAGCAGCAGACCAAGCATGGCCACGATTGCCAGAACGCCCATGTTCAGCCCTTCATCTGGCGGCTCAGCAGCCGCACTTCGGGCCCGGCGCGCTCGGCATAATCGGCCAGCGCACGATGGCCGCCGGCGGCATAAACCGCAACGGCAGAAAGCAACTGCGCCAGCATGGCCGCGCTGGAACGATCGAAGCTGCAATAGGCACCGCGGGTGAGCCGCGCCATCTCCTGGAAACAGGCCCTGGCGCGCGGCTCCTCGCCTTCCTGGAAGGCGAAGATCGGCACGCCCAGCATGGCAAGCTCGCCGGCGCGCACAGCGATATCATCCGGGCTTTCCTCCAGGCAATCGCCTACATAGACCAGCGCATTCACCCGGCTCTCGCGCGCTTCGGCCAAGGTGTGGCGCAGCACGCGCTCGATCTGGGTATGGCCGCCCACGCATTGCACCTGGCGCATCAGACGCAGCAAATCCGGCGCCCGCGACACCCAATCGGAGGCACGGCATTCGCCCAGGCCACGAAAGAACACAAGCTGTATATCCAGGCCGCCAATGCCTGCCACGGCCTTGAACATTTCAGCCTGCACCTGCTGCGCCTCGGTCCATGTCGCCTGGCGGCTGGCGGTGGCATCCATGGCGAAGATCAGGCGGCCTCTGCCGGAGCCTTGCGCCGATGGTTTTGGCGCAACCGCCACCTGACGCAGAAAAGCCGCGACTTCGCTGCTGGTGGCAACGGGCGCTTTGCTGCCGCCGCTGCTATCGGCTGGTGGCTTGGTCATGATGCGGCTCGGCTACGAACATGAACAACATATAAGCATCCCGGATCAACAAAGCTAGACTGCTCATTTTGAAGGCTTTTCTCAGGAAATGCGGGTGCATAAATCACTGGCCTTAGCGGGTGAAATCTATAAAGTAATAACCATGGCATAAAGCCTGAGCGGCAAGAGGAACCGGGAAACAGCCTCTGTCGTGCTTAACAAAACACATAATGGGAGGATAACAGACAATGATGCTGTCCAAATTCAAATATCTGGGCGCGGTTGCCGCTGTCGGCATGGCCGTGGTGGCTGGTTTTTCCGGCACCGTCTCGGCCCAGCCTAAATCGCTCACGCTCGGCACCGCCTCGGTGGGCGGCACCTATTTCATCTACGGTGGCGTGGTGGCCACGCTGCTGACCGACACGATCGGTATCAACGTTTCCACCCAGCAGACCCAGGGCCCGAATCAGAACATCATCCTGGTGGACGACAACAAGATCGAACTGGGCATGACCACCATGGGCATCGCGCTGCAGGCCTGGACCGGCACCGGCGATTGGACCAAGGGCAAGAAATACAGCAATGTGCGGGCGCTGTTTCCGATGTATGACACGCCCTTCCATTTCGTGACCACGGAAAAGACCGGCATCAAGAGCGTGGCTGAAATGGCCGGCAAGACCCTGGGCGCAGGCCCCAAGGCCGGCACGCCGGGCACGTATTTCCCGCTGATGTTCGATGCTCTCGGCATCAAGGCCACTTGGCGCTTCGGCGGCGCATCCGACATGCAGAATCAGCTCGCCGATGGCCTGCTGGATGTGTTTGCCTTCGCTGCCGGCCTGCCGATTGCCGCCTTCTCCGAAATCGAAGCGCAGCGCCCGGTGCGCTACATCACCTATAGCGATGCGCAACTCGACATGCTGAAGAAGGCGATGCCAGAACTCTCCGACAGCGTGATCCCGAAGGGCACCTACAAGAACCTGGCCGAAGACCACAAAACCGTGGGCGTTTACAATTTCGGCATCGCCCATAAGGATCTGCCGGAAGACGTGGCCTACAAGATCGTGAAGTCGGTGTTGGAAAACAACGACCGCATGGTGAAGGGCCATTCGGCCGCCAAGGAAACCATTGCCGCCAATGCTTCGCGCAACGGGTTCCTGCCATTCCATCCGGGTGCCGTGAAGTACTACAAGGAAAAGGGCATCCAATTGAATCCGAAGGCCCTGCCCGCCAGCTGATCGCCGCATAGAACGGCCACAGCACGCCGCCGCCGCGATGAAACGTGGCGGCGGCGTTTCTGCTCAATGAAGCAGCCGGCAGAACGATTATTACGGGGGAACCACCGTGGCAAATGCACCAGAATCAACCGCCGATGCAAAAGCGGCGGAGGAAATGGAATTCACCGGTTGGAAGCGCGAGTTGCAAGGATGGCAGCGGCCGCTCTTCTTCTGGATCTGCGTAAGCTTCACGGTATTCCATCTTCTTGTGCTGAACGTTTATCCGATCGATTCCGTATTGTTCCGCGCCATCCATGTAGGTTGGGGCGCGGTGATCGGCTTCGGCCTGTATTCCGGTACGCGCGGCAAATCGCTGGATCGCGTCGCACCGCTGGATTGGCTGTTGATCCTGCTCTCGATTGCCTGCGCCACCTATGTCGGCATCAATATCGATGAATTGCAGTTCCGCGCCGGCGCGCTGTATGAACCGGGCGATGTGGCGGCCGGATTTATCGGCACCCTGTTGATCATGGAACTGACGCGTCGCACCGCCGGGCTGGCGCTGCCGATCATTGCCAGCATCTTCATCCTGTATTGCTTCGCCGGCCCCTGGCTGCCTGGCATCCTGTATCATCGGGGCTACGATTTCGGATATTTCTTCTCCTATATCTATTCCGATCAGGGCATTTTCGGCGTCACCACCCAGGTAAGCTCCACCTATATCGTGCTGTTCATCACCTTCGGTGCTTTCCTTACGGTTTCCAAAGCCGGCGATTATTTCAACGATCTGGCGGTGTCGCTGGTGGGTTGGGCGCGCGGCGGGCCGGCCAAGGTGGCGGTGTTATCGGGCATCCTGTTCGGCACCATATCGGGCAGCGCGGTAGGCAATGTGGTGGCCAGCGGCATGATCACCATCCCGATGATGCGCCGGGTGGGCTATACCCGCTCCACCGCCGGCGCCATCGAAGCCACCTCTTCCACCGGCGGCCAGATCACGCCGCCTGTGATGGGCGCTGGCGCCTTCATCATGGCCGAAATCACCGGCATTCCCTATACCGATATCGCGCTGGCGGCGGTGATTCCTTGTCTGCTGTTCTATATTGCCTGTTATGTGCATTGCGATCTGCATGCGGTGAAACATGGCCTGCGCGGCCTGCCGCGCAGCGAACTCACCCCCATCAGCACCATGATGCGCAAGGTCTACCTGCTGGCGCCGATCTTCGTGCTGATAGGCACGCTGATGATGGGTTTCTCGGAATTCCGAGCCGGCACGCTCGGCATCATCTCGGCGCTGGTGGCAAGCTGGATCAACAGCAAGCACCGCATGGGGGTGGGCGCAACGCTGGATGCCCTACACATCGCCGCCCGTGAAACAGCGCAGCTTGTGGCCATTTGCGCCTGTGCCGGGGTGATCGTGGGCGTGATCGCGCTCACCGGAATCGGCGGCCGTTTCTCGCATCTGATCCTCAGCGTTGCCGGCGAGAGCAAGTTTCTGGCGATGCTGTTTGCGATGTTCATATCGCTGATACTGGGCATGGGCATGCCGACCACGGCGGCCTATGCGGTGGCGGCATCGGTGGTGGCGCCCGGCCTTACCCGCCTGGGCATCGAGCCTCTGGTGGCGCATATGTTCATCTTCTATTACGCGGTGGTTTCGGCAATCACACCGCCGGTGGCGCTGGCCAGTTTTGCCGCCGCCGCCATGGCCAAAGCCGATCAATGGGAAACCTCGATGATCGCGGTGAAGCTTGGCCTGGCCACCTTCATCGTACCATTCATGTTTTTCTACAGCCCGCTTCTGCTGGCGCAGGGCGACCTATTGCCGATCCTGCATGTGTTCATCACCGCCTCGGCCGGCGTGTTCTTCCTGGCCTGCGCCACCGAGGGCTGGCTGAATGGCCCGATCAACCTGCCGCTGCGCGTCGTGCTGTTTGCCGGCGCGCTCTGCCTGATCGTGCCGGAGCCGATCTCCGATATGGTGGGCATCGGCATCGGCTTGAGCATCTGGGCGATGCAACGGGCCCGCCATGGTAAAAATCCAGGCGACAAGGTGCCCGCACCAGCGATCGAACGCTGAATACGCATAAAGGCCCGGAAAATTCAGCCAAAGAAAAAGGCGGGGCTTTCACCCCGCCTTTTTTATTCCATTAGGCATGCCTGCTTGCAGGTGCCGGTATCATTCCTCTTCCTGGAAGGCCTCTTCGCGCTTCTTGCGGATGGCAGGCGACAACACCGCCAGCAACGCAATCAGCGCCAGAGCCAGCATCGCGGCGCTGATCGGCCGTTCGATGAACACCATCGGGTTGCCGCGCGACAGCGTCATGGCGCGCCGGAGATATTCTTCCATCATCGGGCCGAGGATGAAACCCAGCAGCATCGGCGCCGGCTCGCATTCCAGCTTGGCGCAGACATATCCCAGCAAACCGAACCCGGCCATCATGTAAACATCGAAAGCCGAGTTGTTCAGGCTGTAAACGCCAATACAGCAGAACACCAGGATGCCCGGGAACAGCACGTGATACGGAATGGTGAGCAGCCGCACCCAAATCCCGATCAACGGCAGATTCAGCACGATCAGGAACAGGTTACCGATCCACATCGACACGATGATGCCCCAGAACAGGGCCGGCTGCTCGGTCATCACCGCGGGACCGGGCTGAATGCCCTGGATGATCATCGCGCCGATCATCAATGCCATAACCGGGTTGGAGGGGATACCGAGCGTGAGCATCGGGATGAAGGATGTTTGCGCACCCGCATTGTTGGCCGATTCAGGGCCCGCCACGCCTTCGATGGCGCCCTTGCCGAAACGGCTGGGATCCTTCGCCACCTTCTTTTCCAGCGAATAGGCGGCGAAAGACGACAGCATCGCGCCGCCGCCGGGCAGAATGCCCAATGCCGAGCCCAGCGCAGTGCCGCGCAGGATCGGGCCGACGATGCGCTTGAAATCCTCGCGGGTAGGCATCAAGCCGGTGACGCTCTTCACGAAGACCGAGCGGGAATGCTCATCCTCCAGATTCTTGATCACCTCGCCCAGGCCGAACATGCCCATGGCCACCACAACGAAGTTGATGCCATCGGCCAGTTCCGGCACCTCGAAGGTGAACCGCTGGGTGCCGGAATTCACGTCGGTACCGACAATGCCCAGCAGCAGGCCGAATACGATCATGGCAATCGCCTTGGGCAGCGAGCCATGCGCCAGCACTACCGAGGCCATCAGGCCCAGCACCATCAGGGAGAAATATTCCGCCGGTCCGAATTTCAAGGCGATATCGGCTAGCGGCGGAGCGAACACCGCCAGCAGGAAGGTGGCCACCGTGCCGGCGAAGAACGAGCCGAGCGCCGCCGTGGACAGCGCAGCGCCGGCGCGTCCCTGGCGTGCCATCGCATAACCATCCAACGCTGTTATCACTGATGATGATTCA
Source organism: Ferrovibrio sp. (assembly GCF_019636075.1). Lineage (GTDB taxonomy): Bacteria > Pseudomonadota > Alphaproteobacteria > Ferrovibrionales > Ferrovibrionaceae > Ferrovibrio. Next base: position 13,578 of record NZ_JAHBYG010000009.1, read on the forward strand.
CCAGGCAGATTGATCAGGATAGCGGTGGTGGAGCCGCCATATTGCGCGCCGTAGTAAATGCCGGCGAGCATGATCAGCGCCGAGACCGGGGGCAGCGCGAACGTGGCCGGCAACAGCATGGCAATGGTGGCCACCGGGCCCAGGCCGGGCAACACGCCGATCAGCGTGCCGAGAAAAACGCCGGCCAGGCAATAAAGCAGATTGATCGGCGTGAAGGCAGCTTCGAGGCCGATACCGAGATTGGCAATGAGTTCCATGACGCTTGCTCTCCGCTCAGTTGCCGAACCAGGGGCCGACCATGGGGATCGGCAGACCCAGCGCAATGATGAATACCAGAGCGCAGAAAGCCGCCAGCACCACCATCATGATGGCAGCCGTGCGCAGCTTGAAATGCACACTGGCGGCAGCCGAGACCAGCACCAGCAGACCGACCGACAGCAGGATGCCGCCGCCGCGCACGGTGGCTGCAAAGATCAGACAGCCGATCGGAACCAGCAAAAGGCCTTTCAGGGCAAGGCCTCGAATGCCCTCGCCCTCGGTGAACAAGGCGCGCAGGGTGATGAATGCGCCAAGCGCGGCGAGGATCAGCGCCAGCACCATGGGAAAGAAACCGGCCCCCATGCGACGCGCCGAGCCGAACTGGTAATCCTGCGATATCCAGGCAAAGGCCAGGCCTACCGCCGTGAACATCACCCCGGACCAGAAATCCTTGGGGTTGCGTATCAATCCCTGCATGTGCTTATCCCCCTACTGACAACTTCATGGCCCCGCCCCTGGCCGCCTGCGTTTCCTTGCATCGGAATACTATTGCGCCCGCCCCACGACAAGCGAGGCGGGCGCAAATTCCGGCACAACTTTGCCGTCAGATTAATCGGCGTATTCGCCCGCGGCCTTGATCACCGGGGCCCATTTGGCGATTTCCGCCTTCAGATGGGCAGACAGCGCCGCCGGGGTGGCCTTGTCCTGCGACACCGGCTCGGTGCCCAGTTCGGCAAAGCGGGTCACTACGGCCGGATCCTTGAGAGCCGCCTGCAATGCGCCGGCAAGCTTGTCGATCACCGGCTTGGACGTGCCCTTGGGGGCGTAAACGCCATGCCACACGGCAACCTCGAAGCCCGGCAGGCCGCTGGAATCCAGCGTGGGCAGATCGGGCAAAGAAGGCACCTTGGTCTTGGTGGTAACACCATAGGCCTTGATCTTGCCGCCCTTGATCTGGCCGGTGGTGTTGGTGGTCTGATCGCACATCAGGTCGATCTGGCCGCCCAGCAGGTCGTTCATCGCCGGGCCGGTGCCGCGGTAAGACACCACGGTCATCTGGGTCTGCAGCGCGCTCATGAACATCAGGCCGCAGAGATGCGAGGCCGCGCCCACGCCGGCATTGCCATAAGACACTTTGTCCTTGTTCGCCTTCACATAGGCGATCAGTTCCTTCATGTCCTTGGGCGCCAGATCGCCCTTGGCCACAATGGTCATCGGCACGTCGGTGACGAGGCCGACCGCCTCGAAATCATTGATCGTGTCGTAGGGCAACTTGCGATACAGGGTGGCCGAGGTGGCCTGGCCGATATGGTGCAGGAAGATGGTGTAGCCATCAGCGGGCGAACGCGCCACGCGCGCCGCGCCCACAGTGCCGCCGGCACCGCCGACATTTTCCACGATCACCTGCTGCTTGAGGGTGTTGCCCATCGACTGGGCCAGCAGGCGACCCACCGTATCGGTGGGGCCACCGGCGGCGAACGGAATGATCATGGTGATCGGCTTGCTGGGATAATCCTGGGCCTGAACAGGCTTTGCGAACGGCGATGCAATACCCGCCAACGCAACGGCGCCGATAAGCGCCACAGCGACTTGCTTCATGGACGTTTTCCTCAACTGGTTGGGCTTATGCCAGAACCGGCATAGCCGCCGCAGGGCCTCCCTCCGGCTTTCTGAAGGCGGACTTTATGGCATTTGGCCGGTTCTTTACAATCGGGGTTTTCGCTCAATTTTCAGTAATGAGATTGAGGCCCAGCATCAGATTGCGCACCTCCTGGCGGGCGGCCGCCTGGGCCATGGACAAGCCGCTGCCGGTCTTGTCCAGGTCCAGCAGGGTGAGCCCCGAAAGGAACAATTCGCGGAAAATCACCCGCTCGCTCAAGCCCGGCAGAAAGCGGAAACCCACGCGTTTTTCCAGGGCTTTCAGCACCTGGCCGACATTGCGCTTGTTGCGGGCATCGAGATGCGACACCCGGTTGCGGATCACCACCCAGTCGATATTCCCCCGGTCGCGGGCGAAGCGCTGTTTGCGCTGCTCCCAAACCATGGCCGAATAGCGGCTGGGGCGGATTACCTTAAGATTTTCCGGGTCCACATGGGCCAGCAGATCCACGTCGATGAAGCTGTCATTCACCGGGGTGATTAAAATATCGGCAAAGGAATGGCCCAGCCGCGCCAGATAAGTATCGGCACCTGGGCAATCCACCAGCACAAAATCATGATGCGGCAAAAAACCATCCAGCGCAGCCCGGAAACGCTCGGCCTCATCGGCTTCGGCCGCATCCCGGCTGGGCAGGTCGCTGGGCGTGATGGTGGCGAAACCCGGCATCGCCAGGCGCAGACCATGGCGGGCGATATAATCGCGGCGGTTCTCCAGATAGCGGCTGAGCGTGCGTTGCCGGCCATCCAGGTCGATGGCCGCCACCCGGCCGCCTTCCAGCAGCAGGCCGATCAGCACATGCATCGAGGTGGTGGATTTGCCGGAACCGCCCTTTTCATTGCCGACGACAACGACACGCGCGACCATTACAGCAGCCCCGCCTCGCGCAATTCGCGCAGCAGCTTGTCGGGCAACTTGGCGGTGCCCTCGCCGGCCTGGGCCACATCCGGCGGCGCATCCTCTGCTTCCAAATACCGCCAGCCCTGATGCGGACGGCGCGGCTGCGGCAACACCGGAATCAGCTTGGCCTCCAGCTTGATGGCGCAATGCAGGCCATCGTCCAGCTTCACTTCATCCAACGCCAGAATGCGCGTGCGCACGCATAGCTGACCTTTCACGATCCAGTAGAGCGAGCCGCCATCCAGCACCTCGGCATCGCGCTTGGGGCGATGGCGGGTGATATGAGTGAAACTGCCGGGCTTTTTGCCGCGCGCATCCTTGGCGCGCTGCTTCAAGCGCTGGCGAAAATCCTCGACGCTTTCAACGCCGACAGCGAGTTTGAGCAGATGAACCGGCACGCGCCCACCACGATGAAAATCACATCACCTTGGATTTCAGCGCCTTGGCCACACGGGAGACCGGCTCGCGGCCCAGCTTTTCCGAAATCCACCAGGCGGTGCGTACCAGTTTCTTGATGTCGACGCCACTCTCAATGCCCATGCCGTCGAGCATATAGACCAAATCCTCGGTGGCCAGATTGCCGGTAGCGCCGGGCGCATAGGGGCAGCCGCCCAGGCCGGCCACCGATGCATCATGGGCGGTAACGCCCATTTCCAGCGATGCCAGCGTATTGGCCAAAGCCTGACCATAAGTATCGTGGAAATGCATGCCTACGCTATTCAGCGGCATAAGCTTGGCCACTTCCTCCAACAAGGTCTTAACCTTACCGGGCGTGCCGACGCCGATCGTGTCGCCGATACCGATATCGTCGCAGCCCAGATCGGCCATCTGCTTGCAAAGCAAAGCCACCTGTTTGGGCTCTTGTTCACCCTCGAAAGGGCAACCCAACGCCACCGAGACGAATCCGCGCACGCGCTTGCCATCGGCCTTGCCGCGCTCCACCACCGGGCGGAACCGCTCCAGGCTTTCGGCGATCGTGCAATTCAGGTTGCGTTTGGAAAAGCTTTCGCTGGCTGCGGCAAACACCGCAATCGCCGGCGCACCATATTGCCGGGCGGCTTCATAGCCCTTCTCGTTCGGCGTCAATACCTGATAGGTCACGCCCGGCGCGCGCTTCAGCCTGGTCATCACATCGGCTGCATCGCCCATCTGCGGCACCCATTTGGGCGATACGAAACTGGTCGCCTCGATATGGGTGAGGCCGCAATCGGCCAGGCGGTCCAACAATTCCAGCTTTACATCGGTGGGCACCACACCGGGCTCGTTCTGCAAGCCATCGCGTGCGCCGGCTTCCCAAAGCGTGATGCGACTGGGCAGGCTCATGCGGTTTACTCCCCGGTCTCGATGGCCAGCAAGGTAGCGCCTTCCACCACCTGGTCGCCGGCAGCGTAATGCAGTTTGCTCACCTTGCCTGCCGCGGGAGCAGCGATGGTGTGCTCCATCTTCATGGCTTCCAGCACCATCAGCGCCTGGCCCTTGGCCACGGCTGCACCCTCGGCCACCAGCACCTGCACGATCTTGCCGGGCATCGGCGCCGCCAGCGCGCCGCCCGTGCCCACATCCTCATCACCGGCATCGCGCGGAGCAACCAGCAGCAGGCGATGGCTCGCACCCGGGCACAGGATGGTCAGGTCGTTGCCCTGCCGCACCAAGCCGGCATGCGAACGCTGGCCATTCAGCACCGCATCCAGGCTGCCATCGGTTAATGCGCCGCGCGCCTCGATGGCGCCTGCCTGGCCATGTATCCGGATGGCACCGCCGGCCAGGTAATCCACCCGGCAGATACGATCATCCTCGCCATCCTTGAAATGCAATTCGTCGAAGCCGGTATCGTTCAGCCGCCAGCCATCGGCGGAAGCCCAGGGCGAGTAACGGTCGGCGCTGTTGCGGGCCGTATCCGTTGCTGCCTGGCGGCGTTGCAGCACGACGCCCAATGCCGCAAGCGCGATCACCTGATCATCGGCCGGCTTGCGATCGGGCAGCAGATCGGCGCGAAAGCGCTCGATGAATCCGGTATCCAGGTCAGCAGCGGCAAAAGCCTCGTGCCCGGCCAGGGCCAGCAGAAAGCCGATATTGGTGGCAACGCCGGCGATGCGGTAATTCCCCAGAGCTCGGCGCAATTGCCGCAGCGCCGCAGCACGGTCTGCATCCCACACGATCAGCTTGGCGATCATCGGATCGTAGAAAGGCGTAACGCTGTCGCCTTCCCGCACCCCGGTATCCACCCGCACATGCGGGCCTTCGGCCGGCGCACGCAACTGATGCAGCTTGCCGATGGAGGGCAGAAAACCCTTGGCCGGGTCCTCGGCGTATATCCGAGCCTCGATGGCATGGCCTTGGATATGCAGGTCGCTTTGCTGCAAGGGCAATGGCTCGCCGGCCGCCACTCGCAATTGCCAGGCCACAAGATCCTGGCCGGTGATCATCTCGGTAACCGGATGCTCCACCTGCAGGCGGGTGTTCATTTCCATGAAATAGAAGCGATCCGGCCGCAGGCCATCGGCCACATCGGCGATGAATTCCACCGTGCCGGCCCCCACATAACCAATCGCCTTGGCAGCCTCCACCGCAGCCTTGCCCATGGCCTGGCGCATGGCCGGCGGCATGTCGGGCGCCGGCGCCTCTTCAAGCACCTTCTGATGCCGACGCTGCACGCTGCAATCGCGCTCGAAAAGATGCACCGCATTGCCGTGGCTATCGGCGAACACCTGAATCTCGATATGGCGCGGTTTGACCAAATATTTTTCCAGCAGCACTTTCGGATTGCCGAAAGAGCCCGCGCCTTCGCGCTGCGCACCGGCCAACGCGGCGGCGAAATCCGCAGCCTTGTCCACCCGGCGCATGCCCTTGCCACCACCGCCGGCCACGGCCTTGATCAACACCGGCCAGCCGATAGCCTCGGCCTGGCCAAGCAGGAAATCCGCATCCTGGTTGTCGCCATGATATCCCGGCACCACCGGCACCTTGGCGCTTTCCATCAACGCTTTGGCGGCACCTTTCAGGCCCATGGCGCGAATGGCGGATGCCGGCGGGCCGATGAACACCAGGCCGGCAGCGGCCAAAGCCTCGGCAAATTCCGCATTCTCAGACAAGAATCCATAACCCGGATGCACGGCTTCCGCGCCGCTGGCTCGGGCGGCCTCGATGATGGTATCGGCGCGCAGGTAGCTTTCCGACACCGGCGCCGGGCCGATGCGGATGGCGCTGTCTGCCATGGCAACATGGCGGGCCTGAGCATCGGCATCGGAATAGACTGCCACAGTGGCGATGCCCATGCTGCGTGCAGTGCGGATCACCCGGCAGGCAATTTCGCCGCGATTGGCAATCAGGATTTTGCGAAACATCGCCATCGTCGCCTCAACCAACCCAATTGGGCTTGCGCTTGGCGAAGAAGGCAGCCAGGCCCTCCTGCCCTTCCGCGCTGGCGCGGCGGTCGGCAATATTCTCAGCCGTATAGCGCATCAAGGCTTCATCGGGCGATGTGACATGCGCCACGTTGCGCACCAGCTTCTTGCTTTCGGCAATCGCCTCCGGCGCCCCCAGCAGCAAGGCCTGCACCATTGCCTCGCCCTTGGCGGCCAATTCCTCGGCATCCTTGGCCAGTTCATGCACCAGGCCGATGCGATGCGCATCGGGTGCCTCGAAGCGTTCGGCCGTAAGGAAATAGCGCCGCGCCTGGCGTGGCCCGATGGCCGCCACCACATAGGGCGAGATCGTGGCCGGCGTAAGGCCAAGCCGCACTTCGGTGAGCGCGAATTTGGTTTCCACCGAGGCGATCACGATATCGCTGGTGGCGGCCAATCCGGTGCCGCCGGCCATGCAATTGCCATGCACCAGCGTAACAGTGGCCTGCGGCAATTCATTCAGCTTCTTCAGCATGCCGGCCAATACAATGGTCTCTGCCAGATTGGCGGCGCGATCCTGCTGCCCGGATTTGCGCATCCAATCCAGATCGCCGCCGGCCGAAAAGCTTTTGCCGTTGCCCTTGATCAACACCACACGGATATCGCGACGGCCGGCGATTTCATCCCAGATCGCACCCAGGCGCTCGATCACCTCGGCGTTGAAGGCATTATGCACCTCGGGGCGATTGAGCGTTACCCGGGCCACGCCGCGCGGTTCGACATCAAACAGAACGATATCCTGGCTCATGGCATTCACATCCGGAACACGCCGAACCGCGTCGGCTCGATGGGGGCGTTATGGGCAGCGCTGAGGCCCAGCGCCAGCACCATGCGGGTATCCAATGGGTCGATGATGCCATCGTCCCACAAACGCGCCGAAGCATAATAAGGATGCCCTTGGCGATCATATTGCGCGCGGATCGGATCCTTGAAGGCGGCTTCCTCTTCGGCGCTCCAACTGCCGCCGGATGCTTCGATGCCATCGCGCTTCACGGTGGCCAGCACGCTGGCGGCCTGCTCGCCGCCCATCACGCTGATGCGCGCATTCGGCCACATGAACAGCAGGCGCGGCGAATAGGCCCGGCCGCACATGCCGTAATTGCCCGCGCCATAAGAGCCGCCGATGATCACGGTGAATTTCGGCACGCGGGCGCAGGACACGGCGGTGACCAGCTTGGCGCCATCCTTGGCGATGCCGCCGGCCTCGTATTTGCGCCCCACCATGAAGCCGGTGATATTCTGCAGGAACAGCAGCGGAATATTGCGCTGGCAGCACAACTCGATGAAATGCGCACCCTTCACGGCGCTTTCCGAAAACAGCACGCCGTTATTGGCGATGATGCCCACCGGATAGCCATGGATGCGGGCGAAGCCGCAAACCAACGTTGCGCCGTACAGCTTCTTGAATTCGTCGAATTCCGAATCATCCACCAGGCGGGCGATGATCTCGCGCACATCGAAGGGAATGCGGCCATCCTTGGGGATGATGCCATAGAGTTCCGCCATGTCGAAACGCGGCGGCTTGGGGGCGCGGATATCGCCGGTGGGCTGCTTCACGCCATTGAGGTTGCCAACGATATGGCGCGCAATGCCCAGCGCGTGGGAATCGTTGAGCGCATAATGATCGGTCACGCCGGAGATGCGCGAATGCACATCGGCGCCACCCAGGTCTTCCGCCGAAACGATCTCGCCGATAGCGGCCTTCACCAGCGGCGGGCCGGCCAAGAAGATGGTGCCCTGGTTGCGCACGATCACGGTTTCATCCGACATCGCCGGCATATAGGCGCCGCCTGCAGTGCAGGAACCCATCACCACGGCGACTTGCGGAATGCCTTCCGCCGACATGTTGGCTTGATTGAAAAAGATGCGGCCGAAATGTTCCTTGTCGGGAAACACCTCATCCCATGTGGGCAGGTTGGCGCCACCGGAATCCACCAGATAGATGCAGGGCAACCGGTTCTCGCGGGCGATTTCCTGCGCGCGCAGATGCTTTTTCACGGTGATGGGAAAATACGTGCCGCCCTTCACCGTGGCATCGTTGCACACGATCATGCATTCGCGGCCGGCAACGCGACCGATGCCGGTGATCACCCCGGCTGCCGCGATATCGCCGCCATACATGTCGTAGGCGGCGAACTGGCTCAACTCGAGAAACGGGCTGCCCGGATCGAGCAGCACGCGCACGCGGTCGCGCGGCAGCAATTTACCGCGCGCAAGATGTTTCTCGCGCGCCTTGTCGCCGCCGCCGCGTTTGATCACGCGGAGCTTGGATTTCAGATCATCCACCAGGGCAGCCATATGCTCGGCATTGGCTTGGAACGCGGCGGATCGCGGGTCTAGCTGGCTGGTCAGCGCAGTCATTCTTGCCTTCGTCGGCTTGTATCGACTTATAGTATTCTCGGGCTCGCAAACAGGATGCCAGCCCGCCCGGGCAGCCGCAAGGGGGCTGTGCCATGCATGGCGCGGAATTCCGGGGGATGCTAATTTCTTGTTTCTATAAGCAGTATCGACAAAGGCTATGGAGGAAACACCGTGACGGGCCCATTCGATTTGAGCGGCAAGGTTGCACTGATCAGCGGCGGTAATGGCGGCATCGGTCTGGGCATGGCGGAAGGGCTGGCCAAGGCCGGCTGCGACCTGGTGATCTGGGGCAGCAATCCGGCCAAGAACGCCGCCGCCGAAACCAGGCTGAAAGCCCTGGGCGTGCGGGTGCTGGTGCAACGCTGCGATGTGAGCGACGAAGCCCAGGTGGATGCCTGTTTCGCGGAAGCCGTGGCGACCCTGGGCCGGGTGGATGGCTGCTTCGCCAATGCCGGCGTGATCCAGAATCCTGCCCCGCTGCATGAATTATCCACTGCCGAATGGCGCCGGGTGATGAATGTGAACCTGGATGGCGCCTTCTATACCTTGCGCGCCGCCAGCCGCCATATGGTGCAACGCGCCAAGGCGGGCGATGCCGGCGGCCGGCTGGTGGGCATTGCCAGCACGGCGGGCATCCATGGCGCCGCCCGCACTGCGGCCTATGGCGCCACCAAGGGTGCGATGCTGTCGCTGATCCGCGCCCTGGCGGTGGAGATGGCGCGCTACAAGGTGACCGCCAATTCGATCCTGCCTGGCTGGATCGAAACCGACATGACGGCCCATGGCATTGCGGATCAGAAATTCAGCGGCGCGGTGCTGCCGCGCATTCCAGCGCGGCGCTGGGGCCAGGGCGACGATTTCTCCGGCATCGCCACCTATCTGATGAGCGATGCCAGCAGCTATCACACCGGCGACAGCCTGGTGATCGACGGCGCCTATACGATCTTCTAAGCAGCCGGCTATTCTGGGCAGCCGCCTAAAGCCCGAATACCTCGCGCGGTTCGGCCACGCCCCTCAGGGCATGCCGGCCGCGCGAGATCAGCCTGCCGCTGGCCCGGTTGGCGGCAATGGCGAAACTGGCCGAGGTCAGCAACGAGCAATCCAGCATCGAACACAGATTCTCGATCCGCGCGGCCTCGTTCACCACCGGGCCGATCAAAGTGAAATCCAGCCGATCAGCCGTGCCCACATTGCCATACATCAACGTACCGAGATGCAGGGCGATATCCAATTGCAGCACAGGCAAGCCCATGCTGCGGCGCCCGGCATTGAGCGCTTCCACCGCCGCCAAACCCGCCTGCGCGGCACGCAGGGCCGCAGCGCAGGTCGGCGCAGGATCGCTCTTGCCGTCATGCTGAAAGCTGGCCAGCAGGCCATCGCCAAGAAATTTCAGCACCTGGCCGCCCTCGGCGGATATCGCCGGTCCCAGGCAATCGAAATATTGATTCAGGCCCTCCACCAGCGGCTCCATCGCCATGCTGTCAGCCAGCGCCGTGAAGCCGCGCAGATCGGCGTAAAGGATGGCAGCCTCCACCTTATGCGCCATGCCGCGACGGATTTCGCCCGACAACACATGGCTCGCCGCATCGGCCCCTACATAGGCCGTGGTTACGTCGCGCGCCAGCATGGCCAGAGCCGATGTTTTCATCACCAAGGCCAGGATGGTGGCAAGATGATCCAGCCGCGCGCGCTGAGCCGGGCTGAAGCCGCCCGGCGCATCGGCGGCGAAAGACGCGATCATGCCGATCTGGTTGTAGCGGTTTTCCAGCGGCATATGATCCACCTGCCAGCCGAAGCCATAGCCATAGGCCAGCCAGTCGGTCAGGCCCTGTTCGGCGAATTCCCGCAGCACCGGAAAGTCCAGCACGGCATCGGGCCCGGTCAGCGGGCGCGACAACCTTTCATAGCCGTTGAGCAGCATGTGGCGAAATGGGCTTTCATCCCAGGCCTGGTTGAAGCCCTCCTCCTCGCCCTGCTCGCGATGCGGCATGGCCATGTTTTCCACCATGCCGGCCCCGCGCGCCCAGGTATAGCCGCGGGCTCGCAACAGCGGGTGCAAGGTGGCAAGCCCCACATAAACCCGCCGGATCGGCACCCCATCGGCGAGCAACCTATCGCAAAAACCAGTTACCAGATCATGCGCCGGTCGGTCGGTCAGGCCGGCACGCAGCAGCCATTGCTCCAGCGGCGCCGAAGCATGAACGGGATCGTCGAGATAATCCGGGGCAGCCATTCCATCACCTTGCCGGCCTTAACCTTACCGGCCATCACCTTACCGACTACGATATTTCGCCACAGCATACACGTTGGTGGCCGATTTTTCCTGTGTCAGCGATCACCGCGGTCGTTGCGGGTGGCGCAGCGCGGGAATAATTCCTTCACACGCCCCAGTTCGGTGCGCGTGGAATGGCGCACCAGGCCATTATAATCGGTCCAATCCGCCATCAGCCTGCGAGCGGTATGGCATTCTTCCTCGGGTAGCCGGGCGAGACCACGCGAGGCGATCAGGCGATCATCGAATTCGCGCATGATGCGCGGGCGGTCGGGGTAATTGCGCTCCAGCGCGCTCTGCCGCAGTCGGGTGGCAGCCTGGATCTGCTCGCCATTGGCAGTGTCGAAGCTGTTCCAGAGCGTCAGCACTTCGTAATCGATGCCGCGCTTGGCGCATTCGCGGCCGATCTCGCGAAGGATGATGCCGGTGCGGATCAGCGCCTCGGCTTTCTGCTCGCGTTCATCCATGCAGACCTTCTTCGCTTTCGGCCGCCGCGCCGGGCCCATATATTCATAATCCTGGGGCTGCGGCATGTCGCCAGCGAGAGGCAGGTTGGAACGCGGCAGATTGGTGTTGGCCGGCGGTTGCTGCTGCGCCATCAGTGCGGATGGCCCGCACAGCATCAGCAGAACCAGCGCCGGGGCAAAACGGCGCATCAACGCTTATGGCTCACCGTCGCCACGAATGTGGCTGCGGCATCGGCCACTTGATCCACCATGCCGGCCGGCACATTGGGGCTCTGTTCCAGCGCCTCGCGGATCGCCTGCGCTTCCTGCGGCGGCAGGCGCGAAAGGATGCTTTTGGCGCGGTCGGCTCCAGCGGCGCGCAGAAACGCAACCAGCTTTTCCCGGCTCATCCCGCCACTCCCGCCTTGGTCCTCATGATCATGACAAAATCCTGGATCCGAGCCTGGTGCCTAGCGCGTTTTCGGCGCCGCCTTCATCATCGCCAGATAAATCGGCATCACCACATTGGTGAATTTGTTGGCGCCGTATTGCAGTTCATCCATCGCCGCCTTCACCATACTCACCGTGGGGTAATACGGCACGATGACATAGCCGCTCTTGCGCAAGGCCGTGATCACCGCATTCGACTGCTTGGTGTAATCCTCGAAGAAATAGCTGGTATCGGCTTCCTTGATCGCCTTGGCGATCACCTCGGCGGCAGCAATCGGCCGGATATTCTGCGGCTTCCAGTCGAGGGCCGGTTCGTCGTCTTCGGTATCGGCAGCCATGGCGCGGGTTCCGGCCGGCGGCTAATTGAGCGGCAGGCGCACACTGCGCGGCCATTGGCGCGCGGTGTCGGATAGCGGCGGCAGCACTTCCTGCATGCCACCCACATTCTGCGCCTCGCCATCCAACTGGCGCACGGCAGACGCCACCCGGCGGGCCACATTGCCGGCAGGGCCGTTGCCCAGGCGGAAATGCGCATGGGCATCGCGCAAAGCCTCGGCCACCTTACGCTCCAGCACACCGCCGGGGCCCGACAGGCGGTTGGTGATCACCACGCCGATGGCATCGATATTCAGGCCGATGATACGATGCAGACGCGGGCTGGGTTCGCCCAGGCCTTCGGTCAGTTGCTTCAGCACATCGGCATACAGCGTGAGCAGAGGATAGTTGAACAGCCCGCCCTGGCCCTTCATCTCAAGCGCCAGGTCGCGGATCCATTCATAATAGTTGGCGCGGCCGACCTGGTTGAAGGCAGCGGAATTCCATGCATCGCGCATATTGCCCAGCGCCTGCACGGCGGCAGCTTCGAATTCGCTCTGGCTATTCACGATCACCTGCTCGATCTTGCCACGCAGTTCCGGGGTCAGACGCAATTCCTGCCCGCGCCGGAAATTCACCGCGCGCCGCTTCAGCTCGCCCCGATTGGCGATCATGCGGCCGGCCGTGAAAGGATCGATCATGGCAGTGCATCCGTAAAGTGCGAATCTGCGATTCGCCCGTCAGAAACACTATTGTGAGCCCCGAACCGGTTAGCAAGCGATTAACGCCCATCCAGATGCCGAGCCCGGCCTGGATTTAAGCCTCCCGGGCGAATACCTGCAGGCGGTGGTTGCAGATGTCGATCTTGTCTGACATGCGGGCACGCCAGACCTTGTCGGCCTCTGCCTCGGTATCGAACGGGCCGTATTTCTCTTCGGTGCCGGGCTGCGGCGCCGGATCGGCCAGATCCTTGAAAATGCCGCCTTCGACGTAAAACTTGCTCATCGAGCGCTCCTTCGGCGCGATCATGGATTAGGACGTATTATCGCATGAAACCGGCCAGATTGGCAGCGGCTGCGGCAATTGGTCCCTGCCAATCCCCGGGTTTCTCCTGCCGGAAGCAGCGCAGCGAGGGGTAGAACGGCACTGTTTCCCCCGCCACGCCCCAATACCAGAGCAGGCCCTGACCGGGGCTGGGCAACAGCAACCATGTAGGTATTCCCAGGCCCCCTGCAAGATGCACCGCGGTATTGCTGACCGTGATCACCAGGTCCAGCGTGGCGAATTGCGCCGCCGCCGCTTCCATGTCGCGCAATGGATCCACCGCGGCATCTTGCCAAATCCGGTGGCCCGTTTCAGTCTCCAGGCTGGCCAGTTCGGCAGTGCTATCGCCGTATTGCACCGATACGAAAACCAGCCCGGGCTGCCGCAGGATCGGCGCCCAAGCCGCCAGAGGAGCCGATTTATGCACGCCGAAAGCGGCATTGCCGCTCCGCCAGGACAGCCCTATCGCCTTGGCATCCGCCGACAGGCCAAGCGCAGCCCGGCGCCCTGCCAGCCGGGTTTGGGCAGCGGCCACCCGGGCGGGATCGGGCCGCAAAATCGGTTGGGACCCGGCGATGTGGGGCCCGGCGATGTGGGACCCGGCGATGTGGGACTCTGTCATGCCGGCAGTTTAATCAGATGAGCCAGCAGCCGCTACAGCAGGCGCAGATGCTTCAGACAGCCATGGCTGCCCTGCAGGCGCAGGATTTCGCCGCCGCCGCCGATGGCTTCGAGGCGGCCCTGGCTGCCATGCCCAATCATCCCGGGATTTTGCGCAGCCTGGTGATGCTGCGCAGCCGGCTGGGGGAACATGGCAAAGCCCTGGCCCATGCCGAAGCCGCCCTGGCCCTGGTTGGCCAGGATGCCATGCTACAGGATCAACGGCTGGCCGCCATGGCCCGCCTCGGCCGCGCCGAAGAAGCCCTGGGTTTAAGCCAGACACAGGCGCAAAGCCTGCCCAATGCCGCTTTCCGCCAGGGCGATTGCCTGCTGCTGCTGCAACGACCGGCCGAGGCGTTGGAGCGGTTCGAGGCCGCGTTACGGCATGAACCTGGGCGACAAGAACCTGCGCGGCCGGAGATTCTCACCGCTGCCGCCGAGGCCGCCTATCGCTGCGGCAAATTGCAGACCGCGCGCGGCTGGCTGGACCAAGCCGTGGCCCTGGAACCCAACAACCGCACAACCGTGATGGCCCGGGCCACCATCCTGCTCAGCCTGGGGCCCGGTGACCCGACCGCCTGGCACCAGGGTCTGTTGGATTACGAAGCCCGGCTCTGGCCCGAAGACAGCCTGCATATAGAGCGGCGCCTGAACCTGCCGCGCTGGCAGGGCGAGCCCCTGGATGGCGGCGCCATGGCAGGCACGGGCGGGCATCTGCTGGTCTGCGCCGAACAGGGCATCGGCGACCAGATCCGCTTTGCCACCGCGCTGCCCGCCCTGCTGGCGCGCGGCATACGCATCACTTTTGAATGCGCTGAACGGCTGGTGCCGCTGCTGGCGCGCAACTGGCCGCAGATTGCCGTGCATGCGGCGCAGGAAAAGCGCTTAGGCCGGCAGCATGTTTTCTTCTATGATTGGTTGAACCACAACGGCGCGGACCGGCCGCAATCCTATATAGAAGGCGGCAGCCTGGCCCTGCGGCTATACGAGATGGGTACGCGGCCTGACGGGCAGACTAGAAAAGTAATGGCAAAATAGCGTCGGCATTTTGGGGCATGGCATGCAGCAGGATTTCAACTCACTGAACAAGCTGATCGAACTGGGCCTGGATTTTGCGGTGCGCTACGGCCTGCAACTTCTTGGCGCCCTGGTGGTGTTTGTCATCGGCCTCAAGCTGGCGCTTTGGCTGGGCATGCGCACCACCTTATTGGCCGAGCGCAAGAAGCTGGATGTCACGCTGGCGCGCTTCTTCGGCAATGTGGTGAAGATCATCGTGCTGACCGCCGTGATTCTGATCACCCTGGGCAATTTCGGAATCTCCATCGCACCGCTGATCGCGCTCGCCGGCGCCAGTGCCTTCGGCGCAACCCTGGCCATCCAGGGGCCGCTATCGAATTACGGCGCCGGGCTTGCC
The DNA here is from genome assembly GCF_019636075.1 of Ferrovibrio sp. Classification (GTDB taxonomy): domain Bacteria; phylum Pseudomonadota; class Alphaproteobacteria; order Ferrovibrionales; family Ferrovibrionaceae; genus Ferrovibrio. The sequence continues at coordinate 28,759 of NZ_JAHBYG010000009.1, forward strand.
ATCATTCTCAGCCGCCCCTTCGTGGTGGGCGATACGATCGAGGTGAAGCATGTGAGCGGCGTGGTGGAGGATATCACCCTGGCGGCCACCCGCCTGCGCAACGAGGATGGCGAGGAAATCACGGTTCCCAATAAATCCATCAATGGCGAGATCATCGTGAATTCCCGCAGCCACAGGGTGGTGGAAACCCGGGTGACGCTGGAACAGACCGTAGACCATGCCGCCGCCTTCGCGGCCATCAAAAAAGCCCTGTCCGGCTTCGAGGGCGTGATGACCGGGCCGGTACCGCAAATCGGCATCCACGAATTCACCGCCTTCGATTTGGTTGTAGGCGTGCGGTATTGGGCCCCCAGTCGGCAGTATTTCCAGACGCGCTATGCTGTAAATACTGCTATCCTCGAGGAATTAAGATCGATTCGTATTCTACCAAGAGTTTGACATTGGCGGAAATCTGGGGAAAATAATTTTCAACCAAAGCGGTCGATTTTAGGAAGTGTTAACAGTGTGGCCTTAGATGTAAGGCGTTGGCATAGGCCCAGAAAGGAACTTGACCATGTCGAATTCAGTTAACACAAACGTTGGCGCACTTGTTGCGCTGTCCTCGCTGCGAACCACCAATTCGGACCTGGACAAGGTTTCGAAGCGGATTCAGACCGGCTATCGCGTGGCAGATGCCGCCGACGACGCCGCCGTATTCGCTGTTGCCCAGGGTATCCGCGGCAATATCAAGGCTTTCGCTTCGGTACAGTCCTCGCTAGCTGCCGGCGAAGGTCTGGGCCAGGTTTCCGCCGCCGCGTTGACCGGCATCTCCAATCTTGTGGGCGACCTGAAGGCGAAATTCGCCAATCTGGCCGACGGCTCGCTGACCTCGCAGCAGCGCATCACCTACCAGAACGATGCCTATCAGCTGGTTGGCCAGATCACCAACTTCATCAATCAGGCCACCTATAACGGCAAGAACCTGCTGAACTCGGCCGCCACGATTTCCTTCGTGTCGGACGTGTCGGGCGCTTCGCTGACCCTGCAGACCGGCACCAACATGGCCACTGCGGTCACCGCGGTATCCGATGCCATCGGCAACTTCAGCGCCGCCAGCGACTACAGCACCGCAATGGCCGACCTGACCACCTTCGAGAACCTCGTGAACTCGATTTCGGCCCAGGTTGCCGCCCAGAGCCGTTCGCTGCAGCTGCAGAACAAGTTCGTGAACGACCTGGTGGACGCCACCAAGACCGGCCTTGGCGCCCTGGTGGATGCCGACGTGGCTTCCGAATCCGCTGCCCTGCAATCGCTGCAGGTTCGCCAGCAGCTCGGTACGCAGGCGCTGTCGATCGCCAACCAGCGGCCGAACAGCTTGCTCAGCCTGTTTGGCTAAGCCTGAACCCTTTTGTGTCTATGCCAGAAACGACGGTCCTTGTGGCCGTCGTTTTCTTTTGTGCCCTCAATATGTTGGCAGAATTTTCCGGCAAAGGTTGACGCCATCCCGCCCCCGGAATATGGTCCGCCACCTCTTGGGAGCCCGTAGCTCAGCTGGTAGAGCAAGCGACTTTTAATCAAAAGTCCAGCTAGGTTTTCCAAGGGGTTGCGAAGGCAAAGTACGGTGCGGTAGCACCACGGTAGCAAGTTAGGTGTGGGTCCGTAGCTCAGTTGGTAGAGCAAGCGACTTTGCACAATAGGAGTGCGCGGCTCGAAAGGGCCGACGTAGAACCGCTCAAATTCGGTGAACTCGTCCGCGTCAGGGCGACGACAACGCCGAGCCAAGCCCCTCCGGGGGAAGGTGTAGAGGCCAGACGGGCGGGGCCTAAAGCCGGAGACGGCCAAGGCCAAGGCATGGTCCAGACCACGAACCCCCAGTGGGGCGGCGAAAGCCGAAGTGGTATGTTAATCGAGAGGTCGCGGGTTCGAATCCCGCCGGACCCACCAACTTGCGAAAACCAATTCCGTTTCAGTAATCCTAAAACCTCTATCCTAACCTCTTGGATGGCCTGCCCCAAGGTGAGTTATGAATAGCCCCTAGATTCGCAGACGCCTTCTTCCCTAATTATGAGGCGAGGAGGCCAAGTACGGGATACAAGTCACCGCTGGGCACAGCGATGAGGCGCTCACGCAGGCCCAATCAGCAGTCGTGAGATTCTTGAAAAAATGAATGATGCCCAGAAAGCAAACTACGAAAAGCGATATGTCGCGTTCCTTGATATTCTTGGTTTCCGTGAGGCTGTGAAGAAAAGCACTGCCCATGATCAAACCTTGTTTTCGATCATCAACGCGCTACACAGCATAAGGCCACAGCCCGACCACATTTATAAGATCACCACCATCCCCTCCACACTGCCCCCGCCAAAGTTCGGGGCCTCGGTATTCTCAGACAGCATCATCATCTATGATGAGTTCTCATTAGCTGGCCTATACCGGACCATTAACAACATCACCCAAGTCACCGAGCAATTGGCGATCTATGGAATGCTGGCTAGGGGTAGCCTCACCTGCGGTCTGCTGCACGCGGCAAATTCCCCTAGCAACCAGCCCGTGGTGTTTGGCCCCGCCTTGGTGCAAGCAGTGGACCTAGAAAAAGTGGCCCGGCACCCCCGCGTGATCCTCTCAGCCGATGTCTATAACGAGATTTGGCACTATGGGATCGCAATGGATAGTAACTATAGGGATTCCGTCATCATTCGTGATCCCGATGATGGCGCAGCCTACATCAGCCCCATGTATGGTTTCCGCTCACTGGTCTGCCGTGATGAACCTGATTTGAAACAGTTGGGTTTGGATTATCTCGCTGCTGTAGCTCACAGTCTGATGCAGAACTTACGGGATGCCATAGACAACCCCGAGCATTTCAAAAAGCAGCGTTGGTTCACCGAACAGTACAACAGCATCATGCGTGTTGCAGGTCGCCCTGAATTGCAGATCAATGAGTTCACCGCGCATTGGCTCGGGCACGCGACCGAGGATCAGTAGTCCTAAAAATTGGCAAATTCCTCGGGCGGGGTGGTACCTTACACATGGGGTGGCCGAGCCAACGCCCAACCGAGCGCGTATCAGCGTTGGCGTAATCCTGCGGCATGGGCCAGCACGAAAGCCTCCTGCTCTGCCGTTTCTATGGTTCCGGGCCGCGCCTGTCTGACATGGGCTATCGCTTCCAAGGCCGATGCTCCGCCGGCAACAAGCAGCATTGCCGCCATGGTGCCGGTTCTGCCCAGGCCGGCAGCGCAATGGATAAGGATGCGCTCACCCTCCGCCAACCTGCGCAACACATCAGGCAGCGCATCATTCCACTGCGCCAGGCTGGCCGGCCCCGGCGGCTGATAATCCTCGATCGGGATTTGCAGCCAGGCTATGCCTTTGGCGGCCAGACCGGCTTGCAGACCGGCCGCGCCATGGCGGGCCAGTTCGCCGTCGCCGAGCAGCGAAACCACAAGCCCTACGCCCCGATCGGCAATGGCGGCGATATCCTCGGCAAGATCGCGCGACCAGCGAATGCCGCGCGCATCGACGGAATTGCGCCCCGGGCAATGGGCCATGCCAATCGCACCGCCGCCACCGGCTGGATACACGAAATCAATCTTCAGCGGCGCGCCGCTGGATGGCTGCATCGCATCAGCCGCCATGATTGGCCTTCAAGGTATCCAGGAATGTTTGCAGCATGCGTGTTTTGCGCCGTTTCTTCAACGTGATCGCCTTGCACTCGACCCGGTGGCTGAAATACTGCGGCAACACCTTGCGGACAAGCCTCTTGTCCAGCCATTGCTTGGCATAATGGTCTGGCAGATATCCGGCATAGGCGCCCGACATGACCAGGAAGGCAAGCCCCTCGATATTCTTTGCCGTGGCAGTGGTGCTGAACGCGACAACCTGCCGGCCGACCTGGCTTTCACGCAAATAGCCGCGCGCGGCATAATCCATGCCCAGCAGATCGGATTTCTGCAGCGTCTTTTTGCCGAAGAGCGGATGCCTGTTGCCAATGTAAAGCGATATGTCCTCTGCATAGAGCTGCATCTCCTCTATGCCCGGAATGGCAATATGGAAAGGCCCGATGGCAACATCGATCTGTTCATCCAGCAGCAATCGCTCCAGTTCGCTGGGATTCTGGGTATCCAGAATAAACTCAATGCGCCGATTCTGCGCCTTCAGGTCGGCTATCGTTTCCGACAATCGGCATTTGCGGTCGGTGATGATGTTGTCAACGATGCCCACGCGCAATTGGCCCGATACGGTCTGCGTCACCCGGCTGATATCGGATTGGAAATCCTCCAGCGACTGAAAAAGCCGGTTGCACGATTCCAGCACACTCAAGCCCTCCGGGGTGAGCTTAAAGCCTTTCCGTCCCCGGTCGCATAGGCGCATGCCGAGGGATTTCTCCAAACCCGCCAGATGCGCGCTGATGGTGGGCAGATTGATATTCAGTGCGGTTTCGGCCGCGCTGAGGCCGCCGCATTCCACAACCTGCTTGAACAGCTTCAGCCGTTTGACTTCGATTTCATTCAGCATTGCGGCACCGTGGATTCGATTTGCGCGCTATTGCGAAGGTAGCGGCGGATTTGGCTGCCAATGGCACACATAATAAGAATCGCACTGCGCGAATTTCACACAGCACGCCCTGTTTGCAGGCAGTCACGCCAAAAATATATGCAGCCACATGCTCTCCTCTGCTCGATTGATAACCACACATGCAGCCATACAGCCGGCCTGCTATCGCAGCTTGCCATTACTTATATATATATCAAAGTTTACTTTGAAACTTCGTTATTCTTGAACTGTCTGCGATAACGCAAGGTTCGTGGCATCTACCCAGTTCAGCCACAGGGCCATTTGATGAAAGAGTCCCGCTTTCAACCGATCACTGGAACCGTCCTGCCCCGATATGCAGGCTTGGCCACCTTCATGCGGCTGCCATATCTCGACCTGGATGACGCCCGCCTGCCGCAGGTGCAGATTGGTTTGGTTGGCATTCCTTGGGATGGCGGCACGACCAATCGCGCCGGCGCACGCCATGGCCCGCGCCAGATCCGGGATCAATCCACCATGGCGCGCAATGTCAATCGCGCCTCCGGCCTCAATCCCTTTAAATTATGCAATTGCGCCGATCTGGGCGATACGCCGGTCAATCCGGTAGACCTGGAAGAAAGTCTGCGGCTGATCGAAAACTATTACACCCGCATTCATCAACAGGGTATCGCACCGCTCACCGCCGGCGGCGATCATCTGGTCACCCTGCCTGTGATGCGGGCGATTGCGCGGGAAAGACCGGTCGGCATGGTGCATTTCGATGCCCATACGGATACCTGGGATCGCTATTTCGGTAGCAGCCGTTACACCCATGGCACGCCTTTCCGGCGCGCCATCGAGGAAGGCTTGCTGGATCCCAGGCGCACGATTCAGATCGGCATACGCGGCGCGCTTTATAACGACAGCGAAAATGACTGGGGCGAGCGCCAGGGCATCCGCGTTATCGATATCGACGAATACCATCGCATGGGCATAGAGGGCGTGATCCAGGAAGCCAGGAAGGTGGTGGGCGATGGCCCCACCTATGTGAGCTTCGATGTGGATTTCCTCGATCCGGTCTATGCGCCCGGCACCGGCACACCGGAAATCGGCGGCGCCACCACCTATGATGCGCAGCAGCTTGTACGCGGCTTGCGCGGCCTCAATCTGGTCGGCGGCGATGTGGTGGAGGTCTCCCCCCCTTTCGATCCATCAGGCAATACCGCTCTGGTGGGTATGACCATGATGTTTGAAATCCTTTGCGTGCTGGCCGAATCCGTCAGCAAGCGCCAGTCAAATTCCGCTTGATTGCACAACCCAACGCAGGAGATAAAACCATATGCTCGAAAAATACACCAAGCCGCTCGCGCTGTCTTTTGCAGCAACGTCTCTATTCATCATCGCCTCGGCACAGGCTGGCGAATTGACAATCTACAGCTCGGTGGAAGCCGATAACCTGAAGGTGTTTTCCGAGCAATTCGCCAAGGCGCATCCCGATATCAAGATCAACTGGGTGCGCGATTCAACCGGCGTGATTCAGGCGCGGGTGATCGCTGAAAAGGAAAATCCCCGCAACGATGTCTTTTTCGGCCATGCCGCCACCGATCTTCTCGCGCTGGACCAGATGGGCATGTTCATGCCCTACCAGCCCAAGGGCGCCGATAAGCTGGATCCCCGCTATCGCGATAAGAAAGCACCGCCGACCTGGACCGGCCTGTGGGGCTTTGCCGCCGCCGTCTGTTTCAATACCGTGGAAGCGGCCAAGCGCAATATACCGCAGCCGACCAAATGGGTGGATCTGGCAAATCCGGTTTACAAGGGGCAGATCACCATGCCCAACCCGATCTCCTCGGGCACCGGCTTTCTGAATGTGGCCGGTTGGATGCAGATCATGGGCAAGGACAAGGCCTGGTCCTTCATGGATCAATTGCATGGCAACATCGCCAGCTACACCCATTCCGGCTCCAAACCGTGCAACCAGGTGGCCGCCGGCGAATATGTGGTCGGCATTTCGCTGCCGGGCCGCGCCGCGGATCTGAAAACCAGAGGCGCCCCGATCATGGCGGTTATCCCCGAAGACGGCATCGGCTGGGAAATGCAAGGCGTTGCCATCATGAAGGGCACCAAGAACGCCGCCGATGCCAAAACCTTCGTCGATTGGAGCGTTTCCGAAGCCGCGATGGAAAGCTATGCCGCCCGCGTGGAGGTCGTTGCGTTTCCCGTAAAAACGCCGATGCGCGAAAATATGCCGCGCGAGGTTTCCACCAGGATGATCAACAACGATTTTGCCTGGGCCGCCACCAACAAGACCGAAATCCTCGACGAGTGGCGCAAGCGCTACGACAGCAAGACAGAACCCAAGAAGTGATGCCCCAGCCTCAGCTTGCACAAGACACGGACGGTGCCGCCCCAGGCGCCGTCCAGACCTATATTCAGGTCGACCGCCTGAGCAAACGCTATGACAAGGCCACGGTGCTGAACGAAGTCTGCTTCGATATCAGACAGGGCGAATTCATCTGCTTTCTCGGCCCATCGGGTTGCGGCAAAACCACCCTGCTGATGTGTCTGGCCGGGCTTGAGCAGGCAACATCGGGCATGGTTTACCGTCATGGCGCGCCGTTTCTTACATTGCCGCCCTCGCAACGCGATATTGGCATCGTATTTCAATCCTACGCCCTGTTTCCGAATCTCACAGTCGAACAGAATATCCGCTTCGGCGTGGAGAATCTCCGCAAGCCGAAGATCGAGATACAGAAGATCACAGCCGAACTGATCGACCTGCTGTCGCTTTCCGGACATGAGCGGAAATACCCAAACCAATTATCCGGTGGCCAACAACAGCGCGTGGCCCTGGCCAGGGCCTTGGCAATCTCCCCATCCCTGCTGCTGCTCGATGAACCGCTATCTGCGCTGGATGCCCAGGTGCGCATCCGTCTGCGTAGCGAATTGCGCGACCTGCAAGCCCGCCTTGGCATCACAACCATCATGGTCACCCATGACCAAGAGGAAGCGCAAAGCCTGGCCGACCGCATCGTGTTGATGAATCAGGGGCGCATCGAACAGATCGGCACTCCTTGGGACATCTACAACAATCCGAAAACACGTTTCGTGGCGGATTTTATCGGAACGGCTAACCTGTTCGACGGCCGGATCACCGCACCTGGCATAGCAGAAGCCGAGGGGCTACGCATGTTTGGCGCCAGCGGCATGCTGGCATCGGGCAGCCCGGTCACGCTGCTGATTCGTCCGGAGGATATTTCGGTTTCCGCGCAGAAAACCCAAACCAGCCAGCTTTCTGCCCTGATCCGCAAGATAGAGTATCTCGGCGCAACGCTTCGTTTGCATATGGCCAGTGATACTGGAAAATCACTGGTAGCCGATCTGCGCAAGCAACAGGCCGGCGATATCCAACTGCAAACCGGTGCCAGGCTCTGGCTGAGCATCCCACCCGATGCGATGAAAATCCTGCCGTCATGACAACTGCCGATCCAGCCATGGCGGAAGGCAGACTTGCCGCGCCGAAAGAATTATCCGACAAACTGGTAAGCCTGCTGCTCTGGATCTTTATCGGCGGCATGACGGTTGCCATTCTGCTGCCGCTCGGCCTGTTGTTGATACGCAGCTTCCGCAACCCCCAAGGCGCCTTCGTAGGCCTGCGCAATTATCAGAAATATTTCGAATCAACCGCCCTGTTCGAGGCCTTTTTCAATAGCGTTTTCGTCTCGCTGGTCACTGCGTTGATCGTCATTCCCATCGCATTTCTGTACGCCTATGGGCTCAGCCGCACCAGCATGCGCTGGAAAGGCATATTTCGCGCGATGATTTTCGTGCCCCTGCTGATGCCCGGTCTGCTCAAGGCTATTGCCCTGGTTTACCTGTTCGGCAATCAGGGCATTCTGAAGGGGCTGCTTCTCGGCCACTCCGTTTATGGTCCGATAGGTATCATTCTGGCCTCGGTGCTGTGGACATTCCCCCACGCTGTGCTTGTGATTGGCGTGGCCCTGATGAATGCTGATCGGCGGCTCTATCAGGCAGCTGAAATTCTCAACACCAGTTCCCTGCGCACCTTCCTTGCCGTTACCTGGCCAGCATGCCGCTATGGCGTCATCACTGCCTTTCTTGCGGTTTTCGTTATGGTGTTCACGGATTTCGGCATAGCGAAGGTAATCGGCGGAGATATGAGCCTGCTCGCCACGGATATCTACAAGGAGGTTGTGGGGCAGCAGAATTTCGAAATGGGTGCCGTCATTTCCATCATCCTGCTGATACCGGCTGTTGTGGTTTTTGTGCTGGAGCGGCTCACTGCCGGTCGGCAATCAGCCCAGATTACCGGCAAGTCCCTGCCCTTCATACCCAAGCCGCATGCAATCAACGATGGCTTATTCTTCAGCTTCTGCCTGATCGTAGCAGCAATCATGGTGCTCATTCTCGGCATGGCGCAATTTGCCGCGCTGATCAAATTCTGGCCCTACAATCTCAACCTCACGCTCAGCAATTACCTTTTCGATCTGGAAGGCGTGGGTTGGGAAAATTTCTGGAATTCGCTGAAAATGTCGCTCAGCGCGGCAACGCTGGGTACCATAGTGGTATTCATCGGTGCCACCATGGTTGAAAAGGCACGCTTCGATGTAGTGGCGAGCAAGATTCTGCATATGCTTGCCCTTTTGCCGATGGCCATACCCGGCCTGGTGCTCGGTCTGTCTTACCTGATGTTCATCAACGACCCGCGCAATCCGCTGGAATTTCTATACGGCTCGATGAGCATCCTGGTGATCAGCACCACGGTTCACCTCTATACCGTGCCGCATCTGACCGCGCTCACCGGCCTGAAAGGTTTAAGCCGCGAGATCGACATGGTGAACCTGTCGCTGCGCACGCCGATCTGGCGGAGTTTTCTACGCGTGATCCTGCCGACGAATATCCCAACCATCCTGGATATCTGGCTGTACATATTCCTGCGCGCGATGACGACATTATCCGCCGCCATCTTTCTTTACACGTCGCAAACCAAGCTGGCAGCCATCGCTGTGATCCATGTGGATGAAACCGGCAACACAGCCGCCGCAGCCGCCCTCGGCATGCTGGTGGTTTATGCCTGCCTATTCTTCCGCCTGATGCATTATGTGATCAGCCATAGCATTCTCCGCCACTTCCAGGCATGGCGGGGAACCGGCAAACCCGCTTGAGGGCAACAGCCACGGCATTCCGCTTCAATTGCCCTCACGCGTCGATCCGGTACTGCCCCACCAAGCCGGCAAGATCGCCGGCTTGTTCCGAGAGGGCCTGAGCGGAAGCTGTGGTTTGCTCCACCAATGCGCCGTTGCGTTGGGTGAGTTCATCCATCTGCGATATGGCTGTGTTCACCTGCTCCAGGCCGGATGCCTGCTCGCGGCTGGCGGCGGTGATTTCAGCGATGATATCGGAAACCTTGCGGCTGGCCGCCACGATATTGCCCAGTGCATCGCCGGCGCGATTCACCAAAGTGGCGCCAGACTTAACCTGGGCGTTAGAATTCTGAATCAGGCTTTTGATCTCGCGCGAAGCATTGGCGCTGCGCTGTGCCAATGCGCGCACTTCCTGCGCGACAACGGCAAAGCCCTTGCCCGCCTCGCCCGCGCGGGCGGCTTCCACGCTGGCATTCAGCGCCAGCAGATTGGTCTGAAAGGCGATTTCGTCGATCAGCCCCACGATTTCGGAAATCTTTTGCGAGCTTTCCGAAATGTCGCTCACCGCATGCACGGCTTTCTGCACGATCTCGCCGCCTTCCTGCGCCACCTTGGATGCATCCTGCGCCAGCCGATTGGCGGCCTCGGCATTCTCGGCATTCTGTTTCACCGTCGTGGTGATCTGATGCATGGAGGCTGCGGTCTGCTCCACGGTAGCGGCCTGGCTTTCGGTGCGCTGAGCCAAATCAGAACTGGCCGATGAGATTTCCGACGAGGCAGCGGCCACAGCGGCGGACGCATCCTTGATACTGCGCAGGATGGTGGTGGTGGTATCGAGGATGGCATTCACACCAAGGCAAAGCTGCATGATCTCAGTACCCATGCCCTCCGTGTTGATGCGGCGCGACATGTCGTTTTGCTGCGCTGCCGCCACCACATCATCCACCGCCGCCTTCAGCAATTGCGATTGCCGCACCTGCTCGCTGACATCGGTTGCGTATTTAACGATCTTGAACACGCGTCCCTTGGCATCCACGATGGGGTTGTAGCTGGCCTGGATCCAGGCTTCCTTGCCATTTTTTCCGATGCGTCGATAGCGACCGATATCGAAGGCGCCGCTGCGCAGCTTCTGCCAGAAGGCCTCGTATTCCGCGCTGGCGGCGTAAGCCGGATCGACAAAGATGCGGTGATGCTTGCCGGTTATCTCGGCCAACTCATACCCCATCAAACCGAGGAAATTGGCATTGGCGTAGCGGATCGTGCCATCGGTGTTGAACTCGATCACGGCCTGCGACTTGCGGATCGCGGCAATCTGCCCATCGGCATCGGCCTGCTGTTCTTTTTGTGCGCTGATATCGGTGGCGAATTTCACCACCTTGATCACGCGCCCGGCGGCATCGAAAATCGGATTATAGCTGGCCTGAATCCAAACCTCACGGCCACCATTGGCAACGCGGCAATATTGCCCCGCATCATATTCGCCACGCCGCAACTTGGCCCAGAATTCCGCATAGGCCGGCTGTGCGCTTTCCTGCGGATCGACAAACATACTGTGATGCCGGCCCTTCACTTCCGCCAGCGCATAGCCCATCACCTTGAGAAAGTTTTCATTGGCGAAAAGAATATTGCCGCCAGGATCGAATTCGATCAGGCCTTGCGAACGGCTGATCGCCTTCACCATATCGTCGGCCGCTGTGTCGCGCGAAAAAAACTTTGTCAGCATGGCGCCCCCACACCACTGCGTGAACCGGCTTTGATGCCGGTCGATCCTGGAGAAAACCCCAGGAAAAACACACGCTATAATAACAAGAAAAATCAAATACAGTTGATGTTTTAATACTTATTGACGATTACTTGTTGCAAATAAAACTTATTGATGCGGTAACCGAGTATGGAGAGTTTCTCAAAACATCTGCCTGGTAAGCCAAAACACCAGATGCGCAAGGCCATAGGCAATCGCGGCAAAAACAGCGGCAATCCCAAAAACCTTCAGATGGGGCCGTAGTTTTTCCATGATCAGGGCTGAGAATTTCCGCTTAAGGGCTCGATATCGCCCAGCGCCTGACCGGCATGGAAATCAGCGGCGAATGCCTCCAGGCCGCCCTTGGCAATGGCGGCGCGCATGCCTGCCATCAGATCCTGATAGTAGGTCAGGTTATGCGCGGTCATCAGCATGGCACCGAGGATTTCATCCGAGCGCACCAGATGATGCATGTAAGCGCGGCTGTAATGCCGGCAGGCCGGGCAGCGGCAATGCTCGTCGATGGGGCGCGGATCCTCGGCATGACGGGCATTGCGGATATTGAGCGTGCCGCGCCGGGTGAAAGCCTGGCCGTTGCGGCCCGAGCGGGTTGGCATCACGCAATCGAACATGTCGATACCGCGCTGCACGGCGCCGACAAGGTCTGACGGCTTGCCCACGCCCATCAGATAACGCGGGCGATCCTGCGGCAGATGCGGCGTCGTTACATCCAGGGTGGCAAACATTTCCGCCTGAGTTTCGCCTACCGCCAGGCCGCCCACGGCATAGCCATCGAAACCGGTGGCGATCAGGCCCTTGGCGGATTCCTCGCGGAAAGCAGCATCCGTGCCGCCCTGAACGATACCGAACAAGCCATAGCCGTCGCGCTGGCGGAATGCCGTCTTGCAACGTTCCGCCCATCGCAGACTCAGCCGCATGGCCTCCGCTACGCGCTTATCATCGGCGGGCAGCTTCACGCATTCATCCAACTGCATGGTGATGGTGGCATCCAGCAGATGCTGAATTTCGATGGATCGTTCCGGCGTAAGCTCGTAGCGCGCACCATCGATATGCGATTGAAAGCTGACGCCCTGCTCGTTCACTTTGTTGAGCTGCGATAGCGACATCACCTGAAAGCCGCCCGAATCGGTGAGGATCGGCCCTGGCCAATGCATGAATTTATGCAAGCCGCCCAACTTGGCCACGCGCTCCGCCGTGGGCCGCAGCATCAGGTGATAGGTGTTGCCCAGAATGATCTGCGCCCCGGTTTCAGCCACTGCTTCAGGTGTCATCGCCTTTACCGTGGCAGCCGTGCCCACAGGCATGAAGGCCGGCGTATCAATGGCCCCATGGGCGGTATCTAGCCGGCCCAGCCGGGCAGCACCATCCGTAGCGAGAAGCGAAAAAGACAGGCTCATGATGCAGACCGCCATAACAGCGAAGAGTCGCCATAGGAAAAGAAACGATAGCGCGATGCCACCGCATGAGCATAGAGGGCGCGTTGCGCATCCAGCCCGATAAAAGCCGCCACCAGCATCAGCAGGGTGGATTTCGGCAGATGGAAATTCGTCATCAACCCGTCGGCAACACGGAACTCAAAGCCTGGCGTGATGAAGATGTCGGTCTCGCCCCGAAAAGGCTTCAACACGCCGTCTCTGGCGGCGGATTCCAGCAGACGCAGACTGGTGGTGCCGATGGCGATCACGCGGCCGCCGGCCGCCTTCGCCGCCTGGATGGCAGCAACGGTTGCCTCGCCCAGTTCGCCCCATTCGGCATGCATGCGATGCTCGGCCACGCGCTCGGCCTTCACCGGCAGAAAGGTCCCGGCTCCCACATGCAAGGTAACGCCGGCAAAACTCACGCCGCGCTGCTGCAACCGGCTGCGTAATTCCGGGGTAAAGTGCAGCCCTGCCGTGGGCGCAGCCACTGCGCCCGGCTTGTCGGCGAACAAGGTCTGGTAATCGCTGCGATCCTGCGCATCGGCGGTGCGGCGGGCAGCGATATAGGGCGGCAACGGCATGGCACCGGCGGCTTCAAGCGCAGCTATCACCTCGGCATCCGGACGATCCAGCCGCAACCGCAGACCATCCACGCCCTCGCCGCGCTCGGCCACCTCGGCCCGCATATCGCCCTGGAAAATGATGGCATCGCCCGGCTTCAACCGCCGGCCGGGCTTGGCCATGGCCGACCATAGCCGCTCGCCCAGCGGCTTGAGCAGCAAAGCCTCCACCGCCACTTCAGGCAAGCGCTCGCGGCGGCCATCGATACGCGCAGGAATTACCCTGGTATCGTTGAACACCAGCAGATCATGCGGCCGCAGCAGATCGGGCAGATGCCGCACCAGATGCTCCTGCCCATCCGATGGCCACAGCAAAAGCCGCGCGGCATCGCGCGGATTTGCAGGCCGCTCGGCGATCAACTCGGGCGGCAATTCAAAATCGAAGTCGGAGACCAGCATCGCTTGAGGCCCGGACAGCGCTTTCACGCCACAGCCAGGGCCGGACCGGTATCAAACGTCGGCGGCGACGCGCAGGGTGACGATCTTATCGGGATCGCTCACCTCGCCGTTGCGGGCCTGGCTGCCGCGCTTGATGGCATCCACGTGATCCATGCCGTCACTCACCTGGCCCCAGACAGTGTATTGCCGATCCAAGAAGCGCGCATCGTCGAAGCAGATGAAGAACTGGCTATCGCCGCTATTGGGATCTTGCGCACGCGCCATCGAGCAGGTGCCGCGCAGATGCGGTTCTTCATTGAATTCCGCCTTCAGCTTCTGCCCGGAACCGCCGGTGCCATTGCCGCGCGGGCAACCGGTCTGGGCCATGAAGCCGTCGATCACACGATGGAATTTCAGGCCATCGTAGAAATGTGCGCGCGCCAATTCCTTGATGCGGGCCACATGGTTTGGCGCCAGGTCGGGGCGCAGGGTGATGGTCACCCGGCCATCCTTCAATTCGAGATACAGCGTGTTTTCCAGATCGGCGGCCATTGGTCTTAGCTCCTAAAGATTGCGAGGGGTCAGGCCGCGTCAGCGGGACGCATGCGCTTGATACGGTCCGGGCCATCCACCCGGCCGCTTCCCGGCGCGCCCTTCTTGATACGGTCAACAAGGTCCATGCCGGATGTCACCTGGCCCCAGACGGTATATTGACCGTCCAGATGCGAGGCTGCGGCAAAGCAGATGAAAAACTGGCTGTCTGCACTATTGGGATCGCTGGTGCGCGCCATAGAGCAGGTGCCGCGCACATGGCGTTCGCGGCTGAATTCGGCATTCAGCTTGCGACCAGAACCGCCCGCTCCCGTGCCGGTAGGATCGCCGGTCTGGGCCATGAAGCCCGGGATCACGCGATGGAAAGCCGAGCCATCGTAAAAACCGCCGGCAGCCAGTTCCTTGATCCGCGCCACATGGTTGGGGGCCAGATCGGGCCGCAATTGAATGGTAACACGCCCCCAATCGAGATCGAGAAACAGCGTGTTTTTCGGATCGCTGGCCTGTGCCAGGCTTTCGCCCGGCAGCGTGGCGGCGGCGGCCAATGCGGCGGCGCTGGCCAGGATTTCCCGGCGATTGATTGCTGGATGATTGCTTCCAGGGCGATTGCTTCCAGGGCGGTTGATTTTGCGGCTCAAGACTTGTCTCCCGCCTTCAAAGCCGCCACGCGGGTGAGCAACCGTTCCGCCACGCGCGGCGACACGAAGGGCGCCACATCGCCGCCCAACATGCCAATTTCCTTAACCAGGCGCGAGGCGATGAATTGGTGGTTATCGGAAGCCATCAGAAACACGGTCTCGATCTCGGAATTCAGGCGGGCATTCATGCCCACCATCTGAAATTCGTATTCGAAATCCGATACCGCGCGCAGGCCGCGGATAATCATGCTGGCGCCCACTTCCATGGCGAAATGCATCAGCAGATTGGAAAACGGCTTCACCTCGAACTCGGTGGCGCCAGGCATCAGCGGGCCGATTTCCTCGCGCACCATGGCCACGCGTTCTTCCATGGAGAAGAGCGGGCCCTTGCCGGCATTCACCGCCACACCCACCACCAGCTTGTCCACCAGCTTGCCGGCGCGCTTGATGATGTCGTAATGGCCCTTGGTGACCGGATCGAACGTGCCTGGATACAGGCCGATCCTCTGCTTGATCATGCGTCTCCCTCCTCGGCACCCCCGGCTTCATCGCTGCCGGTTTCTTCGCCGCCCGCTTCATCGGCACTCGCTTCATCGGCACCGGCATCAGCCAGATGCGCAACAGAGGCGACCTTCTCTCCCTCACCCAGTTTAAACACGATGACGCCCTGGGTATTACGACCTGCGATACGAATATCGCTCACCGGGCAGCGGATCAACTGCCCACCATCGGTGACCAACATGATCTGATCGTCAGTCTTGACCGGGAAGGCGGCAGCAACATCGCCATTCTTCGCCGTGGCTTCGATATTGATGATGCCCGAACCGCCGCGGCCCGTCACACGATATTCATAGGCCGAGGTGCGTTTGCCATAACCCTTTTCGGTGACGGTGAGGATGGTCTGCTCTTTACCGAGCAATTCGCCAAACCTTTCGGCGGAAATCCCCTCCGGCAGCGTTACATCGGTTTCCCCGGCCTTTATCCGCTCCTGAGCGGATTTATACTTGCCAAAGGCGTCACGCTCTTCAGCGGTGGCTTCCACATGGCTGAGGATCGACATCGAGATCACCCGATCGCCATCGGCCAGCTTGATGCCACGCACGCCGGTGGACGAGCGGCTCTGGAAGCTGCGCACATCCGAAACCTCGAAACGAATGCACTTGCCCTGATGGGTGGCGAGCAGGATGTCGTCCTGGTCCGAACAGGGCCGCACTTCCACCAGGCGGTCGTCGGCATCTTCGCCTTCGAATTTCATGGCGATCTTGCCGCCGGCATTGATCGAGACGAAATCCGACAGGTCGTTGCGCCGCACATAGCCCTTGGCGGTGGCAAAGGCCACATGCAACTGGCTCCAGCTCGCTTCATCTTCAGGCAACGGCATCACCACGGCGATCTTCTCGCCGTCGGCCAGCGGCAGCAGGTTAACGAATGCCTTGCCGCGCGATTGCGGATTGCCCACCGGCAGGCGATAGACCTTCATCTTATAGACGCGGCCGATATTGGAGAAGAACAGCACCGGCTGATGCGTGTTGGCCACGAACATCTCGGTGACGAAATCTTCTTCCTTGGTGGCCATACCCGAGCGGCCTTTGCCGCCGCGCTTCTGCGTGCGATAGGTGGAAAGCGGCGTGCGCTTCACATAACCGGCATGGCTGACCGTCACCACCATGTCTTCACGCTGGATCAGGTCTTCGGCATCGGCCTCGAATTCCACATCCTGGATTTCGGTGCGGCGCGGCGTGGCGAAACGCTCGCGCACCGCCACCAATTCGCCGCGCAGCAAGCCCATCAGCTTCACGCGGTCGCCAAGGATAGACAGGTATTCGTTGATCTCGGCGGCCAGCTTGGCCATCTCCTCGGCGATTTCGTCACGGCCCAGGGCGGTCAGGCGTTGCAGGCGCAGATCCAGGATGGCGCGCGCCTGGGTTTCCGACAGGCGATAATGCCCATCTTCCACCCGATGGCTGGGATCGTCGATCAACGCGATCATCGAGGCCACATCGCTGGCGGGCCAGAGCCGCGTCATCAATTGTTCGCGCGCCGTGGCCGGATCGGGCGCGGCGCGGATCAGCGCAATCACTTCGTCGATATTGGCCACCGCAATGGCCAGGCCCACCAGCACATGGGCGCGGTCGCGCGCCTTGGCCAGCAGGAAACGCGTGCGGCGCTGGATCACGTCTTCGCGGAAATTCACGAAGGCAGCCAGCAACTGCTTCAGATTCAGCAATTCCGGCTTGCCGCCATTCAGCGCCAGCATATTGACGCCGAACGAGGTTTGCAGCGCCGAGAAGCGGTACAGCTGATTCAGCACGACTTCGCCCATGGCATCGCGCTTGATCTCGATCACCACGCGTACGCCATCGCGGTCGGATTCATCGCGGATGTCGGAGATGCCTTCGATGCGCTTGGCGCGCACCAGTTCGGCGATCTTCTCGATCATCGTCGCCTTGTTCACCTGGTAGGGGACTTCGGTGATGATGATCGCTTCGCGGTCTTTGCGGATTTCCTCAATCGTCGCGCGGCCGCGCATCACCACCGAGCCACGGCCGGTGTAAAGCGCGGATTTGGCACCGGCGCGCCCCAGGATGATGCCGCCGGTGGGGAAATCCGGGCCCGGCAGCAATTCCAGCAGGCGCTCCATGGTCACTTCTGGATCGTCGATATAGGCGCAGCAGGCGTCGATCACTTCGCCCAGGTTATGCGGCGGAATGTTGGTGGCCATACCCACCGCGATGCCGTTGGCGCCATTCACCAGCAGATTGGGAAATTGCGCCGGCAGAACGCTGGGTTCCTCGGTGCTGTCGTCGTAGTTGGGCTGAAAATCGACGGTGTCCTTGTCGATATCGGCCAGCATCGCCTCGGCGGATTTATCCAGGCGGATTTCGGTATAGCGCATGGCCGCCGGCGGATCGCCGTCCATCGAGCCGAAATTGCCCTGACCATCCAGCAGCATCAGCCGCATGGAGAAAGGCTGCGCCATACGCACCATGGCATCGTAGATCGACTGATCGCCATGCGGGTGATACTTACCCATCACATCGCCGACGATGCGGGCCGATTTGCGATAGGGTTTGTCGGAGGTATAGCCGCTTTCCTGCATCGCATAGAGGATACGGCGATGCACCGGCTTCAAGCCGTCGCGGGCATCGGGCAACGCGCGCGATACGATCACGCTCATGGCGTAACCGAGGTAGCTGCGCTGCATCTCCTGTTCGATGGAGATCGGCTGAATGTCGTGCGAAAGCGGCTGATCGGTCACGCGGGAAAAGTCCGATTCTGAATGGGCATTCTGGACAGGAGAAATGCGGGCTCCGTTGCCCGACTCCGACGGTTTTGACCGCAAGGGAATCAGGCTGCGAAATCTACCATGCGGGGGCTTGCCGGAGCAATGTGGCGGGGGCCTCCCGAAGCGGAATCCACTCGCGCCGGCACTTTAAAATATATCAATAAAAACAATACCTTGGAAAGGTAGTCGGAGTGGCCGTCAGGGATTGAATATCCCATCCCGCAGCCAGGCCCATTGTTCGGCCCCGCAGGCCGGCACCAGCGGGCTGCCCCAGGGCTTGTCGGCGGCACGATAGCGGCTGCCATCCAGGCGCATCGCCACCCCACCGGCTTCCTCGATCAGCAGGCAGCCAGCGGCGTGATCCCAGGGCAAGGCGCGGTTATACAGCGCAAAATGCATATGGCCTTCGGCGATGGCGATGTATTCCTGCCCGGCGCAGCGCAGGATCATCACGCTGGCCAGCTTGTCGGCGCGATGGCCGATGCGGGCAGCGAAATCGCGGTCGCCATAGCGGATATTCGGCGCGCCGGAAAGATGCGCCAGGCTGGGCGGCTTGGGCGTGACAAGCCTTCGGCGCGAGCCATCGGCCTCCAGCATCCAGGCGCCCTGCCCGCGTTCGGCGAGCGCGGTGATGCCGCGTAGCGGATCGTGGATCCAACTGGCCACCGCATCGCCATCCTTCACCAGACTGACCATCACGGCAAACAGCGCATTGCCCACGGCGAAATTGGCGGTGCCATCCACCGGATCGATCAACCAGACCATGCCCGGCTGCCGCAGCGCATCGGCGATTGCCGGATCGGCGCTGGTGGCCTCCTCGCCTACCACCAGCGAGCCCGACAGCAACCCTTGCAGGCGCGGGGTAAGCCAGGCTTCCGCCTCGCGGTCGGCAATCGTCACCAGATCATGCGGCCCGGTCTTGGCATCCACTTCATGCTGCTTGAGCTGGCGGAAGCGCGGCAGAATGGTTTCCCGCGCGGCCTGCACCAGCAAGGCATTGACGGCCTGTGCATCAATCATTGCCCATCCCCCGGCGTTTCTCCCAGCGCCCAACATCGCCCGGCGAAAGCGCCACCGCCAGATGCAGCACGCCTTCCGCCTCGCGCATGGCCTTCACCTCGCCATGGCGATGCAGCCAGGCCAGGCTGGCGCCATCGCTGGCCGGCAGGGTGATATCAAGCTGCACCTGGCTGCCCGCCAGTTCGCTATCGATACGTTGCAAAAGCCGGTCGCAACCACTGCCATCAAGGGCCGAAATCGCCATGGCGTCGGCCTGGCGCTCGATCTGGTTTTCCAGCATCTGGCGCTGCTCGGGCGCCAGGTTGTCGATCTTGTTCCAGGCTTCCAGGATGCGATGTCCGCCTTCCGGCGTTACCCCCAGCGTAGCCAGCACGCCGCGCACATCCTCGGCCTGGGCCGGATGATCGGGATGCGACATGTCGCGCACATGCAGCACAAGGTCGGCCGCCACCACTTCTTCCAGCGTGGCGCGGAACGCGGCCACAAGATGGGTCGGCAGATCGGAGATGAAGCCCACGGTATCGGACAGGATCACCTGCCGGCCCGAAGGCAGCTTCACCGCGCGCATGGTCGGGTCCAGGGTGGCGAACAGCAAATCCTTGGCAAAAACTTCCGCGCGGGTGAGCCGGTTGAACAAAGTGGATTTGCCGGCATTTGTGTAGCCCACCAGGGCCACCACCGGATACGGCACCTTCTGGCGCGCCCGGCGATGCAGGCCGCGGGTATTCACCACCTGCTCCAGCTCGGCCTTGATGCGGGTTATGCGCTCGCCGATGATCCGGCGGTCCATTTCCAATTGGCTTTCGCCAGGGCCGCCCAGAAAGCCGAAACCGCCGCGCTGGCGCTCCAGGTGGGTCCAGGATCGCACAAGGCGGGAGCGCTGATAGCTCAGATGCGCCAGCTCCACCTGCAGCCGGCCTTCCCGGGTGCGGGCACGGGCGCCGAAGATTTCTAAAATCAGGCCGGTGCGGTCGATCACCTTGGCCTTGAGATCGCGTTCCAGATTGCGCTGCTGCACCGGCGACACGGCGGCATCCACCACCACCACATCCAGCCGTCCGCCGGCCTCGCGGATGGCCTCGATACGTGCGGCCAGTTCCTCCACCTTGCCCTGGCCGATCAGCGTGGCCGGGCGCCAGGCGGAGACCGGCACCACCTCGGCATGGCAGATTTCCAACGCGATGGCGCGCGCCAGACCGGCGGCTTCCGCCAACCGGGCATCGGGCATGCGTTTGGCCTCGGCACCGGGCTTATCCGACGCCAAGGCAGCCGATGGCGGTGCGCGCCCGGCCTTGAGATAGGGATGGATCACCATCGCCTGCCCGGCGCCAGATTGGCCGGGAGGCGTGGTCGATACGGTATCGATCGCGGTCAAATCAGGCTTTAGTGACCCGCATCCGGTGCGGCACCGCCGCCGGCTTGCGAAGCCGGGTCAAAAAGCTGGATCGGGCCGGACGGCATCACGGTGGAGATCGCATGCTTGTAAACAAGCTGCATATGCCCATCGCGGCGCAGCAGCACCGAGAAATTATCGAACCAGCTGATGATACCCTGCAGCTTCACGCCATTGACCAGGAATACCGTGACGGGAGTCTTGGTCTTGCGGATGTGATTGAGGAAAACGTCTTGCACGTTCTGAGGTTTTTCGGCAGCCATCGTTGGGGCCTTTCTTTTTGTCGTTATCATTTGTTCGTCGCTCTATGGCGGGTTGCTTTGTTTGAGACGGATGCGGACCAATTGGAAACGGCCAAGACCTGACCATCCCTGCCACATCACAGGCATATATTTAGACTTTAATGATGGCAAAACAATGGCGCTTATCGCCGCAGGCAACGCCTTTTGCCGGCTTAAAGGCCAGATGGGGCGCGATAGCCGCTGCCAGACCGCGCACCACGCGCTTCGGATTCGGCGTAAGCCGCGTAAAGCGCACGCAATTTCGTGGCCAACAGGCCCGGCGCGGCATTGCCGATGGGGCGGCCGTCCAAACTTGTGATGGGCATCACGAAAGCGGTGGTTGAGGTTGTGAAGGCCTCGCGGGCGGCAAACACCTCCTCCGGCCGGAAGCGGCGCTCTTCCACTCTCAACCCCTCGGCCTCGGCCAGGGCCAGGATGGCGCCGCGGGTGATGCCGCTCAGGATCGACAAGCCCAGATCGCGTGTTACCAGCACGCCATCCTTGGTGACGATCCAGGCATTGGAGGAACTGCCCTCGGTGATGAAGCCATCCCGATCCACCAGAAAAGCCTCGAAAGCGCCCTGCTCGCGCGCCGCCTGCTTGGCCAGGGCAGCCGGCAACAAGGCCACCGTCTTGATATCGCAACGCGCCCAGCGCTGATCCGGCGCCAGGATGGCCGCCCCGCCCTGCGCCGCCTTGGCGGCCACGCGTTCCATGTCCACCGCTCTGGTGATCGCAACCACGCTGGGCCGGATGCCGGCTGGGAACGGAAAGTCGCGCCGCGCCGCACCGCGCGTGATCTGCAGGTAGATCGAGCCATCCTGCACGCGGTTGCGGCGGATGGTTTCATTCAACACCACCAATAGGGCGGCACGGCTCATCGGATGGGCAATGCGCAATTCATCCAGATTGCGCTCCAGCCGCTGCAAATGGCCCGCGCCATCCACCAAACGCCCGCCCAGAATGGCGATCACCTCGTAAATGCCATCGGCGAACTGGAAGCCGCGATCCTCCACATGCACCGCAGCCTTGGCGTAGGGCATATACCGGCCATTCACATAAACAACCCGCGACATCGCAGCAAACTCCACTCTCAAAAGAATTCCAAGCGGACGGAAAACAGCTTCTCCACCTTCTTCACCGCTTCCTTGCGCACGAACAGAATCATCCGGTCGCCGGCCTCGATCTCGATATCGGAGCGCACGATCAGGATATCGTCCTTGCGGATCAATGCGCCGATCATCAGGCCGGCCGGCAAATCCAACTCGCCGATCGGGCGGCCAAGCAGAGACGAGGAATCCACCGCCACCGCTTCCATCACCTCGGCAGCGCCATCGCGCAGGCTATGCACGCTGCGTATGCGCCCACGCCGCACATATTGCAGGATCGAGGAAACCGTGGTGGAGCGTGGGTTCACCACAACATCAACACCCAGCGAACCGATCAGATTTTCATAGGCCGGATTGTTTACCAACGTAATCGCACGCTGGCAGCCGGCCCGCTTGGCCAGCAGCGAAGCCAGGATATTCACCTCATCATCGTTGGTCAGCGCGATGATGGCTTCCGCCGACTGCACCTTGGCCTCGGTGAGGATATCCATATCCAGCGTATCGCCCTGGATCACCACGCTGCTCTTCAACTGACCGGCGACATATTCGGCGCGCGCCCTATTGCCTTCGATCAACTTCAGCTTCACGGCGGATTCCTGCGCTTCGATCTCGCGCGCCAGGAACAAGCCGATATTGCCGCCGCCGGCCAGCACAAGCCGCCGGGCCTCGCGCTCCTCATGGCCGAATAGCCGCATCGCGCGCGGCACATGATCTGTCACCGCCACGAAATAAATCTCATCGCCAGCCACCAACTGGTCGTCGCCTTCCGGCACGATCACCTCGTCGCCGCGCGCAATACCGCAAACATTGATCTCCAACCCGGGAAACAACTCGGTCAACTGCCGCAGCGGCGTGTTCAGCACCGGGCAATCCTCGGTCAACCGAACGCCGATCAAGCGCAACCGGTCGCCGGCAAAGGGGATCATGTCGAAAGCGCCGGGCGTCAAGATTCGGCGATGAATGGCTCGGGCCACTTCGATTTCCGGCGAGATGATATGGTCGATGGAAATATGCTCGCCATTGAACAGGTCAGACCATTCCGGCCGCAGATAGCTTTGCGCCCTGATGCGTGCGATCTTGGTTGGCACCTTGAACAGCGCATGCGCCACTTCGCAGGCGACCATGTTCACTTCATCGGCATAGGTGACCGCGATCAGCATGTCGGCATCGGCGGCGCCGGCCCTGTCGAGCAGATCGGGATGCGAGGCATGCCCCACAAGGGCGCGTAGATCATAGCTTTCGGCGAGCTTATGGGCCTGCTCGACCGATTGATCGATCACAGTGACTTCGTTGCCCTCGGCGGCCAATTGCCGCGCGATGGTGGTGCCGACCAGGCCGGCCCCGCAGACGATCACCTTCATGACGCTTCCCCAGCCGTAGCAGATCAGCCGTTGCGATCGAGATTTGCGACGCCCAATGCCTTCAACTTGCGATGCAGCGCCGAACGCTCCATGCCGATGAAGCCCGCCGTACGCGATACATTGCCGCCAAAGCGGGTGATCTGCGCCAGCAGATATTCGCGCTCGAACACCTCGCGCGCCTCACGCAGCGGCAGCGCCATCACTTCGGTCGTGGTTTCCGGCCGCAGCGCGATCGGCGGCGTAGCGCCCAGATCGGGCGGCAGCATATCGGCATGGATGGCGCCGCGTTGGTCGCCCGGCATCATGACCAGCAACCGCGCGATGGCATTGCGCAACTCGCGCACATTGCCTGGCCATTCCGCAGATTGCAGCGCCAGCAGCGCATCCTCTGCCAATTCGCGTTCCGACACGCCCTGGCGCTGAGCCTCCAGCTTGACGAAGAATTTCGCCAACAAAGGAATGTCGTCGCGCCGGTCGCGCAAGGCCGGCACTTTCAACGGCACGACATTCAGACGATGGAACAAATCCTGCCGGAACAGGCCCTGCGCCACCCGAGCGGAAAGATCATGGCTGGCGCCGCTGACAATGCGCACATCCACCTGCACGCGATTGCGGCCGCCAACGCGCTCGAAACTCTGTTCGGTGAGCACACGGAGAATCTTGGCCTGGGTTTCCAGCGGCATGTCGGCCACTTCATCCAGAAACAGCGTGCCGCCATGGGCTTCTTCCAGTACGCCCACGCGATGGTTGCGCCCGCCATTGCCGCCGGCCTCTTCCACACCGAACAATTCCGGTTCCATGCGGTCGGGTGTCATAGCTGCGGCATTCAGCACCACGAAGGGGCCGCCGGCACGGCGCGAGCGGGCATGCAACAGACGCGCGGCCAATTCCTTGCCCGAGCCGAGCGGACCGGAAATCAGCACGCGGCTGTTGCTGGGGGCCACGCGTTCGATGGCCTGGCGCAGGGCCTGGATCGGGGCGGACTGCCCCACCATCTCCGCCGGGCTGCCCGAGCGATGGCGTAATTCCTCGTTCTCGCGCTTCAGCCGCGCCTGTTCCAGGGCGCGTTCCACAAGCACCAGCAGGCGGTCGCTCTTGAACGGCTTCTCGATATAATCGTAGGCACCGCGCTTGATGGCGGATACGGCGGTTTCCACATTGCCATGGCCGGAAATGATAATCACCGGCACATTGGGGTGGTTGCGGGTAATGCGGTCGAGGATTTCCAGGCCATCCAGCTTGCTGCCCTGCAGCCAGATATCCAGGATCACCGCGCTTGGGCGGCGGGACTCAACCTCATGCAAGGCAGCATCGGAATCCGCCGCCATGCGGGTTTCATAGCCCTCATCCTCCAGAATGCCGCCGATCAGGTTGCGGATGTCGGCTTCATCATCGACGATCAGAATATCACGCGCCATGACGTATCAAGCCAATCGTCCGCCGCCAGCCTGCGCCACAGGCATATCCGTCCCTGCCGTCCGCATGTCGTTTCGCGCCTCTTCACCTAGCGTCTGATCAAGCATCCGGTCCGCATCTTGCGCTTGGCTTTCGCCGATGGCTGCGCGCTTCCCGCTCCCCGGCTCCGGATTGGTACCCGGCTCCGGATTGGTGCCTGGCTCCGGATCGACTATGCCTTTCGCGGCAATCGGCAGCTTGACTCGGGCCACGCTACCACTTTTCGCGTCGGGGGCAAACCGCCGGGCATCCTCCAGGGTGATGCCGCCGCCATGTTCTTCGATGATCTTTTTCACAATGGCAAGCCCCAGGCCGGTGCCCTTGGCCCGCGTGGTCACATAAGGCTCGAACAACCGGCCAGCCAGGCCCGGCGGCAGGCCGCGGCCGTTATCCATGATGCAAAGCTGGGCTTCGTTATCCACTTGGCGCAACTCGATCACGATATGGCCGGGCGGCAGGCTTTCGCCTTCCTCGGTTCCGGCCCTCTCGGCGCCGGGTTTCTCGCGGCCATCTATGGCATCGAGGGCATTTTGCAGCAGGTTGGTAAAAACCTGCGACAATTGCCGCGCATCGCAGCGCAGCGCCACGGGTTCGGCCGGCAGCCGGCTTTCAAATACCACATCGGCACGCGCCACCTGTTGCATGAATACCGCCTGGCGCACGATCTGGTTCAAATCCTCGTCGCGATAGACCGGGCGCGGCATACGGGCGAAAGCCGAGAACTCATCCACCATACGGCCGATATCGCCCACCTGGCGGATGATGGTGTCGGTGCATTGCGCGAAGATTTCCGGATCGGTGGTCACCTCGCGCAGGTATTTGCGTTTCAGTCGCTCGGCGGAAAGCTGGATCGGGGTCAGCGGGTTCTTGATTTCATGGGCGATGCGGCGGGCAATATCGGCCCAGGCGGCATTGCGCTGGGCGGCCACCAGCTCGGTCACATCATCGAAGGTGACCACATAGCCGAGCAATTCATTGCCGGTCATTTCGCGGGCTACACGCACCAGAAGGCTGCGCGGTACATCGCCGCGTTGCAGCATCACTTGGCCACGCGCCACCTGTTCGGTGGGGTTATCACGCACTTGCTGAAACAGCTCGGCCATTTCCGGTGCCGCTTCCACGAAAAGCCTGCCGGCCAGACTATCGAAATCGGTTTCCAGCAGCGCCAGCGCCGAAGGGTTGGGCAAGGTTACCCGGCCCACCATATCCACACCGATAACGCCGGCCGAAACGCCCGACAACACGGTTTCGGTGAAACGCCGGCGCTCGTCCAATTGCCGGTTGGCGGCAATCAGTTCGGCCTGCTGCACGCCAAGCTGTTCGGTCATGCGGTTGAACGCGCGGCCGAGATTACCCACCTCGTCGTCATCGGCACGTTCGCTCACCCGGGCATTCAGGTCGCCGGCGCTGATCCGCTCGGCAGCCGACACCACCTCGCCGATCGGCGTTACCAGCCGCGTGGCGATCAACAGGCTGAACCAGATCGCCAGCAGCAACAGCAGCAGCGAAACCAGCACGAACACAATGGCGAAATTCACCTCGATCTGCGAGCGGGTCTGTTCCAGCCGGGTATATTGCGCCGCCGCATCGCGGGTACGCTCCAGTTCCGCCGATACCCGGGGATCGATGAAACGACCGACATAAAGAAACAGGTCGAGATAGGCATCCAGCCGCACCAGTGCCCTGACACGGTCTTCGCTATCGGAATTGATGAAGATCAACTGCCCGGTGGTGGCATCCTGCAATAGCCGGTCGGTGAATTGATCGAGTTCGAACTGCATGCCGAAACGGGTCTGCGCCACGATCTCGCGGCTGGAGGTGAATACCATCGCTTCGCTCAGGCCGCGGAGCCGGGCCAGCGACAGCATAGCCTGTTGCAACAGCAGCGAATTGCGCGCCAGCCTTGGCGCCTCGCGGTTGAGATCGACAGCCATGCCGAGAATATCGGCGCGGATGGTCTTGCGATGCTCCTGCATATACGCCTCGGCCACCGCCACCGAGCCCTTAACGGCGCTGGTGACACGGTCGCTGAACCAGGTTTGCAGGCCGAGATTGAAAAACAACACGGCAAAGACCGACATCAGAATGGCCGGCGCCGAAGCCACCAGGGCAAACAGCAGCACGATACGCGCATGCAGGCGCGAGCCGGCAGCACCGCGACGACGCTGCACCCACAGCATGGTGGCACGCCGCGCAACAAGGCTGATCAACCCCAGCAGCACCACAAGGTCAGATAGCAGCAGCAACTGGGTCTGGCGCAGGGAAACTTCGGTGGCGCCCGGTGTCATCGCCACATAGGTGAGCACACCCATCACCAACGCGGTGCAGGCGGTGGCGATTTCCAGATACCGGATCAGCCGCACCCGCTGGGTCCAGGCGGTGAAACGCCGCCAGAGCACAGCCCGCCGGCTGGGCGCCTCGGCAGGATTGGGCATGACAGGACTATCGGCAACGGTTTCCCGGCTCATGGCGGCCAGTCTAGCCGATTCCGCCGGGCTTGCTAACGGTCAGGCCGGCGGCCTGAAACCGCTTATTTCAAACCCCGGATAACCTGGATGTTATGGTCGCGGATCTTCTTGCGCAGCGTATTGCGGTTCAGCCCCAGCAGCGAGGCGGCCCGAATCTGGTTGCCGCGCGTGGCCGCCAGGCTGAGTGAGATCAGCGGGATTTCCAACTCACGCAGCATGCGATCATACAACCCGTTGGGGGGCAGATCGTCGCCATGAGCGGCGAAATACTTGGTGAGATGGCGCTCGATGGCACCGGTCAGGGTCTCTTCCTCGCTGGGCTCCGGCGCGCGGGCGGCCTGCGGCGGCTCGGCCAACTCGTTTTCGATCACCTCGATGCCGATTACGTCGTCGGCATAAAGCGCGGCCAGGCGGCGCACCAGGTTTTCCAGTTCGCGCACATTGCCAGGCCAGCGATAGCGGCGCAGCCGCTCCATTGCCTCCGGCGACACGGTCTTGATCGGCAGGCCCTGCAGATGCGCCTGGTTGAGGAAGTGGCGCACCAGATCGGGGATATCCTCGCCGCGCTCGCGCAGCGGCGGCAGGCGCAACGGCACGACATTCAGGCGGTAGAACAAATCCTCGCGGAACAGGCCCTGGTTCACCAATTGGCGCAGATCGCGGTTGGTGGCGGCAACGATACGCACATCGGTGCGGATCGCAGTGCGGCCGCCCACGGTGGTATATTCGCCCTGCTGCAACACGCGCAGCAGACGGGTCTGGGCTTCCAGCGGCATATCGCCGATTTCGTCCAGGAACAGCGTGCCGCCTTCCGATTGCTCGAAACGGCCGGCATAGCGCGCATTGGCGCCGGTGAAGGCGCCCTTTTCATGGCCGAACAATTCGGATTCGATCAGCTCGCGCGGAATCGCCGCCATGTTGATCGCCACGAAAGGACCATTGCGGCGCTTGCCGTAATCATGCAGCGCACGCGCCACCAATTCCTTGCCGGTGCCGCTCTCGCCCGAGATCAGCACGGTAAGGTCGGTGCCCATCAGGCGCGCCATCACGCGGTAGATTTCCTGCATCGAGGGCGAACGGCCGATCAACGGCAGCTTTTCCTCGTCGGCAACCGCCTCGCTGCTTTCCGAGGGCTGCGCCTTGGGCTGGCTCAGGGCGCGCTCAACCACCCGCAGCAATTCCTTCAGATCGAAGGGCTTGGGCAGATAATCATAGGCGCCGCGTTCGGCCGCCTTCACGGCGGTGAGCAGGGTTTTCTGCGCGCTCATCACGATGATCGGCAGATCCGGCCGGATGCGCTTGATGCGCGGCAGCAGGTCCAGCCCGTTTTCGTCCGGCATCACCACATCGGTGATGACCAGGTCGCCCTCGCCTTCCGACGCCCAGCGCCACAGCGTGGCGGCATTGCCGGTGGTGCGGACCTGATAGCCCACCCGCCCCAATGCCTGATCGAGCACGGTGCGGATGGACCGATCGTCATCTGCGACGAGGATCGTGCCCTTGTTACTCATGCTAATCCTCCGGACTCCTCGGTTGCCGGGTTATGCACCGGCAGCCGCGCACTGAACACGGTACGGCGAGGGCGGCTATCGCATTCGATCACGCCGCCGTGGTCGCCAATGATCTTCGCCACCAATGCAAGACCCAGGCCGCTGCCATAAGACTTGGTGGTGACGAACGGATCGAACAGATAAGGTCGGATATCCTCGCTCACGCCGGGGCCGTTATCCTGCACGGTCACTTCCAGCGGCAGATGGATACGATCCCGCGAACCGCGCACGGCCAGCCGCACGCCATGGCGATAGGCCGTGGTCAGCGTAAGCTCGCCGCCCGGATCGCCGCCGATGGCCTCTACCGCGTTTTTCACCAGATTGAGAAACACCTGGATCAGTTGGTCGCGGTTGCCGAAAACCGGCGGCAGCGAAGGATCGTAGCGTTCGATGAAGCGTATATTCTTGCCGAAGCCGGCCTGCGCCACCTTGCGCACATGTTCCAGCACCTGATGGATATTCACCGGGCCGCGCTCGATGGGGCGCTTGTCGGAGAATACTTCCATGCCATCCACCAACGCGCAGATGCGGTCGGTTTCATCGCAAATCAGCCGGGTGAGCTCGCGGTCGGCCGGGCTGACGCTGCCCTCTAGCAACTGCGCGGCGCCCCGGATGCCCGAGAGCGGATTCTTCACCTCATGCGCCAGCACGGCGGCCATGCCGGTGACCGAGCGCGCAGCGCCGCGATGGGTCAACTGACGATCGATCTTGGCGGCCATGGAGCGCTCATCCAGCCGCAGGATCACATGGTCGGGCAACTCCGGCACCGGCGAAACCTGCACATCCACCAATCGCTCGCCAAGCCGCGGCGAACCGAGATCCACATCATATTCCGACACCGTATGGCGATCGCGCTGCACCTGCCCCACAAGCTGCAGGATCGGGCTGCCGAAGGGCACGATGTCGCGAATATTCTGCCGGCACAGCATGGCTGAGCCGGAATCGAAAAACTGTTCGGCGGCGGGATTCACATAGGCAATCACGCCCTGCTTGCCCAGCACCAGGATCGGATTGGGGATCGAGCCGAGCACCAGCGCGGCATCGAGATTGGGCTGATCGATCAGACGTTCGGACATCGGATCACGCCGCCAGACGGTCGAGCACGGGGGCATAGAAATCCCGCACGGCCTGGCGCGCCTCGTCCGGCGCCTCGATCCGCATGATGCGGGTGCGGAATTCAGCCGAACCCGGCAGACCCTTGGAATACCAGGCCACATGCTTGCGTGCGATCTTGCTGCCGGTATGGGTGCCGTAATGCACCAGCATGGCATCGTAATGCTCGAGCACCAGGGCTTCCTGTTCGGCAAGCGTAGGATCGGGCAACCGCGTGCCATCGCGCAGGTAGGCCATCACCTGGTTCAAAAACCACGGCTTGCCATAGGCGCCACGACCGATCATCACGCCATCGGCGCCCGATTGCTCCAGCGCCGCCTTAGCCTCTTCCAGCGTGGTGATATCGCCGTTCACGATCACCGGGATCGACACGGCTTCCTTCACCTGGCGCACAAAGCCCCAGTCGGCAGAGCCGTTATACATCTGGCAGCGGGTGCGGCCATGCACCGTCAGCATCCGTATGCCCTCGCCCTCGGCGATCCTGGCCAGTTCGGGCGCGTTGCGATTGGCATGGTCCCAACCGGTGCGCATCTTCAGGGTGACCGGCAGTTTCACGGCCTTCACCGTGGCGGTGATCAGGCCCTTGGCATGCTCCAGGTCGCGCATCAGCGCCGAACCGGCATAGCCGTTCACCACCTTCTTCACCGGGCAGCCCATATTGATGTCGATGATGGCGGCGCCCTTGTCTTCATTCAGGCGCGCGGCTTCGGCCATCACATGGCCTTCGCAGCCGGCAAGCTGCACCGACATGGGAAATTCTTCCGGCGCCACCTCGGCCATCTTCAGGGATTGGCGCGAGGCACGTACCATCGCCTCGGAAGCGATCATTTCAGACACAACCAACCCCGCCCCGGCGCGCTTGACGAGCCGGCGGAAGGGCAGATCGGTGACGCCAGACATCGGCGCGAGGATCACCGGATCCTCGATTGTCACGGGGCCAATTTGTATGCTCATAATTTAGTCATCACTGGATGATGCTCACTTGTTGGTCAATGTACAAACAAAGGTACCGCACTGCAACATGATTTGTTGCATCCTGCAGCATTTGCCTTTCCAAGCCCGCCTCGGCTAGGCTGCGCGCCATGCAAACCAGCGCCCTGATCGTCGCAGGAGGCCGCGGCCATCGCGCCGGCGGCGAAATCCCAAAGCAATATCAATTGCTTGGTGGGATACCCCTGATCACTCATAGCATCGCCCGGCTGCTCGCCCATCCGGCCATCGACCGGGTGCAGGTGGTGATCCACCGCGACGACGGCACTTTCTATCATGACGCGATTAAAAATCTAGCCGACGCCAAAAAATTGGCACCGGCCTGTTTTGGCGGCAGCCAGCGCCAAGACTCTGTGCGCCTCGGGCTGGAGGCCCTGGCGGCCACCAACCCCACCGATCTGGTGCTGATTCACGACGCGGCAAGACCTTTCGTTACCGAGGCCGAGATCGACCGTCTGCTGGCGGCGCTCACCACCAGCCCAGGGGCCATCCTTGCGGTGCCGGTGGTGGATACGCTGAAACGTGCCGATGAACAAGGCCGTATGCTCGGCGGCGCGGATCGCACCGGACTTTGGCGTGCACAGACACCGCAAGCTTTCCACTTTCAGGCCATATTGGATGCCCATCGCGCAGCCGCCGGCCAAAGCCTGACCGACGATGCCGCCGTGGCCGAACAGGCCGGGCTTGCAGTATTATGCGTGACCGGCCGCGACGAGAATTTCAAAGTGACGGCACCGGAAGACTTCCAGCGCGCCGAGCGGCAATTGCTGCTGGCCCGGCCTGATATAAGAGTAGGCCAAGGCTTCGACGTGCATGCCTTCGATGCCGAACCGGGCCGCCGCGCCCTTGTGCTGGCCGGGATCGAACTATCGCACAGCCATGGCCTTGCCGGACATTCGGATGCCGATGTGGCATTGCATGCACTCACCGATGCCTTGTTAGGCGCCATCGGCGATGGCGATATCGGCGCACATTTCCCGCCCTCGGACGCGCGCTGGAAAGGCGTGGCCAGCGAACGCTTTCTGCGCCACGCGGTGGATCTGGTGCATAAGCGCGACGGCCTTATCGCCCATTTGGATCTCACCATCATCTGCGAGGCACCGAAAGTGGGGCCCTACCGCGAAGCCATGCGCAAGCGCATCGCCGGCATTTGCGGCCTGCCTGTGGATCGCGTGGCGGTGAAGGCCACCACCACCGAGAAACTCGGCTTCACCGGTCGGCGCGAAGGCATCGCGGCACAGGCCGTGGCAACGGTTCGCCTGCCATGATCAACGGCCTGGCCTTCGCGCTTTGCACCTGGTTCGGCCTCGGCAAAATGCCCAAGGCGCCAGGAAGCTGGGGTTCGCTGGGCGCCCTGCCCTTTGCCTGGCTGCTGCAAGGCTGGGGCGGCTGGCCGGCCCTGGCTATCGCGCTTGGCCTGATTTGCCTGCTTTCGCTGTGGGCCGTCGCAATCTATCTGCGCAACTGGCCAGGCGACGATCCCGGCGAGATCGTGATCGACGAAGTGGCCGGCCAATGGCTGGTGCTGCTTTTCGTACCGCAGGATTGGCTGCTTTATGCCCTGGGTTTTGTGGTGTTTCGCGTGCTGGATATCTCCAAGCCCTGGCCGGCCTCCTGGGCCGACAGCCGCCTGCATGGACCGAAAGGCATCCTGCTCGACGACCTGCTAGCGGCGGTGTATGGCTGCCTGATCATGGTCGGCGTGCAAAGGATGTTGGCATGAACGCTGAAATCGCTTCCGAAATAGAAAAGCTGGCAGCCGAAGTGCTGGCAGCCTGCCGCAAACGCGGGGTGATGCTGACAACGGCGGAATCCTGCACCGGCGGCCTGATCGCCGGCGCACTCACCGCGATTGCCGGTTCATCCGACGTGATGGAGCGCGGCTTCGTCACCTATTCCAACGAAGCAAAAATCGGCATGCTGCGCGTGCCGGCCGAGATCATCGCCGGGCGCGGCGCGGTAAGCGAGGAAGTGGCGCGCGCCATGGCCGAGGGCGCGGTGCGCAACAGCAATGCCCAGATCGGCATCGCCTGCACCGGCATTGCCGGCCCGGGAAACAGTTCGGGTGGCGGCTCGGCGGCAAAACCGGTTGGCCTTGTGCATATCGCCGTGGCGATGGTGCAGGAGGATACGCTGCATGCCGAAATGCGCTATGGCGATATCGGCCGCGCGGAGGTGCGCGAAGCCACGGTGCGCGATGCGTTGAAGATGGCGCTCAGGATGCTGGGCGCCTGAGCTATATGGCCTGAACTACTTCTGCTGCGCGCGATAGATCGCCACGTTGCGCAGATGCTGGTCGTAGGTTTCGGCAAACAGATGCCCGCCGCTGCCATCGGCCACGAAGTAGAGATATTTCGTAGCCGCAGGTGCCAGCGCGGCGGCCAGGCTGGCACGGCCGGGATGGTTGATCGGCGTGGGCGGCATGCCATCGATCACATAGGTGTTCCATGGTGTGGGCTGGGCCAGATCGGCGCGGCTGAGCGGGCGGTCGAGGTCGCGCAGACCGCGGGTGATGCCGTAGATCACCGTGGGATCGGTTTGCAGTTTCATGCCGCGTCGCAGGCGATTGACGAACACGCCGGCCACCACCGGGCGTTCCTCGGCCTTGGGCGTTTCCGCCTCCACGATGGAAGCCATGATCACGGCCTGCGCCATACTGGCGTAAGGCAGCGCCGGATCGCGCGCTGCCCAGAGCCGTTGCAGCAATTCATCGCGGGCCCGGCCCATGCGCCGCAGCATCTCCGCCCGACTATCGCCATGCAGGTAATTGTAGGTCTCGGGCAGCAGCGTACCTTCATCGGGCAAAGCGGATGGCGCCTCGCCGCTCATCGCTTCGGCTTTGCTCAGCAGCGCGAGAATCTCCGCGCTGCTGAGGCCTTCGGGCACGGTGAATTTACGTTGGAAAACCCGGCCAGCAGCAATCTGCGCCAGGATGGCGCGCGGGCTTTCATGAGCAGCGATGGCATATTCGCCGGCCTTGAGAGCGGGGCCGAAACTGGTCCACCAGCCGGCCAGCATGAATAGCCGCGCATCGCCAACCGCCCCAGCATCATGCAGGCGTGCCGCAATGCCCGCCAGGCCCTCGCCGCGCGGCACCAACACCAGGGTTGTTTCAGGGAGTGGGCCTGCCCGGTCCAGCCATTGGCTGAACCACCAGGCCGAGCCAGCCGCCGCCGCACCGACCGCCAGCAGCAGAGCCAGCAGCGGGCGCAGCAGGGATTTCATCAAGTCTCGACGCGCTTGAGCACCAGCGAAGCGTTGGTGCCGCCGAAGCCGAACGAATTCGACAAAGCCGCACGCACCTCGCGCTGCTTGGCCTTGTAGGGCACCAGATCGATGCCTTCCGAGCCATCGCAGGGATCGTCGAGATTGAGCGTGGGCGGCACGATGCCGGTCTTGATCGCCAACGTGGAGAAAATCGCTTCCACCGCACCGGCAGCGCCAAGCAGGTGACCGATGGCCGACTTGGTGGAGGACATCGACAGCGTGGCCGCAGCATTGCCGAACACACGCTTCACGGCGCCAAGTTCGATTTCGTCGCCCAGCGGCGTAGAGGTGCCATGGGCATTCACGTAATCGATCTCGCCCGGGCTCATGCCGGCGCGCTTCAGCGCCATCTGCATGCAGCGGAAAGCGCCATCGCCGCTTTCATGCGGGGCCGTGATGTGATGCGCATCGCCGGTCAGGCCATAGCCGACCACTTCGGCATAGATCTTGGCGCCACGCGCCTTGGCATGCTCGTATTCTTCCAACACCACAACGCCGGCGCCCTCGCCCATCACGAAGCCGTCGCGACCCTTATCCCAGGGGCGCGAGCCCTTGGTGGGGGTGTCGTTGAAACCGGTGGAAAGCGCACGGGCGGCGGCAAAGCCGGCCACGCCGAGCGGGCCGATGGTGGCTTCCGCACCGCCGGCAATCATCACATCGGCATCGTCCCACATGATCAGGCGGGCCGCATCGCCGATGGCATGCGCGCCGGTGGAACAGGCCGTCACCACAGCGTGATTCGGACCCTTGAAGCCGTGTTCGATGGAAACATGGCCAGACACCAGATTGATCAGGCGGCCGGGCACGAAAAACGGGCTGATGCGGCGATGGCCCTTTTCCTTCAGAGTAATCGCGGCTTCCTCGATACCATTGAGGCCGCCGATGCCGGAGCCGATCAGCACGCCGGTGCGGCAACGCTGTTCTTCATTGGCCGGCACCCACCCCGAATCGGTCACCGCCTGCTTGGCGGCAGCCACGCCGTAGACGATGAAATCGTCCACCCGCTTCAGCTCCTTGCCGTCCATCCATTCGGTCGGCTCGAACGCATCAGCGCGATCAGGGAAATCTTTTTTAAGGGGCACCTGGCCGGCAATACGGCACGGCATCTCACCTGCATCAAAACGGGTGATCGGGCCGAGGCCCGATTCACCATTGATCAGGCGCGTCCAGGTTGCGTCCACGCCATTACCCAACGGCGTAACCAAGCCGAGGCCGGTGACGACGACACGACGCATGTGGAAGCCTCTTTTTAAATGATCCGAGACAGCCTTGATCCGATCAACGGATCAGGCCGAAGCCTTCTCGGAGATGAAGTCGATCGCATCCTTCACGGTGAGGATCTTTTCGGCGGCATCATCGGGGATTTCGACGCCGAATTCCTCTTCGAACGCCATGACCAGTTCGACCGTATCCAGGCTATCGGCGCCCAGATCGTCGATGAAGCTGGCAGCATCGGTGACCTTTTCGGCCTCAACGCCCAGATGCTCGACGACGATCTTCTTCACGCGTTCGGCGATATCGCTCATTGTCCTTAATCCTTGTGATTCGTTGCCACGTTAAGCTGTTCCAAAACCCGAATGGCATTCCGGTCCGGCCCGTGGTTGGGGGCCTATTAGCATAGAATATCCGGGGGGCCAAGCGTCCTTAACTTAGCCTCCCAACTCGCCCTGGAGTCGCCCCGGTAACCCACCGGAGTCGGCCCGGGTAGATCAAATCATGGCCATACCGCCGTTAACGTGCAAGGTCTGGCCCGTCACATAGGCCGCCTCGGTAGAGGCCAGATAGGCGACGGCAGCGGCAACTTCCAGCCCCTGCCCCAATCTTTGGGCCGGAATCTTGGCCATGATGGCGGTTTTCTGCTGTTCGTTCAGCACATCGGTCATGGCGGTTTCGATGAAACCCGGGGCCACGCAATTCACCGTAATGTTGCGGGAGGCCACTTCCTGCGCCAGGGATTTCGACAGGCCGACCAGGCCGGCCTTGGCGGCGGCATAATTCAGCTGGCCGGGATTGCCGGTGGTGCCCACCACGGAGGTAATATTCACGATGCGGCCCCAGCGGCGCTTCATCATGCCCTTCAGCGAGGCGCGGCTGAGCCGGAAGGCGGCGGTGAGATTCACATCCAGCACCGCCTGCCAGTCTTCATCTTTCATGCGCATGGCCAGGCCATCGCGGGTGATGCCGGCATTGTTCACCAGGATATCAACCTGGCCCATGGCAGCCTCGGCCTGGCCGATCAGGGCATCTACGGCAGCCGCATCGCCCAGGTTGCAGGGCAGCACGAAAGCGCGTTCGCCCAGCTTGTCGGCCAGTTCACGCAGCACCGATTCACGAGTGCCCGACAGGCCGACCGTTGCGCCCTGGCCATGCAACGTGGTGGCGATGGCATTGCCGATGCCGCCTGTGGCGCCGGTAACGAGGGCGAATTTGCCGGTGAGATCGAACATGGGAGTTTCCTTATGCTTTAAACGGATCAGACCGACTTGGCCCAGGCTTCCAGATCGGCCGGGCTGTTGAGGCTGCTCGCCTCCACGCTCTTTTCGATGCGCTTCACCAGGCCCGCCAACACTTTGCCGGTTCCGATTTCCACCGCGCGCTGCACGCCCTGCTGGGCCAGCCACAATGTGCATTCGCGCCAGCGCACCAGGCCGGTCACCTGCGCCACCAGCAGCTTCTTGATATCGGCGGGATTGCTTTCG
Source organism: Ferrovibrio sp. (assembly GCF_019636075.1). Taxonomy (GTDB): domain Bacteria; phylum Pseudomonadota; class Alphaproteobacteria; order Ferrovibrionales; family Ferrovibrionaceae; genus Ferrovibrio. The sequence continues at coordinate 65,772 of NZ_JAHBYG010000009.1, forward strand.
CCCTTGGCGGTGACGTTGGAAACCACCGGCAAACGCGGCGGATTCAGCGTTACACGGTCCAGCGCCTCCTGCATGGCATCGGCGGCAGGCTGCATCAATGCGCAATGGAACGGGGCGCTTACCGGCAGCAGAATGGCGCGCTTGCCGCCCTTGGCCTTGGCCACATCCAGCGCGCGCTCCACGGCGGTCTTCTTGCCGGAAATCACCACCTGACCGGGGCCATTATCATTGGCACAGCCCAGCACTTCGCCCTGCGCGGCCTCATCCACCACGGTCTGCGCCACATCGAGATCGAGGCCCAGCAGCGCGGCCATGGCACCCTCGCCCACCGGCACCGCCTTCTGCATCGCCTGGCCGCGCAGCTTCAGCAGCCGCGCGGTATCCGCCAGGCCCAACGCGCCAAGTGCGCAAAGTGCGGAATATTCGCCCAGCGAATGGCCGGCGGCATAGCTGCCCTTGGCAGCCAAGTCGATACCGAAATCCTTTTGCAGCACCCGGGCTGCGGCCACACTCACCGCCATCAGGGCGGGCTGGGTGTTTTCGGTCAGCGTCAACTCGGTTTCCGGCCCCTCGAACATCAGGCTGCTGAGTTTCTGCGACAGCGCATCATCCACTTCCTGGAATACCTCGCGGGCGGTGGCGAAGGCATCGGCCAAATCCTTGCCCATGCCAACGGCCTGGCTGCCCTGGCCGGGAAACAGAAACGCAAGTGTCATGATCGGAAGCTCCTCATGCGCCGGCTTGGAATACCGGACTCCCTGGGATTAATAAGCAGGAATAACGGGCGCCAGTGATAGCCCCCCCATGGCCCAAGTCAAGCCGCCAGGCATCGATATGTTCCGTATACATCCCAAATCCCCGCCCATTGCTTCCGGCCTGCCGACTGACGCCGGACTGTGACTGCGGCTACATGAATTCTTGATTATGGCCGCAGAGAGGGAATTGCCGGAATGCCGCTGTGGGCATAGAATGGCCGCATCGCTTCAGAAGGAACCGATACCATGTCAGCCATTCAGCAGCAGCTTCAGCTTGTCGGCGCCCAGGTGGCCCGCGATACGCAACTGGCAGTGTTGAGCGCCGTTTCGGCCAGCTTGGAAAACGTCAAGCAGATCACCGCACCGGAAAATCAGCAGCCCGCGCAGTCGAATGCGGCCCCAGCCCAGGCACAGCCCCAGGCCCCGCTGCCCCAAGGCGTTGGCGGCTCTGTGGATCTCACCACCTGATTTTCCGCCTCAAGCAAATATAGAACGCAACACGGCACCGCTCCGCACGCGCGGAAGCGATGCCGTTGGCATTTTCAGGCCGCTTTGCCGCCCGCCCCAATGGAGCGATGCGGCGATGCTTTACTTGGCGTCGAACGCGCCAGAGCGGATGGTATCGGGCAGGCGTTCCAGACCATGAGCGGTCACCGCCTTGCCGAAAATCGCGGTCAATTCCGCCAATGCCATGCTCATGGCAATCGCAGCCACAACTTCACGCGACACGCCGCCATTCACCAGGGCTTCCCAAGTGGCCACGAAGGCCTCACGAGTTACCTTGCTCTGTTCTTCTTCGGACATCGACATGGGCTAAGCCCCCTTTTCCTGCTGTTCCGGCCGAATCGGTATGCTGTCCGGCTTGAGCGGATTGTTTGTCGCAAAAAGTGGTTGACCGATGGTAAACGCCGACACAAAGGAATTGCGCGGCGAACTCTAACTGGCTCAGCCTAGCAGCTTTTCAGCCCGGTGGCGTGCCTATTTCCCGCAACCTGCGGTCCAACTGGGCAGCCGGCCCCTCGCCAACAGCGGCCCGCAACAGCCGCAGACTGGGATACCAGGGCGTGGCATCGCCCTGGCTGCCCCAATACCATTGCGTACCGCGCGCCGCCGGCAGCAACACCCAACCCGGCTTGCCGAGTGCGCCGGCCAGATGCACTGCGCTGTTGCTGGTGCTGACTATGCCATCCAACGCCGCGATTTGCGCCGCCTGTTCATCGGGGGCGACAAGCGGATCCACTTCGACATCGTGATACGGCGGGCGGGCCATGGCGGCCCGCTCGGCTGCGGTATCGCCATATTGCAAAGTCACGCAAAGGCAATCCGGCCGTTCCAGCAATGGCGCGAAATCCGCCAAGCCACCAGACTTGTAATGCCCCAGCGCGGGATTGCCGCTGCGCCAGGCGATGCCGAGAATGAAACCAGTCTCCCGCATAGCAGGCGGCAACATGGCCTCATATTTCGCACGATAATGCGCAACCCGCGCCGGGTCGGCCCGCAGATAGCCATCATGCCAGGGAAAATCGGTGATCCGCGCACGAAACAATCCGCCCAGATCGGCCGACGAAACCTGATGCGTCAGGCCATGGGCTGCGGGATCGAAACCATCATGGCGGCCCACCACCTCGATATCGGGAAAGCTGCGGGCAAAGAGCGGCACTAACCGTGGCTCGCAATACAGCAATGCATCGCGCTGGCGTTTCAGCAACTCCGGCAGCAGGCTGGCAAACAGGATTTCATCGCCCAAGCCCTGCTCGCCCCAGACCAGCAAACGTTGGCCGGGCAATAACGGAATGCCAGGCCAATCCGGCAGGCCGCAGCCGAAATGCGCCGTGAAGGGCGGCTTCACCTGATGGCGCCAGGCATAGCCGGCCCAGCCTTCCGGCAGATCGCCCAGCAACAGATTGGCCAGGCCCAGCATGTAATGCAGCCGGGCATCCTTCGGCTTCAATGCCAGCGCCTTGCGATAGAAATCCCGCGCCTTGGCGGCGTCGCCGCGTTCTGCTGCCAGATGGCCCAACGTACCCAAGGCGGCGGCATTGCCTGGATCGCGGTGCAAGGCCTGCTTGGCGGCCAGGCGCGCTTCATCGATACGGCCGTCGGCATGGGCGGCAGCGGCTAGAAGCGCCCAGATATCGGCGCGCTCGGGCTGCACCTGGCTGCAATGCCGCGCAAGATCCGCAGCCTCGGCATTATAACCGATCAGCAACAGCAGCCGCGCTTTCGCCACCATGGCCAACAGATGATCGGGCCGGTGCTGCAGCAGCAGATCCACAATGCCCAGCGCCGCCGGCTGGCGTTCCAGCGCCACCAGCACATCGGCCAGCGCCAGCGCGATATCGGCATTGCCGGGATCCTGCGGCAATGCCTTGCCCAGCAGATCGGCTGCGCCCGGCAGGTTGCCTTCGCGCTTCAAGACGCGGGCTGCCTCCAGAATCGCGGCTGTATCTGCGATGCCGGTCATGCACGCCCCGCCTGCATATCGGCGGCCAGCGCCTGAATCGGGCTGAGGCGATCATCGGCATTGGCCGGGCGGTACAGTTTGGCGCCGGGCCGCCAGATCGATGCATCGCCGCTTTCGCCCCAATACCACAACAAGCCATGCTCGAAAGGCAGCAGCACACGGCTCGGCACAGCCAAGGCGCAGGCCAGATGCACAACGGCGGTGCTGATCGACACCACTGCATCCAGCGCCGATATCTGCGCTGCCTGGCCATCGATATCGCTGAGCGGATCCACATCGGCATCCACATGCAAAGCGATACCATGCTGGGCATGCAAGGCGGCAATCTCATCGGCGCAATCGCCATATTGCAGCGATACGAAGGCGACGCCCGGCAGGCGCAGGATGGGTAACAGATCCACCAATCGTAGCGATTTGGAATCGCCCAGGGCCGGATTGCCGCTGCGCCACGACAGGCCGATCACACGCTCGGCCTGCAGGCTGCGATAGCGCTGGGCGAAAATCTGGCTGCGCAGCGGATCGGCGCGCAGATAAGGCACATCCTGCGCCGGCGCAGCCTGCATACGGCGCAAGCGCGAGGCCAGATCGCAGATCGAAATCTGATGCGTGGCACCGAACACCCGCAAATCCGTATCGGCGCGCACGGCATGTATGTCCGCGCCCTTGAAGGCACGGCGGAATAACGGTTCCAGCCGCGCCGAACACAGCAGCACAAGATCGATGCCCGCCGCCAGCAATTCCGGGACATAGCCAGCCTGCAGGATTTCGTCGCCGATCCCCTGCTCGGCCCAGATCAGCAAGCGCAGGCCGGGCACATCGGCGCCATCCCAATAGGGCAGCCCGGCACGCGCCAGGGGCGCGCGGCTTTCCGGCCGATCAGGGCGATGCTCGAGCAACGGCCAAGCCTCCGCCACATGGCCGGCACGCAGCAACGCATTGCCGTAATTGCGCCGGGCAGACACCTCATTGGGCATTGCCGCATAAGCCTGCCGATAGCATTCCAGCGCCGCGACACGGTCGCCGCGATGGGCCAGGATCAAACCCTTGGTACCGATTGCCTGACCATCCCCGGGTGCCAGCGCCAGAGCCTTGGCAATCGCCTGCATCGCGCCCTCGGCATCATGCTGCCGCAGCAGGCATTCGGCCAATCCGGTCCACGCCGCCACAGCCTGCGGCTGGCTCGCCAGCGCGGCCTCGAAAGCCTGCTTCGCCTCGGCCAATCTTTGCAGTTTGCGCAAGGCATGCGCCCGATCCAGCAACAGACCGGCATGATCCGGCTGCAAGGTCAGGGCGCGGTCCAACACCGGCAGCGCTTCGGCGGCACGATCCATGCGGCGCAGCATGCCACCATAGCTGCCCAGAACGGCCGGATTATCCGGCTGCAACGCCAGCAGGCGCTCCAGCCAGCCCAGGGCCTCCTGCGGGGCATCGCGCTCGGCAGCAAGCTGGGCCAACTGCGCCATGGTTGCGGGATGATCGGGTGCCAGTTGCAAAGCTTTGAGCAGGGCGGCTTCCGCGCCGGCCCTGTCGCCCTGGGCCCGCAGCGCCAAGCCGCGTATTTGCCACGCCACGGCAGTATCCGGAACAGCCTGCAAAGCTTTCAGGGCGGCGGCGGGATTACCTGAACTCAGCGCGCGGGCCGCCTGCGCCAAGGCTGCTGCTTGGGCGGCGTCGAGATCGGCGCTCATGATTTGAAACGCGGAAACAGGTGTCAGCGGGGCTTGGAATGCGGCGGCAGCGGCGCCGTCGTCACTTCAGGCCATCCATGATGTTGCGGTTGACGGTGATCAACGGCTCGATATCGGTGGATTCACCCCGGGTGATTTCCTGGGTCCGCTTGTTGACGAACAGGCAGATATTGACCAGCGAAACCTTTACGTCCTTGCTCAACGCATTGGCCTCGTCCAACACCTCGGGCATCAGGTGGTTCCACACATCGCGGTTCCAGCCGATGGCATAGGCGATCTTGGCCACATCGCCAGGGGTTTTGCTCTGCATCAGCGGACGGATTTCCATCAGAGCGCGGGTGACAGAAGAAAACAGCCGGTATTCCAGCTGGCGCGGCGTCTCAAGAACGTTCTGCGCCTTTAGGTACGGATTTATTCCCGACATCGAGCAACCTCCTCTCAACTTCGATCAGGCGCCTGGCGTGTTTGAGCAGCCGGAAGAAATCCTGCTGCGCCAGCGCCGAACCGATGCTGCCTATCAGACCATTGGTACTCGGAGCGGCCTTAACGAACTCCAAACAGGCATCCTTGATCTTGGGGTAATACTCGTCGAATTTTTCTTCCCAGAGATATGTCAGCTGGCACATATAATAGATAACTTTTGCGGGCGTGTCGGCATCTTCCTCGCGCATGATATGCTTTTCACGCAGGAAGGAAGCCTTATTCTCGATGATGATGCTGGCCGGTTTGGACAGGCTGAGCACAGCCCGGTTCAGGATGAACTTCTCTCCGGCTTTCAAAGTGATGATCAGCGGCACGGATAACCTCCAGGGCCGGCGCGCAACTGCCCGGCCCCGCCCCTTCTGCTATGGAATCGACCCCGCGCGACAAGCCGCGCGCTCGTCGGAACGCTAAAGGGCCGCGCCGAAAAAAGCAAAGGGGGGTTAACGGAAGAAACAGCCAAGACAAAAAGAAAGGGGGCCGAAGCCCCCTTTCCACCCGGTCGGAACCGGAAAATACTGGCTTGATCAGCCGCCGGATTAACGGAACAGGCTGAGCAGGGTGTTCGGCTGCTGGTTGGCGATCGACAGCGCCTGCACGCCCAGCTGCTGACGGACCTGCAGCGACTGCAGGGCAGCGGATTCGGCAGCCACGTCGGCGTCCACCAGGGCGCCAAGGCCGGTCTTGGTGGCGTCCACCAGGTCGTTCACGAAGCTACGCTGCAGCGAGAGCGAACGGCTCTGAGCGGCAACCTGCGCAGAAATCGAGTTCACGAAACCTTCGAAGGTGGTGAGGGCACCCATCGCGGTGCTGTAGTCGGCGGCAGCGGTGAAGGCGCCGATGGCGTCCGACAGAGCGGTGACCGAGGTCAGCAGGTTGGTGCCGGTCTGCAGGGTCAACGAGGAACCCGACACGTCCGACACGAAGGAAATCGTGGCAGCCGAATTCAGCAGGTTCTTGCCGTTGTAGGTCGCCTGGTTGATGAAGTTGTTGATCTGACCGATCAGCTGGTAGGCGTCGTTCTGGTAGGTGGTGCGCTGAGCGGAGGTCAGCGAGCCGTCGGCCAGGTTGGCGAACTTCGCCTTAACGTCGGCCACCAGGTTGGAAATGCCGGTCAACGCGGCAGCGGTAACCTGACCCAGGCCTTCACCAGCAGCCAGCGAGGACTGCACGGAGGCGTAAGCCTTGATGTTGCCGCGGATGCCCTGGGCCACCGCGAAGACGGCAGCATCGTCAGAAGCATCGGCCACACGGAAGCCGGTCTGAATGCGCTTGGAGGTCTTGTCGAGCTCGGAGTTGGTAACGCGCAGAGAAGAGAGCGCGACGAGAGCACCGACGTTGGTATTTACGGAATTGGCCATGACTTAGTCTCCTGTTCTAGGATGGTAGAAAACTTCCTTTTGGAAGTCTCAAAAGTGTTAGCAGAGCCCGCCCAAGCCCGTCAAGACTAATTTTGGCGTATTTCCAAATAATAACAGACTATATAAATCAATGGGTTAAGAGTGGATTTCAACTTTAAGAAAAGATGCAATGTCATTTATTACATCTTCCCATATATTGCTGCGATGCTGGCGCCAGAGCCGGACGCTGCCATACCAAGGCGATTGCGTGCCTTCGCGTGGCCAATACCACAGCCGCCCCCGCCCTTTCGGCAAAAGCAGATGGCAGGGCAGCCCCAATCCCGCCGCAACATGCACGCCGGTATTGCTGACCGACACGATGCCATCCAGCGCGGCCAGCTGCGCCGCCTGACCATCGATATCCTGCAAACCATCCACGGTCAGCGCGGTATTGAGCGGCAAGCCGGAGGCCGCCACTTCATCGCGCGGATCGCCGTATTGCACGCTCAGCCACGCAATACCGGACAGAGCGAAAAGCGGTGCCAGCTTGGCCAGCGGAATGCTCTTGGCATCGGCCAACTGCAAATTGCCGCTGCGCCAGGCCAGGCCGTAAACCCGTTTGCCCGGGCCCGCCATCGCCGCGTGGCGCGCACGGAATTCAGCCACGCGTGCCGGATCGGCGCGCAAATAGGCCCCGGCCTGTCGGCCTGCGGGAAAATCCGTAGCCGTTCGGCGCAGAAAGCGGCCCAGGCTGCCAAACGGGCATTGTAGATCGGCATCGGTTTTCTGATTGCGCTCGATCACCTGCAGATCGGGCAGGTCGGCCAGGCTACGCGCCAGCAGCGGCACCAGGCGATCCGACACCGCAATACTGACGCGGCACGCGCCCGCAGCCCGCACATGCGCCACCGCATCGCGCAACATCGTGCCATGCAGAATCTGATCGCCGATGCCCTGCTCGCCCCAGAGCAGCAGGTGGCGCCCCGGTTGCGGCGATCCATCCCAGCGCGGCAAACCCGCGCTCCAATCGCGTTCGTCGTACACGCCGCTGCGCCAGCGCGATTCATACAGATCCCAGCCGGCGCCATACGCGCCGCGCGCCAGTTGATATAGCGCGTAATTCATCGGCAACACGCGATCCTGCGGGGCCAATTGCGCGGCCTGTCGGAAGAGCGGCTCGGCCGCAGCCATGTCGCCCTCTTCCCATTCCAGCAATGCAAGATTCTTCAGCGCATCGGCATAGCGCGGCTGCAAGCGCAAAGCCTGCTGCAGCAACTGGCGCGCCTCTTCCGTCTCGCCACGCAGACGCAGAATATTGCCGAGATTGTAAAGCGTACCCGGCCGCTGCGGTTCCAGCCGCAGCGCTTCGCGATAGGCCATGGCGGCGCCCTCGCCGTCTTTTGCCGCCAGCAGGGCATTGCCAAGATTATCGTGAAAATCGGCCCGGCTGCCATCGATGGCGATGGCTTGGCGGATCATCGCCACGGCGGCTTCGGCATCGCCGCCCTGTTCCAGCGCCACACCCAACAGATGCAGCGCATCGACTTGCCGCGGCTGCTGAGCAAGCACGGCCCGGTAGCCCGCCATAGCGGCCGTGATGTTACCGGTCTGATGCTGGGCCAAGGCCTGGTGCAGCAGACCAGCGATATCAGCCCCCGGATCACTGCCCGGATCAGTCATTGCTCAACTCCCGCGCCAGGGCCGCAATGCTGCCCGACCAATCGCCATCCTGCTGCTGATACCAGAAGCGTGGCGCGGCATACCAGTCGCAACTGCGGCCCGGCCTGGGCCAATACCAGAAACGCCCACGGCCACGCGGCAGCAGCACATGGCAGCGCAACCCGATGCTCGCGGCCAGATGCACGCCGGTATTGCTCACCGACACCATGCCGTCCAGCGCGGCGAATTGCGCGGCCTGGGCATCGATATCGCTTAAGCCATCCACGCTTTCGATCTGCAAGGGTAAACCCGATGCGGCGATTTCCGCACCCACATCGCCGTATTGCACGCTCAGCCAGGCAATATCGGGGATGGCAAAAAGCGGTGCCAATTGCGTCAACGGAATGCTCTTGGCATCGCCCAATTGCGGATTGCCGCTGCGCCAGGACAGGCCATATAGCTTGCGCCCGCCGGCCATCCCTGCGTGCCGCGCACAGAAGGCCGCCACCTGCGCCGGATCGGGGCGCAAATAGATGCCATCATTGAAATTGCCGGCTTGCCGGCGCACCAATCCGCCCAAGCTGGCAAAGGGACATTGCAGATCGGCCGCCACCGCTTGCCCGCGCACCACCACCTGCGCACCGGTATCGGCCAGGCTGCGCGCCAGCAAGGGCACCAGGCGGTCGGTCACCGCAATCGTCACCGTGCCATTTGCGAGCCGGATCGCATCGCGCAGCATCGTAGCATGCAAAATCTGGTCGCCGATGCCCTGCTCGCCCCACAGCAGCAGGCGCCTGCCGTTCAGCGCTTCGCCATTCCAGCGCGGCAAACCCTGGCCGGCATCGGTTTCGCTGTATACGCCGCTGGCCCAGCGCGCTTCATACAAATCCCAGCCCCGCGCGTAATCGCCCAACGACAGCCGGAAGATTCCATGATCCATCCGCGCTTCGGCAAAATCCGGCGCGATGCCTTCCAACTCTGTAAAGCGCGCTTCGGCTTCTTCAAGCAGCCCGGCATTGGCCAGTGCGAAAGCGAGGTTCTTCAAAATTTCCGGCGCAGCGGGCCGAACAGCAAGCGCCTGACGATAAAAGCCGATCGCCTCGTCGGCACGATCCTGGGCCTGACGGATGGCGCCAAGACCGTTGAAAGCCACGGCCTCATCGGGCTTGAAGCGCAGCACCTGGCCATAAGCCGCCTCGGCACCGGCCAGGTTGCCCAATGCCATGCAAGCCGCCCCCATCAGGGCCCAGCCGCGAATACTGTCTGGATGCTGCTGCAGCATCGGCGCCAGCACCATGGCAGCCCCGGCCGCATCCCCCCGTGCCAGCAGCAATTCGGCCAGCGGCAAGGAAGCGGCCTTGTGGCCTGGACGCAGCGCCAAGGCCGCACGATAGCCTGCGGCATCGCCAGATGCCCTTGCCGCCAGCACCAATGCCTCGAATTGATCCGCGCCCAAACCGCTCATGGCCTGCCAAATAGGGTAAACTGATTAAAGCTTAGGTAAGATTGCCGCCGGGTAACAGAGTCGCCGCTATGGATAATACCAGCCAAATGCTTTCAACGCCGGGCGAGTATATGCGCGCCCTGCGCCGGGATTATGGCGGCTATCTGATTTCCACCGGCCTGCTGGCCATGGGCAACCTGGCCCTGCTGCCGGTGATCACCGGCTATCTCACGCCCGCCGAAATCGGGCTTTACAGCCTGGTGGAAGCCGGCACCAATCTGGGCGTCACCCTCAGCCTGCTGGGGTTGAAGTTCGCCTATCTCTATCACCACGCCCATACCGAAGCGGCGGAGCGCCCGCATTTGCTGGGAACCGTTGTGGCGATTTCAAGCGCTAGCGCATTGCTCACCGGCTCGTTGCTCGGGCTGCTATTCGGCAGCCACAGCCTGATGGCGCTGTTTGACTCCACTGCCCTGCCGATGCCCTGGCTGCTGCCGCTGTTGATGCTGTGCGGCTCATGGCAGACCATGCTGCATACCCAGCGCCGGGCCGAACGCCGCGTGGCCCTGGCCGGCTGCATCGCCGTACTGCAACTTGCCGTGTGGCTGGCAGCCAGCAGCTATCTGGTGATCGCGCTGGATGCCGGACTGCCGGGATTGTTCGGCGGACAGATCATCGGGCAATGCGCCGCCTGCCTGCTGGCCTTTCTGGTGCGGCCGATGCCGCGTTTTGCTTTCGATCCCACGCGCATCCGCGCGCTGGTGCGCTATGGCGTGCCGCTGATGCTGGGCCTGTTGCTGCGCTACAGCCTGGATAGCATGGCGCGCTTCATGCTGGCAGCCTGGGCAGGCATCGCGCTGGCCGGCGATTATCTGATCGCCATGCGGGTGGCCACCTTGTTTGAAGGTCTGCTGGCGTTGCCGTTTTTCACCGCCTGGGGCGGGCTGGTGCATCATGCCTTGAAACAGCCGCGCGCGGGCGAAATTCTCAGCCGGGTGAGCGATGCTGCCTTGGCCGCCAGCACGCTGCTGGTGCTGCTCTCGCTCTGTCTGCAGCCTTGGTTGTTTGAATGGCTGGCTCGCGATCCACGCCCGGATCTTGCCGCCTTGTTCGGTATGATCCTGCTGTCGAAGGCAATCTTCGTGGTGAAGTCGCCGCTAGGCGGCGGCCTGCTGCGCACCGGACGCACCGGCTGGTCGGTGCATAACAACCTGCTGGCTCTTGCAGTATTCCTGCCGTTGGCCTGGCCGATGATCACCTATGGTGGCGCCACTGGCGGTGCAGCGGCCATCGTGATCGCCACATTGATCGCCCTGCTGCGGCAAGCCGCCGAATCCCAACATCATTGCCGGCAGCAGCCGCACCGCGCCGCCATTCTTGCTGCCCTCATTGGCCTTGCATTGCCATTTGCCATGGCCGCCGGGTTGCCCGCACAGCCTGGCGCCTGGGCAGGACTGATCGTCGCAGGCATCATATTGTTGCGATTGCGGGGTCATCATACCGCCACGAATCCGCTATAATGCGACGTTGAAGGCGGTGACAGCATGACCATACGCAATCTCGACAAACTATTGGGCCCGAAATCCGTTGCCGTGATCGGCGCCACCGAAACACCTGAGAAGGTGGGCAATGTAGTGCTGGCCAATATCATTGAGGCCGGCTTTTCCGGTCCGATCTGGCCGGTGAATCCGAAATACACCATGCTGCGCGGCCTAGCCTGCTATGCCGATATCGCCGCGCTGCCTGCGGCTCCGGATCTGGCCGTGGTATGCGTGCCGCCCGATGCCGTGCCGCAAACCATTGCCGCTCTTGGCGCCAAGGGCGGCAAGGCTGCCGTGGTGCTCACTGCCGGGCTGGGCGAAAACAAGCAGAAAATGCTGGATGCCGCCAAGCCGCATCTGCTGCGCATCCTGGGCCCCAATTGCGTGGGCCAGCAGGAACCCGGCATCAAGTTGAATGCCAGCTTCGCCCATGCATCCGCCGAAGCCGGGCAGCTTGCCTTCGTCAGCCAATCCGGCGCGCTCTGCACCATCGTGCTGGATTGGGCGCGCGAACGCGGAGTGGGCTTCAGCCACTTCATCTCGCTGGGCGATTCCGCCGACGTGGATTTCGGAGACATGCTGGATTACCTGGCGTCCTGCCAGCAGACCCGCGCCATCCTGCTTTATATCGAAAGCGTGCAGCATGCCCGCAAGTTCATGTCTGCCGCCCGCGCTGCGGCGCGCAACAAGCCGATCATTGCGGTGAAATCCGGCCGCAATGCCCGCGCAGCCCAGGCCGCCGCCTCGCATACCGGCGCGCTGGCCGGCGGCGACGATGTGTATTCGGCTGCCCTGCGCCGCGCCGGCATCCTGCGCGTGGATGGCGTTGAGGAATTGTTTGCCGCGGTGGAAACCCTGGCCCGCATGCGCCGCCTGCCGGGCGAGCGGTTGGCCATTCTCACCAATGGCGGCGGCCCCGGCGTGATGGCGGTAGACAAGCTGGTGCAATATGGCGGCACCCTGGCCGATCTTTCACCCGCCACCATGGATGCGCTGAATGCCGTGCTGCCGGCCACCTGGTCGCATGGCAACCCGGTGGATATCATCGGCGATGCTCCCGCCGAACGCTATGGCAAGGCGCTGGAGATTCTGCTGCGCGACGACGGCATCGACGCCGTGCTGGTGATGCATGCGCCAACCGCCATCGTGCCGTCGCTGCAACCTGCTTTGCAGGTGATCGCGGCCGCCACCAAGAGCGAAAAGAACGTACTTACCTGCTGGTCCGGCGGGCCGGCCGTGGAAGCCGCACGGCAGGCTTTCATCGCCGCCAAGCTGCCTTCCTATGAAACCCCGGATGCCGCCGTGCGCGCCTTCTCGCATATGGTGGATTTCCAGCGCAACCAGGTCAACCTGATGCAAATCCCCGACGAAATGCCGGAGGATTTCACACCCGACCTGGCGGCTGCCCGGGCAGTGATCGAACCGGCCATGCAGGAAGGCCGCACGATGCTGAACGAGATCGAAGGCAAACGCCTGCTCTCAGCCTATGGCATCCCCACTGTGCGCACCGAACTTGCCACCAGCCCCGAGGAAGCCAAGACGGTGGCGCGCCAGATCGGCTTTCCTGTGGCGCTGAAAATCTTCTCGCCGGATATCTCGCACAAATCCGATGTGGGCGGGGTGGCGCTGAACCTGGAAGACGAAGCCGCCGTGCAGCAGGCCGCCAAGACCATGCAGGCGCGCGTGCAGCGACTGCGTCCCAACGCACATATCATCGGTTTCACCGTGCAGCAGATGCTGCGGCGCGGCAACGCCCATGAACTGATCGTGGGCACGCTGACCGATCCGATCTTCGGCCCTGCCATCATGTTCGGCCATGGCGGCGTAGGCGTGGAAGTGATCGGCGACCGCGCGGTGGCCATGCCGCCCTTGAACATGCACCTGGCCAACGACCTGATCGACCACACCAAGGTGAGCAAGCTTCTGTTCGGCTATCGCGATTTCCCGGTGGTGGACCGGCCGCAACTGGCCGCCCTGCTGGTGCGGGTATCGCAGATGATTGCCGATCATGCCGAGGTGAAGGAACTGGATATCAACCCGCTTTATGCCGATGCCCAGGGCCTGGTGGCGCTAGATGCGCGCGTGGTGCTGGCGCCCAGCAAACTGCATGGGCCGGATCACCTGGCGATCCGCCCCTATCCCAGCGGCCTGGAAGAATGGGTGACGCTGCAGAATGGCGAGCGCCTGCTGCTGCGGCCGATCCGGCCCGAGGATGAACCGGCGCATCAGGATTTCCTCAAGCATGTCTCGCCGGAGGATTTCCGGTTGCGTTTCTTCTCTCCCATGCGCAGCCTCGCGCATCGCGAGATGGCACGCTTTACCCAGATCGACTACGAACGCGAAATGGCCTTCATCGCCACGCGATTGCGCCCCGATGGCACGCCGGAAACCCTGGGCGTGGTGCGCGGCGTGACCGACCCGGACAACCAGCATTCGGAATTCGCGGTGCTGGTGCGCAGCGATCTGAAAGGCCATGGCCTGGGCGATTTCCTGATGCGTAAGATCATCGCCTATTGCCGCCAGCGCGGCACCGCCTATCTGGGCGGCGATATCCTGCGCGAGAATATGGCAATGCGGAATCTGGCAGCCGAACTGGGCTTCCAGGTGGTGGGCGGTTTCGAAAACGATTCCATCTCGGTCCGGTTGAAATTGCAGCCGGATTGAGCCCAACCGCACCGGCTTGGGGTGTCTCAGCCGGCCGGGGCTTGCCCCCCCGGTACCACCCCACTATGTATTGGGGTGCCGTTTCAGGCGCCTGAATGCAGAGTGAGACAGCCCCTTTCCCATGCTCGATCCGTTCGGCCGGTCCATATCCTACCTGCGCGTGTCGGTCACTGACCGATGCGACTTCCGCTGTGTGTATTGCATGGCGGAGGACATGACCTTCCTGCCGAAATCGGAAGTGCTGAGCCTGGAGGAGATGGACCGCCTCTGTGGCGCCTTCATCCGCAAGGGCGTGAAAAAAATCCGCCTCACCGGCGGTGAACCGCTGGTACGCGGCGGCATCATGACCCTGATCAACAGCCTGGGTGCGCGGATCGGCGCGGACGGGCTGGAAGAGCTCACCCTCACCACCAATGGCAGCCAGTTGGAGAAATATGCCGCGCAGCTTCATGCTGCCGGCGTGCGGCGCATCAATGTATCGCTGGACAGCCTGGAGCCGGAAAAATTCACCAGCCTCACCCGCTGGGGCAAGCTGGAAAAGGTTCTGGCCGGCTTGCGCGCTGCCAAGGCGGCGGGGCTGGCGATCAAGATCAACACGGTTGCCCTGCGCGGCGTAAACGATATGGAATTCGATCGCCTGATCGCCTGGTGCGGCGAGGAAGGCTTCGATCTGGTGCTGATCGAAGTGATGCCGATGGGCGATATCGGCCCGCAGCGCGTGGATCAGTATCTGCCGCTATCCCTGGCGCGCACCGCCATCCAGCGCACATGGACTCTGGACGATACCGATTATCGCACCGGCGGCCCGGCCCGCTATTACACCGTGCGCGAGACCGGTCGCCGGCTCGGCTTCATCACGCCGATGACCCACAATTTCTGCGAAAGCTGCAACCGCGTGCGGCTGACCTGCACCGGCCAGCTTTACATGTGCCTGGGCCAGGAAGACAGCGCCGATCTGCGCGCACCGATCCGGGCATCGGAAAGCGATGCCCAGCTCGATGCCGCCATCATCGAGGCCATCGCACGCAAGCCCAAGGGCCATGATTTTGTGATCGACCGGCGCGGCCCGAATGTTTCAGTACCGCGCCATATGAGCGTGACCGGCGGTTGATTCCTGGCGGCTTGTACCTCAGGGCCGCCCTATCAGCGCCAAGCCTATTCTATTTCAATCCTGTGTGCGAAACCGATGCCATCCGAGATGGTGAGCTGGGTATAGCCGAGCAGCTTTGCGAGATCGAGGAAGGTGAACAGATCTTCCACGGCATATTCGCGCAGCAACTGACTGGTACGGGCCACGGCGGTAAGCTGGGCCAACAATGCCCGGGCCTGATAGATGCCCTCGAAGCCGTCGGCGCCCATAGCCACGATGATCAGCTTTTCGGCCTCCGCCCCCTTGGCGAAGATCGCGAAATTCGGCGGATAGGGCCGCCCCATCTGCTGGTGCGTGAGGCCAGTTACAAAGGCCAGCCGGGTTTCGCGGGTGGCGTTCGGCATCGCCGTGGCCCGGGCCTTGTAAACCTCTTCCGAGGTCAGCGGCGGGTAGTAATACCCGATATGGCGTTCGCCGCCTTCGCCGTCCTGCGCCATCGCCGGCGCCCCGACCTGGGCGAGCCCAACCAGCACCAAAGCAGCCAGCACTGCCCCCTGTAACACCCCACGAAATAGCATTTTCAACACCCCCTGTATCAGGGCCCCTGCAGCCCCTGGCCGGGCTGACTTGCCCGCGCGGAAAAGTTATACTGCATTTCCGGCCGCTTGCGAGCCGGCGTTTTAGGATTCCAATGCCGGGAACGGAACACGGGTATGCGCACATTCGAAAAGATCGCCTTCGTGGCTGCGCGCGGCAGCCAGGCCGGGGCGGCCCGCGACCAGTTGGTGGCGCGCTATGGCAATTGCAAACCCGAGGAAGCCGAGGTGATCGTGGCGCTGGGCGGCGATGGCCTGATGCTGCAAACCCTGCACCGGCACATGACCCGCGGCCTGCCGATCTATGGCATGAACCAGGGCAGTGTCGGCTTCCTGATGAACGAATATGCCGAGGATGACCTGCCGGCCCGCTTGGCGGCCGCCCAGCCTTCCACCTTGAATCCGCTGCGCATGAAGGTGCAAAGCGAATCCGGCGGAGAACGCGAAGGCCTAGCGATCAACGAAGTATCGCTGCTGCGCCAGACTAGGCAGGCCGCCAAGCTGCGCATATCCGTGGATGGCCGCGTGCGGGTGGACGAACTGATCTGCGATGGCGCGCTGGTTTCAACCCCGGCCGGCAGCACGGCCTATAATCTTTCGGCCCATGGCCCGATCCTGCCTCTCAGCGCCGGCGTGCTGGCCCTCACCCCGATCAGCGCCTTCCGGCCCCGGCGCTGGCGCGGCGCCCTGCTGCCGCGCAAGGCCCAAGTGCATATCGAGGTGCTGGACAATTTCAAACGCCCGGTGAGCGCCACAGCCGATGCCTATGAAGTGCGCGATGTGGTGGAAGTGGAAATAGCCGAAGCGATCGACATCAAACTGACGCTGCTGTTCGATCCCGGCCACGACCTGGAAGAACGCATCCTCACCGAGCAGTTTACGAATTAGTTTCGGCCAGCAGCCAATTCAGATATTCCGCATTGCCGCCTGCACCGATTGGCAGCGGGATCACGCAAGGCACACTGTAGGAATGCGCAGCCAGTACAGCTTTGGTGGCGGCTTCCACCAGACTGGCGCGGGTTTTCAGGATCAGCACGGTTTCGCTGCCGCGCTCCAGTTTGCCCTGCCACCAATACAGCGAGCGCATGCCCGGGATGATATTGGCACAGGCCGCCAGCCTTGCTGCCACCACGGCCTCGGCCACCTTGTCGGCCTCGGCATCCGAAGCGCAGGTGACATATAGCAGCGTGACGGCATCCTCGCTCACTGCGCGCTCTCCGCCGCACGGCGCGCCATGCCATGCCACAGCATGATACCGCCCATGAAAACCAACAGCGCGCCGGCCTGATGCAGCACGCCCATGATGATCGGCACATGCAGTAACAGGGTGATGATGCCAAGCGCCACTTGCAGCACAACGGTGGCCATCACCATATGCCGCCCGCCATTGCTGACCCGGCCCTTCTGGGTAAGCCAGACGACCAGCGCCAGCAGCAACACCAGATAGGCGATCATACGATGCTGAAACTGGATGGTGAGGGCATTCTCGAAGATATTGAGCCAGAGTGGCGATACCGTGGCCAAACCATCGGGGATGATCTGGCCATCCATCAGCGGCCAGGTGTTGTAGGCCAGGCCGGCATTCAGCCCGGCCACCAAACCGCCCGACAGGATTTGCACAAACACTAGCGCAACGAACAGGATGGCAATGCCCGCCCCTGCCGGGCTTTGCATGCGTGGCGCGCGGCGCAGCGATAAAGCGCCCCACAACAGATAGGCAAAGATCAGGAAAGCCAGCCCGAGATGGGCGGTGAGGCGGTAATGGCTCACATCGGGATGATCCACCAGGCCGCTTTTCACCATGAACCAGCCCATGGCGCCCTGCGAACCGCCCAGCAGCAGCATGGCAATCAGATGCCCATGCAGCCCGGCGGGAATTTTCCGCCGCAGCCAGAACCAGAGCAGTGGCAAAGCAAAGGCCAGGCCGATGACCCGCCCCAGCAGACGGTGGATATATTCCAGCCAGAAGATTTCCTTGAAACCCTCCAGCGTCATGCCGATATTGATTTTCTGGTATTCGGGGAATTGCTTGTATTTCTCGAATTCGGCAATCCAGGCCGCTTCGCTCAAAGGCGGCAGCCAGCCGGTGATCGGCTTCCATTCCACCATCGAAAGACCGGATTCGGTCAGCCTGGTCAGGCCGCCGATCACCACCATCAGGCCCACAAGCCCGGCCACGGCAAACAGCCAGCGTGCCAGGGGGCGCGTATCGATCACATCACGCATAAGCATTTCCCGGTTTATTGCGGCCGGGAGAATAGCCCGCCAAGCCGGGCTTAGCGACGCTTTCGTTGTCGCAGGTCGATACAGCCTGGGCGCTGCCTGGGATCCTCGCTATGCTTGAAAATCTGGGTCTTTTGCACTTTTTGGGTGCCGGTGGTGGGCAGCGCATCGAGAAACAGCAGCCAGCCCGGCGCCTTGTAATAAGCCAGCCGCTGGTTGCACCAATCGAACAGCGCTTCGGCAAGCGCGAGATCGGCGCCATGCCCCGGCATCGGCACGATGCAGGCCATCACTTCCTCTTCGCGCAATTCGTCCTTCACCGCCAGAACGGCCACCTGCGCCACGGCATCATGGGCCTGCAATACGGCCTCCACTTCGGCGGCAGCAATATTCTCGCCGGAGCGGCGGATGATGTTCTTCTTGCGATCGACGAAATACAGCATGCCGTCTTCCGCCATACGCACTGCATCGCCGGTATGGAACCAGCCGCCCTTCCAGGACTCATCGGTGGCGGCCTGGTTTTTCAGATAGCCGGAAAAGAATCCACGGCGCGGATCAGGACCGGCGCAGCGCACCAGCAATTCGCCTTCCTGGCCGCGCGGCACTTCGTTGCCATCAGCATCCACCACCTTGGCTTCCAGGTCTTTCATGGGGCGGCCGAAAGCGCGGGTATCGATCTGTCGCGGTTCCCAGGCATCGGCCAGGATGCGGCCGGTTTCGGTCATGCCCCAGACTTCGACCAACGGAAAGCCGAAACGCGTCTCGAAGGCCGCATGCAGTTGCGGCTCCACCCCGGCCCCCAGGCCAAAGCGCACGCAATGCGCGGTTTCTTCCGGCACGTTTGGCTGATTCAGCAGCAGCGGCGGCACCACGCCGAGATAATGAATGATGGTGGCACGCGTCTGCGCCACTTCGCGCCACCAGCGGGTGGGGCTGAAACGTTCGGGCAAGATGATGCAATTGGCGGTGAGGATGGCGCAGGTAACCGTGATGGCTTGATGGTTCATGTGAAACAGCGGCAGCGGATTGTAGAAACGATCCGTGCCGTGATGCACTTCCAACAGCCCGCCGAAATCGCGATACCAGGCACCGGCATTGAGATAATAATAATTGGTGAGGATGCAGCCCTTGGGCCGGCCGGTGGTGCCCGATGTGTAGAGCAGGCTGCATTCGGTGTCGTGGCCAATATTGCCGGTCAGCGCCGGATTTTGCGGACGCGGCAATTGCGCCGGCATGGCCATGGCATCCACCACCGGCAAGGGCTTGTCCGTGCGCTCGGCCGCCACGCGCTGCATGTCGGTCAGGCGATGGGGCAGCACCACGGCCAGATCGGCCTCGGAATGCTGCATCTGATAGAGCATTTCATCATGCCGATAATCGGGATTGATCGGCACGATGCCGCAGCCCAAGGCATTCAGCGCCAGATAATGCAGCAGGAATTCCGGCCGCATATCCAGCAGCAGGCCCACGCGGTGGCCCAGGCCATAGCCGGCTGCGGCGTAAACTGCGCGCAGGTCTTCCACGCGGCGGGCGGCCTGGGCATAGCTGAGTTCGCCGCCCTCGGGCTGCCAATCACGATCCGGCCGGGCCGGCAGGCAACAGAAAGCGTTATCGGGATACGCGGCTACGCTGGCGCTGAACGCCGCATAGACGCTCAAGGGTAATGTCATCCATTCCTCCCGGCTGATTATGCTTCAGCGCAGCAGGAGTATCACCAGCATGAGGCTGCCGAGCAAGATGCGATAATAGGCAAAAGGCACGAAGCCATGGCGATTGATTAAGGCGATCACGAAGCGCACCACCAGCAGCGCGCTGAAAAATGCGGCTAGGAAGCCCAGCGCAATCACGCCCAAACCTTCCAGGCTCAGGCCGCTCCAGTTCTTGTAAAGATCGTAAACCGTGGCCGCCAGCATGGTGGGAACGGCCAGGAAGAAACTGAATTCGGTAGCCGCCTCACGCCGCACGCCCAGCAGCCGTGCGCCCATGATGGTGGCGCCGGAGCGCGATACGCCGGGGATCATCGCCAGGCATTGGATGAAGCCGATCTTCAGGCTGAGGCTGAAGCGGAAATCATCCACGCTGGCAACCTCGCCTTCTCCCACATAGCGCTCGATGGCCAGGATGGCGAAGCCGCCCAGCACCAGGGCTACCGACACCACCCAGGGCCCGAACTGGGGGCTGAACAGCACACTCTTGATGAAGCCATGGGCAAAAAAACCGATCACCAGAGCCGGCAGAAAACCGAACAGCACATTCACGGTGAAGCGATTGGCGCGATCATCGCGGCCCAGGCCGGCCAGGGTATCCACCAGCCGGCGCCAATAGACCAGGCATATCGCCAGAATGGCACCCAGCTGAATGGCGATTTCGAACACCTTGCCGGGCGGCCCCTGAAAACCAAGCAGATCGACCAGCAGGATCAGATGACCCGTGGAGGAAACCGGGATGAACTCGGTCAGCCCCTCCACAATGCCCAGCAGCAGAGCTTGCAGATGTGTGATGTCGAACACGGCAAAAACCTCGGTTGTGCCCCATGAATGCCCGCCGATAAGCCCGGGCCGGGCCTTTGGCAGCCTAGCCTGATTCGGCCGCGGTCGTCGCCGTTCCGCCACCCAGGAAAGCGCTTCGAACGCAGCCAGGGAAACGGCCGCAAAATGCCCCCTCTTGCAGAGCGGGCAGCCTTTCTCTAAGACTTCCCGCGTAGGATGATGGAGTGGCCATGTTTGGCTTTTTGTTTGGAAAAAAGAAGAAATCGGCTTCGGGTCAATTGCTGATCCCGATGGTGCACGAGGTATCGGTCACGGCTATCGACAACAAGCCCGTGGTGATCGTGAAAGCGCCGTTTTCTGCCATCCAGACCGACGACACCACGCGCGTGGCGATGCGTTACTATCTGCGCACGTTTCCCAACATGACCCCGGTGATGCTGACTTTCGATCCGCTGGACCCGGAAAAGCGTGCCATCTTCATCGGTCCGCGCCAGTTCACCGAAGCGCTGCAAGCCCATCAGGTGGGCGATTTTCCCTTCACCCAGGTGCGGGTCGATGTGCCTTTCATTCCCTGGTTCTTCAAGGAAGAGCTGGAAAAGAAGGCCCAGGAGCAGGCCGAGGCCACCGCCAGCACCGAGGAAAAGCCCAAGGACAAAGAGGACTAACCGTCCCCTCCCGGTGTCCCCGCCGAACCCGGGCGGGCCAGCCGCGCCAGTTCCGCCAACGCGGCCTCCATATCCATAAATTTCGCCGAGCCATCCGCCTGCCGCCACGACACGCTGCCGGCTGCCGCCTCCTTGGGCCCTACCGCCAGCAGCACCGGAATTGCCGCGGCATGGGCCGCCGCCACCTTGTCGCCCAGCCGCCCCGGCCTAACATCGCACGCCACCCGTAGATTCAGATCGAGCAAACGCTCTGCCAGAGCGCGGGCATACCCATCGGCCGGCGCACCGATGCTGGCAACCATCACCTGCTCCGGCGCCAGCCAGAACGGCAGCCGGCCTTCGTAATGCTCCAGCAGCATGCCGATGAAACGCTCGAGGCTACCCAGCACGGCATGATGGATCAGTACCGGCCGGCGGCGCTGGTTGTCGGCATCCACGTATTCCGCATCTAGCCGTTCAGGCAGCACGAAATCCAGTTGCACAGTGCCGCATTGCCAATCGCGGCCACGGCCATCGATCAGGATGAAATCCAGCTTCGGCCCATAAAACGCGCCCTCGCCCGGCTGCACAACGCAATCCAGACCTGCCGCCTCTGCCGCCGCGCGCAATGATTCCTCGGCATGATCCCATAATGCATCGTCACCGACACGGCGTTCCGGCCGGGTGGAAAAGCCCACGCGGAAATTCGGAAAACCGAAATCGGCATAGATCTCGCGTAACATCCCGGCGAAGCGTGCCACCTCACCCACGATCTGCGCCTCGGTGCAGAAGATATGCGCATCATCCTGCACGAACGAACGGCCGCGCATCAGCCCCTGCAGAGCCCCCGACGGCTCGTTGCGATGGCAAGCGCCGAATTCGCAGAAACGCAAAGGTAATTCGCGGAATGAACGCACATGCTTACCGAATATCTGGATGTGGCATGGGCAGCTCATCGGTTTAAGCGCAAAGGGCCGATGGCCATCCTCCAGCACGAACATATTCTCGGCGAATTTCTCCCAATGCCCGCTGCGTTCCCACAGCGAACGCGCCAGCATCTGCGGGCTGCGCACCTCCTGAAAACCCGCACGCCGCATGCGGCGGCGGATATAATCCTCCACCGCGCGATACAGCGCAAAGCCGCGTGGATGCCAGAACACCATGCCCGGCGCTTCTTCCTGCTGATGGAAAAGCGCCAGGCGGCTACCGATATTGCGATGATCGTTGTGATCCATGGTGGGTCTCCGTTTGCATGAAAATGCCGGAACGCAGACCCTGGAAACGACCAAGGCCCCGACGTTTCCGGCGGGGCCTTGGTGGGATGAAGCTTGAATGATCGCCTATGCGCGCAAGCCCATACCCACCGGCCCGCCTTGGCGGGTCGTGGTGGTGATGGTCTGCATAGTGGTGCGCATCTGGCTCATGGGGCGCAGCTTTTATAACGCGCGCGCGGGGCCGTCAAGATCAATTTCGTAAGCCGAATTTCCAAGGCGCCATTTTCAGCAATAGTGCTTCCGCCTCATCGGCTTTACGCATCATGTCTTTCGCCTCGCCGTCAAACAGGCTGCGACCGATATCCCAAGCTTGCCAACCAGCATAGCTCTGATTCTGATAAAGCAGGAAGTCGCCAATATCCTGGTATAGCCTCGCAATCCACGCATTACCCCGCATGCCGGCGCGGTAGCCGGCAACGATACGCCCCTCTATATCGCGCACCTGCTCCGGAGTCAGAATATCTGCTGCCAGCAGCAATTCAGATGCGTAATTGGCATGATAAATGTCGATGACATGGCCTGCCGACAAGCCATCGCGGGAAATTTGCAGTAGCGTGTTTATCGCCTGATGCGGCTTATTCTGCTTAGCCAACTGACTGGCCTTAGTCAGTAACTGTACGGCAGGATCATCGGCTGTGCGCTGTACTATAGCGCGGACGTAGCCGCACGCATCATCATTGCCTGGGCAGGGAATTTGCTGCGTAAGCAGCGCTTCATGCAGCAGCAGTAACGCATCAAATTTTGCATCATGCTGCATGGCCGCATCTATCGTCTTCCGGTATTGCGCAAACCCGCGACGCGACGCCTTATCTGGAAAAACCAGTGCACCATGCATCAACGGCAGGAATTGCTGCTTGAAGTAATCTGGTGCCGCCATATCCTGCCCAGCCAGCCAGCCAGCAGGCAATGGATAATCGGCTTGCAGAATTTCTGCGCTTTGCAGCGAAAACTCGCCCGTCATAAAACGCTTGGCTTCAATATCCCAATATTTCGATTGCAGTTTTTGCGGTAACCGGCCGGTTTCAATCATCGCTAATACTGCGGCCGGCGGCAGCGCTATGCCGCGTTCGATGGTACGATAAAAAGCTTCAATCAATGGGGCCGGGAACGGCTGCGATGAAGGTTCAAAACGCAAAACGATTTCACCCTTATAAGTTAAAGTGAAACCGCCCTCAGTCAAATCCTCGCGCTGGGCTCCTCCATATTCACTACGGCCATATGGAATGCCGGTGGTGGTTGCCATCCAGAATGGGTCGAAACGATCTGGCGATAAAATTTCCGCAGGGTCTTTGCCTTTCTGCTGCAAACTCTTCAGGGTCAGCACACGTTCTCGCATTCCGGTCAGCGCGAAATGTACCTCGGCATACATGGAGCGATTAAAAAAACGCTGTTGTCGTGAATCCAATACGAAAATGCGACGCAGACGATAATCGAAAATATTGAAACCTTCCGCCTCTTCCCAGGCGCCGTAATCGCCCGCGGCCAGAACACGCAGTTTTCCACCATTGCCACCGCGATATATCGCTTGCAGTACTGGCTCAGTGCCAGTTTGTTGCGAGCCATCCAGCCGCAAAGCACGGATTTGATCCGACGACAACATCGGATTGCGCACCATCTCACTTGCCGCACGGTCGCGGGCCGCCGCAGGCAAAGTCTGAACGACCAGAAAAACCAACAGCAATAGAACAAAATAAAAGGCGCGGCTCATACCATCCTCGAAATTGCATAAAGATAAGCAATTTCAATTATGGGTGACGACCGCGCCCGATTGCAACTGTTTTTACGAAATTAGATCAAGAGAACTTGTTATTGGTGTTGAAGCCGCGCGGTACGATGCGGCCGGCCTGGGCGCGCTCGCCGAGATATTCCTTGAGCGCGGTTTCGGTCTTGGTGCGGCCGGCCTTGTCGGTCCAGGTCAGGCCCTGCTTCAGCACCAGCCCCTTGGCATCCGAGAGCGTGGCATCCTTGTATTTCTGCAAGGTAACGCCACGGCCCTTGGTCATCTCGGGTACTTCGCTGAGCGGGAAGATCAGCAGCTTGCGATTAGTGCCAACCACCGCCAGGTGATCGCCCTCGACGGGATTGCACACCGTGGCTTCGGCTGGCGCGGAGACATTGAGTATCTGCTTGCCGGTGCGGGTCTGCGCCAGCATCTCCGCTTCGGGGCAGACAAAGCCGCGTCCGTCGCTGGCCGCCAGGATGAACTTGCGTTCGCCGCGATAGACGAACAGATCGACGATATCCTGGTCGTTGCCCAGATCCACCATCAGGCGCACCGGCTCGCCATGGCCACGGCCGCGCGGCAGCTTGTCGCACGGAATCGTATAGGCGCGGCCATTGGTACCGAACAGGATCAGCTTGTCGGTGCTTTCGGCATGCAGCCAATAGCGCCCCTTATCGCCTTCCTTGAAGGCGGCCGAACCGTCATCCTGCTGATGGCCCTTGATAGCGCGTATCCAGCCCTTCTCCGAGCAGATCACCGTGATCTGTTCGCGCTCCACCAACGCTTCGAAAGCTTCTTCGGTGATGACCGGCGCTTCCGCCACGCTAGTGCGGCGGCGGCCCAAAGCCGATTTCGGGCCGAACTGCTTTTTCAATTCCGCGATCTCGCTGCCGATGGTCTGCCAGCGCAGATCGGTATCACCCAGCAGCTTCTTCAGGGTCTTGCGCTCTTCGCTGAGATCCTTGTGCTCGCGCTTGATCTCCATCTCTTCCAGGCGGCGCAGGCTGCGCAGGCGCATGTTGAGAATGGCCTCGGCCTGATTGTCGGTGAGGCTGAAGCGCTTCATCATCACCGGCTTTGGCTCGTCCTCGTGCCGGATGATCTCGATCAACTCGTCGAGATTGAGATAGGCGATCAGGAAGCCTTCCAGCAATTCCAGCCGGCGCTCGATCTGGCCCAGGCGATACTGGCTGCGGCGTTCCAGCACTTCCAGGCGATGATTGAGATAAGCCTGCAAGGCCTCGCGCAGATTCATCACGCGCGGCAGCTTGCCGCCATCCAGCACATTGAGATTCAGCGGGAAGCGGATTTCCAGATCGGTGGCGCGGAACAGGCTTTCCATCAGCACAGCCGGATCCACATTGCGGCTTTTCGGCTCCAGCACCAGGCGCACATCCTCGGCGGATTCATCGCGCACATCGCCCAGCAGCGGCAACTTCTTCTCGTTGATCAGGTCGGCGATCTTTTCGATCAGCTTGGATTTCTGAACCTGATACGGAATCTCGGTGACGATGATCTGCCAGGCGCCGCGCGCCAGTTCCTCGCTCTGCCAGCGGGCGCGCAGGCGGAAGCTGCCGCGTCCGGTGCGGTAGGCTTCGAGCCGGCCTTCCGGCGGCTCCACCAGAATGCCGCCGGTGGGAAAATCCGGACCGGGCACCAGTTCCACCAGCTTTTCGATACCGGCATTGGGATGCTTGATCAGATGCTGCAAGGCATCGCACAGCTCGGGCAGGTTATGCGGCGGGATCGAGGTGGCCATGCCCACGGCAATGCCGCTGGCGCCATTGGCCAGCAGATTGGGCAGACCGGCCGGCAGCACGATGGGCTCTTCCTCGGTGCCGTCGTAGGTGGCGCGGAAATCCACCGTCTCCTGGTCCAGGCCTGCCAGCAGCAGATCGGCAATCTGGGTGAGCCGCGCTTCGGTGTATCGCATGGCGGCGGCGTTATCGCCGTCGATATTGCCGAAATTGCCCTGGCCATCCACCAGCGGATACCGCTGGGCAAATTCCTGCGCCAGACGCACCAGAGCGTCATACACCGACTGGTCGCCATGGGGATGGTATTTACCGATCACGTCGCCCACCACGCGGGCGCATTTCTTGTAGCCGGAGGCCGGGTCCAGCTTGAGCATCCGCATGGCGTAAAGCAGCCGGCGCTGCACCGGCTTGAGGCCATCGCGGGCATCGGGCAACGAACGCGAGGTTATGGTGCTCAGCGCATAGGCCAGATAGCGCTCGGACAAGGCCGAGGGCAGCGGCACATCGCGAATCGATTCAGGGATATCTTTAGGGGGTACGTGCTTGCTCATGGGCCGGCTTTATAAGGCCGGAGCCCCCAAAATGCCAGAAGCAGCATCCCCCGCAATGTCTGGGGCACCACCAGATATGGCAGCATGGCGGTGCAGTATCTCAAGGGCTCGTAGGCGGGCATGGGGCACCGGGGCATGCAGGCTGGCAAACAGCCGATGTTCCAGAAAATGGCCGGTCAGCGCCATTCCTGCCATCACATCGGCCATCGGGTGGTTGGCCGCCACCCCGCCCCGACCAGGCACTAGGAAGGCCGGCAGGGCCAGCAGACGGTCGGCATAGGGCGCGGCAGCCTCGGCCCCCACTGCCCGGCCGCTTTTGGGCGAAACATGGGTCAGCCCACGCTCCGCCCCGCTGGCTGCGCAGCAGGACAGGTCGAGGCCATAGCCCATCTCGGCCAGCAGGCCCAATTCCCAGCGCACCAGCAGCGCGCCCCAATCGGCCGGATCGTCCATAGCGGCCAGGGCATCGAACAATATGCCGGTGGCTTCGAACAAAGCCGGATGCGGCTCGCGCTCGGGCAAGGCGGCATCCACCAGCGTACAGGCCGAAACCAACGCCGCCAGCCGGCCCGGATCGTCCAGCACCAGGGCCGCACTATCGCGGATCGGTTCAAGGGTAAAATTGCCCAGATGCTCGCTTAGGCGCGCCCGCCAGGTGACGCGCACCCGCTGGCCCGGCTGTACCGCCCCGGCCTTCGAACCCTGGCCGGACCCGCGCAACAGCCCGGCATGGCGCCCACGCTCGGCGCAGAGCAATGAGGCAATGCGTGCATTCTCGCCATAATGGCGAATGCTCAGCACCAAGCCCTCGTCGCTCCATTCCATGGCGACAGAGTAGCATGAATACCGCTGCTTGAGAATGTGAGCCTGGAGAATGCCGACCGCTTACTCTTGCGCCAAATCCTTGGTCACAGGAAACGTTAGGCTCTCTCCATTGCGCTCGATACGGAAATCGATGCTCTCGGCGCGCACCTGTTCATATGAGCGAAACATGTCAATAACGCTAACGATATCCCGCCCGCCAACGCCGGAAATGATATCGCCCTCCTTTATGCCGGCCCGCTCAGCTGCACCACCCCGTATTAACAGCTGAACATAAGCCCCATTGGCGTTGCTGCGTTTGATAGCCTCTTCCTCGGTAAGATTACGACCATATATGCCGAGGCTGATGCGTTTGAAACGCGCCCATAGCATGGCGCCGTAGCTGGTGGTGGATGAGTAACTCGGCATATACATCATGCCGGTACCTGTGGAGATCGGCATCACCGTGCTGCTGCTACGCGTACCCAGATGAAAGCGGGTGACCAGCTCGGCCTGGTATTCCCTTGCCAAATTGCGCAATTGCTGGTCCGCCGTCATGTCATCCACATAAGCAGTCCAACCCAAGGCTAACCAGCCGGCCCGCCGCAAAGCTGCGAATTCATTTTCCGGATCCGCGGAATCCCGGATCGTCGGCTCGCCATCGAAGCGCTCCACATTGGGTGAAGTCTTCAAGTTTTCCGCAGTGGTGAGGGGGCGAAATCCAGCCTTGACCTGATTGCAGCCGGCCAGCACCACCAGAAACATAACCGCAAGAAATGCCCGCATATTTACACCAATGAAAAATTTAATAATCAACAAATACAATTTTAAATAAATACTTTCAATAAATATCGGCTAAAACTGTTGCCACCACGAAAAAGGGCGGACCTTTCGGGCCCGCCCTTTTTGTAACGCTCTTGCCTTGCAGCTTACTCGGCGGCGTCGCCGACGGCAGCCTGCAATTCGCTTTCCAGGGCATCGGCGAAGTCGCGGTCGCGCTGGGCGGCCAGAGACTTCATCCGGCTCATGATCGCGCCGGTGCCGGCCGGGATCAGACGGCCCACGATCACGTTCTCCTTGAGGCCGATCAGGCTGTCGGTCTTGCCGGCAGTGGCCGCCTCGGTGAGCACGCGGGTGGTTTCCTGGAACGAGGCCGCCGAGATGAACGACCGGGTCTGCAGGCTCGCCTTGGTGATGCCGAGCAGAACCGGCATGGACTTGGCGATCTTGCGGCCTTCGGCCTGAGTCTTGGCGTTCTGCTCGTCGAACTCGGAGCGATCAACCTGTTCGCCGATCAGGAAAGTGGTATCGCCCGGATCGGTGATTTCCACCTTCTGCAGCATCTGGCGGCAGATCACTTCGATATGCTTGTCGTTGATCTTCACGCCCTGCAGGCGATAGACCTCCTGGATTTCGTTGACGAGATAATTCGCCAGCGCTTCCACGCCAAGCACCTTCAGGATGTCGTGCGGTGCCGGATTGCCGTCGAGCAGATGGTCGCCCACGCGCACGAAGTCGCCTTCCTGCACAGCGATATGCTTGCCCTTCGGGATCAGGTATTCCACCGGCTCCAAACCCTCTTCCGCCGGGCGGATCAGCAGGCGGCGCTTGGCCTTGTAGTCCTTGCCGAATTCCACACGGCCGTCGATTTCGGCGATGACCGCATGATCCTTCGGACGGCGAGCCTCGAAGAGTTCCGCCACGCGCGGCAGACCGCCCGTGATGTCGCGAGTCTTGGTGCCTTCCACCGGGATACGCGCCAGCACGTCGCCGGCATGCACCTTGTCGCCATCGTTCACCGAGAGGATAGCGTCGGCCGACAGGTAATAGCGGGCTTCGCCGCCATTGGCCAAGGTCAGCACTTCGCCCGACTCATCACGCAGGGTGATGCGCGGACGCAGCTCTGCGCCCTTCGGATTCTGCTTCCAATCGGCCACCACGCGATAGGTGATGCCGGTGGCTTCATCGGTGGCTTCGCGGATCGACACGCCTTCCACGAGGTCGCGGTAATTGACCAGACCTGCGCGTTCGGTGATGACCGGGCGGGTGTAAGGATCCCACTCGGCGATACGCTGGCCCTTCTTGACATGGCCGCCCTCGTCCACCGCCAGGCGGGAGCCGTAAGGCACCTTGTAGCGGGCACGCTCGCGGCCATTGGCATCCACCAGCACCACTTCGCAATTACGGCCCATGACCACGAAGCGGCCCTGGCTGTCGGTGACGAGGTTGCGGTTGACCACCTTGATCGCGGCGTCATACGGCGCTTCCAGGCTCGACTGCTCGGCCACCTGGGCCGTGCCGCCGATATGGAAGGTGCGCATGGTGAGCTGCGTACCCGGCTCGCCGATCGACTGCGCGGCGATAACGCCCACAGCTTCGCCGATATTCACCGAGGTGCCACGGGCCAGATCGCGGCCATAGCACTTGCCGCAAACGCCGGTCGGGCTGTCGCAGGTCAGCACCGAGCGGATCAGCACGGTTTCAACGCCGGCAGTCTCCACGCGATCCACGTCGCGCTCCTGGATCATCTCGCCGGCCGGCACCAGCACTTCGCCGGTCAGCGGATGCTTCACGTCGATGCTGGCATAACGGCCGAGGATACGCTCGCCGAGCGTGGCGATCACTTCCGCGCCCTCGACGACTTCGCGCACGGTCAGGCCACGCTCGGTGCCGCAATCTTCCTCGGTGATGATGCAATCCTGCGCCACGTCGACCAGTCGACGGGTCAGGTAGCCCGAATTGGCGGTCTTCAAGGCGGTGTCGGCCAGACCCTTACGGGCGCCGTGGGTGGAGTTGAAATACTCCAGCACGGTGAGGCCTTCCTTGAAGTTGGAGATGATCGGCGTTTCGATGATCTCGCCCGACGGCTTGGCCATCAGGCCGCGCATGCCGGCAAGCTGCTTCATCTGGTTGGCCGAACCACGGGCACCGGAATGCGCCATCATCCAGATCGAGTTGGTGGGGCGGCGGGTGCCGTCGGCCGGATTGATGTCGGTCTGAATGACCTTCATCATTTCGTCGGCCACCTTGTCGGTGCATTGCGACCAGGCATCCACCACCTTGTTGTACTTCTCGCCCTGGGTGATCAGGCCGTCCTGATACTGCTGCTCGTATTCCGACACGAGACGCTTGGTGTCGTCGATCAGGTTCTCCTTGGTGGCGGGAACCATCATGTCGTCCTTGCCGAACGAAATGCCGGCGCGGCAGGCGCGGGCAAAGCCCAGGCCCATCATGCGATCGCAGAAGATAACGGTCTCCTTCTGGCCGCAATGGCGATACACCACGTCGATAACGTTGGTGATCTCCTTCTTGGTCAGAAGCTGGTTGATCACCTTGAACGGCACATTCTTGTGCTTGGGCAGGATTTCGCTCAGCAGCATGCGGCCAGGCGTGGTCACCACGCGGGCAACGATGGGTGTGCCTTCGCTGTCCACGGTGTTGAGGCGGGCCTTGATCTTGTTATGCAGGCTGATCGCCTTGGCATCCAGCGCCTGCTGGATTTCCGCCACGGTGGCGAAAACCGGCGTGCGCTCGATGATGGCATCCGACTTCAGGATGCGCTCGGCATCGGCCTTCACATTGGTCTTGGTCAGTTCGGTGCGGGTCTTGGCATCGAACACGATGATGTCGTCTTCCGCCCAGGCCTTGATGAACACATCGACGTTGTCGATCTTCACCACATCGCCCAGCGGCGCGCTGCGGTCCAGGGTCTGATAATACAGACCCAGCACGATATCCTGCGACGGCACGATGATCGGCTTGCCGTTGGCCGGGCTGAGGATGTTGTTGGTCGACATCATCAGCACGCGGGCTTCGAGCTGGGCTTCCAGCGACAGCGGCACGTGAACGGCCATCTGATCGCCGTCGAAGTCGGCATTGAAGGCCGAGCAGACCAGCGGATGCAGCTGGATCGCCTTGCCTTCGATCAGGGTGGGTTCGAATGCCTGGATGCCGAGGCGATGCAGGGTCGGCGCACGGTTCAGCAGCACCGGATGCTCGCGGATCACCTCTTCGAGGATATCCCAGACTTCCGGACGCTCCTTCTCCACCATCTTCTTCGCCATCTTGACGGTGGCGGCCAGGCCGCGCAGCTCAAGCTTGGAGTAAATGAAGGGCTTGAAGAGTTCCAGCGCCATCTTCTTGGGCAGGCCGCATTGATGCAGCTTCAATTCCGGGCCCACCACGATGACCGAACGGCCGGAATAATCGACGCGCTTGCCGAGCAGGTTCTGACGGAAGCGGCCCTGCTTGCCCTTCAGCATGTCGGACAGCGACTTCAGCGGACGCTTGTTGGCGCCGGTGATGACGCGACCGCGACGGCCGTTGTCGAACAGCGCATCGACGGCTTCCTGCAGCATGCGCTTTTCGTTGCGCACGATGATATCGGGCGCGCGCAGCTCGATCAGGCGCTTCAGGCGGTTGTTGCGGTTGATGACGCGACGATACAGATCGTTCAGATCCGAAGTGGCGAAGCGGCCGCCATCCAGCGGCACCAACGGGCGCAGTTCCGGCGGAATCACCGGCACCACGGTCAGCACCATCCATTCCGGCTTGTTGCCGGATTCGATGAAGCTTTCCACCAGCTTCAGGCGCTTGACCAGCTTCTTCGGCTTCAATTCCGACGTGGTCTCGGCCAATTCGTCGCGGATATCGGCGCGGGTCTTTTCCAGGTCGATGGCGATCAGCAGGTCGCGGATCGCTTCGGCACCGATCTTGGCGACGAAGCTATCTTCGCCATACTGTTCCTGCGCGTTGAGATACTGCTCTTCGGTGAGCAGGTCGAACATCTTCAGCGGGCTGAGGCCCGGCTCGATGACGACATAGTTTTCGAAATACAGGATGCGCTCGAGATCCTTCAGCGTCATGTCCAGCATCAAGCCGATGCGCGAGGGCAACGACTTGAGGAACCAGATATGCGCCACCGGCGAGGCCAGTTCGATATGGCCCATGCGCTCGCGCCGCACCTTGGAAAGCGTGACTTCAACGCCGCACTTTTCGCAGATCACGCCGCGATACTTCATGCGCTTGTACTTGCCGCACAAGCATTCGTAATCCTTGATCGGGCCGAAGATGCGGGCGCAGAACAGGCCGTCGCGCTCCGGCTTGAAGGTACGGTAGTTGATGGTCTCGGGCTTCTTGATCTCGCCGTAGGACCAGGAGCGGATACGCTCCGGCGAAGCGATCGAGATCTGGATCTGGTCGAAGCTCTGGGCGCCCTGCGGCTGACCGAAAACGTTGCTAAGCTCGTTCATGGCTTTGCTCTCCTATGCGCGGGATCAGTAGGAACGCTGCGACAGCTCGACATTCAAGCCGAGCGACCGCATTTCCTTGACCAGCACGTTGAACGATTCCGGAATACCGGCTTCGAAATTGTCGTCGCCGCGCACGATGGCCTCGTAGACCTTCGAGCGGCCGGCCACGTCGTCCGACTTCACCGTCAGCATTTCCTGCAGCGTATAGGCGGCGCCGTAGGCCTGAAGTGCCCAGACCTCCATTTCGCCGAAACGCTGACCGCCGAACTGCGCCTTGCCGCCCAACGGCTGCTGAGTGACCAGCGAGTACGGGCCGATGGAGCGGGCATGGATCTTGTCGTCGACAAGGTGATGCAGCTTCAGCATGTAGATGTAGCCGACCGTGACCTTGCGATCGAAGGATTCGCCGGTACGGCCATCCACCAGAGTGACCTGGCCGCTCTCAGCGTAGCCGGCCTTGGCCAGCATCTCGTTGATATCGGCCTCGTGGGCACCATCGAATACCGGCGTGGCCATCGGCACACCGCGACGCAGGTTGAAGCTGAGTTCCAGAACCTGATCGTCGCTCAGATCGGCGATCTTCTCCTGATACTCTTCCTTCGAGTAGATGGTTTTCAGCACCTTGCGCAGGTCTTCCGCCTTGGCGGCGTTGCGGCGCACGCGAGCCAGGGTCTCGCCGATTTCACGGCCCAGGCCCGCGGAGGCCCAACCGAGATGGGTTTCGAGAATCTGTCCCACATTCATGCGCGAAGGCACGCCCAGCGGATTCAGCACCAGATCAACCGGTGTACCATCCGCCAGATAGGGCATGTCTTCTTCCGGCATGATGCGCGAGATCACACCCTTGTTGCCGTGACGGCCGGCCATCTTGTCGCCCGGCTGCAGCTTGCGCTTCACCGCCACGAACACCTTCACCATCTTCATCACGCCCGGGGGCAGTTCGTCGCCGCGCTGCAGCTTCTCCACCTTGCTTTCGAAGCGAGCCTGAATGCGGGCCATGGCGGTATCGTATTGCTTCTTCAGCGCCTCGATATCGGCCATCGACTTCTCGGCCTTGATGCTGATCTGCCACCAGGAGGAATGCGGCAATTCAGCCAGCACTTCCTCGGTGATCTTACCACCATCCTTGAAGCCCTTCGGGCCCTTGTCGGCGATTTTGTTCAGCAGCAATTCCTTCAGGCGGGCGAAGATCGAGCGATCGATGATCGCGCGTTCGTCGTCGCGGTCCTTGGCCAGCTGTTCGATTTCGGCGCGTTCGATGGCCAGGGCGCGTTCGTCCTTCTCCACGCCATGGCGGGAGAAGACGCGCACTTCCACCACGGTGCCGGAAACGCCCGGCGGCACGCGCAGCGAGCTGTCGCGCACATCGGAAGCCTTTTCGCCGAAGATGGCGCGCAGCAGCTTCTCTTCCGGAGTCATCGGGCTTTCGCCCTTCGGCGTGATCTTGCCCACCATGATGTCGCCCGGGCCCACTTCGGCGCCGATATAGACGATGCCGGCCTCGTCGAGATTCTTGAGGCCTTCCTCGCCCACATTCGGGATGTCGCGGGTGATTTCTTCCGGGCCCAGCTTGGTGTCGCGGGCCATCACTTCGAATTCCTCGATATGGATCGAGGTGAACACGTCATCCTTGGCGATGCGCTCGCTGATCAGGATCGAATCTTCGAAGTTGTAGCCATTCCAGGGCATGAACGCGACCAGCGCGTTACGGCCCAGCGCCAATTCGCCCAGCTCGGTGGAGGGGCCGTCGGCGATGATGTCGCCGGCCTTCACCTGATCGCCCACCTTCACCAGCGGACGCTGGGTGATGCAGGTATTCTGGTTCGAACGCTGGAACTTCAGCAGCTTGTAGATGTCGACGTTCGACTTCGACATGTCGGCTTCGTCGCTCACGCGCACCACGATGCGGGTGGCGTCGATCTGGTCGATCACGCCGGAGCGCTTGGCGACGATGGTGGCGCCGGAATCGCGGGCCACCACCTCTTCCATACCGGTGCCCACCAGCGGGGCTTCGGCACGGATCAGCGGCACCGCCTGGCGCTGCATGTTCGAGCCCATCAGCGCGCGGTTGGCGTCATCGTTTTCCAGGAACGGGATCAGCGCGGCAGCCACCGAAACCAGCTGCTTGGGCGACACGTCCATGAAATCGACATTCTCCGGACGCAGCATCTGGAAATCGCCGTTCACGCGGCAATTCAGCAGCTCGCCCACCAGCTTGCCCTTGGCATCCACCGGCACATTGGCCTGAGCGATGGAGTATTTGCCCTCTTCCATGGCGGTGAGGTAGACGACCTCGTCGGTCACCTTGCCTTCACGCACGCGGCGATAGGGGCTCTCGATGAAGCCGTACTGATTCACGCGGGCATAGGTGGCCAGCGAGTTGATCAGGCCGATATTCGGACCTTCCGGGGTTTCGATCGGGCAGATGCGGCCGTAATGGGTCGGGTGCACGTCGCGCACCTCGAAGCCGGCACGCTCGCGGGTCAGACCGCCCGGGCCCAGCGCCGAGAGGCGGCGCTTATGGGTGATTTCCGACAACGGGTTGGTCTGATCCATGAACTGCGACAGCTGCGACGAGCCGAAGAATTCACGCACCGCCGCCGCCGCCGGCTTGGCATTGATCAGATCGTGCGGCATCACGGTGTCGATATCCACGCTGCTCATGCGCTCGCGGATGGCGCGCTCCATGCGCAGCAGGCCGATGCGATACTGGTTCTCCATCAACTCGCCCACCGAGCGAACGCGACGGTTGCCCAGATGGTCGATATCATCGATATCGCCGCGGCCATCCTTCAATTCCACCAGCGTCTTCACGCAGGCCAGGATGTCTTCGGTGCGCAGCACGCGCACGGTGTCTTCGCATTCCAGATTCAGGCGCGCATTCATCTTCACGCGACCGACGGCCGAAAGATCATACCGTTCGGAATCGAAGAACAGGCCGTGGAACAGCGCCTCGGCGGTATCCATCGTCGGCGGTTCGCCCGGACGCATCACACGGTAGACTTCGAACAGCGCCTGCTCGCGGCTCTGGTTCTTGTCGGCAACCATGGTGTTGCGGATATAGGAGCCGATGGTGACGTGATCGACATCGATCACCGAAATCTGCTCGATGCCGGCTTCTTCCAGCAGCTCGATCTTCTTCAGATCCAGCTCTTCGCCGGCCTCGAGATAAATCTCGCCGGTCTGGTCGTTGATGATGTCGAGCGCATTGTACTTGCCAACCATGTCGGCCGGCGAAACCAGCAATTCCTTCAGGCCTTCATCGGCCAGCTTGCGGGCCAGGCGCGGGGTGATCTTGGTGCCGGCTTCAACGGCCACCTTGCCGGTCTTGGCATTGATCAGTTCGCTGGCCAAACGGATGCCGCGCATGCGCTCGGCGTTATATTCGGTGCGCCAGCCCTTCTTGTCGCGCTTGTAGACTACCTTCTTGTAGAAGGAATCCAGTATCTCTTCCTGGGTGAGGCCCAGCGCGAAGAACAGCGTGGTGACCGGCAGCTTGCGGCGGCGATCGATGCGCACATGCACGAAATCCTTGGCATCGAATTCAAAATCCAGCCAGGAACCGCGATAAGGAATCACGCGGGCGGTGTAGAGATATTTGCCCGAGGAATGGGTCTTGCCCTTGTCGTGGTCGAAGAACACACCCGGCGAGCGGTGCATCTGCGACACGATCACGCGCTCGGTGCCATTGATGATGAAGGTGCCCTTGTCGGTCATGAGCGGCATATCGCCCATGTACACATCCTGCTCCTTGATATCGAGCACCGACTTGGCCTGGGTATCCGGATCCACTTCGAACACGATCAGGCGCAGCGTCACCTTCAGCGGCGCGGCAAAGGTCATGCCGCGCTGCATGCACTCATCCACGTCGTATTTCGGCGGCTCGAATTCGTACTTCACGAATTCCAGCGACGAGGTTTCGGAGAAATCCTTGATCGGGAAAACCGACTTGAACACGCCCTGCAGGCCGGCATCGGGCCGCGTATCCGCAACCATGTTCATCATCAGGAAGCTCTCGTAGGAGCTTTTCTGAACCTCGATGAGGTTGGGCATGGTGGTGATGCTGGGGATGCGGCCAAAGCTCTTGCGCACGCGCTTACGGCCGGTGAAGGAGAGCGCCAGTCCAGTGTCGGTCATGTCTGTTCCAGATCCAAAGAGGCAGCAACGCGAAATATTCGCGCGCCGCGCGGCAAACCGGACAAGCGATGAATTTCGCGGGCCCATGATCCCGCCGGGCGATCGCCGCGCCCAGTGTCCGGTTACCGAAAAGCTGTCCGTCGAACTACCGCGACGGGCGGGGCATGTAAGATATGGCAGTCAGTGGTTTTGGGAAGGCGCCATGCCGACGCCTTCCCGCCACCTTACGCGGTGTATTACTTGACTTCGACCTTGGCGCCAGCAGCTTCCAGCTGAGCCTTGATCTTGGCGGCGTCGTCCTTGTTGACGCCTTCCTTGACGGCCTTCGGCGCGCCTTCCACCAGATCCTTGGCTTCCTTGAGGCCCAGGCCGGTGATGGCACGCACTTCCTTGATCACGTTGATCTTGTTCGCGCCGGCATCGGCGAGGATCACGTTGAACTCGGTCTTCTCTTCAGCGGCCGGAGCGGCAGCGCCGCCGCCGGCAACAGCCACGGCAACCGGAGCAGCAGCGGAAACGCCCCACTTCTCTTCCAGCAGCTTGGCCAGCTCGGCAGCTTCGATAACGGTGAGCTGCGACAGCTCGTCGACGATCTTGTTCAAATCAGCCATGTTAGTCTCCTAATAGGTTCGATACCTGGTTACTGGTTCACGTCGTGGCTCGCGCCACCTCACTCCTTCGAGGCGAAAGCCTGCAACACACGTGCAAGCTGGCTGGCCGGAGCCTGCACCACACCCGCCACCTTGGTGGCCGGTGCCTGGAGCAGACCGATCAGCTTGCCGCGCAGCTCATCGAGCGACGGCAGGCTGGCCAGGGTCTTCACGCCTTCGGCATCCAGAACGGTTTCGCCCATGGCGCCGCCAACGATAACGAGCTTGTCGTTCTTCTTGGCGAATTCCACGGCGACCTTGGCGGCCGCGACCGGATCATTTGCGTAAGCGATGCCGGTCGGCCCCTTGAAATACTTGGCAAGGGGTTTGTAGGGCGTGCCCTCGAGGGCAAGGCAGACAAGCCGGTTCTTAGCGACTTTGAAGCTGGCCCCAGCGGCCCGCATCTGACGGCGCAGATCAGTTACCTGAGCCACGGTCAAACCGGTATTCTGGGTAACGACGACAACCTGGGTGTTCGCGAACACCTGGTTGAGCACGCCGACCAGTTCCTGTTTCTGAGAACGATCCACTGCTCGTCTCCCTCAACGGATCGGGACCATCCCGACCCGGTTGCGTTTGGACGCACGTTTCGACGCTCGACTTCACGTCTCACGGCGAACCGATACGTCCGGTTCGCCTGTCCCAGGGCTCGAACCTTCTTTTGGAACCAGGCCGGTTCCTCGGAAGTCTCTGTTCCCCGTCTATGCAGGCGGAAATCCATTACATCCGCGGCACCGAAATGCCTTAGATACCCGCAGTCTCGGACAGGATGGCCCTCCTTGCGGAGAACCGCCGGGATCGCCGAAGCAATCCCGGTTACTCGCAGTCGAACAACTTAGGCAGCCGCCTTATCGGCACCGCCGCCGAGCACGCTCGACAATTCCACGCGCACGCCCGGCCCCATGGTGGAGCTGAGCGCGATCTTCTTCACGTAATGACCCTTCACGCCGGTCGGCTTGGCCTTCAGCACGGCATCGATGAAGGCCTTCACGTTGACCAGGATCTGGTCTTCGGTGAACGACGCCTTGGCGATGCCGGCATGCAGCAGGCCGGCCTTCTCGACGCGGAATTCCACCTGGCCGCCCTTGGCCGCCTTCACGGCGCCGGCAACGTCCATGGTCACGGAACCCAGCTTCGGGTTCGGCATCAGGCCGCGCGGGCCCAGCACCTTACCAAGCTTGCCCACCACGGCCATCATGTCCGGGGTGGCGATGCAGCGATCGAATTCGATCTTGCCGCCATTGATGATTTCGGCCAGGTCGTCGGCGCCCACCAGATCGGCACCGGCCTTCTTGGCTTCCTCAGCCTTCGGGCCCTTGGCGAACACCGCCACGCGCACGGTCTTGCCGGTGCCAGACGGCATGGTCACCACGCCACGCACCATCTGATCGGCATGACGCGGATCAACGCCGAGGTTCATCGCGATTTCGATGGTCTCATCGAACTTCGCCTTGGCCGCAGCCTTCACCAGCTTCACCGCGGCATCCACGTCGTAACGGGCTTCCGGGTTCACGGTCTTGGAAACGGCGGCGTAACGCTTGCCTTGCTTTGCCATGATCGTATCTCCCCTTACTGACCGGTGACTTCGAGGCCCATCGAACGGGCCGAGCCGACGATCATGCGCGAGGCAGCCTCGATATCATGAGCGTTCAGGTCCTTCATCTTCGCCTTGGCGATCTCGCGCACCTGATCCATGGTCACCGAACCGGACTTCTCGCGGCCGGTCAGCTTGGCGCCGGACTTGATCTTGGCGGCCTTCTTCAGGAAGTAGGTCACCGGCGGGGTCTTGGTGATGAAGGTAAACGAGCGGTCCGAATACACGGTGATAACCACCGGGATCGGCATCTCGGGCTCGAGATCCTTGGTCAGGGCGTTGAACGCCTTGCAGAATTCCATGATGTTCACGCCACGCTGGCCCAGCGCGGGGCCAATCGGCGGCGACGGGTTGGCCTTGCCGGCCGGCACCTGCAGCTTGATATAGCCGTCAATCTTCTTCGCCATCCTGTAACTCCTTATACTGTTGGGAGAATTTCTCTCCCGTTGGAGTTTGCGTGGTGCGACGACCCTGGGCCTGGCGAAACTGGCCCCATCCATCTCCCACACAGTGTACCGGCGGCCCTCAAGGCCCCCGGAAGCCGGCGCTTATAAGCCCCAGCGGTCTGCTGGTCAAATGCTTTCTCAAGCAGCGACCGGAATTTCACAAAACTTAGCTGGCCTTTTCGACCTGGCTGTATTCCAACTCCACCGGGGTGGCGCGACCGAAGATCGACACAGCCACCTTGAGGCGGGCACGCTCTTCGTCCACTTCCTCCACCACGCCGGAGAAGGAGGTGAAGGGGCCATCCGCCACGCGGACCTGCTCGCCCACCTCGAAAACCACGCTCGGCTTGGGATGCTCGACGCCTTCCTTGACCTGGTTGGCCACCCGCTGCGCCTCGGCTTCCGTGATCGGCGACGGCTTGCCGCCCGACGACAGGAAACCAGTCACCTTCGGGGTGTTCTTCACCAGATGGTAGGTTTCGTCGGTGAGATCCATCTTCACCAGCACATAGCCGGGAAAGAACTTGCGCTCGGCATTCACCTTCTGGCCGCGGCGCACTTCAACCACTTCCTCGGTGGGCACCAGCACTTCGTCGATCAGGTCGGACATGCCCTTTTGCGCAGCGCTGTCGCGCAAGGCCTGAGCGACCTTCTTCTCGAAGTTCGAGTAGACGTGAACGATGTACCAACGCTTAGCCATCGGCTCAGCTCCCCAAACCCAGAACGAACTGCACCCCGAAGCGGAGCACAGAGTCCACCAGGAAGAAAAACAACGCGGCAACCAGGCCCATCACAAACACCATGCCGGTGGTGATGAGGGTTTCCTTGCGGGTGGGCCAGGTGACCTTGGAGGTCTCCTGACGCACCTGGCGGAGAAACTCGATGGGATTGGTCTTCGCCATAATTCTAACCGTTCAACCTTTCATGCCGTTTCCGGCTGCAGGCTTTCACGCCATTTCCGGCGGTAGTGCCTTAGGTAGTGCCTTATCATGCCATTCCCGGCCGCAGGGTTTTCACCCTGGCCGGGAGGCTGGTACCGCGCTGGCAGGGGCGGAGGGAGTCGAACCCCCAACCCCCGGTTTTGGAGACCGGTGCTCTAGCCAGTTGAGCTACGCCCCTGCACTCGCGGGTAACTTGGATACCCCTTACTTGATGATGGAAGCGACGACGCCTGCACCGACGGTGCGGCCGCCTTCGCGG